>CBDCGJ010000023.1:0-98706 GCA_965216645.1 Alphaproteobacteria bacterium | reverse complement strand
CCAGGCGCTCGCGGTGGGGCGGCGGCCGGCCAATCTGCGCCGGGTCATCGTCGGCTTCGTCTATGTTTTGAT
This sequence comes from Alphaproteobacteria bacterium, assembly GCA_965216645.1. Lineage (GTDB taxonomy): Bacteria > Pseudomonadota > Alphaproteobacteria > CBDCGJ01. The sequence goes on along the minus strand of CBDCGJ010000023.1, from coordinate 98,634 downwards.
CGGGCTGACCCTGTTTCTTGTCGGGCTCGAGCGGGCGCTGTTTCCGCTTGGCGAAACCATGGCGCGGCAACTGACCGACCGGGCGTTTCTCGAAATCGGCGCCGGCGCCGCGGTGCGTTGGCAGGACTATCTTTGGGTCTATGTCTTCGCCGCCGCCATCGGCTTCTCCACCACCGTGGCCGAACCGTCCCTGATTGCGATTTCCCTAAAAGCGCAGGATGTGTCGGGCGGTGCGATCAAGGCGTTCCATCTGCGTATCGCCGTGGCTGTTGGCGTGGCGGTGGGCGTCGGACTGGGCGTATTCCGCATCGTCACCGGTACGCCGTTGCCAAGCTACATCATGGCCGGATATGCCATTGTCATCGTGCAAACCTTCTTTGCATCCAAGTACATAATCCCGCTGGCTTACGATTCAGGCGGTGTCACCACATCGACGGTGACCGTGCCGGTGGTCGCCGCCCTCGGCCTCGGCCTGGCCTCGACGATACCGGGGCGCAGTCCGCTGATCGACGGCTTCGGCCTGATCGCTTTCGCCAGCGTCTTTCCGATCATTGCCGTTCTGGGGTATGACATGATCGCCATTTGGTTCAGGCACCGTCATTCCCCCGTTAAAAGCAAGGAGGAGTCATGAACCTGAAATTGATCATGGCCTTCGTCGCCGACGAGAAGACCGAAACGGTCATGAAGGCGGCGCGGGCGGCTGGCGCGACAGGGGCCACTGTGATCACCGGCGTGCGGGGCGAAGGCCTGCAGCCGGAGAAGACATTTCTCGGACTGGAGCTGACGGCCCAGCGAGACGTCTTGGTCTTTTTGGTCGCCGCGCCCAAGGCGCGGGAGATCCTGGAATGCATCGCGGACGCCGGGAAATTCGATGAAGAGCCCGGTAGCGGTATCGCCCTGCAGATCGAGATCGAGGACGCCGTCGGCCTGAAAACTCAGGAAGAGGCGTTGATCAGCGAAATCAAGGACGCGCTATGACCGAGAAGAAGTTCGTCCGCGTCGCCGACGTGATGAGCGAGGGCGTCGTCACCGTCGCACCGACCGATACCGTCCACCAGGCGGTGGAGCTGATGCGAGCCAACGAGACCAGTTCTCTGATTGTCGAACGCAGCGACCCGTCGGATGAGTTCGGCATTATCGTGGTTGCCGACATCGCCCGCGGCGTCGTCGCCCACGACCATTCGCCGGAACGGGTCAATGTCTACGAAGTCATGTCGAAGCCGGTGTTGACCCTGGCGGCGGAGATGAACATCAAGTTCGCCGTGCGCCTATTGACCCGCTTCCACCTGACCCGCGCCCTGGTCGTCGACCACGACCGCAACCCCCTCGGCATCGTCACCCTACGCGACATGGTCCTGCGCGGCATGACGCTTTGAAGCGAAAGGAGCCTCACAGATGACCATCGAACGCTTCATGGTGGACGGGCAGTTGGAGCCGGTGAGCCATTATTGTCATGCGGTGCGGGCCGGAAATCTGATTTGGGTGTCTGGCGTTGTCGGCATGCGGGCGGACGGTAGCGTGCCGGAAAGCACGGTGGATCAGTTCGACGTTGCCATGGATGCCTTGGATACCTGTCTGCGCGCCGCCGGCGGCCGGCCCGAACATGTGGTCAAGGTCCAGGTCTTCCTCACCGATATCTCCGACCGCGCGGCCATCAACCCGCGGCGAATCGCCTATTTCGGCGAGCACCGCCCGGCGTCGACATTGGTCGAGGTCTCGGCCTTGATCGATCCGCGCCTGACCGTTGAGATCGAATGCCAGGCCGTCCTGCCGGACGGTTAAGCGAAACGGGAGCAATTTCATGAAAATCGGATTGATGATCGGCGGCGACGCCAGTTCCCCGACGCGGCTGCAGGACATCGTCAAAGCGGCACAGGCGGCGGAGGCGGGCGGCTTCCACTCCTTCTACATGGCCAATATCCGCAATCATGACGCGGTCATGGCCATGGCCTTCGCCGGTCAGGCGACGGAGCGTCTTCACGTCGGCACGGCGGTGATCCCAAGCTATCCCCGGCACCCGACGGCTCTGGCGCAGCAGGCCTTGAGCGCCGCGGCGGCCAGCAATGGCCGCTTCAATCTGGGCATCGGCCTGTCCCACAAGATCGTTATCGAGGACGCGTTCGGCCTTTCTTATGACAAACCGGCGCGGCACATACGGGAGTATCTGCAGATCCTCACACCGCTTCTCGCCGGATCGCCGGCCAAATTCAGCGGCGAGTTGTATCGCACGGTCTGGGGGCTCGAGGTGCCGGACGCGCCGACGCCAGTGCCGTTGCTGGTCGCCGCCTTGGGCCCGGTGATGTTGAAACTGGCCGGGGCCATGGCCGACGGGACCGTGACCTGGATGACGGGGCCGCGCACCATAGGTCAGCACATTCAGCCCAGTTTGAGCCAAGCCGCGGCGGAGGCGGACCGGCCGGCGCCGCGCATCGTCGCCGGCATTCCAATCGTTCTGGCCAACGACATCTCGGCGACCCACGACGTGATCAACGAGCAGTTGGCGATCTACGGTCAATTGCCGTCCTACCGCGCCATGTTGGATCGGGAAGGCGCAGCCGGGCCGGCCGATATCTCCATCGTCGGCGACGAAACGGCGTTGGAACAGGGCATGACCCGCCTGCGCGACGCCGGCGTCACGGAGTTTATCGCGGCGCCGCTGGAAACCGAAGCCGGCGCCGCCGAACGGACCATGGCGTTCTTGAAGAGCCAATTGTGACGAAGCATATCGGTATCGTTGCCTGTTCGGCGGAAGGCGCGGCGCTCTGTTATCGGACAATTTGTGTGGAAGGAGCGGCCTATCTCGGCCCTCACAATCATCCCGAAGTGTCTCTGCACACGCCGCCTTTGGCCGACTATGTCGCATGTCTGGACGACGGCGATATGGCGGGTGTCGCGGCGCTGATGTTGGTGTCCGCCGAGAAATTGGCGGCGGCCGGCGCGGATTTTCTAATCTGTCCTGACAATACGATCCATCAGGCCTTCGACCTGGCCGTGGCGCAGTCGCCCTTGCCATGGCTGCATATCGCCGAGGTTGTGGCGGACGAGGCGGCCGCAAACGGCTATCGGCGGTTGGCGCTGACGGGAACGAAATGGCTCGTGGACAGCGAGGTCTATCCGGAAAAGCTCTCTGCCCGCGGCCTCGGCTTCGTACGGCCGACAGAGGAGGAAAGCATCGAAATCGACCGCATCATCATGGAAGAACTGGTCAATAGCCGTTTTCTGCCGGAGTCTATCGCCTTCCTGTGTCGGGCGCTGGCGCGGCTACGGGAGGAAGGTTGCGACGCCGCGGTCCTCGGCTGTACGGAACTGCCGTTGGTCATCGACGACACGAACGCACCGCTGCCGGTATTGGATTCGACGCGTCTGCTCGCCCGCGCCGCCTTGCGATATGCGTTAGACGATGGAAACGGCGAGGCGGCCGAGGAGAGGGGACGAAACCTCGATGCGATCGCCTGACGCGACCGGACCGACACCCTCCGGCGTGCCGGTCATGATCACATCGCCTGGCAGCAGCGTATAGAAGGCCGAACACATTTCGATCAATTCGGGAATCGAGCGGATCAGAAGGCCGGTATCTGCGGCCTGGCGAGTTTCGCCATTGACCGCCAGGTCGAAGGAAATGGCGCCGGGATCCGCGATCTCGTCCGCCGTCGATAGCCATGGTCCCAATACCGCGAAGCCGTCGCAGGATTTCCGCAAGGATCGATCCTGCTTACCTCGGACCGTCATATCAAGGGCTAGCGCATAGCCGGCGATATAATTCAGTGCCCTGTCCGCCGGTACCGCCCGTGCCGGCTTGCCGATAACCACGGCGACTTCGCCTTCATGATCGATACGGGCATTGGCCATGGGCAGAGTGATTGCCGCGCCATGGCCGGTAAGCGCGGATCCGGCCTTCAGGAAACAGCCGATTTCGTCGATCGCCTGCACGGTGCGGCCGTGATTCAGGCCAGCATCGGTACGCGCTTCCTCGAGATGGGCGCGATAGTTGACCGGCGCGCCGATAATCTTCGACGGCATCGCCACGGGCGCATTCAATCGAGTGTCGGCGATCGGCTGCCGGGTCGCGGAGGCGCGTAATGCATTGATCTGCGGACGGAGGTCGTTCAGCCTCTCGATCACGGGATCGGCCCAAGGGCGCGACCAACGGTACGACGGCAAGTTGTCGATCACGGCGGACACATCTAAAACATCGTCGCCGTCGACAAGGCCGAGGCGCTCGTCGTCGAAGCGGCATAGTTTCATCGCCGTATCCCCGCTGGCCGGAACGGTATGACGTCGAAAGAGATTTGCATTTGCGCTCCCGAAGTTGCTGGATTACCGATAGGACCGCGTCGTTATAAGGCGGAATGACGGTGATTGGAAAGTTCAGCCACAGCACCCAACACAGCCTGACCCTTTGCGCGCTGTTTGCCGCGATCGGCGGGGTGAGCGGTTTCGCTTATGCGAACCTGGTCGAGGGCGGGCAGCCGGGGATCGGTACCATTGTCGGTGCGGCCATCATCGGCGGCGTGGCGGCCTTCGAGCTGTTCGTCGTTCAGCGGCCGCGCGGCGCCTGGTTGCGCCGTTTGCCGCTACTGCCGTTTATCCTCTTGTCGACCCTGGCCTGGGCCGCCATTGCGGCATTCTGCGTGCAGGTCTTGCCATTTCTGCTGGGGGCGGAGGCCGGCCGTTATGCCCCCGAACACGGCAATCGGGCTTTCTTGCAGGATATGGCGGTCTCGCTCGGTTCCGCGACGCTGCTCAACGTCATCTTGCGGTTAAGGAGCTTGATCGGCGGCCGTGTCCTGATGGGCTTTTTGCTGGGCCGCTATCACAAGCCAGTCGCGGAAAACCTGGTGTTCATGTTCCTCGATCTCGCCGGCTCCACTCGGTTGGCGGAAACGTTGGGCGACGTGCGGGTGCAACAATTAATCGGCCGATTCTTCTTCGATATTGCCCAGCCGATCGCGGAGAATGGCGGCATCACCTATCGTTATATGGGCGACGGCGTGATTGTCACCTGGCCTTTCGACAGACGGATCGCCGACGGTCGGCCGATCCAATGCGTCTTCGACATTCAGGCGTTGGTCGCCGCATCGGCGGCGCGTTACCAACGGGACTTCGGCACCGTTCCCGGCTTTCGCGTCGGCATGCATGGCGGCCCGGTGGTGGCCGGCGAAGTCGGCGACGACAAGCGGGAAATCGCCTATTTCGGCGACACTATCAATACCGCCGCACGCCTGGAGGCCTTGTGCAAGACGGAGGGGCATGATTTCTTGGTCTCCGCCGATGTATTGGACACCGTCACGCTACCCGCCGGGACCGTCAAGCAGGCGGTCGGCGAAGTGGCGTTGCGCGGTAAAGCCCAACCGGTCCAAATCTTCGCTTTAACCCACCCACTTGAATAACGAGTAAGTAAAATGGATTTCGATACCCTTGTAAAAACCCGGCGCAGCGTGCGCGGCTATAAATCCGATCCCGTCCCGCGCGCCCTGATCGATGAGATCATCGAGGTCGGCAAGGGCGCCCCGTCGTCGATGAACATGGGGTAATCGCAGTTGGTCATTCTCCGGCCTAAACTGAGTTTGTTTGCAATTCGCTCTGTTAGGCAAAGAAGGAGAATGACCATGTTGAATTATGTCGGATTGGACGTTTCGTTGGAAGAGACCAGCATTTGTGTGATGGACGGGAGTGGGGAGACCGTTTGGCGGGGCAAGGCGCGGAGCTGCCCTGATGCGATTGCCCGGGCGCTTGAGAGATTTGCCGGCGTCATAGAGCGGGTCGTCTTTGAGAGCGGTTGCTTGTCGCCCTGGCTGTGGCACGGGTTGCGCGAGCGCGGTTTGCCGGCGGTCTGCATCGACGCCCGTCATGCAAAGAATGTACTGTCCCTGCGTTTGAACAAGACGGATGCGCTCGACGCGGCGGGTCTGGCGCAGATCGCCCGCATCGGCTGGTACCGCGAGGTTCGGGTGAAGGATCTGACGAGTCATGAGCGGCGCAGTTTGGTGGTGGCGCGGGACGCCGTGGTGCGGACCCGCCGCGATCTCGGCAATCAGATCCGGGGCCTTTTGAAGGTCTTCGGCTTAAAGGTCGGCAAAGCCGGCGGCGCTCGTTTCGCCGGGCGGGTCCGGGAACTGCTGGACGAGCGCCCGAGCTTGGGGGAGATCGTCCTGCCGCTGCTGGCGCTACGTCAGGCCTGTGACGAGCAACTGAAGCGGCTGGACCGCCTGTTGTCGCGGCAAGCCGCCCAAGACCCGCGTTGCCGCCTGCTGATCAGCGCCCCCGGGGTCGGCCTGGTGGTGGCGCAAAGTTATCTCGCGGTGATCGACGATCCAAGCCGGTTCTCCCGCTCCGATGCGGTCGGCGCCTATCTCGGCCTGACGCCGAGGCGCCATCAATCGGGCGAGGTCGACTATGTCGGCCGGATCTCCCGGCGCGGCGACCGGCTGCTCAGGGGCCACCTGTTCGAGGCCGCGACGGTGATCCTCTCGCGCCTGGGACGCTGGTGCCATCTCAAAGCCTGGGGTCTGAAACTGGCGAAGCGTGCCGGCATGAAGAAAGCGCGGGTCGCGGTGGCGCGCAAGCTGGCGGTGATCCTGCACCGCATGCTGGTCACTGGCGAAGCCTTCAGATGGCAAGGCAAGGAGGACGCGGCTTAGAAAACAACTTCCGTAACGGGCCCAAGCATCGCAAAGGCCCCGAAGGCTCCCCGCCGGGAGCGCGGTGCAAGGTGATCTCGCTATCTGTGTTGCCGACCGTTGCCAAACGCACCGGATACGGCGTGATGAACATGGAGACACCTTCACCAAGCGACCACCATGATGCGGCGACAACCATGTCGACCACGAAGACAACACTTCACCGGCGGTGGAGACTAATGGCCAGGAGAGCTTGACAAAACAGCATGCGATTAGACAACACTCAGCCATGGCATGTCCATGTGCTGACCGGCGCGCCGTTGGACGAGGTCCGCCGGCGCAATATGGAAGAGATGATGGCCGGCGCGCAGCCGAAACGCGACATCGTCACCCATGGCCCCTATGAAGGCATCCATCGCTTCCGTCAGGTGGAGATCGCCAAACAGCTCTTCTCCGCTATGGAAATCGCGCGCGACGACAAGGAAATGCGGCAGGATTGGGTGCTGCGCGGCTTTCGCCAATTCGACGCGCCGGTTTCCCTGGTCCTGACCTATGACCGTGTGCTCGACCCCGGCGCGGTCTGTCATTTCGATTTAGGCGCCTTGAGTTACGGCATCGTCCTGGCGGCCTGGAACCGCGGCCTCGGCACGGTGGTCAACGGCCAGGGCATCATGCGTTCCGATATCGTCCGCGATGTCGCCAAGATACCGGAGGACGAGGTGATCATGACCTGCATCGCAATGGGCTATCCGGACGACGACTTCTCCGCCAACGGCGTCAAATCCCATCGCGAAGCCAACGAAGATTTCGTCCGCTACATCGGTTTCGAGGACTAAAGGTGCACCACCTCGTTTGAATGTACGCTCCGTGCCGCACATCCTGGGTTTTCACATCGAGCGTTTTGCAGATTGTCGGTTGCCCCCATCTGAAGGCCGCCGCCACTGGGGTATCTTCGAAGTTTTCATGCACGTACCGACATGTTCTAGCTCGCCTCCGTCCCAACAATCACCACCTTTGCAGTGGTGCTAAACGTGCCTGCCAATAGTAACGTTGAGCGTAAGAAGATGACCCCAATGCCTGCTGCAGATACCTGGATAATTTTTGCAACATCCGTATGCTCCATGGCTTATGTCGAAGGTTTATTTCAGCCGCCCCAAACGTCGTCGTAACGGGCGGTTCCGTCTCGGTTGGGATGATCGCGGTGGGTTCCGACTGTGCTGGCTCGGCGAAAAGTTAATCCGGTGAGAAGCACGCCAAGTGCCACAAGAACGTGGGCGATCATGAGTTCACCGTACCAAAACCAGGCGCCAGCCGCGGTGCAGAACACGGTTGTCCACATCACGCTCAGCAGAACCATGATTTGAAAGCGTTGGGCCGGAGGCAGGACCTGCAGGGGGTTTTCATCCGAATCCATGATTGCGCGGTATATCGTTAACATTACACTCTCCAATTTTTTGTTTGATAGTCCTACGTAAAAGTGCCGGGTTTAGATCACGTCATGGCCGTTGTAAGGGCCCGTATAGAACTGGGAGGAAATGCAATGTTGGACGAAATCGAACGAGACACATTCTTACGTTCGGCACTCATTCCAGTGCGCCTTTCGGCATTGGCGCCGTCCGGATACCCGATTGTCGTGTCGCTTTGGTATATATGGCGGAATGGTGAAATCTTGTGCGCCACGCCTAAGACATCGCGGATTGTCAAAGCGCTAAGCGAATATCCCAGATGCGGATTTGAAGTCGCGGGAGATCGACCGCCCTACAAAGGCGTGCGCGGCCAAGGCGATGTAACCTTAACGCCAGATCGCGACTTGTCCATATTGCGGCTTTTGATTGATCGGTATTTGGGACAGGATCGATCCGAACTTGCAGGTTGGTTACTCAATCGATCTAACGAGGAGATAACCGTTCGGATTCAGCCGCGGCGTATGATGGCGTGGGACTATTCCTCGCGGATGTCGGATGTTGACATCTGACCCGACCGGGTGCGACTTGTCAGCCGGTACATTGACAATTTAGACTTCGCGGCACCGCAAGATTGCAAATCTTAAAAGGCGCGCGATTGCGGCATGGCGAAGCGGCGCAAACGCTTCACTCTCCAGGCCGGGATCCGCCGCACAACCGAAATAATAGGAAAGGCCGAATTTTCATGAGCGATGACAAACCGTTGAAATTTCCCGTGGAGGCGAGCCATATCATGATGTTCGCGCGCTCGATCGGTGACATGAGCAAGGAGTATTGTGACCCGAATTTTGAAGGTGGCGACGATATCGTGGCGCCGCCGACATTTCCTCAGGCCTTGGCACAGTTTAACCCGGACTACCATTTACGCTTGAAGCCGGGTGAGCCCTGGTTCGGTTCGGGTGCCTCGCCCAGTGGCATCGAGGGCAAGCCGGCCTCCAGCGGTGGCTTGCATGCGGAACAGCATTTCGAGTTCGAGCGGCCCCTACGCGCCGGCGATGTCCTCTATGCGACCACCAAAGACGGCCGGTCCTGGGAGAAGGAAAGCAAACGCGCCGGTAAACTGATGTTCAGCGAACGGGTTATCGAATATCGCGACGAGGCCGGCGAACTCGTCTGCACCGCGCGCAGCGTCGGCGTGAAAACCGAACGCCCCGTGGATCAGGGTTAGGAGGACAATATGCAAGCAGTAGGCGGAAATGTTTCGGTCGGCGACCGGTTCGAGGAAACGCTGGTCGAGGATCTGAAGCGCACGCAATTGGTCATGTATTCCGGCGCCTCCGGCGATTACAATCCCCTGCATACGGACGATCTCTACAGCCGCGAAGCGGCCGGCTATCCGGGCGTCTTCGCCCATGGCATGCTGACCATGGGCATCACGGGGCGGTTGGTTACCGATCTGTTCGGTCATGAGGCCGTACGTAAATATGGCGTCCGGTTCACCAATCAGGTCTGGCCCGGCGACGACCTGACCGGTGTCGCGGAAGTGGTCGCCGTAACCCCCGAAAATGGCGGCAAGTCGATCGATCTAAAACTGACCACCAGCAATCAAAAGGGCGACGTTGTGGTCACCGGCAACGCGACGGTGTTCGTCGAGGGCTGATCTGGCGAATTTTCCGCTGTCGGCGGCCGATAAAGCAGGTAATATGAGTCATCACTAATAGGTAGATGGCGAATCCATGTCCGATCAGATTATCCGGCGGCTAGCGGCGATCCTGGTTGCCGATATCGTTGGTTTCAGCGCGCAAATGGAAGCCGACGAGGCGGGAACCATGGAGCGGTTGCGCCGCTGCCGCCGGGAACTTATCGATCCGGGATTGGAGCGCCATCGCGGCCGGATCATCAAGACCACGGGCGATGGCGCGTTGATTGAGTTTGCCAGCGTCGTCGACGCCGTCAATTTCGCGGTGGAGTTTCAGCAGGGCGTTGCCGACTTCAACCAGGAAGACGGCGCGGTCGAAATGTTGTTTCGCGTCGGCATCAATGTCGGCGACGTGATGATCGAAGGCAACGACGTTTTCGGCGACGGTGTGAATGTGGCGGCGCGGTTGGAACCGCTGGCGGAACCGGGCGGCGTGCTGGTTTCGGCGGCGGTGGTCGATCAGGTGCGCGAACTCAGCGATGCCCATTTCGAATCGGCGGGCGAGCGGCGCCTCAAGAACATCACCCGCGAAGTGAAGCTGTTCAAGGTCGTTACCGGCGTCGAGAAGCCCGGGCAGTCCACGCTCACCCTGCCCGTCGCTGAGGACCGCCCTTCGATCGCCGTATTGCCCTTCCAATGTATGAGTTCGGGGCCCGACGACGAGTATCTTGCCGACGGTTTGACCGAAGACATTCTGACCGGTTTGTCCCGATTCAAGGAGCTGTTCGTGATCTCGCGGACCTCGGCCTTTGCCTATAAGGGCCAGGCCGCGAACCTACAGGAAGTCGCGGCGGACTTGGGCGTGCGTTATATCCTCGAAGGCTCCGTCCGTCGGGCCGGCAAGCGGGTGCGGGTCACGGCGCAGCTTATCGACGCGCTCGGCGGCGATCACCACATCTGGGCCGACCGTTACGACCGGGAAATCGACGACATCTTCGAATTGCAGGATGAGCTGACGGCGGCGATCGTCGCGACCCTGCCGGGCCGGATCGAAGCCGACGCGCAGGAGCGGGCGACCCGCAAGCGGCCGGAGAATATGGCCGCGTATGAGTTGCTGCTGGCGGGGAAGCTGTTGCACCATCGCTCCAATCAGGACGCCAATCGGCAAGCCCTCGATTATCTCGAGCGGGCTATCGAACTGGCGCCGGACTACGCCCATGCCTGGGCCTGGCGGGCCTGCGTTACGGGTCAGGCGGTGGCTAACGGTTGGCAGGATGGGGCGGCCGATGCGGCGCTGCAGCGCGCCTTCGAATATGTCCACGAGGCGCAGAGCCTGGACGACGAGGACAGCGACGTGCATCGCTTGTTTTCCGCCATCGGCGTGATGACCAACGATTTCGAGGCGGCCCGCCGCCATCAGGAGCGGGCCCTGCAACTCAATCCCAACGACGATCTGATCGTGGTGCAGCAGGGGGAGCTGCTCACCTGGACCGGCGCGCCGGAAGAGGGGGTGGCGTGGATCAAGAAAGCCATGGCTTTGAACCCTTATCACCCGGAGCGCTATTGGAGCCATCTCGGCCGCGCTCACTTCGTTGCCCGACACTATGATGAAGCGATCGACTGTTTCCGCAAGCTGTCGACAGCGGATCTGAACGTGCATGTCAGCTTGGCCGCCGCCTTGGCCGCGTCGGGCGACGATGCCGGCGCCCGGCGCCATGGCGCGGCAGTGCTGCAGCTCGATCCTGCTTTCAGCATCGATGAGTATTTGGCGACCTTGCATTACCAGCATGCCGCGGACATGGAGCATCACCGGCAGGCATTGGCCAAGGCCGGTCTGCCGATTGCGGTCGCCGCTTAGAAAATCGGCCGGGCGACCCGGAACGGGATGGAGATCGAGAATGAAACGTCTTCGGAATCTTCCGTCAAGCCGATACCCAACGCCACGTCGAGCAATAAGCCCGGCGCCAGTAATGTGGAGCCCCCGACGCTGAACGTGCCGAGGACCTGATCGCTGTCGGGAATGCGGCTGCCATTGAACTCCGTCTTCCAGCGATAGCCGCCGCTGACCAGCAGGCGCAGGGACGATTCCGGGCTGAGTGCGATGGCGCCGCCAAAACTGGCGGTGAGGGCGTCGCCCGGTTGAATGCCGTCCCTCTCGAAACTGTGCTGATAGGCAAGGCCGCCGATGAATACGACCGGATCCTGTCGCTTCAAGGCGCTGAGCGAGGCTTCGACGCGGTGAAAACCATCACCAAGCGGGATATCGCTGTTGTCGAGGCTTTCGCTGCGATAGGTCAAGCGGCCCACCAAGTCCGGCTGCCAGACACCTTCGCGGAGCAACGTTTTGGCGATACCGACGCGGACGCCGCCGAAACCGTTCCCGGACTGGGTATCGGAATCCACGGTTGCGAAGCTGCTGCTGGTCAACGTCTCGATACGGCCCCAGCGGTAGGGCAGGCCGAGTTCCAATTGCGCGTCCCACGGCAGACCCAGACGCAGGCCGAGATCGGCGGTCAGACGGTCCGCCTCGAGCGCGGTCATGCCAGCGATCGCACCCCCGCCGGAGGAAATGAAGCCAGCGGCCGCGTCTTCGCGGCGGACATAACGGAAACTGGGATCGATCTCCAGGAAACCGGGCCGCAACAGCACCGCACCTTCCCGGGTTAAGGAGCGTTCCAGCGCCCGCTCCGCGTCCTGTTCGTTGACGACGACGGTGCCTGGTTTGCTTGTGTCGGCGTTCGATGGTGAAGCCTGCGTCTCCTGTGCGGTGCCGTTACGGCGCTGCACGCCTGTGCGCTTCTCCAGGGCCTCCACCCGCTCGAGCAATTCCAGAATGACCTTGTCCCGTTCCTTAAGCTGACGCTCCAGAACCTCGATCTTGTTGCTTTGGGCCCAGGCTGGACCAGCGATCCAAAACGCGATCAGGCCGAGAAATATCGGCCAACGGACAATCCTTTTCATTAACAAATCTCCCCTCGAAAAAATCAGCGCCGCCGCAACACCGCGAACTCCATGGACGTCGGCGATAAATGGCCGGGCGGCGCGGGCATGCCGGCTTCCGTCACCATGAAGCCGACCCGTTCGATGTCCCGATAAAAGATCCAGCCGGCCATGAACTTCTCGACCGACATCGTGACATTGCCATAGGCGGGATCGGCGAGGATGACCTCCCTATCGGTCGCGCCGCGGAAGACGGCGAAATGAGCAAATCCCTGCAAGTTGACCGGCACGATAATCGGTGCCTTCTCCACGAGATCGGCAATTGTGAGTTTGCCGAGGCCGATCCCCTGATAGCCGAGACCGTCTACGTAACGTTTTAAATCGAGCAGCGAGAAACCCTGCCGGATGCGCACGATATCCGGATTGGCGAGAATAAACATCCCTATCGATCAGGCCGAGCGCGACGGCGCGCTCCGTCACCGGCATGCCGTGTTGATAACGCAGGATGGTGGCCAAGGCGGCTGCCGCGCAACTCAACTCCCATTGCTGCAGGACGACATTGTGTTGGCGAATTTCTTTGACGGAACGGACGATGGGCGAGCGGTCGTACGCGGCGGCGGCCGTCGCGCCAATCACTGTCGCGAACAGCGTGGATGCCACCGTCATTCGGTTGATCCAATGCATTGTCGTGAGTTTTTGTTTTTTTGAATACGGCGCGGCACCTCGAGGCGGGTCAAGCCCGCCTCGAGGAACGGGTTCGCCGATTATTCGGCGAGAGACCAGATCGCCGTGTAGTCCGTGTCTCCCGGAGAGGAGAAGGAACCGCCGGGGCTGCCGGCACCATCGCCATTGGTGGCGTGGATCGGTACGCTCACGCCCGGCCCAGGATCGAATAGGCGCCGTTGATCTCGATGCCGTTCTGGGCATTCAGGACCGCATCCGTATGGATCACCGGGCAGACAAATCCATTGACCTGCTCCACGCCGCCGGCGGCGACGCTGTCGAGTTGGGCGCCGGTCAGAACCATGCCGCCGGCTTGCGCGGTGCTGGCGAGCGCGAACGTCGCCGCGCCGGCCAAAATCATTTTCAAGGCAGTTTTCATTTTACTCATACCTCCAAGTTGTTCGTCAGTTGAATTAACGATACTAGCGCAGGCGCCGCGTCACGGCGGTCGCCCACGCCTGCGGAGGACGCTAGTCGCGCGGTCCCGCCGCTGTCCAGGCGATGGCTCAACAACTGTCGTCACATGTCTGTCAGAGCGGTGTGAATATGTGCTGTTATGACGCTAATTATTGTATGCGCGTTTTAGGCCCGGAATGATATCGGTCGCCAGACGCTCGAACGCCGGTTCTTCGTCCCGCAAAATCGGGTAGTAGAGGCCGATTTCCCGAAATCCCGCATCGCAAAGGCGGGAAACTTGATCGACGAAAAGGTTCTCCGATTGATAGTAATTGATCGAACCGCCGGACGCGCGGGAGGCCGGATCGAACATGAGGAAGGAGCGTTGCAGCGTCTCTGGATCGCGCCCATTGGTTTGGCACAAGTCATCGAGACGCTTCGTCCGTTCGGTGGCCTCGTTCAATTGAGACTCGAAATCCTGAGCGAAGCTGAGCGTATTCCATTTGTCGGCTTGGGCCGCCGCGATCTCCAACATCTTCGGACCCAACGCGGCGACGACGATCGGCGGGCGTGGCGACTGGATCGGGCGCGGGTTCATCACCGCGTCCTTCACCTCGTAGAACTCGCCGCTGAAGCTCGAGGTCTCGTTGGCCAGCAGCCGATCGACGATCTGGACGTATTCCCGCAGACGCGCAACCCGTTCCGCGTTGTTCCAGTTAGGGATGCCGATCATATCGTAGACCGGATCTATGGTTAGGCCGGTGCCGATGCCGACGTCGAGGCGGCCGCCGGAAATGTGATCGACGGTTAAGGCCTGGCGCGCCAGCATGGCCGGATTTCGCAACGGGATCTGCGTCACATAGGTCGCCAGTCTGATCTTCGTCGTCTCTCGCGCCACGGCGGCCAAAAGGGTCCAGGCTTCCAGCCATGGGCGGGTCGGATCGTTCCAATCGACGAAATGATCGCCGGTGGTCACCATATCGAAGCCAAGCGCTTCCACGCGCTTAAACTGGGCGATGACCTCGTCCCATGTGCCGCTCGGCAGCGTGATGACTTGGAAGGTGAGGGGGCGGGTCATCGGCGGGTTCCTTTCAGCGAATTTCGAAAACCAGTTTGCCGCGTAGATGACGGGCCTCACTGACCCGATGAGCTTCGACGGCGTCGGAGAGGGGATAGGTCGCGATCTCCGGCACCCGCACGGCCCCGGCCTCGACCAATTCGACGATGCGTTCCAGATGCGGGCGGTCGCGGCCGACCTTGGGTCGCAGAGACTGCACGTCGTCCCGCGGCGGCTCGGGCGCGGTGGCGCCGGAGGCGATGAAGGCGGCGCGCCCGCCGGGCTTCAGGACCGAGAAGCTGCGTATCGCGACCTCGCCGCCAACAGTATCGAAGACCGCGTCGCAGTCCGACACCGCTGCCGTAAAGTCCTGCTCGCGATAGTCGATGATCCAGTCGGCGCCCAGATCGCGGAGATAGGGGTGGTTGGCGGCGCTGGCCGTGGTGATCACCGCCGCGCCCAGATACTTTGCCAATTGCACGGCGAAGCCGGCCACGCCGCCCGCACCGCCTTGGATCAATATCGTCTCGCCATCTTTAAGTTCCAGCGTGTCTTCGATGGAGACCAGCGCGGTCAGGCCTGTCAGGGCCAAGGCGGCGGCTTCGGTATGGGAAAGGCTGTCGGGCTTGCGCGCGATGATTGTGGCTTTCATCGCGATCTTTTCCGCATAGGCGCCTTCCTGCCCGACATCGCAAACGCCGAACACCGGGTCGCCGATCGCGAAGTCCGTCACGCCGTCGCCGAGGGCGGCGACGGTGCCGGAGAAATCGCGGCCAAGGATATAGGGGAAGTTGAGGGTCGAGGTGCCGTATTCGTCGGCGCGTTACTTTCCAGTCCGCCGCGTTGACGCTGGCCGCGTGGATATCGACTACCACCTCGCCCGGGCCGGCCACCGGATCTGGCAGTTCGCCATACTGCAGTACCTCTGGCCCCCCATGCCGCTCGATATAGGCCGCCTTCATCGCTTGCCCCCTCTGCAACTCACCTCCGACTGATATACACTAGCGCAATGCCGAAGCGAACGGAAAGGAGCGAACATGACCGCCAAACCCGCACTCGAGGACGGCAGCCATCTCTATGAGGTCGAACACCGCGCCTATCACCTTGAACGTCCCGGCTTCCGCATAACGGAGCTGACGCTGGCATCCGATCAGACCGTGCCCTGGCACTCCCACACGGAGATCGACGATACCTTCTACGTGCTCGAAGGTGAAATGCGCCTGTTCCTGCAGCAGCCGAAGGAAGAAGTCCGCCTCTTCCCCGGCGACACCTACACGGCTACCGCCGCCCGCCCGCATCTGGTCACCAACGCCGGGAAGACGTCGATGACCTTCCTGGTGCTTCAGGGGATCGGGAAATACGATTATGTGCCGTTGGTGTGAGTTTCTCCCTACATCCGCGCCATCACCCGGTCGGCGAAGTCTTCCATGATGCGGTATTGGCGGTCCAGCGGGGTCATGAAATTGATGGCGTCGAGGCCTTGGCGCGCGAGTTCACGCAGTTGCTCGACGATCTCATCCGGCTGGCCGGCGAGGCAGAAATTGCGGATGATCTCCGGCGTGATGAAGCGGGCCTCTTCCGGGTCGAGATAGGTATAGTGGCTTTCGTGTAGCTTCTGGTGCCGGGTATCGGCGTCGCGCTGCCGGTGGAAATCCAAATAGTCGCGCCAGATCGGTTTGACATAGTCGGGTGGCTCCCGATTCGGGTCTTCCTTCACCCAATCGACCAGGAAATGCACGTTGGCCATGACGGCGGAACCGACGTCGGCGATCACCCGCTCGCTCTCCAGGGTTTCGCTCGATCCCAACATCACCAGATTGACGAGGGCACTGGTGTAAAAGCCGTCGAGGCTCCGCCCCGCCCGGTCCGCGCCGGTCTTCACATTCGTCAGGGCTTGCGGAACGGTCCCGCCGCGGGGGATACCGGTGATTAGGCCGTCGCCCAGCTCGCCGGCCAGCGCTTGCGCGCGCGGACCGAAGCCGGCGACATGGATCGGAATATCGTGCTCGATGTCGATATAGCCGCGGTCCGCGTTCTGGAATCGGATCGGGTGGCTAACGCCGTTTAGGGTGTAGTCGACCTGCTCGCCCTTGAGCAGGGTGCGAATGACGCGGATATATTCGGCGAAGGCTTTGATGGTCGCCGGCCGCTGGCCCATGGTGCGCATCGCCGTGTTGCCGGTACCGATGCCTAGAAAGGTGCGGCCCGGCGCCAGCCGGTTGATGGTGGCAATCCCGCCCGCCGCCACCGGCGCCAGCCGCAGCCCCGGCACCGCCACCCCGGTGCCGAGCCGGATCGTCCGCGTCTGCTGCGCCGCCAGCGCCAGCACCGCCCAGGGGTTGGAGCGCAGCAGGTGGCTGTCCGTAACCCAGCAGAACCGGTAACCGAGATTTTCCGCATGGGTGACCAGACCGATCTCATCGATCTTGTTGCAGGTGATACCGAAGTCCATTGATGCCTCTCCCATAACGGCGACGGACTAAACGACCACTTCTTCCGCCTTCGTCGACAGCCAGTCTATGAAAGTCTTGACAGCGGGGCGATGCGAATTCGACGCTGCCTCCAGATAGTAGAGGCCGAAGGCCGGCTCCGAAAAGAGTTCGACCATCGTGCCGGCGTCGAGTTCGTCTCGAAAGAAAGCGCGCGCGGTGTAGGTGATGCCGTCGCCGCGGCGGACGGCGGACATGATCAGGTTCCCCGGCATCTGGTTGATCGACGGCGGCTTGTCCGGAACCACGCCGCGATAGGTCAACCATTCGGCGACTTCGTTGGTGCCCAGCTCCTGCAGCCAGGGCAGGTCGACCAGACTCGCCGGCTCCTCAATGTGGTGGTCGCCGATCAAAGCCGGCGTGCCGACGATGACCATGTCCGAAATCAGGATAGGCATCAGATCTTTGACCGGGCGGCGGCGGTCCCGATAGCGAATGGCGACATCGATGCCGCCGGGTTTCAATTCGATTCTCTCGGCCGTCGGATTGAGGAGCAGCGTGATGTCGGGATGGGCGGTCTGGAATTCCGCGATCCGCGGCATCAACCACTCCACCGCAAAAGCCGGCGACATCGTTACTTGGACCGGTTGACCGGCGCTTGCTTCGGTCACACGGTCGAGACCCAGGCCGATGATCTCGAACCCGGCATTAAGATCGCGTGCCAGGGCCCTCCCGACTTCAGTTAGGCGGATGCCACGGCCTTCCCGCAAAGCCAAGGTTGCGCCGAGCCTGCTCTCGAGCGCCTTGACCTGCTGACTGATGGCCGCATGGGTGACGTTGAGGCGCTGTGCCGCGACCGTGTAACCACCGGTTTCGGCGAGCACGGCGAACGCGCGAAGACTGTTGAGCGAGGGCGTGCGCGACCAATCCATTTGTAAGTTTTTATTACAGTTATTGAATTTTATTGATTGGCATGTTTCGAGAAATTATTCAATGATTGAAATGTAAATCGAGTTGTATTGAGCTCTCTAATGGGCGAAGTCGTGGTAGTTTTTCTGAAGTCTTTAGAAGGGGAATGCTGTGGTGGAGAAACGGGAGTCGTATGAGGGAGGTTGTTATTGTGGCGCGATCAGATATCGGATCGATGGACCGCCGGCCTGGGCCGGTCATTGCCATTGCCGCTCGTGCCAGCTCGCTCTCGGCGGCGCATTTGTAACTTGGGCAAAGGTGGCGGCGGAAGACTTCATGGTGACCAAGGGCGAGCTAAGAGTCTGCGAAAAAACCGCCGGCGTTAATCGCGGTTTCTGCGGCGACTGTGGGACCACTCTGACTTACGACGCGGAACAGGAAGTTGAAGGACAGGACTGGCGGGCGGATGCCTGGTTTGCGGCCGCGACGTTGGACGAGCCGTCGATCATTTCTCCGCAAACCCATGTCTACGTCTCCCGCCGGCAACCCTGGATCAAGCTCGCGGACGATCTGCCGACATTCTCAGAATTTTGACGAAACAGAAAATCTGAATAGGAGAAGACAAATGACCGAAGCCTATTCCTATGCCTGCAAGGATTATCCCGGCATGGAGGACTGCCCCGGCAAAGTCGTCGCCGCCACACAGGACGAAGTGGTCAAGCTGATGGAGCTCCATGCCGTCGTCGCCCATGGCGAGGACCCGTCTGCCTGGAGCGAAGAAGACCGCGTCTATCTGATGTCCCTGATCAAGTCGGCTTAACCGTCACCGACCGGTCGATCACTCCATAGGACCTCGATAGGCCAGATAGTCGCGTTGGGCGGCGATGTGGTCGGCAAGGTATTTGGCGTCGTGCCAGGCGCCGAAGATGAAGGAGGAGGCGCGGCGCGACAGCCAGGGCAGGCCGAGGAAGTAGATGCCCGGTTCGGTCGACACACCGCGCTGGTGCTTCGGCCGTCGGTCCTCGTCGAAGACGTCGACCTTCAGCCAGCCGAAGTCCGTCGCATAACCGGTGGCCCAGATAATGGTCGTGACGCCGGCCGCCGCGAGGTCCAGCGACAGCATCGGGTCGGTGGCGCAGTCCGGCATCGGCGCGAGGTCACGGGCTTTGGGTTCCTCCGGAAAGTCTAGGCCGTTGCGGGCGATATAGGCATCGGCTTCGTCCAACACCGACAAGTAGTTTGCGTCGCCTCGTTCGATGTTCTTGGCCAAGTCGGCCGCAAAGCTCATGACGCCGTTTTCGAAGGATGTGGCCATGCCGACGAGCGACATGCCTCGTGCCGCGAGTTCCTTGAAGTCGACGGTGAAGCCGCCATGGGCGCCGCTGACGGATATCGTGACATGCTCCGTACCCGGCTCCTTGGCGACGGCATCCCATTTGCCGAGCACGCCCAGCCACCAGACATAGTCGCGGCCGCGATAAGCGCGTGGCGGGCGATCATGGGGACCGACGGAGAGATATACCGGCTTCCCGGCGCGGAGGAGTTCGTCGGCGATCTGCACACCCGACGACCCCGCGCCGACCACCAACACGGCGCCCGTCGGCAGTTGACGGGGATTGCGGTACTCGCATGAGTGAAGCTGCGTGACGTCTATGGTATCAGGCACGATCATCGGGATCAGCGGGCGTTGAAACGGGCCGGTGGCGGCCACTACATTATTGGCCTCAATCAGGCCGTCCGAGGTCTCGACATGGAAGCCGGCTCGGCCGGTTTGCCGTCGTACCTCCGTGACCTCCACACCGCAGCGGATTGGGGCGTCGATTTTTTCAGCATAGGCAACGAAATAGTCGACGATCCTGTCTTTGGTGGGGAAGGCGTCCGGGTCGACATCGTCGAACGTCTGGCCTGGAAAGCGGTCATGCCAGGCCGGTCCGTTGGCGACCAACGAGTCCCAACGTGCAGTGCGCCAGCGCTCGGCAATACGGTGCCGTTCCAGCACGAGATGAGGTACGCGGTGACGGCTTAGATGTTCGCTCATCGCCACGCCGGATTGTCCGGCGCCGACAACGACCGTGTCGGTTTTTTCGATCGGCATCTTCGAACCCTCCCCGATTCGGCGGCCAAGACTATCCGCTTATTTATGCTAACCTCAACAAAGACGCTGGGGGAGGGCATTCATGAGCAAAATCGGCTTCGTTTGGGTAATGGCATGTGTCGGAGCGATGCTTTCGTATACTCTGGCCGCGGCCGAGGAAACGCTGACCCATGGCGGAGAGGTGCGGCCGGTAACGAAGGGCATATCCAGCGATCTCGAGGCCAAGGCGGTGCGGGTCGACACGGACGGGACCCATCTGACCCTGGTCTTCGATACCGGGCGGGACATTCTGACCCATCTGAAGCAAGCGCCGGCCGGGACCATCGTGCAAGTCTATTTCGACACCGATCTCGATCGGTCCACCGGCGGCAAACCGTTCTTCGCCGAGACCTCGGGCTATGACGTTGCGATAGAAGACGTCGCCGTGTGTAAAGGGTACGAGAAACCCAATAGCCGGGCCTCGACCTGCGGCGGCGAAATGCCGGGCGTGGCGTTCAACACGTTTTTCTCCGACCATGAACCCGTACGCTACGATGCGGCGCGGGACGATTTCGTCAAAATCCATGGCGATTTTTGGAAGGACGGCCGCATGCCCTTCGACGGCAGCAAGGCCGTGGTCAAAATACCCTACGCCACCTTCGGTCTGAAATCGGGGCAGACCGTGCGCTTCCTCGTCGTCACCGGCGGCATCAATGCCTCCAAATACGCCGATATGAAGCTGGTGCTGAAATGACGCCTGCCCATATGCGTGGTGGTTTCTTTATCGCGATTGGCGTTTGCTTGCGGGTCCACTAATATTGGCGCGGAAAGGGGACCCGCTTTGCAACGTCGACTGGCCGCCATCCTCGCCGCCGACGTCGTCGATTACTCCCGCCTTATGGCGGAAGACGACCTACGCGCGCTCGAGGCACTGAAGCAACTCCGCGAAGAGCTGTTCGGTCCCGCCGTCGATAGGCGGGGCGGCAACATCTTCAAGAGCATGGGGGACGGTTGGCTGGTCGAATTCTCCAGCGTCGTCTCGGCGGTCGACTGCGCCGTCGCCATTCAAGAAGGTCTTAGAGAAAACGCGCTTATCAAGCTGCGTATCGGCGTGCATATCGGCGACGTGGTGTTCGACAGTGAGGACATTTACGGGGACGGCGTCAATGTCGCCGCGCGCCTGGAAACGGCTGCGCAGGCCGGCGGCATCCTGATTTCCGACACGGCATACAATAGCTTGGACGGCAAGATGTCGGCCATGTTCGCCGGCGGCGTGGCGATGACGCTGAAGAATATCGCGCGCCCGATCCCTGTGTGGCATTGGAAATCCGCGACGGTGGCCACCGACAATTCCGCAGCCGCCTCGGACGACCGCGATCCCGAGGATACGCGCCCCTGGATTGCGGTTTTGCCCTTCGACAATATGTCGACCGACCGCGAGCACGAGTATTTCGCCGACGGCATTTCGGAAGACATCATCACCGCGCTCTCCAAGATCAGTCGGATGCGGGTGATCGCGCGGAATTCGACATTTGCCTATAAAGGCCGGGCGAGCGACCTGCGTAAGGTCGCGGAAGAGCTCGGCGTCCGTTACGTTCTGGAAGGCAGCGTCCGAAGCGGCGGCCGGCGCCTCCGCATTACCGCGCAGTTGATCGACGCCAGCGATGGCAGTCATGTCTGGGCCGAGCGCTACGACCGCACGCCCGAGGACCTGTTCGACATCCAGGATGAAATCACCAAGGAAATCGTGACCGCGCTGCAGGTCCATCTGACCGATGGGGAGGCGGCGGCGATCCTGTCCCGCGGCACCAACGATATCGAGGCTTGGCAGCTTTGTGTCCGGGCGTCGGAATTGCAGATCCGCTTCAACGCCACGGATTATCTGGAGGCCCGGTCGCTGGCCGAGCGGGCGGTGGCGCGGGACCCGAACTATGCCTATGCCTTGGCCACATTGGGCTTCACCTGGTGGTGGGACGGACGGCTGGGATATACCGGCGACAGTCAGGCCAAGTTCGAGCGGGCCGACGAATATGCTCGGCAGGCGATGGCGATCGATCCATCCATCTCCTGGGCCATCGGGCTGACGATCATGGTCGCGGCACCGCTCGGTCGGCAAGAGGAGGCGCTGGAGATCGCGCGGCGCGGCTTCGCGGATCAACCGGGAAATGCCGATATTCGCGGCTTCCTTGGCTATGCCCTGCTGCATTGCGCCCGTTATGAGGAAGCGCTGGAGCATCTGCGCGCGGCCATGAAGCTCAATCCGTTCGCGCCGATTTGGTATCGCAACGGGTTGGTCCGCGCGCTGGTATTCACGGGCCGTTCTGAAGAGGCGTTGCCCGTCATCGACGATAATCTGGCCGTCGACGACAGCAATATTCAAGCCTGGCTGATGCGGGGGCTGATCTTAACCGAACTGGGCCGCGCGGCGGAGGCGCATGCCGCCGTGGCCGAAGCGCGCCGCCTGGCACCGCATCTCCGGGTTGCCCACATCCCCGGCCTCATGCTGATCCCCGATGACGATGTGACGACGATCGACATGCTCCAAACCGGACTGACCGCCCTCGGCCTGCCGGCGTAAGCGGCCAAATCGCCATGGAGGGATAGGCGGACCGGTCCTCGGCCGATTTGCCAAATCACCAGCCATCGCCGAAGATATGTGTTGGCGTTTTGAGAGGGATTTTATGACCGACAAACTACCATCGTTCGACGGTGCTTGGACCGGACCGGAAATGCGCGGGTGCCGGAGAAATGGGTTATGACATTGACGCCCGAGGAAATCGGCGATCTGGAGCAGGTCATGTCGGCGCTGGCGGATACGCCGATCATCGATATCACCAAGGCGTTGGCGCCGATGCCAAATCTAGGGCCGCGTTTGTCCGCGTTGCGCGAGACCGTTCTGCATGGGCAGGGGTTCATGTTGATCAGAGGCTTTCCCATAGACCGTTACCCTCTCGAGCAAGCGGCGCGCGCCTTCTGGGCCGTTGGCGCCCATTTGGGGATTCCGGTCTCGCAAAACGCAAAAGGCCATGCGCTCGGTCACGTTCGCGATCTGGGGTTCGATTATGACGTGCCCAGCGCGCGTGGTTATCAAACGAATGTGCGCCTGCCCTATCATTGCGATTCCGGCGATATTGTCGGCCTGCTCTCGGTGAAGACGTCCAAATCCGGCGGCTTGTCGAGCCTGGTTTCGTCGGTTGCACTGTACAACGCCATGGCCGAGCGAAGGCCCGATCTGGCGCAGGTCTTGTTGCAACCCACCTACCGCGATCGGCGCGACGAAATACCGGAAGACCGTTTGCCTTGGTACCGCATGCCGGTATTCAACCCTTACCGCGGGCGCATGCTGACCAGTTACGTCCGCAGCGGCATCCGCAAAGCACAGCGCTTCGACGAGGTCCCCCGGATTAGCGACGAACAGCGCGAGGCGTTCGATTATCTGGACGCCTTGGCGGAGGGGCCGGAGTTTCACTTGGACATGGAATTCGGCCCCGGCGACATGCAGTTCGTCTGCAATCACAGCATCCTGCATAGCCGTACGGCCTACGAAGATTGGTCCGAACCGGACCGCAAGCGTCATTTGTTGCGGCTCTGGCTGGCCTGCCCCGGCGGTCCCGCCCTACCGGCACCCTACGAAGAGCAACAGGGCCTGAACGCCGATGGCCGTCCCCTCGGCATCCATTGCCCGGGCGTGCCATTGACGGCCGACATCAAAGTCACCGATGGCGGTGCGGGCACCAGCGAGACAAGGTTGAAGCAGCCGGCCTAGCGCGACCTTACACCGGATCCCAAGGGAACACCGTGCGGGCGTTGCCGAGATCGGTCATGTCCGGGCGGAAGGCTTCGAAAGCGTGGTTGAGCATGCTTTCCGGCGTCCAGCCTTCGACCTTGGCCATGCCGCGGATCGGGCGCGGTTGGTTCCACAGGAAAACCTCGTTGCCGCGGATCGAGAAGATCTGGCCGTTGATGTCCTTGGCCTGTTCGGCGACCAGGGCGATGGCCAGCGGCGCGATCTGGTCCGGCCGCATCTTCTGCTGCATGGTTTCGATGCGCACCCGGTCGGCCTCGTTCTTGATGGGAATGGTGCCGATCATCCGGGTCCAGGCCGAGGGGCTGAGGATGTTGGAGCGCACATTCTTACGCTCATTCTCCATGGCGATCACTTTCGACAGGCCGACGATACCCATCTTGGCGGCGCCGTAGTTGGTCTGCCCGATATTGCCGATCAAGCCGGAAGTGGAGGTGAACAGCACATAGGCGCCGTCCTCCTGATCCCGGAAATGATTGATCGAGGCGCGGCAGATGTTGAAGGAGCCCTTGAGATGGACATTGATGACCGCGTCCCAGTCTTCCTCGGTCATTTTGTGAAACATGCCGTCGCGTAGGATACCCGCCGGGTCGATAATGCCGTGCAGGCCGCCGAGTTCGTCGATCGCCTGCTGCACCATATTCTCGGCACCTTTATAGTCGGCGACGCTTTCCGAATTGGCTACGGCCTCGCCGCCGGCGGCGCGGATTTCCGCGACCACTTCGTCGGCCGGGCCGGCCGATCCTTCGTCGTCGCCGGCGACCGAGGCGCCGAGATCGTTGACCAGAACTTTGGCGCCTTCGCGCGCCGCCAATAGGGCGCATTCTTTGCCGATGCCGCGGCCCGCGCCGGCGACCAGAATGACTTTACCGTCCAGAACTCCCATGATCCTCTCCTTCTCAAAAATTCGCTAACGATTGGCCAGGGCCAAATCGGCCACATAGGGATTGCTCATGCGTTCCCGCCCGAAGGTCGACATGGGACCGTGGCCGGGGACGAAGGCGATGTCGTTGCCGAGCGGCCAGAGTCGCTCGGTGATCGATGTCAGCAGCTGTTCGTGGTCGCCGCGCGGCAGGTCGGTGCGGCCGATCGAGCCTTGAAACAGAACGTCGCCGACGAAGGCGAGGTTGTTTTCGACATTGACGAAGACGATGTGACCGGGGGTGTGGCCGGGGCAATGGCGTACCGTCAACGGGATATTGCCGACCGTCACCGCGTCGCCGTTTTCCAACCAGCGGTCCGGCGTGAAGGGACCGGCACCGTCGAATCCATAGCGCTGGCTCTGCTCCGCCAGCTTCTCGATCAGGAACAGGTCGTCCTTATGCGGTCCCTCGATCGGTAATGACAGACGCTCTGCCAGCTCGGCGACGCCGCCGGCATGGTCGAGATGGCCGTGGGTGACCAAAATCTTCTCCAGCTCGAAGCCCTGCTGCTCGACACCTTCGAGAATGCGGTCGACCTCCCCGCCGGGGTCGACGACGGCGCCTTTATTGGTTTCCTCGCACCAGAGCAGCGAGCAGTTTTGCGCGAACGGCGTGACGGGCAGAATAGCGGCTTTCATGATCTCTCGAAAAACGATTGGTTGGGCGGGTTGAAGAGCAGAATAATGCGGCGGGGCTCAGCCTTCAATGGCGTCATAAACCAAACGCGCCGTGGCGATATCCTCGACCGCCAGGCCCAAGGATTTGAAGACCGTCGTCTCGGCCGGGTCGATCCTGATTTTACCGGCGAGCACTTCGCCCAGCTCGGCGCGCGGCTTGGCGCCGGACAGGATGACGTCGCCGGACTCGCTCGAGGCCGCTTCGTAGCTATCGGCGATCACGCAATTTGCCATCACCGCGTCGTCCAGTTCCCGCCAGTCCGGGCGCGGCGCGCCGACGGCGTTGACATGGGTGCCCGGTTTCAACCACGCGCCTTCCAGCACCGGCGTTTGCGAAGAGGTGGCGGTGACCACCACATCGGCGCCGCGCACCGCGTCGGCCGCCGCCATGGCCACGCCGCCGCTCTCTTCCGCCAGTTTCTCGGCATTGGCCGGCGTGCGGCCCCAAATTCGGATTTCGTCAAAGTCCCGGACGTGGCGCAGCGCTTCGATATGGCTGCGCGCCTGCACACCGGTGCCCAACACGGCCAGCACCTTGGCATCGGGTGCCGCGAGCGCTTTGGTCGCGGCGGCGGAGACGGCGGCCGTGCGGAGCTCGGTGATCGCGCCGCCGCCCATAACCGCCAAGGGTTCGCCAGTGTCGGGATCGAACAGCGCGACGATGGCGTGATGGGTGTGGATGCCACGCTCGGCATTGCCGGGGAAGAAACAGACCATCTTGGTCCCCATGCCGGTCGGTGCGATCGCCTGCATATTGCCGTAGAAACCGCCGGCCGGCTGAACGTCCAGCATGTACCGGACCGGTTGTACGACTCTGCCTGCCGAAAGGTCGATCAGGGCCTGCTCCATCGCCGCGATCAGGGCCGGCATCTCCAGCACCGCGCGGACCTGCGTTTCATCGTAGAAATTGACCATGTTGCTTGCTGCCGCGCCGCCCTCCTGTTCGATCGGGCCGTCATCTTGTGGCGCCGACCGGGAAGATGTCAATCGATCAGCCGGGCGGCACGGGCGACGGCGAATAGACCCGCCGCGGCCGGCCTGCCCGCGACGACGTCGTTATCGATTCCGGCAAGGTCGAGGGCATGGCGATATCGGGCCGTCAACGCGGCGCCGGCGATCACACGAACGGTCTCCTGGGCGGCTTCCGGAAAAGTGTTTCGACCCGCCGCGATCTCCGCGCCGATCAGCAGGCCGGATAGATAGCTTTCGACTCCCGCCGGTGCGAGCTCCTTGAAAAGCGCCAGGCTACGGGCACTGAATAGATCGCCCAGCAAATCGCCTTCCAGACCGCGGCCAACGCCTTTGTCGAAAGCTTCCCCGTCCTCGCCGTTCCTGTCGGCCAGTCGACCGAGGATCGAATGATGCGCCATCAAATCGAAGACCTCGCCCGTCATATAGGTCCGGAAGCCGGCGATCCGGCCCCTTTCGACCCGGATCCATTTGCTATGAGTGCCGGGCAGGATGGCAGTGCCGCTTTCGTCGCTCCCAAAGGCGCCGAAAATCTGGCATTCCTCGCCGCGCATGACGTCCGGACGGCTGAGGTCCTGGCGATCGGACAAGCCGGGCACGAAGGTGACGTCGGAGCCTTTCGCGGTCCGCAAATGGCGCAAACCAGCGATCAAGTCCTCACGACCCGCCGGGCAGGGCATGTACGGCGTTTCGCACCAGCCCTGCTGACTGGTGATCATGCCGCCGGCGATTATCGGACAGTCCCGACCGCTGAGCGCCTGCAGCATTTCTTCCAACGCATCCGGATAGTCTGTTGGATCGACTTGCATGATGCCCGCCGGACGCTCCTTTTCGTCCAGGATGCGGCCGTCGCCCGACATCAAATAGGCCCGCGCGTTGCTGGTACCCCAGTCGAGTGCGACCAATTTGCCGGCCTTCTCCATCCTGCGTCCTTCCGCCTTTGCATTCCCAGTTTCAATATGTACGATGAAAGGCGCCCCCAAGATATGACCGTAATGGCGAAAAGAGGCGGCATTGGGTGAGATTGCAATCGAACAGCGTGGTGGAGTGACCGTGATTTCGCCGGTTGGCCGGCTCGATCAATCCGGCACGCCGGCTTTCGAGGACAAATTGCTTGCTTTGGCGGAGGGCGGAGACGAGCCGAAAATTGTCGTCGATTTTTCTCTGGTCGATTATATTTCCAGCATCGGTTTACGGGCGATCGTTCTCGGCGCCAAGGCAAGCGCCAGCAAGGCGGGCGAGCAGGTCGTTGCCGGATTGCCGCCGGTCATCGGCGAGGTTTTTGCCATTGCCCGATTCGAAAAAATTCTTCGAATATTCGAAACTGTGGACGAAGGTGTTGCAGCATTGTCGCAATCGGCAACAAACGGATAAGTAACGCCGAAGAGCCGGAGACAAAAAGCATTATCGATATCGCACAAATTGCTTTGAATTGAGTCGCTTTTTCGGGTTTTTACCGAAAAATCCCTAGAAACGGGCGAGTTGAGGTGTTGAATTTTTCGGCCTGACGAATTGCACTTGCGCCGGCTCTTCGGCTAAAGTCGAGGTTGTGTGACAGTTCGGAGTCCGGGATAGGATACGGGTGTTCCTAATGTTTTTCAGGTTATTTGCCGTTGTTGCTCTGGCGGCCATCGTCTCGTCATGTTCCTACAGCCACATTTCCGGCGAGGGATTGTATCAGTACGGCCGTCCCTTTCAAATGGCCGACCGGGTGTCCGACGAAACTTATGAGAAGCTGAAACTCTATTGGCGCGGCGATTTCAAGGGGCGGCATTCAACCGTCTATGTGAAGCGTTTCGACGTGGATGGCCGTTTGGTCATGTGCGGCTTGCGGGTCCGCGATGTCGGCCTGCGGGAAGCATTGGAAATCGAGTGGTTCGCCGGCGGGAATTTCGTCATCGACGGGGCGGATATCGTCAGCACCAGATTTCTCCGCGCGCAATCGGAAAAATTCGTTGGCGACGGCGAAGTGGTTTCCTGTATGAACACGGGCTGGCCGGCGCATGAATCATTAATGACCAAGCAGGTTTATGTGGATGGCGTGCCGGCGCGCGTGACGGTCGGCGGACCTGAACCGTGAGCCGACGGGAAATCATGCGCGAATGGTCGCGCGGACCAACACGAAAGCACAAACTGACGACTGTCGATGGGAGAACACCATGCTACGAGTAATTGGATTTAGCCTGGCGCTGGCTGCTTTGGCGGGTTGCGCGCAAGATCGGGATTCCCGCTATGTGCCCGGGGTTTTCGACCCGATTTGCGCGCCGGACGGGTCGGTGGTTTACGTCCAATATTCCAGCTCTACCGGGAGTTATGACGGCGCCAAGGCGTCGCGAGAAAACTGCCCCTGGAACAAGGAATAGCGCGGGGCGCGAGAAAGGCGGAACAATGGCGTATCCGATAGGGCTGAAGCGGGTCGCACTTTGGATCGGCGGTCTTACCCTGGGGGCCGGGCTGGCAGTGTCTGCCTTGGCAGAATCGGTGATTTCGGTCGATAAGAAATCGCTCTCCTATGCCTATCGGGTCGGCGTCAACCTGACCAAATTGGGCAAACTCGCCAACGACCGGTGCGCGGAGTTGGGCGGCAAGCAATGTCAGGCGCTCGCCGGCTGCTCGGCCGCCGGGTTCGGCGCCATCGCCCTTGATGTGGCGACTGGTGCGGCCGGCGCCGTTTGCGGTCAACCGGACGAGGCGACGGCGCGGGATCAGGCGTCTATTGCCTGCGTGGGTGACGGCGGTAGCCAGCGCGGTTGCAAGGTGACCGGTATTTTCGAGGACAAAACCCCCGCCTTTACGGTACCGCGGGAATTCTTCGGCGGTTACTGGGCCGCGAGCTGCTCAAGCCAACGCGCCTTTACCTTCGACTTCGTCGGTTTCCACGCCTTCCAAGCGAATGCCTGCAGTTGCCGTTTGTGGCAGAACCAGCGCTGCGATCTTTGGCGCTGCGGTCCAGTGAAAGGGGTTTACACCCCGGCCAAGGAAACGAACACCTTCGTCGCCCCGACCTTCAACAAGCGCATCACCAAGGTTGGCGATCGGCTGGTGATGAAAGGCACGCAGGGCGAACGGACCTCGCTACAACGCTGCGCTTATTATAACTGATCGGTCATATCCAACCGTTGCACTGGCCGGGTCCTTCGTTGATTCGGTGAAATTCGAGCCGGTCCGGCGTCGACAGCGCCGGACGATAGCGATAACCGGCTTCGTCGAACGCTTTCAGCTGTTCCGGCTTTTTCAGGCCATGGGTGACGATGTAGCGCGCCATCATGCCGCGGGCGCGTTTGGCATGTAGCGCCATAACGCGCGCGTCGCCATCACGGATTTCCCGAAACACCGGCGTGACCACTCGCAGTTTAAGCGTTTTCTCCGGCAAGGCCTTGAAATACTCGACGGAGGCCAGGTTGACGATCACAGGATCCGGTTGTTCCGCCATCTCCCGTCGTAAATGCCGGGCCAGGCGTTGTCCCCAGAAACGGTAGAGATCGTCGCCCCGGCGATTGTGTAGCTTCGCCCCCATCTCCAGCCTATAGGGCCGGATCAGGTCGAGTGGCCGCAGCAAACCGTAGAAGCCGGATAGGATTCGCAGGTGATCCTGGGCGAAGATATGCTCCTCGTCCGAAAAATCGCCCGCCCGCAGACCGATATAAGTGTCTCCAGCAAAACTCAATACGGCGTGCCGGCTATCGGCCGGATCTTGCGGCGGTCGGTATCTGTGGAAGTAATCCAGGCATTGCTCCGCCAGCGGATTGCTCAATTTCATCAATCGCTTGACACGTTGCCGGTCAAGCTTGCGGCCAAGCCGAGCCAGTTCGGCCGTCTGCGGCAGAAAATCCGGCAGACTGTGGGGCAAGGGCGCCGGCAGCTCGCTGAGACGCAGGCGTTTGGCGGGGGACAGAACGGCCATCAACATGGCCGTCGATTGTCCCGATACCGGAACCATTGTAAAGAGGCGCCATGGCGCCACCTCTTCTGACATATCGCGGCTTGCGGCAAAGCTTGGGCGATCTGCAGCTGTTCGACGATATCGAGCTGCAGATCGCCGCCCGGGACCGCATCTGCTTGATCGGCCGCAACGGGTCCGGCAAATCCACGCTGCTGCGGGTGCTCGCGGGTATGGCGGATCCCGATGGTGGGGACCGCTTCGTCCAGCCTGGTGTGACGGTCGGCTATATGGCGCAGGAAGTGCGCCTGACCGGGCAAGAAACCGCCGGTGCATTCGCGGCGGCGGGTCTGCCGGAGGACGGCGGTTACCGCGCGCGTATGTTGCTCGATCAGTTGCAGATTCCGGAAGACTTGCCGCTCGATAATCTATCCGGCGGTGAGCAGCGGCGGATCGCGTTGGCCCAGTCCTTGGCCGCCGCGCCGGATATTCTGCTGTTGGACGAGCCGACCAACCATCTCGACCTGCCGGCCATCGAATGGTTGGAAGCGGAGTTGCAACGATTGGACTGCGCGGTCGTCTTGGTCAGCCATGACCGGGCTTTTCTACGGCGTACGACGGCACGGACCTGGTGGCTGGATCGGGGCCGTCTCCGCGTCAACCGTGCCGGCTTCGCCGATTACGAGGCCTGGGCGGAACGGGTTGAGGCGGCGGAGGCGAAGGAACGCCGGCAGCTCGACAAGGTAATCAAAGCGGAAAGCCGTTGGGCGGCCGAGGGAATCAGCGCCCGGCGGCGGCGCAACCAAGGCCGCGTCGCCCGACTGGCCGAGTTGCGCGAGCGCCGAGCCGCAATCGTCGGACAAATCGGCCGCGCCGACCTGCGCCTCGACAGCGGCGCGACTTCCGGAAAGATGGTGCTCGAGGCGGAGGGGTTGCAAAAATCCTACGAAGGCCGGCCGGTCGTTCGCGACTTCAGCCTGCGGGTGCAGCGTGGCGACCGGATCGGCGTTATCGGCCCGAATGGCGCCGGCAAAACGACGCTGATCCGGCTGCTGATGAAGGAAACATCGCCCGATCGAGGTAGGGTGCGCCATGGCAGCAACCTGACGCCACGCTATATCGATCAAAGCAGGAACGAATTACCGCCGGAAAAGACCGTGCAGGACATTCTCTGCCCGCGTGGCGGCGATCAGGTGGACGTCCATGGTCAGCCTCGGCATATCGCCGGTTTCCTGAAGGACTTCCTGTTCAGTCCCGGTCAGGCGAGAGCGCCGGTATCCAGCCTGTCCGGCGGTGAGCAAAACCGGCTATTGCTGGCGCGGGCGCTCTGTCAGGAATGCAACCTGTTGGTCTTGGACGAGCCAACCAACGATCTGGACATGGATACCCTCGATCTTCTGGTCGACTTGCTTGGCGATTTCGACGGCACGTTGCTGGTGGTCAGCCACGATCGGGATTTCTTGAACCGCGTCGTCAATGCCACGTTGGTTTTCGAGGGCGAGGGCCGGATCACCGAGTATGCCGGCGGCTATGACGATTATCTGCGTCAGCGGGGCGAGGTTATGTCGGTCACTCCCAGGGGAGCGGAGAAAGCTAAGCAGAAACCGAAGCCAAAACTGGCGCAAAGCAACAAACCCAAGCGATTGAGTTACAAGTTCGAACGCGAACTGGCGCTGCTGCCGGACCGAATCGCGGATTTGGAAACGGAAATCCAGACAGCCGAGGCGGCGCTGGCTGATCCGGCGCTCTACAACCGATCTCCGGCGGATTACGATAAGGCGGTAACGTCTCTTGCGGCCGCCAAGGCGGCGTTGGATGATGCCGAAGCGCGTTGGTTGGAGCTGGAGATGATGCGAGAGGAAGCGGAGGCATGACGGGCAACAAAAAGGGCGGGATCTTCCGCTATGGCGGCGACTTCGCCGAACCCCGTATCAAAGGCGCGAAGGGAACCTGCATCTACGATCGGGACGGTCGGGAAATACTCGATTTCACCTCGGGTCAGATGAGCGCCATCGTCGGTCATGGTCATCCGGAGATTGCCGAGGTGGTCGCCGATGCCGCCGCCGGTCTCGCTCACCTGCACAGCGCCTTCCTCTCCGACCCGGTGGAAGCGTTCGCCGAGGCCTTGTGCGAGATTCTGCCGCTGCCGCTTCGCCGCGTGCTGCCGCTGTCGACCGGCGGCGAATCGAACGAAGCCGCTTTGCGCATGGCCAAGACCTATACCGGCGGATTCGAGGTCGTCGCTTTCGACCGCTCCTGGCACGGCGTTACGGGCGGGGCGGCGGCAACTACTTATTCCGGCGGCCGCCGTGGCCACGGTCCGACGCTGCCGGGCGTGTTGACCCTGCCGACGCCCCATGCCTACCGATCGCCGTTCAATCGCGACGGCGTCTATGATTGGCGAGCGGAACTCGATTTCGGCTGGCAAATGATCGACCGCCAGAGTACGGGACAGTTGGCCGCGGTTCTGATCGAACCGATCCTCAGCTCCGGCGGAATCATCGAGCTGCCGGAAGGTTATCTGGCGGCGTTGCGCGACGAAGCCCATGCCCGCGGCATGCTGCTGATCCTGGACGAAGCACAGACGGGTCTGGGCCGCACCGGCGATATGTTCGCCTTCGTCGGCGAAGGCGTGGTGCCGGATATCCTCAACCTTTCCAAAACTTTGGGCGCCGGGCTGCCGCTCTCCACCACCGTCGCGTCCGAGGAGGTCGAGCAGGACTGTTATGACAAGGATTTTCTTTTCTACACGACCCACGCGGCCGATCCCTTACCGGCGGCGGTGGGACAAAAGGTCGTGGAGATCGTCGTCCGCGACCGGCTGGCCGATCGCGCGCGGGAGCTTGGCGCTTACTTGAAAGACCAACTTTTGGATTTGCAACAACGTCACCCGATCATCGGCGATGTGCGGGGCCGCGGCCTGCTGCTCGGCGTCGAACTGGTCAGCGACCGTCAGAGCAAAACGCCAGCCAACGAGATCGGCGCGGAGGTCAGTCGGCGCTGCCTCGAACTTGGCGCCTGCCTCAATATCGGCCGCCGCGCCAGCAGCAGCGTCTTCCGCATTGCGCCGCCGCTCACGGTACGTCGGGAAGAAATCGACCGCGCGGTGGCGATCCTGGATCAAGCGCTCACCGAATACGCGCCGCGGTAACTGACGCCGAGGCTGTTGCGGGAACAGGAACTTGGACGCCAAGCAGCCGGCCCAACAATCGCTCCATCCCTAAATGCTCTCACCAACCTCGCCGTCGTCCGCAAGGACCGTACGGAAAGTCGGTTATGATGCGTGATAGGGGCTGGTATACCGTTGGTATACCAGCCATGAAGGACGGTCCAAACTCAATCGAAACTGCCGCGCCCGGACGGAAATGGGGTGTTCGTACCGGCTTCTCGCTTAACCGAAGCGCCGGTTGGGACGGTTTCGTTTGCGTTCCCGCGATGTGGCTGTTTGATAGGCCAATTGCGCGTGATATTCGCAGTAGGGTTGTGACGGGTTGGCCGGCCCGCCGCAGAAGCGGAAGTCTTCATCGCCCGGATCGCCGATCGGCCAGCGGCAGGTGGAGCTGGTCAGGGTCAAGATCGTGGCCCCGCCTTCCGGCGCCATCAATTTTGCCTTAATCCGCTCTTCCTTACGTTGCTTGCGGGTGACGGAAGATTTCGAGGGTTTTGACAGGCCCAGACGGTTGGCCTTGCCGATGACCGCGTTACGGGTGACACCGTCACCGAGTACCTCGGCAATCTGTCGCGCCGATTGACCCTCGCGCCATAGTTCGGTCAGGATTTCAACCTTTTCGTCGGTCCAATCCACCGCCATAACCCACTCCCCTCATCATAAATTCACTATATCTGCGACGTCGGGGGATCATACGCATAGTTGTGGTAAAGAACAATACATAATGTAGGAACAAAGAGTGAACTATACTAAATCCTGTGGATAACATTGTGCAAGACCCCTGTACAACCGTCGGGATAACTCCTACAGGCGAGCCAGATAGTCTTTCATGGCGGCGATATACCAAAGGCCGTCCACATCATGAAATCCGAGGTGACCGCCATGCGGGGTGACGAGCGAAGTCAGATTCGCGTGCGATGACCATTCGATATCCAGATAGGGTTCGGCAGGGACCATGGGATCGTCGGCGGCGTGCAGGATCAGGGCCGGAACCGGGATGTCGGGCAGGAACTGCTTGGCCATGGATTTGCGCCAGTAATCCTCGGCATCGCGGAAATTGTTGCGCGGCGCGACGAACCAGTTGTCGACATCGGTGAAGTTGCGGCTTCTGCGGACCGCCGCGCGTTCCTCGTCGGACACCTCCGCCCCGTCGGCCAGGGCTTGGCGTTTGTAGTCCATGAGCAACTTTTGATTGTAGAGATAATTGCGCGGCCGCAGCATGTTGTGGGCTGTCAGCTCCAGGTCGATCGGCGCCGATACGGAGATCACGGCCGGTACGGGCAGGTCGCCAGCAAACTCGGCGGCGAATTTCAAGGTGATGTTGCCGGCTAGGGAGAATCCGACCATGACGATGCCGCGGCTGCCCCACACGGGTGCCAAAGCGCGGATCGCGGCGGCCAAGTCGGCGCTGCGGCCGGCATGGTACTGGCCCTTACAGATCGGTCGCGACGGGCCGGCGCCGCGCAGATTGAGGCGCAGTACGGGATAACCGGCGTCCCGCATAGCCGCCGCTGTCATGATCATGTAGCTGGAAGTTTCGCAACCCGCCAGACCGTGCATCAGGACCAGCAAAGGTTTGTCAATGTCGTCTTCGTCCGGGCGATGCAGGGCGGCGGCGAGACGGTCGCCGGTGCCGTCGTCCAGATCGAGCACCAGGCGCTCGAATCCCGGCACCCGCGGCGAAGGCATGAGAGAGTTTCGCAGGGTCTGCAGATCGCCACCCCACCACGGGAATCGCTGCCGGAACCCGTTCGGGGTAATCTTAGAGCATATATCTACCATACGGAACCATTCGACCGGCCGGAGGTGGCGTTAGGACGGGATTTGTCGTCGGCGCGACGCTTGCCCGATACCCCGCATCGCGCGGCGCATCGTCCCTTAGCCAAATCCCGTCCTAACGCCATCAAATGATCCCGTATGGTGGATATATGCTCTAGAATCTGTCGACCCGGAACGGCGCGGGATCGACCGCTGGCGGTCGGCCGGCGACAATGTCGGCGATCAGGCGGCCGGTAATGGCGGATTGAGACAGGCCGAGATGGCCGTGACCATAGGCGAAATAGGCATTGCCGATATGGGGCGAGCTGGAAATCACCGGCAGGCTGTCGGGCAGGGAGGGGCGTCGGCCCATCCACGTGTCGGCGCCGCCGGCGTCGACTTCCGGAAACAGCTCCTTCCCGTGTTTGATCAGGATTTCCGCCCGGCGCTCGTCCGGCGGCGCGTCCAGGCCGGCGAACTCCACCGTGCCGGCGATGCGCAATCCCGTCTCCATGGGCGTGACGGCGCAGCCGCGGGCCGGCAACAAAAGCGCGTGCTTCAGATTGAGGTCGGCGTTCGGCAGGATGGCGTGATAGCCGCGCTCGGTATCCAGCGGGACCTTGGAGCCGAGCCGGGCCGTCAAGCGGCGGGAATAGGCACCCATGGCGATGACCAGATTGTCGACCGAAATGTCGCCATCGGCTGTTTTCAACATCGTCACGCGGTCGCCGTCTAAGTCGAGATCAGTGACTTCGCGGCGCAGGACCGTACCGCCGTCCTGTTGGAAGCGGGCGGCGAGCAGACTGGAAAGGCGCTGCGGGTTGGTGGTGTAGCCGGCCGTCGGTTGATAGATCGCGCCGGTGAATTTTCCGGATAAGACCGGATCCATCTGTGCGATTTCCTCCGGTCCGAGAATTTCGTAGGGCGTGCCCCGGCGGTCGCGGTAGGCATTGTCGGCAATACCGGCGGCGAACGCTTCCTCGCTTTCGTAAAGCGTCAAGCTGCCATTGCGGACTACCAGATCGCTGCTGTCATCGCTTTCCAACAAGGCCATCATGTGGTCCACGCAGGGTTGGGAAAGCGCGGCCAGCGCCTTGGACTGTTCCTCGACCCGATCCGGCCGGCTGGCCTTGAACATGCCCCAAAGCCAGGGCGCGATCTGCATCGCGTAAGACGGCCGCACGGTCATCGGCGCCAGCGGGTCGAAGAGCATCTTCAAGCCCTTCTTCCAAATGCCGGGCATGCCGACGGGATGCACGGAGCCGGCGGACAGGATGCCGGCATTGCCATAGGACGCCCCGGCGCCCGGTGCGTCCCGATCGATCAGGGTGACAGTGTGACCGTCCCGCTGCAGATAGAGTGCGCAGCAGATGCCGACGATGCCGGCGCCCAAGACCGTGAAGTTCCGTCCCGTCATGGCGGTCAGGCGAAGACGCGGAAGCGGTGGTCGCCGTCCCGCTCGATCTGCTCGACTAAATCGACTTCCCAGGTCAAATAGTCGCGCATGCGGTCTTCCACCGACTTGTCGTGGTCATAGGGCTTTAGCCAGACGTCTTCCCGTTCGTCGGCCATTTTTTCCAATCCCTCGGCCAAGGCCTTGCCGGCGGCGGACCAGGCGGCGGTGCCGCCGTCGAGCACCTTGACCGGCAAGTCGGTCAGCTCGCTCGCCTCCGGTGCCGCCAGTTTAGCGACGATGCCGTCGGGGCTGGTGAAGACGATCATACGGCTGCCATCGCTCAGCTTCGGCAGGCTCTCCGGCAGGCGGGCGCGGATGGCGAACCAGGCTTCCGGAATGTGGCCATCCTTGTATTCGCGGCTGTCGGCCAGGTCGATCAGCAACACGCCGCCTTCGGCTTGTGCCGCCGCCAGTTCGTCCGGGCTTAGGGTATCTTCCGCCGCCGCCGCGATCGACGGCTCGACCGCCGGTTGCGGTCCGGTCTCCAAATCGCCGGACAGCCCATCAGTGTAGATGCGCACATCTTGCCAACCCATTTGGATGAGCCAGGAGGCGGTCATGGTCGCCCGCACGCCGTCGCCGTCGATCAGAACGACGCGGGCCCCAAGCGTGCCGAGCCAACGCTCCGTCGATTGCACCAGCTGTCCGCCGGGGGCGTGCAGACTGCCGGGCAGATGGCCGGCCTCGTATTCCTCGATCGTGCGCACGTCCAGCAGATAGAGACTGCGTTCGCCGGCTTCAGCCCGCCAGGCCGCCAATTCGTCCGTGTCGATCGATTTAACACCGAAGCGAGCGGCGACGTCTGTTGCGTAGGCTTGCGCCTTGGCCAACCCTTCGGGCGACACCTCGGGCGCCATACGGCTTTGGCCATGCTCCAGCTTGAAGCCGGAGAGATGCCAGCCCATGGTGCCGTTTTTCAGCGCCGAGACCTTATTGGGAATGCCCGCGTTGATCAGCGACTGGGCGCCGATGATGCTGCGGGTGCGGCCGGCACAGTTGACGATGATTTCGGTATCCGGCGATGGGGCCAGTTCGCTGACCCGATAGACCAGTTCGGCGCCGGGACAGTCGATGCCGGTGGGGATGTTCATGACGTGAAATTCGTCCATCGGCCGGCTGTCGAGTACGATCACATCATCGCCGGCGTCGATCTTCGCTTTCACGATCTCCGCGTCCAGCCTGGGCGTGTCGTAGGTCACCTCGACGAATTCGCCGAAGGCCTTGCTCGGCACGTGAACGCCGCTGAAGACTTCGTGGCCGGCGGCCTGCCAGCCGGCCATACCGCCATCCAGGATAGCGATGTCCGAGTATCCGAGGGCGGTCAACTTCTCCGCCGCGCGGGCCGACAGATCGGCACCGGTGCCGTCGTCGACCAAGACCATGCGCGCGGATTTACGCGGCACCAGATGTTCGGCCATCAGCTCCAGGCGGCTCAAGGGCAAGGGGGAGGCATAGAGCAGGTGGCAGGCGGAATGCACGCCTTCCTCCCGCACGTCGAGCAGTGCCAATTCCTGGCCGTCGGCAAGCATGGCTTTCAACGCCGCGGGATCTAGTCTCTTAGGCATGAATAGTTGGTCCTCTATGAATGAATATCTGAGTTATTCGGCCGCTTGCGCGGCGGGCAGGAGTCGTTTCTTGGTCCGTTCCCGCTCGATCACCGGGGCGATCAGGCTCAACAACGGCGGGATGATCAGCAGGGTCAGCACCGCCGACAGCGCCAGACCGCCAAGTACCACGGAACCGAGGCCGCGATAAAGCTCCGAGCCGGCGCCGGGGAAAAGCACCAGGGGGAACATGCCAAAGACGCTGGTCAAGGTCGACATGAAAATCGGCCGGATCCGGTTGCGTGTGGATTCCAGGATTGCCTCGCCCGCGGCCATCGCTTCGTGCCGCACGTGATGCAGGGTCTGGTGCACCAGCAGGATGGCATTGTTGACCACGATACCGATCAGGATGATGAAACCGAGCATGGTCAGCATGTCGAGGGACTGGAACTGTCCCAACTGCTCCAACCGGTAGTTTTGGAGGGCCAGGCCGCCGACGCCGCCGGCGGTCGCCAAGGGCACCGAGAACAGAATGATCAGGGGATAGAGGAAGCTTTCGAACAGCACCGCCATCACCAGATAGACGATGGCGACCGCGACCACCAGATCCCAGACGATATGATTCCAGGTGGCGGTCAGCTTATCGGCGGTGCCGGAGAGCCTCAGATTGACGCCTTTGGGAACGCCCTCATCCTTGAGTTTGGCGATGACGCCGCTGCGCAACATGTCCATGGCGGTTTCCAGGGGGATCGAGGCATGGGGCGATATCTGCAGCGTTACCGTACGCAATCGCTCGACATGGCGGATCTCCGTCGGACCGGAGGTGACCTGAACGTCGGCCAGGGAGCTGACCGGGATGATTTTGCCGGATCGGGTGACCACGGGTAGGTGGGCGATGTCCTGGGTCGAGTTGATGCGTTGCGCCGTGCCGGCCAGTGTCATGTCGATGCGTTCGCCGTTGACCGTGATTTCCGCCACCCGCAGACCGTCGTTGAAGGCGTCGACGGTCAGACCCAACTCCCGCGCGCTGACTCCATTGTCGCCGAGGCGCAGGGGATCGGGGACGACCCTCACTTCCGGCGCACCCAACACCAGGCCCGGCCGCGGCCGCACCTGATTGCCTTCCTCCCGCGGCAGCAATTGGCCGGTCAGTCGGGCGGCGCGGCGGGCCACCGCCATGATCTCTTCCATATCGCCGCCGCTGATATCGAGGTCGACGGTACGGGTGCTGGATTGACGGCCGAATAGAGAGCGCTGGCTGATGAATCCGAAGGTGCCCGGTTCGGCGAAGATCGGTCGCCGCAGGACCGGGATCAACTCCGTTACCCGCTTCGGGTCGACGGCGCTGGCACCGACGATGGTATTGGCGCGGAAGGCGACGAAGAAGAAATTGCGGATCTTGGGCGGTTCGCCCGGTTTCGATTCCTCGCCGGTTTCGCTGGCCCAATGTTTGCGCACGGCGCCTTCCATGCGTTGGGCGATATCGGTTGTCGTTTTCAGATTGTAGCCGGGCGGCGGTAGGATATAGCCGATCAGCAGATTGCGGTTGCCGAGGGGAAGATAGTCGAGCTTGGGCAGAAACTGCCAGGTGGCATAGCCCGCGCTGCCGCAGACCAGGGCAACCACCAAAATGGCAAAGGATTTGCTTTTCACCACACCGCGGGCGAAGGTGAGCACTGCGCGGACGAACAGGCCGGCCAATTCGTCGATGCCGGGGAGATAAAGTCGCTTGGCGATACTCGACGTGCGGTCGTTCAGCAGCCGTTTTGACAAGGCCGGTACGACGGTCACGGAGACCAGCAGACTCAGCATCACCGACACGGAGATCGCCACGGCGATATCTCGAAACAATTGTCCGACTTCCAGTTTCATCACCATGATCGGCAGGAAGACAAGGACCGTGGTCAAGGCGGAAACCAGGATCGCGCCCCAGACCTGCAGCGCGCCGCGATAGGCCGCATCTTTCGAACCATGTCCTTGCTGCCGGTGACGGTAAATGTTTTCCAGCACCACGATGGCCGCGTCCACCACCATGCCGACGGCAAAGGCGATGCCGGCCAGCGAGATCACGTTCAAGGAACGACCGAGCGCCGCCATGGCGACGAACGAGCCCACGACCGACACCGGAATAGCCAGAGAGATCACTAGCGTGGCCCGGATCGATCGCAGGAAGATCAAAAGGATTCCCGCCGCCATCAAACCGCCGATGACGATATTGTTCTGCACCAGATCGATCGCCGACTTGATGTAGATGGTCTCGTCATAGACCTGACGGATGCTGAGACCGATATTGGGCAGGGTCTCTTCCTTCAGCTCTTTCAGCGCCACATAGATCCGGTCCATCACCTCGATCACATTGGCACCGGATTCGCGGACCGTGTTCACCGCCAGCGCCGGCTTGGCGAGATAGCGGATGCGCGAGGTCGGATCCTTGTAAGCGAATTCCACCTTGGCGATGTCGCCCAAAGTGACGCGGCCGACCCGGCCGGTGCCGCCATCCTCGTTCGATCGGATCACCACGGCGCGGACTTGGGCGAGGGTGGTGAACTCGCCTTCGG
The DNA here is from genome assembly GCA_965216645.1 of Alphaproteobacteria bacterium. Classification (GTDB taxonomy): domain Bacteria; phylum Pseudomonadota; class Alphaproteobacteria; genus CBDCGJ01. The sequence continues at coordinate 57,705 of CBDCGJ010000023.1, read as the reverse complement.
TCCGCACCACGTATCGGCGTTTGCCCTCGGCCACATCGCCGCCGGAGATCGAGGCGTTGGCGGCGCGCAGGCGATCGACCACCAGGGGCACGGTCAGGCCGTAGCGCGCCATCTTGCGCGGATCAATGACGATGCGCATTTCCCGCTCGCTGCCGCCATAGATGTTGACCCGGGAGACCCCGGGCACCCTTTCCAACCTTTCCCGGATCAGATCGTCGGCGGCGTCACCATAGGTATGGATCGCCCGCTCATTCCCGTCGAGGCGGTCGACGATATACCAGCCGATCGGTTGATCGTCGGAGCTGGAAGTGCGGATCGTGGGTTCGTCCGCCTCCGCTGGATAGCCGGTGACCCGGTCCAGCCGGTTGGCCACCAGCAACAGGGCCCGGTCCATGTTCTGACCGATCTGAAACTCGAGCGTGATCCGGCCGCGGCCGTCCTCGGAACGACTGCTGATTTGGACAAGGCCTTCCAGACCTTTTAGCGCCTCTTCCTGACGGTTGACGATTTCCCGTTCGATTTCCGCCGGCGCCGCGCCGCGCCAGTTGGTGGATACGGTCAATACCGGCCGACGCACATCCGGCGTCAATTGAATGGGGATCGATTGCAGCGCGATCAGACCGAACATCACCACCATCAGCACCGCGGCGATTACCGCAATGGGCCGGTCGATGGAGGCTTTGATGACGTTCATAGTCGTCGCGTCCTAAGGCCGATGGGTGACTTTTTGTCCAGGGAACAGGCGTTCGTTGCCGCGGATCACCACCAGGTCGCCGACAGCCAACCCGCTCAAGACCTCGAAGCGATTGCCGATGCCGTCGCCGAGACGCACCGGGCGGGGTTGCGCGGCCCCGTCCTGTACCAGAAAGACCATATCATTGCCTTGTCGGGTTAGCACCGCATCCTTGTGTACCGTGGTGACCTGCCGCGCTTTGCCGAGCGGCAATTCGATGGTCACGCTCTGATTGCTGGCAAGTGCGATACCGACCGCTTGCATGGCGGCGGTAAAGCGGACGGCGCGGGTACGGGTCAGATTGTTTTCCTCAGGGATCAGTGCTCGGACCTTGGCCTCGAACGCGGCGTCGGTGATCAGAGCCTTCACCTTGGCGCCGACCGGCAATGCCGAAAGCCGATCCACGGGCACGTCCGCTTCGATTTCGAGCGCATTGTCGTCGATCATCGAGACCACCTGTCCGCCGACATTGAGGAAGGCGCCAGCCTCCGTATGGCGGCGCGTGATCACGCCCGGGTATGGCGCCTTGATCACCGTATAATCGAGATCGAGTTGGGCCAGTTCGATATTGATTTTGGCCCGGGCGATCGCCGCGCGCGCTTCCGCCACTTCGCTTTGGGTTTTCGCCAGTTCAAGCCGGCTGTCTTCATAGAGCGCAACTCGGAACGCGGCCGATTTCGACTTCCGCAGCCGTTCCTGCCGTCGCAGGGTCTGTCGGGCGATGGAGACTTGCGCCAAGCTGGTGGCAAGCTCCGCTTCCTTTTCCTTCAAATTGGCGTCCTGCTGCGCCAGTACATGTTTCAGCCGATCCTGCACCAGGATCGCCAGCACATCGCCCTTGGCCACGCGATCGCCGACTTCCACCAGTACATCCTGGACCGGACCGCGGGCGCGGCTGGCCACGACGCCGGCCCGCCGGGTCACCAAACGGCCGATGATCGGGATGGTTTGGGAGATTGGCTCCTCGACCACCTTGTCGACGCCGACCATGGCGGCGCGGCTCGCCTGTGCCTTCGCCTTTTGCGCCTGCGCGGCGGCGGGAAGGGTCGTCCAGGCCAACAGCATTAGCGCCGGCAATATCCGGCTCAATCGACCGCGTTTCATTCCACTCATGCCAAAAATCGAAGTGCGGCCATGCTTGCGCCGCACGCCGCTTCATCCTTTAAACTGAACGCCGTACGAAATCCGTCGTCAAGCCCCATCGCGGGATTGTGTAGTCCCCGCATTGGCGGCAGGCAGGCTATATAACACGCTTGCCGACGTAATCTAAGGGTGAAACGCCTATATCGGCTCGACGCTGCGTTCGATCGGGAAGGTAATGGTGATGGTGGTGCCTTCGTTCGGCTTGCTCGACATATCGAACTCGGCACCATGTAAATCGGCCATAGAAATAACAATGGGCAAGCCGAGACCAGTGCCCTCATGCTTCCGCGCGAGCGTGCTGTCGACTTGGCCGAAGGGAATCACCGCCTGTTCCATTCCAAGTTCGTCCATCCCGACGCCGCTGTCCTCCACCGAAACGCTAATGCAGCCATCCCGGTTGTGCGCGCTTAGCCGGATCAACCCGCCGGCATCGGTAAACTTGATGGAATTGCTCAGCAGATTGAGGATCATCTGCTTGAACTTGCGCTCGTCGCCATGAAGCCAGGGTAAGCCGTCTTCGATTTCCAGGCCGATTTCGAGCCCCTGTTTGGCGGCCCGTTCGGTAACCAAACGCAGACAGGATTTGAACGCGGAGGGGATGGCAAAGCTGTTCTCTTCGAGTTCGAGTTTGCCGGCTTCCGCTTTCGAAACGTCCAAAATATCATTGATGACAGCCAGCAAATGCTGACCGGACGACAAGATATCATCGACATATTCGCTGTATTGGGGCACGCCGAGGGGGCCGAAGGTCTGGTCTCTGATGATTTCGGAAAACCCGATAACCGCGTTCAAAGGGGTCCGTAACTCGTGGCTCATATTGGCGAAGAACTCGGTCTTCGTGCGGTTGGCGATTTCCGCTTCTTCCTTTGCCAGGCGCATGGCCAATTGATTGTTCTTGTCTTCCGTGATGTCGGCGATAAAGCCGGCCACGCGTTCCGCCTTGCCGGTGGCATCGCGTAGCGCCAATCCTTGCAGACGAAGCCAGCGGTTGGGAACCGCCGGTTCGGTGGTGCGTATTTCGCATCGGAAAATGGGCTGTTCGCCCTTCAGATGGGCACGCAGACCGCCATAAAACATGTCGTGATCTTCAGTCAGTATGACCTGCCGGAGACGTTTTTCCGTATCTGGCACAAAGTCGCTTTGGCAGCCTTCGCCCATAATGATGACTTCCGCCCGCGCGGAAAGATAGATTTCGCCGTTGCTGGCATTCCATTCGATAAGGCCTTCGTTGGCGGCTTGCATGGCGACGGAATAGCGCTCTTCCATCGCCTTCTGCTGCATGATTCGCTCTCGTTCGCCAGTGATATCGCGCCAGATTTCGTGGCGTCCGCCGGATTCCGAAATCTGAACGGATTTGTCATACCAACGGCCATCGGGACCCATTGCATTGATTCGCCCGCCGATCAATCTAAGGTCGTGTTCCTGATTCAATAGCGTCTTGACGGCTCTTTCGCTATGACCCAGTGGGGAATTGATCAGCGCCGTCCGCATTACATCCCGCCATTCGACGGACTTACGCAGGGTGCAGGCGCAACTGTAAAAAATGCTACTGTACAATTGGTTGCATCGAATCAATCGATCTTGTACATCCCATTCCGCGATGGCGAAGCCGAGATTACCGATTGCATCCAATGCGGTGGCGTGTATTTCTTCTTGATCGGGGTCGTAAGACGCTTGCGCCGATTCGATCGATGCCACAGCGGTGGGACGTGTACTTTGTTTATAAGCCACTGCGGAGCCCTGCCGAGATAACTAAACTATACTTACGGAAACGCATGTTCAGGACTAATCAAAATTCCAACGATTAAATACAAAAATTAGTTTAGCTAATTTCCCGACAATTTGCACTCCTGATTTATACTTAATTTACTATAATTTTTTTTATATCAAACCGATATACACGTGTGAAGAATGTGTGGACGTTACAGTGTGACAACGCCGCTTGAAGCCATGCGCCAGTCGTTCGACTTCATCGGTGGATTGAATTTGGCGCCGCGATATAACATCGCGCCAACGCAGGATGTGCCGGTGATCCGCGGTGGCGCGGATGGACGCGAGCTAGCGACGATGCGTTGGGGTTTGGTGCCGTCCTGGGCCAAAGATCTTTCCATCGGAGCGCGTATGATCAACGCCCGTATCGAGACGGTGAAGGAGAAGCCGTCGTTCCGGGCGGCATTCCGTCGCCGCCGTTGCCTCATTCCGGCCGATGGATTCTACGAATGGAAGACAATCGCCGGCGCTAAGCAACCGTTTCGCATCGGCTTTAAGGACAATCGGCCCTTTGTCTTCGCCGGGTTGTGGGAGACGTGGTCGGATCCGGGTGGCGATGAAATAAGAACCTGCACAATCCTGACGACCGAGGCGTCCGAAAAACTTCGTCCCATCCATCACCGAATGCCGGTGATCCTGCAGCCCGATCTGTTCGAGCCTTGGCTCGATCCTGCTTCCTCTTTCGATGGTGATGTGGCGCCGCCGTTCGATGACGAGGACCTGCACGCCTATCCGGTATCGAAGGCGGTCAACAAACCCGCGAACGACGGGCCGGAATGCTTCGAGGAAGTGACCTTGGACGAAGCGCCGTCCCCGCCGCCGCCCAAGCCAAAACAAGGCTCGCTATTTTGACCTGGGGCGCCGCATGGCGATATGCAGGCAGGTGAATTGCATGATCAGCTCGTCCCGCTGATTGAGCGTGTCGTGGCGCATCCAGATGACGCCGCGATCCAATTTGCTGGTCGACGCCTTTAATTTGGTTACCTCGAAGATCTGACGCAGGCTGTCGCCCGGCCGAAGCGGTCGTAGCCAACGTAGCTCGTCCATGCCGGGGGAGCCGAGATTGACGCCCTCCAACACCCGGGTACGGAAGAACTGGCCCATGGACAACGACAGGGTATGCATGCCGCTGGCCACCAATCCTTCGAACCGGCTGGCTTTCGCGGCTTCAGGGTCAGTATGGAAGAATTGCGGATCGAAGTCTTCGGCGAAATTGATGATTTCTATTTCCGTAACACGCCGCGCCGCGCTTTCGAAACGGTCGCCAACCGAAAATTCGTCAAAATACATCCCCATCGCCGATCTCCCCTGACACGGAAAATACATTTGCAATCGCCTTTCCCACCGCTCTAATGCACTTGATTCACGAGGCGGGCAAGCGAGGCGAGGCGATGACCGATTGGAACATATTGCTGGTGACGTTCGATCAATGGCGCGGCGACTGCCTGTCCGCGGTCGGGCATCCGGTCATCCGAACGCCGCACATCGATGCGCTGGCCGCCGATGGGGTGCTGTTCCGTCGTCACTATGCGCAAGCCCTGCCCTGCGGACCGTCGCGGGCGAGTTTGTGGACGGGCATGTATTTGCAGAACCACCGCTCCGCCACGAACGGCACGCCCCTCGACGACCGCTTTACCAATCTGGCGTTGGAGGCGCGCAAGCGCGGCTATGAGCCGGTGCTGTTCGGGTATACGGACACAACCCGCGACCCGCGCGGTCTGGACGACGACGATCCGCTCTTAAGGAACTACGAACAATCGTTGCCGGGCATGCGGCACGAAACCGTGCTGGGCACGGATATCCGTGACTGGCTCAACGATCTCGCTGCCAAGGGTTACGACATCCCGGAGAGGCAGGCGGATATTTGGCTGCACCAGAACGACCGGCCCGAGGCGGCGGACAAACCCTTCTCCTTCGCGCCAGCGGTTTACAGCGCCGAAGATAGCGACGGGCATTTTTTGACGGACCAGGCTCTACGCTATCTCGACGCCAACAAGGACCGGCCCTGGTTCGTGCATTTGAGCTACCTGCGGCCCCATCCGCCGTTCATCGCGCCGGCGCCCTATCATGATCGCTATGCGGCCGCCGTGACGCCGCCGCCGGTGCGGGCGGAGAGCGCGGCGGCGGAAGCGGCGGCGCATCCTTATCTCGCTTACCAACTCGATCATTGCGGTAGCCAGGTTTGGTGCGAGGGTGTTGACAAACTACCTAAGACCATGACTGACGCCGAAATCGCCCAGCTCCGCGCCACCTACTACGGCATGATTAATGAGGTGGAAGACAATCTCGACCGCGTCATTGCCGCCTTGAAGGACAGCGGTGCATATGATCGGACATTGATCGTGCTGACCAGCGACCACGGCGAATTGCTCGGCGATCATTATCTGCTCGGCAAGTCGACCTGGTTCGATACCGCCTATCATATCCCGCTGATCGTGTGTGATCCGAGGGAAAGCGCGGCGGTTGGCCGGGGGCGGCAGGTCGACGCCTTTACCGAGAATATCGACGTGATGCCGACGGTGTTGGATTGGCTGGATCTGGACTTGCCGCGGCAATGCGACGGCGCATCGCTGATCCCTTGGCTCCAGGGCGAAACGCCGGTGGACTGGCGGAAGGAAGCTCACTACGAACTGGACTTCCGCCACGTCGTTCGTCAACGCGCCGAGAGTGCGTTGGGCCTGCGCTCGGACGAATGTGTGATGAACGTGATCCGGGACGAGCGTGCCAAATATGTCCACTTCACCAGCTTGCCGCCGCTTTTTTTCGATCTGGAGACCGATTCGGCGGAGCTGGAGAACCGCATCGATGACCCCGCTTACGCCACCCAGGTTTTAGAATATGCCCAGCGCATGCTGTCCTGGCGCATGAGCAACGACGAGCGCGTGCTGACCCACATCCACGTCGACCATGGCCCCCACGCCCGTCCCGACGCGCGGCGGGGCTACCGTTGGCCGGTAAGTTAGATTAGTGCGAACCGTCTTCCCGGCCAAGCGCAGCGCAGAGCCGGGATCGTTCGAGGCGCGGTGTCTGGAAAGATCCCGGATATCGCCGAGGCGATTCCGGGACGATGGGTGCGTTAAACCTCGATCACCTTGCCCGGGTTCATGATGTTCTTCGGATCGAGGGCGCGTTTGACCGTGCGCATGAGATCGATCTCGACCTCGGATTTGTAATGCGCCGCTTCCGCCATGCGCAGGCGGCCGAGGCCATGTTCGGCGGAGATACTGCCGTTCATGTCGGCGATGATGTCGTGGACGATGCGGTTCACGGCTTCCCGTTGATCGTAGAAGTCCGTCGCGCCATCCGGTTGTGCCGGATTGAAATGAATGTTGCCGTCGCCGAGATGACCGAAGGCGACGATGCGGATGCCGGGATAGGCGGTTTCCAAGGCGGCGCTGGCGCGGTCGATGAATTCGGGTATGCGTGACACCGGCACGGAAACGTCATGCTTGATCGAGGCGCCCTCATAGTTCTGCGCTTCCGGGATTGCTTCCCGGATATGCCAGAGCGCGCCGGCCTGTTGATCGGAGCTGGCGACGACCGCATCGAGCACCTCTCCAGCCTCCATCCCATCGCCGAGCCAACGCTCGACCTCCGGGCGTAGATTACCCGGCGCGCCTTGACCGGATATATCGGCGAGCACGTACCAGGGATGCACCGCATCGAAGGGGTCGATCACGTTGGGGACATGGCGCAGGGCAAAGTCCACTGCCCGGCGTTGGATCAGTTCGAACACCGTGACTTGATCGCCGACGACATTGCGGGCGCGGCTCAGCAGGGCGACGGCGGCAGCGGGATCGGGCAGGGCGACCAGCACGGTCTGCACGTCGCTCGGTTTCGGGAACAGGCGCAGGACGGCGGCGGTGATCATGCCCAGGGTCCCCTCGGCGCCGATGAAGAGTTGCTTCAGATCGTAGCCCGTATTGTCCTTGCGCAAGCTGCGCAGGCCATCCCAGATCCGTCCGTCGGGCAGTACCACTTCCAACCCGAGCACCAGCGCGCGGGCATTGCCGAACTTCAGCACTTGGGTGCCGCCGGCATTGGTCGACAGGTTGCCGCCGATCTGGCAGGTGCCTTCCGCCGCCAGGCTGAGCGGGAACAGACGGTCCGCGTCCGCCGCCGCGGTTTGAATGTCGGCGAGGATGCAGCCCGCATCCACGGTCATGGTGTCGTTAGCCAGATCGATGTCGCGGATCCGGTTCATGCGCGAGGTCGACAGGACGATCTCGCTCATGTCGTCATGGGGCTGGCTGGCGCCGGTCAGGCCGGTATTGCCGCCCTGGGGTACGATCGGAGTGCCCGTGTCGTGGCAGAGCTTGACCACAGCGGCCAGTTCCGCCGTGTCCGCCGGCCGCACGATCATGGGTACGCGACCTTCCCAATTGTCGCGCCAGGACTTCAGTAACGGTGCCATTGTGTCGGCGTCTGTAATGACGCCGTTCTCGCCGACGATCGCGCGGATGCCGTCGAGAACGCTGTCCGAAATACTCAACTTTTATGTCCTCCATGGGCGGCGCGCCTTAGGCGATCGTTGATAGCCCGGCCGAGACCCTCGTCCGGCACCGCCATTGCGGCAATAGCTCGCGCGTCGCTGTCGTCGAGGCGGCGCAACATAGCGTATAAATTCGCCGCCGCCTCCTTCAAATCGCTTTTGGGGCTAAGATTTTCGTATAGCTCCGCCGCCGGCATGTCCGATCCGTAGGCCAGCAGGGCTTCGTCCGGCGCGACGTCGAGCGCGTCGAGGCGCAGCGGTTTCGTCGGCGCATAATGGCTTTCCAACTGACCAGGCGAAGACGGCGCGGCCGGGTCGGCCGCGCCCAGCCGAACGTCGACGACGTCCGCCAACTCGTCCGCCGTCACGCCGCCGGGGCGCAGCAGGTTAACAATGCCGTCACCGACTTGAACGACCGTACTTTCGAGGCCGATGGCGCAGGTGCCGCCGTCCAACACGGCGGCGATGCGACCGTCCAGTTCTCCATGGACGTGGGCCGCCGTCGTCGGACTGATTCGGCCGGAGCGGTTGGCGCTCGGCGCCGCCACCGGCAGGCCCGTAGCCGTCAACAACTCGAGGGCGAGGGGATGAGCCGGCACGCGGACGGCCAAGGTGTCCAAACCGGCGCTCGTCAGGTCGGCAACTGGGCAACCAGGTTGTTTCGGCAATACCATGGTCAGGGCACCTGGCCAAAATGCTTCGGCCAACGCGCCGGCCGTGTCGTTCGCAGTCACCAGTTCCCAGGCCGCCGTGGCGGAAGAGACATGCACGATCAATGGATTGAAGCGTGGCCGCTCCTTGGCCGCGAAGATACCGGCAACCGCTTTGCCATCGGTCGCATCGGCACCGAGGCCATAGACGGTCTCGGTTGGGAAAGCGACCAATTCGCCGGTGCGCAGCAGCGCCGCTGCCTCGGCGATACCGTCGGCATCCGCTGTCAGAGAACGCGTGATCAAGAGCGTGCGATCTCCGTCAGGCGGCCGAGCGAGCAGATCTCGCCCTTGCCGTTGGCGACCGCGAAGTCGACCTCGCCGCGCCGCAGCACGTCGACATGGTCGTTCCAATAGATCGGCTGGCGGAAACTGGACTCGAAGGCCAGGCTGTCGAACGGCCCGTCCTGCGCCAGGGCGGCCAGCATCCAGGTCAACGACATGGCGCCCTGGGCGATCGGCGCCCGCAGGCCCAGCACCTGCGCAGCCTCCGGACGGAAATGCACGTAATATGTCGGGAACTCGAAACTGTAGTCGGCGACTTTCTCCGGTGTCAGGTCGCACTGCATGACCGTGTCGTAGCCCTCTGCGGTCAGGCCGGTGCTGCCGCCGCCGCCCTTCGAGGCCATGCCGTCATAGTCCGGCTGCAGGGAAATCTGCTCCATGCGCAGGGGCACGCTCCCATCCGGCCGGGTATAGTCGAAGGCGGTGACCGTCAGCTTGCCCTTGGATATCTGCCGCACGGTCGCCACGTGGCCGACCAGGGTCAACGGCTCGTCGAAGTCGATGGGTTCGAACAGCCTTAGATTCTGCCCCGCATGCAGTCCCTGGCGGTCGTCGTTGCGGGTGAAGGACAGGGCGTGAATGGTGTCGTTGGCCAGCACCGACGGGTCGACCCGGCCGGCGAACAGGTCGGCCGGAATCTCCGCGGCGGCGTGATAACGGCGCTGTCGCGCCTGCGTCACTTTCGTCGGCCAATTGGGCAACGCGGCGCCCTGTTCGAATGCGAAGTCGTTCATCTCGTCGGTTCTCCTTGCTGTCTTTTTGTCACTAATCCGCCGCTCTTGCCAAGCCCCGGCAAAGCGTCTTACATGACCAAAAATTTCAGCTACGGGAAGCTCAAGCCATGACCGACTACCGCGCGCCGATCCAGGACATGATGTTCACCATGCAGCATATCTGCGACCTCGGTGGACTGTCGCAGTTCGAGGGGATGGAGGCCGCCGATCCGGAGATGATCGGCCAGGCGTTGGAGGAAGCCGGCAAGCTCGCCGCCGAGGTGCTGGCGCCGATCAATCAGAGCGGCGATCAGCAGGGCGCCAGCCTGGAGAACGGCGTGGTGCGCACGGCCGACGGTTTCAAGGAAGCCTACGCCGCCTATCAGGAAGGCGGCTGGAACAGCGTGCCGTTCGAGCCGGACTATGGCGGCATGGGGCTGCCGATGCTGATGGGCGTGGCCTGCAACGAGTTGTGGAATTCGGCCAATATGGGCTTCTCCCTCTGTCCGTTGTTGACTGTCGGCGCGGTCGAGGCGATCGGTGCTCATGGGACGCCGGGCCAAAAGGACACCTATCTGCCGAAGCTGGTCTCCGGGGAATGGAGCGGCACCATGAACCTGACCGAGCCGCAAGCCGGCTCCGACGTCGGCGCGCTCCGCAGCAAGGCGGTGCCGGCGGCGGACGGGAGCTGGCGGATCAGCGGCCAGAAAATCTTCATTACCTATGGCGAGCACGACTATACGGACAATATCATCCATCTCGTACTGGCCCGCACGCCCGACAGTCCGTCGGGCACCCGCGGCATTTCCCTCTTCATCGTGCCGAAATTCCTGGTCAACGAAGACGGCAGCCTGGGCGCGCGCAACGATCTACGCGCTGTCTCGCTGGAGCATAAATGCGGTATCCATGCCAGCCCGACGGCGGTGATGAGCTTCGGCGAGGACGAGGGCGCCGTCGGCTATATGCTGGGGGCGGAGAACCAGGGCATGCGCTGCATGTTCACGATGATGAACAGCGCCCGCCTGAATGTGGGCATCCAGGGCGTGGCAATCGGGGAGCGGGCCTATCAGCAGGCCGCCGCATTCGCGCTGGAGCGCCGTCAGGGGAAAGCCCTGGTGCCGCCTTCCGATGGAGGATCGTCGCCCATCGTCGATCACGCCGACGTTCGGCGCATGCTGATGACCATGCGGGCCCAGACCGAGGCGGCCCGTGCCGTCTGCTACAAAACGGCGGAGTTCATCGATCTCTCCCGCCATCATCCGGACGAGGAAGTGCGGGCCCGCTATGACGGTCTGCAGCAACTTCTGACCCCGATCGCCAAGAGCTGGAGCACCGATCTCGGCTGCGAAATCGCCTCCGTCGGCATGCAGGTCCATGGCGGCATGGGCTTCATCGAGGAAACCGGCGCCGCTCAGCATTACCGCGACGTGCGCATCGCCCCGATCTATGAAGGCACCAACGGCATCCAGGCCATGGATCTGGTGATGCGCAAATTGCCCCTGCAAGGCGGTGAACTGGTGAGCGGCGTGATCGCCAAGATGCGCGAACTCGATGCGTCCTTGGCCGCGGCGGGCGACGACTGGGCCCGCACCCGCACCAACCTTACCGCCGCCGTCGACGCCCTGGAAGAAAGCACGAATTGGCTGTTGACCGGCATGTCCGAAGACCTCAACGGCGCCGCCGCTGGCGCCAGCCCCTATCTGCGCCAGTTCGGCCTCACCCTGGGCGGGGCTCTACTAGCCAAAGGCGCGCTCGCCGCCCTGGACCTGCCGCAAGACGGCTTCATCCAACGCCGCCTCGCCACCGCCCGTTTCTACGGCGAACAAATCCTGCCGCAGGCTCCAGCGCTAACGCCGGCCGTCACGGCGGGCGCCGCATCGCTCTACGCCATCGAGGCGGAGGCGATGGTCGTCTAGCTCGGTATTCGAGGCGGCGTTGTTTCGACAACCTGTCGACGACCCTGTCGGTCATAAATTGGGACTGGGTTTAACCTCTATACATTCTATGTTGAAACACCAGTGAGTTTTCCCGGGATCGGCGATATACTGGGGTTTCAGCTTCGCGTGATTTCGATGGCAAATAACCTTGTCGCAGTGCTGGCAGCCTACATGCCTGAATTCGGCCGCAAGTCGACGCCGCAAGCTTGGGTTGATTATCAGGAAAAGCTCGCCTTGGATGCCGGTCAGCATGGGGGCGTGGTCGTCGACGTTGCCGGCGACGGTTGGTTTGTCGCAACGTTTGAGAACGCGTTGACAGCGATCCGCTGCGCCACGGATATTCAACGCACGCCGAAGGGGCGCGGCAAAGATTCGGCGCCGACAGCGTTGGCGCGGCTGCATATTGGGCTGAACTTCGAGGCGCCGCCGACACCTGGCGAGATTTGGCCGCCGGGGCGGGACGACACGGCGGATCGATTGGTCGCGATGGCGGAAGAAGGCGGCCTATGCCTGTCGCGCACGCTCTACGACGAAGTCCGGTCTCACATCGATCTGCCCTTCGACACGACGCGCATGCCCGAACACACGGCTTATTTGTGCGAGGAAATAAAGCACAAATACAAGTCGCTGAACCTGCTGGAGGCGGGTGCCGTCCGCGTTCCGGCCGCCGCGCTGCAGGAGCCGTTTGCGCGGCGTCGCTTGGCCGCCGTCGTTGCGATTGATGTTGCCGCCTACTCGCGGCTCATGGAAGTCGACGAGGAACGCGCCCTGGCCGACCTGATGGCGCACCGCAAGGCTACGTCACGGATCGGCGCAAAGTATGGCGGCCGGATGGTCGGCACCGCCGGCGACGGCGAACTCTGGGAATTTCAGAGCGCGACCGGTGCCGTCCTCAGTTCCGTCGAGACTCAGTTGCTCATGATGGAGCGGAACGCCGACTTACCAGATGAACGGAAAATGCACTACCGCATCGGCGTCAATCTCTGCGACGTGATGGTCGACGGTGACGACATTTTCGGTGACGGCGTGAACGTGGCCGCCCGTCTGGAAGGAATCGCCGATGCCGGCGGTATTTGCATCGCACATGCCGTATTGGAACAGGTTCGCGACCATATCAGCGTTCATTTTGAGGATATGGGCGAACTGGTGGTCAAAAACATTTCCCGCCCGATTCGGGTCTGGCGCTGGCTGCCGACGGAAGTTGCACCTGTTGCCGATCAAACGACATGATTGCGCCCGAGAGCATAAATCGGTCCCGCAGATGTCACGGCTATAAAACACCGCAGGAGGATTTTGTTGGTGACAGTGTGTAAACTCGACTGAACCGACATTCATGTCGTTTTGGCGTTTCTCGCGAATTCAACGAAGACATATACTGTCCCCAATAATCCGCCGTCACGGCGGGGGCAGAACCACTCTACGCCATCGAGGCCGAGGCGATGGTGGGGTAGGGGGGGCCTATCCTCTCCAGTAGTCGGAAGATTTGACTTAAGCAGGCTGCTTTTGCGCTGCGAAAAATGACTACCTAGAAGCTTCCGCATATGCCGTGCCGTTAAAGTGACTGTTTGGTAGGGGTAGACATCCGGTCAAACAATCCCGGTCGCGAATCGTTCGCGATATATCTAAGACAAGCGTATCGGCTTGAATATCAAAAGTTAGTGAATATATACTTACTTACTCAAATGAATTGGATGTCTCGTGATGAAAGATGGAGAACCAACGCGAAAAGGTGCCGGATTTAGATGGGGTCGGATCGTTTGGTGGGCCGGCGTCACGGTTTGGCTCACGCTCTGCGTTCTGACGCTGGCAAACTATTTGTCCGTTTGGGAACCCGGCGTATATGACGAGAGTCAATTGATTTTTGTCCTTTCAATGGCGACCCTCGCGTTTCCTTCCGGATATGCATATCTAGCGATCGCCGGATTGCTCAGCTATGCGGGGCAACGGATTGGATGGGTAATCGACGACAGCCTCGCTTGGATCATCGTCAATTGGACGATGATGGTCGTCGTCGGGTTTTTGCAATGGTTCGTCTTGTGTCCATGGCTATTCGGGAAGATTCGGTCATGGATCACAGGCTAGGCGGTGATCCGTGCCACGGCTTCGGTTTCGCCCGATGACGGCTATGTCGGCGGCTTCATAGCTTGAGCGAATGGTCCGTCTTTGCGGGCCAGCCGGCATCGGCCGACTTCCTCGCCGATGGTCAGGGTTGCGTGGATTTGTCCGTAGATGTCGATGACCGCGGTTTGTGTGCCCGCGCCGTCTTCGACCCAGGTAACGACGACGTCCTCGATATCCGTCACCTGTCGAAAATCGATTCGGTCATCGACAAACTCCGCCGGGTTCAAAGGCGGATCGCCGCGGGCTTCGCCGACCGGCTCGATCAGTTCGGCGGGAGCGTCGGCGACGTTGTAGAGCCAGACCTTCTGGACGATCTTGTTGTCCGGATCGAGCAGATAGGCATAGGCCGCCCGGCCGTCGTCCTCGAATACGATAGAAAAATCCACCGCCGGGTCGATAAAATGCTCGTAGCAGCCTTCCTCCACGCTCATCGTCTCGAAAGCGTTCTCGCGCCATGTTGTTCGTCATTGCATCGCAAGTGCACAGCTAGATTGTTGCCTCGTCAACCGTCGTCTCGAAACCTGCCATCAAGTCCGAAGCCCTGGCGATGGTCAGACGCACGAACTCCAATGTGGCTAGAAAATCCGCCGAATCGGCGGATTCGCGTGCGGTTTGGCCGGCATTGTGCCGGGCCGGCCAGGCCCGGTCAATGAGGGCGTGCCAACGCGGACCGAAATGAACCTTGGCCCAGGCCGCGCCGTCCGGTTTTGCGCCCGGAAAGCCCCGATGCAAGTCGTGCAAGGCGCGGCTGTGATGCAGGACGATGAAGGATTGATAGAAGCGGTTATTCCATCGATCTGGGTCGGCGAGGATCTCCCCGCCCCAGTCGACGATCACCCGATGGATCTCCCGGCGCAGAGCATGACGCGGGATCGGCGGCACCAGGGTGTCGGGCGGCGGTCCGAACAGCACAACACCATGGCGTCGGAGCGCCGCGCGGACCACCAATGAATTGCAATGGGGCGAATACTCGATCCGTCGGTGGCCGCGATCGACATAGGGGACCGGCTGGCCGGCGAATTGAAGGTCACCGATCTGAACTTTGGTGAAATACGACCCCTCGAGCTCGCCGGCCCATGCATTGGCGCGGTCGCAAAGCCTGTCGTGCATGGCATTCAGCAAGGCAACGATTTCGGGCGGTAGCTCGTCACGCACGATTGCGACAAAATCGACGTCGCTGTCCCGATCGAAGCCGCCAACGGCAAACGACCCTTGCAGATAGAGACCGACAAGTTGGTTGCTCAGCACCTCTCGGATGCGCCGTTGAAACAGGTCGAGATGATCGTTCAAGTCGGCGTAAGGGATCACAAGGTCGCTCCTACGGTTAGGCGAATCGCCGATGGGCCCGCACTGCCGCCGGTCGGCCTTGGCATCGGTCGAGCCATGCGCTTAATTGGTCGAGTTCGCGCAAATCCAGGTCTGCCGTGCGGGACGGGGAAAGGACAGACGCAACGGTGAGGTCGGCGGTGGTGAAATAGGGGCCGAGCAGCCAGGGGCGGTGGTGGAGCGTCTCATTCAGATAGGCAAGGGCCGGCGTCAGGAGGGCTTGGACCTGCGCGCCGGCGTCGGCGCGGAGCGCCAGGGCGGGCGGGTCGCGTTGGACCCAGGGTTCGAGATGGCCTTGCGCCCAGAGCGCCCAGCGCCAGATCGCGGCTTCGCCGGCCGGGTCGGTGGGATAGAGCGCTTGCGGGCCGCCGCGGCCATAGGTTTTCGTCAGATAGAGGATGATCGCCAGGGATTCGGTGACGATGACGCCGTTGTCGTCGATCGCCGGGATTGTCCCGGCCGGGTTGAGACGCAGGTAATCCGCCTGCTTCAGGGCCGGGTCGTCATGTTCGTAGGGGACGTGATCGTAGGTCAGGCCCAGTTCAGCCGCCGCCCACAGGACCCGCATGGTCCGGGAACGGGCGCTGCCGTATATCGTTAGCGCCATGCCGCGCGCCGTCTGTCTTGCTGAAATGTCGCGATCACCATGCGCTGGCATAGCCGAGTGCGTCCGTACGATCAACCGCCCGGCGTTACCAAGTCCCATCGTTGACGTTAACGTAAACGTAAATATATATTGGAGGCGTCGAAAACGGCGCCGCGCCTCCCGCCGGTCATTCGTTTACGCCTTTATCCAAACATTCGCCGCCCGAGGAGTCCCGAGATGTCGGATCAGTTGCCGCCCCGCGTTCAGAAGCTCGACCATCCTTTCGATCGGATACCGGATCCGGAGGAGCTGTTCGAGGTGGCGCCGGGGGTATACTGGGTGCGCATGCCGCTAGATCTGACTGGGCTCGATCACATCAATCTCTGGCTGCTGAAGGACGGCGACGGCTGGACCTTGATCGACACCGGTATGAACAGCGACACCATCCGCGATCATTGGCAGGCGATTTTCGCCGACAAGCTGGACGGCAGGCCGATCACCCGGCTGATCTGCACCCACTTCCACCCGGACCATATGGGCCTGGCCGGTTGGATCGTCGAGCAGTTCGGCTGCCAGCTGTGGATGAGCCGGGGCGAATGGACCTTCGGGCGCATGATCGAAGGGGTGCAACGGACGCAGACGCCGGACTTCTTCGTCGACTTCTTCCGCGCGGTCGGTCTGAAGGAAGCGGCGCTGCAGGCAATCCGCGACCGCGGCCCCGGCAGTTATACCAACATGGTCTGGCCGATCCCGCAGCAGTTCCGCCGCATCAAGCAGGACGACGTGCTGGTCATCGGCGGCCACCGCTGGCGCGTCGTGCGCGGCACCGGCCATTCGCCGGAGCATTCCTGCCTGGTCTCCGACGAATTGAAGCTGATGATTTCCGGCGATCAGGTGCTGCCCCGCATCACCCCCCATATCGGCGTCTATCCGGAGGAGCCGGACGGCAATCCCCTGCAGGACTATATGGACAGCCTGATCGCATTGCGTGCGATCTCGGACGAAGTGCTGGTGCTGCCGGCCCATGGCGATCCATTCCGCGGCCTGCATCGGCGGCTCGAATATCTGCTCGACCATCACCGGGCCCGGCTGGAAGCGCTGGAGGACTTCGTCGACGAGCCGACGCGGGTGCTCTCAACCCTGAAAGTTCTGTTCAGCCGCCGGCTCGGCAATAACGAGGCTTTCCTGGGCATCGCCGAGGCGCTGGCCCATCTGAACTGCTTGTTGGAGCAGGGGCGGATCGTCCGCGAGGCCGACCCGGACGGCGTCTGGACCTATCGCCGCCTCGACCGCGACGTACAGGCGGCCTAGATGAGTGCGCCAAAGACCATCGCCATCCTCAGCCCCGGCGATATGGGTTCCGGCGTTGCCGAGGCGCTGACCCAGCATGGTTTCGACATCGTCACCAGTCTCGCCGGCCGCAGCGACCGTAGCCGAGGTCTGGCCGACGCGGCGGGCATGCGCGATTGCGGTGAACTGGAAGACCTGGTCGGCGAGGCGGACCTGATCCTCTCCATCCTGCCGCCGGCGGCGGCGTTGGGGCAGGCGGCGGCAGTGGCGCAAGCCATGACCCGTGCCGACGCGCGGCCGTCCTATGCCGACTGCAACGCGATTTCGCCGGCGACGGCGCGGCGGGTTGGCGAGGTGATCGAAACCGCCGGCGCCACCTTCATCGACGGCGGCATCATCGGCGCGCCGCCGCGTAAGCCGCCGCCGACCCGATTCTACGTTAGCGGCCCCGACCTCGACCCGATCCTGGCCTTGGACGGCGCCGGCATTCAGGTGAAGCCGCTCGGCACCGAGATCGGCCGCGCCTCCGCCATCAAGATGTGTTACGCCGGCCTGACCAAGGGCACGTTCAGCCTGCACACGGCGGTGCTGGTGGCGGCGGAACGCCTCGGGCTGAGCGATGAATTGCGCGCCGAGTTCGAATTCAGCCAATCGGACGCGCTCGCCCGCATGCGCGCCCTGGTGCCGTTCCTGCCCGCCGACGCCGGCCGCTGGGTCGGCGAGATGGAGGAGATCGCCGCCACCTTCGCCGCCGCCGGCGTCACCCCCGGCTTCCACCAAGGCGCCGCCGACACCCTCCGCTTGCTCGCCGACACACCCTTCGCCCAAGAAACCCGCGAAACCCTCGACCGCGGCCGCACCCTGGAAGAGGCGGTGAAGGTCTATGCCGACTATGTGGCGAAGGCGCGGGGCGTGTCCTAACCCCGGCTGCAACGTCGACGAATCCCGCCAACTGGAACGCTAAATCTCCCGACCGCGAACGTCTCCGCCGTTTGGCAAACCGGCCTGTCAAACTGGTATACCAATGGTATACCAGTACCCAACTCATCAATCTTGTAACGCTGGATCAGGTGCATGGTGGGAGGGAGAAGGTGGCGGCTTGTATCTGTGTGTAGCGTCGTGAGAGCATGCTGGGCGAGCGGACGCGATGTCGACAGGGACGGTGGGAGGCGGCGGCGGAAATGAAAATCACACTTCTCGGCACCGGGACGCCGGAGCCTTATGCGGCGCGGGCGTCGGCGGGGTATTTGGTCGAGGCGGCGGGGCAGCGGGTCATGCTGGATTGCGGTGGCGGCAGTTTCGATCGGCTGCTGCAGGCCGGCGTGCAGCCGGGCGAGCTCGACGCCCTGTTCATCTCTCACCTGCATTCGGATCACATGATCGACTATGCCCGGCTGGTTCATGCCCGCTGGGACCGGGGCGGCGGCCAGGTGCCGGAGCTGCCGGTCTACGCACCGGCGCCGATGCGGGAGATCTCGGAGAAGTTGTTCGGACCGGACGGCGTCTTCGCCCTCGACCTGACCGCGCGCTGCGAGCATCCGGCGAGCCAGGACGTGTACCGCGAGCGCGGCGGCGTTTTACCGCGCGCCTGGCCGGACCCGGCGATCACCGAGATCGGCTCCGGCTATGTCCATGAAGGTAAGGGGTGGACTCTACGCGCGGTCAGCGTGCCCCATGTCCAGCCCTATCTCATCAGCTTTGCCTTCAGAATAGATTGCGGCGGTCGGTCGCTGGTCTATTCCGGCGACAGCGGGCCCTCCAACGCCCTGACCCGGCTGTCCGAAGGGGCGGATCTGCTGATCCATATGTGCTTCCAATTGTCTGATGAGGATCGCCCGGCCGCCTTCACCCGCGGCGCTGCTGGCCATCTGGACATCGCCAGATGCGCGGCCGAGGCCGGCGTCAAGCGCCTCGTCCTCAGCCATCTGCGCGACTATATGGATGAGCCCGAGTTACAGTCACGGATGCGCGGCGAGGTCGCGGCGATCTATGACGGCGACATTTTCGTCGCGCAGGATCTGATGGCGATTGATTTGGCGGCTTAGAGCATAAATCTACCATCCGCCATCAGATGATGCCGTATGGCAGATATATGCTCTAATCCAGGCGGCGAACGTCAAAAACAACCGGCCGACCGCGAAGGTCGACCGGCTGGCGACATTGTTGGGTCGGACATTCGGTCCACCAAAGCTGCAAGGTGGACCGAAACCCAACGTTCCGGGTTGTTACGCAGCCCGGATGCCCTCAAGGAATTGGTCGACGGCCGATTGCAGATTCTCGGCTTGTGTCGACAAATCGTTGGCCGCCTCGGCGATTTGGCCGGAGGCGTTTTCGGAATCGCTGGCCGCGTTATTCACCATGGTGATGCTGGTGGTGACTTCCCGCGTACCCGCCGCCGCCTGTTCGACGTTGCGCGTGATCTCCTGGGTCGCGGCGTTCTGCTCCTCAATCGCCGAGGCCACCGTGGTGGAGATCTCGTTCATTTCCTGCACCACCGAATTGATGCCTTCGATGGCGTCGGCCGTATCGGTGACGGAGTTGCGAATACCATTGATCTGCTCGCTGATCTCGTCCGTGGCCTTGGCGGTCTGATTGGCCAGGTTCTTCACTTCGGTCGCGACCACGGCGAAGCCTTTGCCGGCCTCGCCCGCGCGGGCGGCCTCGATGGTAGCGTTGAGCGCCAGCAGATTGGTCTGCTCCGCAATGTCCTGGATGAGGCTGACCACTTCGCCGATGGTGGCGGCGGAGGCGACCAGTCCCTCGATCTGGGTCGAGGCGTCTTGACCCTGCCTGGCCGCCCGCTCCGCAATTTCGTTGGAGCGGGTAACCTGACGGCTGATCTCGGAAATAGAGGCGTTCAATTCCTCGGCCGATGCGGCAACCGTCTCGACATTGGTGGAGGCCTGTTCGGAGGCGGAGGCGACACCGCTGGCCTGGCGCGACGTCTCCTGTGCGCTGTTCGACATGGTGCCGGCGCTGTTCCGCATTTGGCTCGCCCCTTCGGAAACGGAGCCGACAATGCGGCCCACATTGCTTTCCAACTCGTCGGCCATACGATCCATCGATTCTCGCCGTTGCTGTTCGGCCATGGCTTCCGCCGCTTTGGTCTTCTCTTCCAGGCGCTTGTTCTCGATCGAGTTCTGCTTGAACACTTCGACGGCCTCGGCCATCACGCCCAGCTCGTCGCCGCGATCCCGCTCGGGAATATCGACCTCGTCATTGCCTCGCGCCAATTCCTGCATCGCGCCGGTCATGGCGGTGATCGGCTTCACCAGGCTGCGTGCGGCGAGCCAGCCAAATATGGAGATGGCGACCCCGACGGCGAGTGTGATTATCAAGGCGATCTGCAGCAAATGATTGGCCGGCTCCTGCACCTCTTCCCAATCGTCGCTGGCGATTACGGCCCAGCGCGTGCCAAGGAACTCGAACGGTGCATAGGCGGCGAGCGCTTTCCCGTCGTCGACGACGCCGGACTCGCCGGCCAGTGCGGTTTTAACGGCCTTGCCGTCGTTTTTCTGCTTAAGGATTGTCGATTCTTCCGTCAGACGCAGATTGGACCGCATCATGAAATCCGATCCGACGATGAAGCTTTCGCCTCTTTCGCCGAGGCCGGCAGCCACCTGCATGACATTGTCGATCCGGTCGATCGGCAGTTGGAATACCAGCACGCCGATTTTCTTGCCGTTAACATCGACGATCGGGGTCGACAGGAATGATGCCGGCGCGTTGTTGCTCGGCGCATAGGGGCGGAAGTCGAAGAACGAAACGGCGTCGGCCTGCTTCGCATCGCGACCGGCCCGGAACGCCGCGGCCAGATCCGAATCGGATAACGACCCGGTTACCATGTTGGTGGCGTAGTCGAGTTCCTTGAACACCGAGTAGATGATGTTGCCCTCAAGATCGGTCAGGAAAATGTCGTAATATCCGCGTTGACGCAGGAAAGTCCGGAACCAGGGATGATAGGCCTCGTGCGCTTTCGAATAGTCGGAGCCGTCGTTGGCGAAATCCAGTTTTTCCTTCTCGCCCGTCGGGTGAGGATTGTTGGCGATATAGAGATCTTGCAGGACCTTTGTGCGGTTACCCTCAACGGAATCCCAAGCCAGTTTGAATTGCGACATGGCGTCTCGGGTGAACGGGCTGGTACCCAGGATGCGGATATCCTCATCCAAGGACTCCATATAAGTCTTGAGCGCCGCCTTTCGGCTTTCGGCGACGGCGGTGAGTTTTCCACGCATCTGGTCTTCCAACTCGCCCTCGGCGACTTTCTCAATGATAATTGACATGAGCATCACGCCGAGGAGGCCGGCGAGAATAATAATGATTGGCAGTTTCTTACTGAGCGAAACGTTACGCATAACAAACCTTGCTTGACTGTCGTAATCTAATAGGAACCCGGAATATGGGTTTCCCGTGATCTCGACATTACGGAAAGTATGTTGAAAAAATGTAAATCCTCGAATAGATGGATTGCAGTGACGGCAGCGTCGGTTGTTTCGCGCCGGGACAGGTCTGTCGTGGCTACAGTCCCGCTTCCGCTTTATCCAACCAAGCCAGCCGGGTGTCTGTCAGGCTGCCGAGGTAAAGCTTGTCGCCAGCCTCCAAAACGGAGGAGATCGACGAATACGCGGCCGATGTGTCCTGAAGGTTGGCCAGAACTTGGCCGTCAATATCGATGGCGATGATATGGCTGTAGGGCTTCAGCCGCGGTTGAAATTGGCGCGGCAGGCGGCGCACGAGTTTGCGTAGGCGCGGCCAATTCGACAGTCGGTCCATCAACGGATCCCGCCGGTTCGCCAACGCCAACCAGTAGCGGCCGTCGGCGCCGGTGGTGATATTGTCCGGGAAGGCGGGTAACGCGTTCAGGATAACGTCATACTCGCCCCGGCGCTCGCCTTCCAAGGGATAACGGAGAACGCGGTAGCTACCGGTCTCGCTGATCAGCAGCGATTTGCCATCATGGCTTAAGGTCAGACCGTTGGGGAAATTCAGATCGCTGATCAGGATTTCCGTGGCGTCGATAAACGGGTCGTAGCGCACCAGGCGTCCATGCCCGCCATGTTCCAGCAAATCGTATACCGTCGCGGCTAGCACGCCGCCATATTTCGCCGGCTCGAACTTCTTGGATGCGTCGGTGAAATAGATGCGTCCGTCCGGCGCGACGGCGACATCGTTGGCGAAGCCGATCTTACGGCCGAAGGCGTTATCGGTCAGCAGTTCCACCTCGCCCTCGGCCGTCACGGACAGTAATCCGCGGTGGCCGTCGGCAACGATCAGATTGCTATCCTGGTCAAACGCCATACCCAGCGGATGCCCCTTCGTATCCGCGAACAGTTCCGCCGCGCCGCCGCCGGCCGGCAACCGATAAATCTGTCCGGCGCGTGTGCCGGTGTACAATCGCCCCTGCGCGTCGATCGCAACGGCGGAGGGCCCCGGATGCCGGCTGACAGGCAGATACGCGAGCCGCGCCAGCTTCTCGTTCGGCGCATAGCTTCCCGTTAATCCCGGATCCGCCGGCGCCTCCCACTCGAGCGGGATGATGGGCAGCGGCCAGGCGGCGAAATACATCGCCACCACGAAGACGCCGATGAACAAGATACTTGCAAGCAGTTTACGCACAGGTCTTATCCTCAGAATCGGAATGCACTATTTCCCACATTTCGGCCCGCCCCGCCAGATCGGGTGCCAGATCGGGTGCCAGATCAGGTGATTGACACGTGGCGATCTCCGACGCATAGGCTCGCCTATGGACGTTGACAATCATAAAAGCAGTGCGCTGGTTTTTATGTTACTGGCCATGGCGACGATCCCGATCGCCGATGCCGTCGCCAAACATCTGACAGCCAACTATCCGCTGCTGCAGATCGCCTGGGTGCGGTTCGCCGTGCATGCGGGTTGTCTGGTGCCGTTGGTCGCATGGCGTTACGGTCGGCGGGCCTTGTGGCCGAAGCAGATGCTGTTGCAGGTGACGAGAGGCGGCTTCCTGTTCACTGACGTCGTATTGTTTTTCGGCGCCTTGGCGGTGCTGCCGCTGGCCGACACGCTGGCGCTATTTTTTGTCGCGCCGCTGATCGTCACGGTTTTGTCGGTGCCGATGTTGGGGGAGCGGGTCGGACTCAGACGCTGGTTGGCGGTGACGTTCGGCTTTCTCGGCGCGCTGGTGATCATTCGGCCCGGTGTCGGCGTGTTTCAGCTGGCCAGCCTGATGGCGGTCGGCGCGGCGGTTGCCTACGCATTGTTTTTGATCTTTACCAAGAAGCTCTCCGGCGACGACCCGCCGATGGTGACCGTGACGCATACCGCGCTTTTTTCCGCCGTGGCGATCGGTCTGGCCATGCCTTTCGTCTGGGTGATGCCGGATTGGGCGGGGGCGGGCTGGATGCTGGCCATGGGTCTGCTAGCCGTGCTGAGCCACTACTTCCTGGTTCTCGCTTTCGAGCGGGCCAGCGCCTCCTATCTGGCGCCACTCACCTATTCGGAAATGATCGTCGCCGTGGCGGTCGGTTATTTCGCCTTTGGCGATTTCCCTGATCTCTGGACTTGGGTCGGCATGGCCATCATCGCGGTCAGCGGCATCTACGTCGCGGGACGGGAGAAAAAGAACTCGGAGTAAGAAATTTAACAATTTAATTCAATAAGTAAGGTATGTTAAAAATAGTCTGACACCCTAATCAAGCAGTAATAGGATTGTTTGCCTAGCAAACAGTACAAAGTTGGTACATTGTTTCACATGAAACATTGGTCAGCCATGTTGACCTAATTTGAATGCTGGTGGTGACGCTACCGGTCTTTGACCATGTCCTTGAGCTGAAACTTCTGCACCTTACCCAAGGCGGTGCGGGGTAGGCTGTCCAGGAAGATGACCTTCTTCGGGTGTTTGAAGCGGGCGAGATTGTCTTGGAACAGGGCCAGCACGCCGGCCTCGTCGATCTTGCTGTCCGCTTGTCGAACGACGCAGGCGACCGGTATCTCGACCCAGCGGGGGTGGGGCTGCCCGATCACCGCCCATTCCGCCAATTCCGGACAATCGGCCAGAACGTTTTCGAGCTCCGCCGGATAAATATTCTCGCCACCGGAAATCACCACGTCTTTCTTGCGGTCGTCGATATAAAAGAAGCCGTCCGCGTCGCGGTGGCCGACATCGCCGGTATGAAACCAGCCGTCGGAGAAGGCGGCGGCGGTCTGCTCCGGATTTTGCCAGTATTCGCGCAGCAAATTGCGGCCGCGCAGCAGGATCTCGCCACGTTCCCCTATATCGGCCTCGCTGCCGTCGTCCCGCGCCACGCGGGCTTGGCAATGCGGAACCGCCTTGCCGCAGCTGCCGTTATGGTCCCAAGACTCCGCAACTGACAAGGCGATGGAGACCGGCCCGCTCTCCGTCAGTCCATAGATCTGCGTGACCGGCACGCCGCGGTCCTGAAACGGTTGGCACAACGCCGCGGGCACCACGGACGAGCCGGTGCCGAGATAGTCCAGAACCGAGAGATCGGTTTCGGCGAAATCCGGTTGCGCCAATACCGCCTGTAAGGCCGCAGGCACCAGCAGGGTCTTGTTCGGCTTGTCCTCGCGCAGGCTCCTGAGGAACGCGTCCCGGCGTGAAACGGTCGTGCAGGGTCACCGTGGCGCCGACATAGAGAGCAGGTGTGGTCTGGATGTTCATGCC
Source organism: Alphaproteobacteria bacterium (assembly GCA_965216645.1). Taxonomy (GTDB): domain Bacteria; phylum Pseudomonadota; class Alphaproteobacteria; genus CBDCGJ01. The sequence goes on along the minus strand of CBDCGJ010000023.1, from coordinate 32,939 downwards.
GCCGACATGGAACAGGGGCAGGGTGGTCAGAACGTGATCCCGGCTTGTCAGGTCCTGCACCGCGACGGCGTTCAGCGCATTGTAGAACATCGCGTCCTGCGTCATCACGCTGCCCTTGGGGTGGCCGGTGGTGCCGGAGGTGTAGACGATCATCACCGGATTCATCCATCGTTCCCGTTTCCGGTCCCGCGGCGTGGTCGGTGACGATTTCGGTGAAGGGCCGCCAGTCCACGGACGCGCCGGCGTCGAGGGTGATGCGTTGCAGGCCGACGGGCAGCTCGTCGGCGACGCCATCGACGACGGGACAGAATGCCGTATCCGCGAAGATCGCTTTGGGCGTGCAATTGTTCAGGATCCAGACCTGCTCCGCACCGACCAGTCGCCAATTCAGCGGCACCAGGATGGCGCCCAGACGGGCGCAGGCGAACAGCAGCTCGATCTGCTCCGGACTGTTATAAACCGAGATGAGCGACCCGATCTCCGGGTTCGATTCCCCAATTCGTGATGCAGCATTGCCGACAGGGGCGCCGATCCGGCGATCCATCTCCCGGTAACCGATCGCCCGACCCTTGAAGTTCAGCGCGGTCTTCGCCGGGTTCCAATTGGCCTGATGACGGATCCAGTCGGCAATGTTGTTCATGTCAGCTCTCGCCAGATTCGAACAAACTCTCCCGCCCCCAGTCGCTCGAGACAGATTTCCGCCGTCCAAGGTAGCATAAGCGCGCCGCAGCGGCTGTCCCGGTAAAGCCGCTCCAGGGAGAAGCTCTTGAAGATAGAGCGACCGCCGCAAACCCGGATGGCTAGGCGGCAGAGATCGTTGGCGGTCTCCATCACCGTATATTGCGCGGCATAAGCGCGAAGGCGGTCCTCCTTGCTCGGTCGGAAGCGGGCCTCTCCGATAACCCGCTGAAACAGGGCTTCCGCTTGCTCCAACTTGATCCGCATTTCCGCCACCGCCATCTGCTTGGCCGGGCTGTGGCGGGCCGAACCGGCCGGCGGCGCGCCTTCGACCTCACCGCGCATATAGCCGATGACGAACTCGAAAGCCACCCGCGAGATGCCCAGATAGGTCGGGCAGAGGGTCATGAACATATGCGGCCAGTTCAGCGCCGCCTCGTAATACTTGCCGCGGGGCAGCAACTGATGCTCGTCCGGCACGAAGACATCGTCGAGGATCAGGTTCTTGGAGACGGTACCGCGCATGCCGAGCACGTCCCAGTCGCCGACGATCTCGAAGCCGTCGGCTTTGCCCGGCACAGCGAGATAGATGGTGTCGCGAACATCGGCGTCGTGGTCCTCCCGCGCCTCGGTGCAGAGCACGCCGTAATAGTCGGCGGCGCCGGCGAGGGAGGCGAAATGTTTGCGGCCGCTCACGAGCCAACCGCCGTCGACTTTGCGGGCGGAGGTTGCCGAAGGGCGCCTTGCCGGCGGCGGCGGCGCTGTTCGGTTCGGAGAAGGGCTGGGCGAACAGGGCGCCGTCGTCGACGACCATGGCGTAGATCAGTTTGCGCCGCTCCTCATGGCGGGTCCGCTGCTCCTCCGGTCATATCCAGATCGTCGGCGAGCTGACCGCTCCACATCATCGTCGCCGTGTGCATATTGAAGGTCAGCGCCGTGGCGCCGCACCAGCGGCCGATCTCGCTCGACACCTGGGCGTAGGTGGCGAAGTCCGCGCCCAGGCCGCCATAGCGTTCCGGGATCACCAAGCCGAGGAAGCCGGCCTCCCGCAAGTCGTCGTAGTTTTCGAAGGGGAAGCTGGCGTCGCGGTCATAGTCCGCGGCCCGGGGGGCAAACTTGTCCCGGCCCCAGGTCGCGGGCGATGCCGATCAATTCTTGCGTTGTCGCGGTCATGTAACGGTGTCCGGTTGCAAAATGTCGAGAAAGTCGTCGAGGGTGGCATTGAAGGCGGCCGGCGCCTCGATATTCATCAGATGACCGGCGCCGGCCATGCAGTGAAAGCGGGCGCCGGGGATCTTTGCCGCCATTTTCTCCATCACACCGGGGGCGGCATTGCCGTCGCGTTCGGCCGCCAGACACAGGGTCGGTACGGCGATGCGCGGCAGATTGTCGAGTTGATTGAAGGTGACGATGCAGTGCAGCGCGGCGCGGTAGCTGTCGGCGCTCAGCTGGCGCATGCTCTCGGCGGCCCGGTCCATGCGGGACAGATCCTTGTCGTCGCCGAACATACTGTCGACCAGGCGGTCGGCGAAATCGGCCGGGGTCTGCCCGGCGTCCAGCGGCGCCAGGCGGGCGTTCAGAAACTGCCGCTGCCAGTCGCCGCCCGGCTTGCCGAAGGCCGGGCTAGTCCCGGCCAGGATGAGGGCGCGCAACCTATCGGGATGGCGCGCCGCGAACTCCTGGGCCACCATGCCGCCCATGGAATGGCCGACCAGGATCGGCCGCTCGATCTTTAGCGCAACCAGCAGAGCCTGCAGTGAGCGGGCCAGCATGGGGAAGGTCATTTCCTCCGTCAGCGCGCTGCCGCCGTAGCCGGGCATGTCCCAAGCGATGGCACGGTAACGGCTGGCGAAGTGCGGCAGTTGGTCGTCGAAACTATGGGCGTTGCCGCCGATGCCGTGCAGGAAGACCAGCGGCGGGCCGTCTCCCTGTTCGACATGGGCGGGAACGGCGGTCACGCCAACTCCCCTTGCAGTACGCCGTCGACGACTACTGGGTTGCCGTCCAGCGCTACCGTGCAATTGCGCATGGGCAAGTCGAAATGACCCAGGGTGTGACGTCCGGCGACTTCGTTGGCCCCCGTTGAATAGAGGAAGTTGCCGGCAAAGGCGCGAAGCTCCGTGCCGTTGAAATCGTCCTTGTCGTACATGGTCATGGCGTCCCAGCGCGCCGCCGGGTTCATGCCCCAGCCGGCATGGCTGACCGCATAGGCTTCCTCGTCGCCCCAGGCTTCGAAATAGCTGCGCATCAATTCGGCGTCCAAGCCGTCGCCCTCGATCTCCCGCACATAGTCGTCTTCGATATGTAGGGTGATCGGGCTTTCCAAGTAGCGCTTGAAGGTCAGATTGACATCGCCGCTGGCCATCACCAGCTTGCCGTTCACGCTGCCCGCGGCGGGGAAGCAGAGGCAAATGCCGCCCGGCCAATGGGTGATGGTGCCGGCCCGCTTTGTGAAGCCCCAGCCGCCACCGGCGACGGCACCGTCGAGGCCGATGGTCAGGTCCGTGCCGGCCGGCGAGGTCACGGTCATGGCGCCGGCGTCGCGCAGCATCTTGATGCCGAGCTTGCATTTCGCCTCCAACCCTTCGTCCGGCGCCAGCCGCTCCAGCGCTTCCGGATGTTCGTTGGAGACCATCAGCACCCGGGCGCCGGCTTTCAGGATTTTCGGTAATTCCGCGGCGTGCAGTAACCCCTCGACCGTGCAGTCGATGACCATCTTACTGCCGCCGAGCGCGGCAATCACGGCGACGTTTTGTTGGATCGCGTCGCTGGCGCCGGTGGAGCGGATCGGCACGCCAACGGTTTGGTTAGGCGAGGGCAGGGCGACATGAAACGGTTTCGCGCCCAGCCGCTGCAAGGCCAGTTCGCTGAGATGCGGGATCACTGGGCGGGACTGGGTTTCCGACAGGATCGCGACCTCGTCCCCGGCCTCAACCTCGCAAAGTTCGAACACCCGGACGAAACTGTCGATCCACTTGCCTTCGATGCGTTCTTGCAGCATGCCGGTCCCCTTTCTCCGTTTCCGAGGTAAATAGCACAAGACAAAATATATGAAAAGTCATATAATTGGATCATGAACGACCGGACCCCCGCTTCCGATGGCTTTGTCGACAATTATCTGCTGTATCTGCTGGCCCGGGCGTCGGATCAGGCGAGCCGGCAGTTTCATGCCTATGTCAAATCCCAAGGCCTGGGCGTGGCGGAGTGGCGGGTTCTTGCCAGCCTGTCGGATGGACCAAAGACCGTCGGGGAGTTGGCGGCGCGTACGCTTTACCAACAACCCAGCCTGACCAAGGTCGTCGACCGAATGACAGCGGACGGTCTGGTGGCGCGGCAGCGCGACACCCGCGACGGCCGGGTGGTCTGGGTGCGGGCGACGGCGGCCGGCCAGCGCATCGTCGACGACTTACGGCCGATGGCGGAAGCGCATGAAGATCAAGTTCTGACACGCTATAGTGCGGCGGAGCGGGCGCAGTTGAAGAGGCTTCTGAAGCAGTTGATCGCCCGGACCGAGGAGGACGCCGCCCCATGACCACCGCGCTCTACCATCATCCGATCTTCGCGGACCACGATACCGGCCCGGGCCATCCCGAAAACCCCGGACGGATCGAAGCCGTTGCGGTGGCTCTTGCCGACCCCGTATTCGGCGAACTCCATCGTCAAGAGGCAAGCATGGTCGACCGCGTCGATCTCGAACGGGTGCATCCGGGCGGTTTCCTGGATCGGGTCGACGAAGTCGCGCCGACCTCGGGTCATGTACGCCTGGACCAAGACACGGTGATGTCACCCGCCAGTCGGGAAGCGGCCTACCGGGCAACCGGCGCTATCTGCCAGGCCGTGGATGCGGTGATCATGGGCGAGGTGGCCAACGCCTTTTGCGCCGTGCGTCCGCCCGGCCATCATGCGGAGCCGTCCCGACCCATGGGATTCTGCATTTTCTCCAGCGTCGCTGTAGCGGCGGAGCGAGCACGCGCGGTTCATGGTTTGGACCGCGTCGCCGTGGTCGATTTCGACGTTCATCATGGCAACGGCACCCAGGCCGCCTTTTGGCGGGACCGGAATTTGTTCTATGCCTCCTCCCACCAATCGCCGTTCTATCCCGGGACGGGTGCGGCGTCGGAAACCGGCGAGGGGAATATTTTCAACGCGCCGCTGCCGGCCTTCACGGACGGGTCGATCGTACGAGCCGTCTATGCCGAACATCTGCTGCCGGCCTTGTCCAACTTTGACCCCGATTTGATCATCGTTTCGGCGGGTTTCGATGCCCATATGGACGATCCGTTGGCGCAATTGCGGCTGTCGGATGACGACTATGTTTGGCTGACCCGCGAGCTTTTGCAGGTGGCCACCGACCGTTGCGACGGTAGACTGGTTTCCGCCCTGGAAGGCGGTTATAACCATGACGCCCTGGCGCGCTGCACGGCGCTACATGTGCGGGAAATGATGGCGGCCTGACGGCGGGAGAATTCGAATGAGTAAGGCGGATCCGGATAAAATACCGGCGGATATCAAGAAGCTCAGCTTTGAGGACGCCATGGCGGCGCTCGAGGACATCGTACAGAAACTCGAAAGCGGCGATGTCGGTCTGGAAGATTCGCTCGACATCTACGCTCGAGGCGCGCAGTTGAAGCGGCACTGCGAGGAAAAACTGCGCAGCGCCAGCGCGCGTATCGAAAAAATCGTCTTGGACGAAAACGGTCAAGCCGCCACCGCGCCGGCCGACGACGTCGCCTGACGGACCTTGGGAGCAGCAGGCCAACGTGGAATTCGAAACGCGACTGAAGCTGTCCGCCGAAGCGGTGGAGAAACAGCTGAACAAGATATTGCCGCGACCTGAGGACGGACCCGAAGGCGAGCTTTACGAAGCCATGCGCTATGCGGTCTTGGCCGGCGGTAAACGTGTGCGGCCCTATCTGGTCATGGCTTCCTCGAACCTGTTCGACGTGCCGGAGCCGCAGGCTATTCAGACCGCCGCCGCGATCGAATGCGTGCATTGCTACAGCCTGATCCACGACGATCTGCCCTGTATGGATGACGACGCCATGCGGCGCGGCAAGCCGACGGTTCATGTAAAATTCGATGAGGCCACGGCGGTGCTGGCCGGCGACGCGCTACTGACCTATGCCTTCGAATTGATCAGCGATCCCCTCGCCATTCCGAACGCACAAATACGCAGCGAGCTGGTTAGCGGTTTCGCTAAAGCGGCGGGTGCGCGGGGCATGGTGGGCGGGCAGGTTCTCGATCTCGCGGCGGGATCCTCGGCGCTTAGCGAAACCGAGACGGTCAGGATGCAGCGTCTGAAAACCGGCGAGATTATTGCCATCTCGGCCGAAGCTGGCGCCATACTCGGCCGCGCCACCCGAGGCCAGCGGCACGCCCTGCATATGTATGCCCATGATCTAGGGCTCGCGTTTCAGATCACCGACGATCTGCTGGACGCCACGGGGACGCGGGAGGAGACGGGCAAGGCCGTGGGCAAGGACAATGACGCCGGTAAATCAACCATCGTAAAACTCTTGGGTGTCGATGCCGCCACGGACCGGGCCCGGATGTTGGCGGCGCAAGCGGGTCAGCACCTTGAAATCTTTGGCGAAAAAGCGGAAGCTTTACGTGAATTATGTTATTTTGTCGTTAATCGTAGGAGTTAGCGCGTTTTTCTTAAGACGTCTAAAGTAAAAAATGGCCCGAGAAACCCCCTTATTGGATCGAATACATCGGCCCGCGGATTTGCGAGCTTTGCCGCAAGGACAATTGTCGCAGCTGGCGGACGAGCTGCGTCAGGAAACCGTGGACGCGGTGTCCATTACCGGCGGTCATCTCGGTGCCGGTCTCGGTGTGGTCGAACTGACGGTGGCGTTGCACTATACGTTCGAGACGCCGGACGATATCCTGATCTGGGACGTCGGCCATCAATGCTATCCCCATAAAATCTTGACGGAACGGCGCGAACGCATCCGCACCCTGCGTCAACAAGACGGATTGTCCGGCTTCACCAAGCGCAGCGAAAGCGCCTACGATCCGTTCGGCGCGGCCCACAGCTCGACTTCCATTTCCGCGGGTCTCGGGTTCGCCGTGGGGCGCGACCTGTCCGGCAAACAGAATAATGTGGTGGCTGTGATCGGCGACGGCGCCATGAGTGCCGGCATGGCCTACGAAGCGATGAACAATGCCGGGTCCATGGACAGCCGCCTGATCGTCGTGTTGAACGACAATGACATGTCCATCGCCCCACCGGTCGGCGCCATGAGCGCTTATCTCTCCCGGTTGATATCCTCCCGCTCCTATCTGGGGCTGCGGGAGATCATCAAACTCTTCGCCGAAAAACTGCCGCGCCCCATGGAGCTTACGGCCAAGCGGGCGGAAGAATATGCCCGCGGCATGATCACCGGCGGTACGTTGTTCGAGGAATTGGGCTTCTACTATGTCGGGCCTATCGACGGCCACAATCTGGAGCATCTGTTGCCGGTCTTGCGCAACGTGCGCGACGCCCGCCATGACGGCCCGATTCTGGTCCATGTGGTGACGCAGAAGGGCAAGGGATATGCGCCGGCGGAGAAGTCCGACGACAAATATCACGGCGTCGGCAAATTCGATGTAGTCACCGGCGCGCAGGCGAAAGCCAAATCCAACGCTCCGAGCTACACCAAGGTCTTCGCCCAGAGCTTGATCGAGGAGGCGGAGAAGGACGACAAGATCGTCGCCATCACCGCGGCGATGCCGTCGGGGACCGGCTTGAACCTGTTTCAGGAACGCTTCCCGAAGCGTTGCTTCGACGTCGGCATCGCCGAACAGCATGCGGTGACCTTCGCCGGCGGCTTGGCGGCGGAAGGGTATAAGCCCTTCGTGGCGATTTATTCCACCTTCCTGCAGCGCGCTTACGATCAGATCGTCCATGACATCGCCATCCAAGGATTACCCGTCCGTTTCGCCATCGATCGCGCCGGTTTGGTCGGCGCGGACGGACCGACCCATGCCGGCTCTTTCGACATCGCCTATCTCGGCGTTTTGCCCGGCATGGTGCTGATGGCGGCGTCGGATGAGGCGGAGCTGTCGCGGATGGTGGCAACCGCGGTGGCCATCGACGATCGCCCCTCTGCCTTCCGCTTTCCGCGCGGCGACGGCGTCGGCGTGGACATGCCGGTACGGCCAACACCGTTGGAACTCGGCCGTGGTCGAATTCTGCGGGAAGGCAAATCGGTGGCGATCCTGTCTTACGGGGCCCGCCTACAGGAAGCATTGAAGGCGGCCGACGATCTGGCCGCCCACGGCCTGCCGACGACGGTGGCCGACGCCCGCTTCTGCAAACCGTTGGATGAAGATCTGGTGCGGCAGCTGGCGCGGCATCATGAAGTCTTGATCTCCGTCGAAGAAGGCGCCATCGGCGGTTTCGGCAGCCATGTCCTGCAATTCCTGGCGGAGGAGGGGGCGTTGGACGCCGGCCTGAAAATTCGCCCGATGATCCTGCCGGACCTGTTCATCGATCATGGCAAACCGGACGACATGTATCGCGAAGCGTCGCTGACCGCGGCGCAAATCCTGCACACGGCGATGACCGCTTTGGGCCGCGGCGACGAAGTGGAAACCCCGGCGCGGGCTTGAGGTTCGGTCAAGGTCATACTGGCTATGAACCAATTTAACGACGACGAGATAGACGTCACCCCGGATGCGATGCAGCATGTAATGATGCACCGCTGGTCCGGGGTCCATGGTTGCCGGTAGTACATTAAACTTCGACATGGCTCCCGGACCAGCACAGCGTCACTACGTGCCGCAGTGCATCCGGGAAGACGATGGAAGGTACCGCGCTGTGTTTTGTGCGGCAGGATTGATGACGAGTTGACGGTATGCCGAAACCCAAGAAAATCCGCCTCGATACCCTGTTGGTGGAGCGCGGCTTGGTCGAGAGCCGGGCGCGGGCACAGGCGTTGATCATGGCCGGCCAGGTTTTTTCCGGGGAAGCGCGTCTCGACAAGGCGGGCAAGCAGGTGCCGGCCGACTTGGCTGTGGAGTTACGCGGGCAGGATCATCCCTGGGTTTCCCGCGGCGGCCTGAAGCTGGCCCATGGTCTTGATGTCTTCGGCGTCGATCCGTCGGGCTGGACTTGTCTCGATATCGGCGCCTCCACCGGCGGCTTCACCGACGTGCTGCTCCACCACGGCGCGGCCAAGGTCTATGCCGTCGATGTCGGTCATGGCCAATTGGCTTGGAAGCTGCGCAATGACGAGAGGGTGGTGGTGCTGGAACGCTGCAACGCCCGCTATCTGACCGACGAGCAAGTTTCGGACCCCATCGACTTGCTGGTCTGCGACGCCAGCTTCATCGGCCTACGCACGGTGTTGCCGGCGGGCATGTCGTTGGTGCGTCCCGGCGGCGCGCTGATCGCGCTGATCAAGCCGCAATTCGAGGTCGGGCGTCGCGAGGTCGGCAAGGGCGGCGTGGTCCGCGACTCGGCATTGCACGAGCGCGTTTGCGCCGAAATGCGCTTTTGGCTCGACGATCAGGCCGAATGGCAAGCGGTTGACGTGACGCCGAGTCCGATCACCGGGCCGGAAGGCAACCGCGAGTTTCTGATCCACGGCCGCTATGACTGAACGTGAGGTTACCATTGCGCAACTCGGCACCCGCGGTGACGGGATCGCGGATGACGGAACCTATGTGCCCTACGCCTTACCAGGGGAACATGTCCGTATCGCCGATACGGACGACAGGCGTGCCTCGCTGAAAGACGTGATTATGCCGGCGGATGACCGGGTATCCCCGCCCTGCCCGCATTTCGGCTCCTGCGGTGGTTGTGGTCTGCAGCACCTGGACGCAACGGCGTATCGGCGCTGGAAACATGGACTGGTGGAAACCGCGCTTGCCCGTCAGGGGATCGACGGCGTCGACATTGGACCGCTGCAATCCTCGCCGCCTGCCAGCCGGCGTCGGGTTCGATTGGCAGCCTGGAAACGTAAGGGACGGGTGACCCTCGGTTTCCACATCTCGCGCAGCCACCGTCTCGTCGATCTGAGTACGTGTCTTGTACTACGACCGGCGCTCGTCGAGCTGTTGGCGCCGCTGCACGGCCTGCTCGGCGCCCTCTTGGCGAACGGCGCCGGTATGGATGTGCATCTGACCGCGAGCGATGCAGGTGTCGATGCCTGGTTGTTGGGAAGCGTCGCGCTCGACCTGGCGGCTCGAGAGCGACTGGTCGAATTCGCGGCTGAGCACGATCTGGCGCGCATCGCCTGGGGCGAACCCGCGGAAATCGTTGCCGAGCGGCGTGCACCGGTCTTGCAAGTGGACGGGATCGCTGTCGTGCCCCCGCCGGGCGCGTTCCTACAGGCGACGGCGGAAGGCGAGGCGGCCTTGGTCGCTTGCGCCCGGGATTGGCTTCGAGATGCCGCCAAGGTCGCGGACTTGTATGCCGGCTGCGGCGCTTTTGCCTTGGCCTTGGCCCGCTCCGCTAGCGTCCATGCGGTCGATATTGCCGGCGATCATCTTGACGCCCTTGACCGAGCGCGGCGTCATGCTTCGGACCGGCGTCAAATCGCGGTCGAGCGCCGTAATCTCAAACGCCGGCCCTTGCTACGCGGGGAGTTGGCGGCGTTCGACGCTGTGCTCTTCGATCCGCCCCGTGCGGGGGCCAAGGAACAATGTGAGGAGATTGCCGCGTCATCGCTCGATCGCGTTGTGGCCATTTCCTGCAATCCCGCCACATTCGCGCGCGACGCCCGCATACTCATCGACGGCGGCTTCAGACTTCGGGAAATTGTCCCCGTCGATCAATTTCCCTGGACCGCCCATCTCGAACTCGCCGCCCGGTTCGAGCAATGAAATGACGGCGATCGTCTCGCCTTTTCGTCACCCCGGATGCAGTGCAGCACGCAATGATGCGCTGCTGGTCCGGGGTCCATGTCTACCGGTTGGGCTCAATTCTTGGACATGGCTCCCGGACCAGCACAGCGGCACTACGCGCCGCAGTGCATCCGGGAAGACGAAGAGTTGAGAGAAGATTTATACCGCCGCCTTGATCAAACCGCGATAGGCGTGCCAGCTGGCATGGCCGATCAACGGCAGAGTGATGAGCAATCCGATCAGACCGGTCAGCAGACCGGCGCCGATCACGACGACGATGACGCCGGCCCAGAAGATCATCGTCCGGAAGTTTAGAAATACGGCCATGATGCTGATCAGCACCGCTTGCATCAGATTATGCTTGCGGTCGAGCATCATCGGCAGACTGGTCAGACCGGTCAGAAATATCGCCGTGGCGAAGATGCCGCCGAGCAATGTGCCGACGGCCAGGAAAGCGTAGCCGTCGCCCGTAAAGAAAACAGCGTTGGCGATGCTCTGTAGCTTCAGTGGCGTATAGGGAAACCAGATCGCGAACAGGATCACCGCCGTGCGGGCCCAGATGATGAGCACCAAGACCAAGGCCAGGCCCATGACGATCAGATGCAGCGGATTGACCCGCCAGGCCGAAAGCGCGCGCGCAAGGCTTGGCCGGCGGCCCTGCTCCAGGTCTCGGCTGATCGCATGCAGGCCGACGGTCAGAGCCGGGCCGATCAGAAAGAAACCTTCCACCAAGGGCACAATCAGATAGTCGAATCCGGCCGCGTAGAGCCCGACCGTCAAGACGAGCCCGGCGGCGACGAACAGCGCGCCGTAGCTCAGACTGACCAGCGGCGCCTGCTTGAAGTCACGCCAGCCGGCGGCCAGCCATTGAAAGCACTCGTCAATGGAGACGATGTTGATCTGATCCTGAAACGGCAGCAGGTTCCGCCGCTCTTGCACGTCGTTCATCCGAACGGTCCGTCACGCCCCTCGCTACGTTTTCCGGTCCCCATCCCGGCATATCTGTCGGCTTTACATCGTCAATACCGACGGCGCTACCCGACACCGTCATGCCGGAAACGGCAAAGCCGTTATCCGGTATCTCGGCCAGAATTGAATGCGACGTTGGAGTCGGAAGCAATTCTTCCAGAGATCCCGGATCGCGCTTCGCTTGTCCGGGATGACGGATTTTCATTGAATAGGATAAGTCAGAAGTCAGTCAAACAGCAATGTGACAGAAATTATCCAGACGCGCGATCGCCCGCCTCACGCCGCCGACAGGTCCTCGCCGGCGAGCGCGCGGTCGATGAGGGTACGGGTTTCCTCGACGCCGTAGAGCGCGACGAAGGAGCCCATGCGCGGGCCCTGGCTTTCGCCGAACAGGACCTCGTAGAGCGCCTTGAACCAGTCGCGCAGATTGGCAAAGTCGTGGCTCTTGCCAATTTCATAGACCAGATTCTGAATTTCCTCGCCCGACTGCCCCGGCGGCAAGGTCGCCAGGCGTCGGGTCAGATCTTCCATTGCCGCCCGTTCCGCCGGCGTCGGGTCGCGGTAGCGCTTATTCGGCTTCACAAAGTCCTGGTAGTAGTTGATCGCATAGCCGACCATGCGATCGAGCAGGGGATGGTTCTCCGGCGTCGCCCCTTCGGCGTAACGGGAAATGAAGCCCCACAGCACCGCCTTGTCTTCGCTGTTGCAAGCCCCGGCCAGATTAAGCAGCAGAGCGAAGCTAAGCGGCACGTCCTCCCGCGGCGGTTTTCCCGCATGCACGTGCCAAGCCGCGTTGTCGTAGACATTCTGGTCGTTCTTCGTCGCGACGTCGTCCAGGTTCTTGATGTAGTCGTCCATCGCCCGGGGAATAACGTCGAAATAGAGCCGGCGGGCCTTGCGCGGCGACTGATAGATATACTGCGTCAGGCTCTCCTGCGGGCCGTAGCGCAACCATTCTTCGATACTTAGGCCGTTGCCCTTGGTCTTCGAGATCTTCTCGCCATTCTCGTCGAGGAACAGCTCGTAGGTGAAACTTTCCGGCGGACGGCCGCCGAGGATGCGGCAGATCGCGCTCGAAAGCTTGACGCTGTCGATCAGGTCCTTGCCGGACATCTCGTAGTCGACATCCAGCGCGAACCACCGCATCGCCCAATCCGCCTTCCATTGTAGCTTGCAGTGACCGCCGGTGACCGGAGTCTCGACTTTGGTCCCGTCCAGGTCTTCATAGACGATGGTGCCGGCGTCCGTGTCCCATTCCAAGACCTTCGCCTGCAGCACCTGCCCGGTCTTGGCGCAGACCGGCAGGAAGGGGCTGTAGGTCGCCCGCCGCTCCGGCCCCAGGGTCGGCAGGATGACATTGGTGACCTTCTCGTAATGCCGCAACACGGTCAGCAGCGCCGCGTCGAAACGACCGCTGGAATAGCACTCGGTCGAGCTGACGAATTCGTAGTCGAAACCGAATTCGTCCAGGAAAGCTTGTAGTCGTGCGTTGTTGTGATGGCCGAAACTCTCATGGGTGCCGAAGGGATCGGGTACCCGGGTCAGCGGCTTGTTCAAATGCGGTTCCAGCAGATCGTGATTCGGCACATTGTCCGGCAGCTTGCGCATCCCGTCCATGTCGTCGGAGAAGGCCACCAGCCGGGTCGGCACGTCGCTCAATTCTTCGAAGGCGCGACGCACCATGGAGGTGCGGGCGACCTCGGTGAAGGTGCCGATATGGGGCAGGCCGGAGGGGCCGTAACCGGTTTCGAACAGTACATGACCCTTGGCCGGCGTCGCGCCGCCGACGCGTTTGACCAATGCCGCCGCTTCCTTAAAGGGCCAGGCCTTGCTCTCTCTCGCACGTTCGGAATTCGGGGTCATAACGTGGGTCCTCGTGTTTTCGCGGCGCACCATACGCCAAACCGCGCCCAGGTCAATGGCTCTCTGCCCCACGTCAGTCTATAGTCGCCGCATCATGGATTCGTCCGAACTCGCGCCCGAACATATGGCTGTTGCCGGCCCGTCCGCCTTGGCGGTCGGCGCCCGTACCGCCTGTCTGTTGAGCGGCGACGGCGAGATCGAGAATTTGGATGCGAAGACCGCCGCGGTGACCTTTGCGGAGAAGCCGACGCTGGTCTGCCATGCCCGCGCCCTGGCCCGCAAGCTCAAGGTCCGGGCCCATCAGAGCTTTGACATTTTGGAGCTCTTCGCCTTCGTTCATCCTGGCCGCTTCTGCCTGCCGACAATCCGCGGCGTCGCCCAGGCGCTGGGTCTGCGGCAACCGGACGGTTTGGAAGCGGAGGCGCTGGCCTTGCTGGCGGCGCGGCGTAAGCTGCTCGACGATCTGTCCCAAGACGCGGGCGACCGGGAGCGTCTGCTGGCCATCGCCATGACCATGGCGCGGGGGCAGTGGCCCTGGGGCCCGGCGGTGCTCGGCGCCCTTGGCGTCGGGCAGATCCAAACCGGTCAGAACGGCCTCGACATCTGGCGGGCGATCCCGGAATGGGAGGAACAGGCGCCGCCGCCGCCGGCCCAGGATCACCCGATCAGCGGCGCGGACGCTCAGGCGCGTCTTGCCGACCTTCTACGCCACAACAGCGAAATCCGTCCTCAGCAGGCCGATTATACGGACGCCGCCGCCGGCGCCTTCGTGCCCCGGCAGCAGGAGGACGTCCCCAACCTCGTGTTGGCCGAAGCCGGCACCGGGGTCGGTAAGACCCTCGGCTATATCGCGCCGGCCAGCCGTTGGGCGGAGAAGAATGGCGGCGCCGTCTGGATATCGACCTATACCAAGAACCTGCAGCGTCAGGTCGATCAAGAGCTCAGCCGGCTCTACGACAGCGAGGCCGAGAAGCATGACAAGGTGGTGATCCGCAAGGGGCGGGAAAACTATCTCTGTCTGTTGAACTATCAAGAGGCGCTGGCTTCTGTCGCGGTCAGCCGGCAGCACGCGGTGGCGCTCGGACTGATGGCCCGCTGGGCCGCCCATAGCCGGGACGGCGACATGGTCGGTGGCGACTTTCCCTCTTGGTTGAGCGATCTGCTCGGCCGCAACGTCACCCTCGGCTTGGCCGATCAGCGCGGCGAATGCATCTATTCGGCCTGCGAGCATTACCGCCGCTGTTTTGTGGAGAATGCGCGCCGGCGCTCCCTGCATGCGGATATCGTCGTCGCCAACCATGCCTTGGTGATGCTGCGGGCGGCCATGGGCACGGACCAGGACATCCGGCCGCCCCTACGATTTGTCTTCGATGAGGGGCATCACGTCTTCGACGCCGCCGACAGTGCCTTCGCCGCCCACCTAAACGGTTTGGAAGGAACGGAGTTGCGGCGCTGGCTGCTGGGCGCGGAATCGAGCCGCCGAGCCGGCCGGGCCAAGGGATTGGAAAATCGTATCGGCGACTTATTGACCGGCTTGGAAAGAGGGCCGGAGACCTTGTCGGCGGTCCAGCGGGCCGCCCGGATATTGCCGGCGCCCGGCTGGCTGAAGCGGATGAGCGACGATGCCGGTTTCGGGCCGTACGAAGCTTTCCTGGCCACGGTGCGCCAGCATGTTCTGGCCCGCAGCGCCAACGCCGGCAACAATTTCGGCTTGGAGGCGGATGTCAACGACCCGAGCCAGGCCTTGCTGGAGGCGGCCCAGGATTTGAATCAGGCATTGACCGGCTTGTGGCAACCAATACAGGAATTGCGCCGCCTGATCGGCGACCGCCTGGACGCTGCCGCTGACGAACTCGACACCAATGAGCGGCAGCGACTGGAAGCGGCGGAAACCTCCCTCGGCCGCCGTGCGGACACCGTCGCGGCCTGGCGTGCCATGCTCGGCCAACTGGCCGTGGAAACGCCGCCCGAATTCGTCGACTGGTTCGCCCTCCTGCGCAGCGACGGGCGGGAGCATGACGTGGGCATGTACCGCCATTGGGTCGATCCGACCGTCCCCTTCGCCGAAACCTTGCTTCGTAAGGCCCATGGCGTGCTCGTCACCTCGGCCAGCCTGCGCGATCAGCCGCCGGAGGTGCCGGACGATTGGTCGGCGGCGGAAGTGCGCACGGGTGCGAGCCACATGCCGGTGCCGGCCCGTCGCTCCAGCGTGCCGTCGCCGTTCGATTATGAGAACCGCACCCGTATCTTCGTGGTCCGCGACCTGCGCCGGGACGATGCGGATCAAGTCTCGGCCGCCTATCGGGAGCTGTTTCTTGCCGCCGACGGCGGCGGCCTCGGCCTGTTCACGGCGATCCACCGGCTACGCGCTGTCCATAGCCGCATCGTCGGCCCGCTGGAAGAGGCGGGCATCTCCCTGATGGCCCAGCATGTGGACGCCATGGATGCCGGTACCCTGGTGGATATCTTCCGGGCGGAACCGGACCTCTGCCTGCTCGGCACCGACGCGTTGAGGGACGGCGTCGATGTCCCGGGCTGGGCACTCAGGCTGGTTGTTTTCGACCGCGTGCCATGGCCGCGGCCCGACATCCTGCACCGGGCGCGCCGCCAGGCCTTCGGCGGGGCGGCTTACGACGACATGCTGACCCGCTTGAAGTTGAAACAAGCCTATGGCCGCCTGCTGCGCAAACAGGGCGACGCCGGCGTCTTCGTCATGTTGGACAGCCGCCTGCCGACCCGGCTAACCACCGCTTTCCCGGACGGCGTTGACATCGAACGGGTCGGCCTGGCCGAGGCGGTCGCCGGCACGCGGGACTTTTTGGCCCAATTCTCCGTTTGATAGGCTTGTCACCCGCTGGTCCCGGCCCTATGTTGCGCCCGGTTCAATTGGGAGCAGAACATGACCGAACAAGACCTCAGTCCCCAGGAAGCGCTGATCTACATCATGCTGTTGGTTTCGGCGGCGGACCGGGACATGACCGATGCCGAGTTCATTCGCATCGGTAACATGGTGCACAACCTGCCGATCTTCCGGGATTTCGACGACGAATGGCTGGTCCCGATTGCCGAGAATTGCACCAGCGAATTGGATCGGGAGGACGGCCTGGACTACGTTTTGGATCGCGCTATCAGCTCGCTTCCCGATCGGCTGAAGGAAACCGCCTATGCCTTGGCGTTGGAGGTGGCCGCGGCGGACCTCGAGGTGCAGCAGGAAGAAATGCGCATTCTCGAAATCATCCGCCACAAGTTGAACCTCGACCGCCTCAACGCGGCCGCCATCGAACGCGGCGTTCGCGCGCGGCACATGACGATTTAGGTGTGCTGGCGGACCGGGCCAACTCGAACACCGTCACCCCGGATGCACTGCGCGCCGCAGTGCATCCGGGAAGACGGGTATCGAGGCTGACTACCCCATGACCTGGCAGGACGAACTCGACGAACTTCGGCGCCGGGACGCCTTCGCCAAGGAACTGGGCGGCGAGGAGCGGGTCGCCCGCCAGCATGCCGGCGGCCGTCAGACGGTGCGGGAGCGGATCGAGCAGCTCCTCGATCCCGACAGTTTCCATGAAATCGGCGCCATCGCCGGGCGCGGCGACTATGACGCCGAAGGAAATCTCGTCCAAGCCAACCCCGCCAACTGCGTGGTCGGCCGTGGTCGCATCGACGGCCGCCCGGTGGTGGTGACCGGCGACGATTTCACGATCCGCGGCGGCGCCGCCGATGCCAGCAACTGGACCAAGCTGACATATCCGGAACAGATGGCTCGCGATCTGGCTTTGCCGGTGGTTCGGTTAATCGAGGGTTCCGGGGGCGGCGGTTCAGTAAAGACCATCGAGGATCGGGGTCACGCCAACTTGCCGGGCGGTTTGGGGCAGGCCATGCCCTACGACGTGATCACCCAGAATATGGGAAAAGTCCCGGTGGTCGGCCTGGCGCTCGGCTCCGTCGCCGGCCTGGGCGCCGCGCGATTGGCGGCCAGCCACTATTCGGTCATGGTCAAGGAGACCTCGGCGGTCTTCGTCGCCGGCCCGCCCGTGGTTTCCGGCATCGGGCAGGATCTGACCAAGCAGGAACTGGGCGGCCACAAGATCCAACTGGCGGCCGGGGCCGTCGATCACGCCGTCGATAGCGAAGCCGAGGCCATGGACTGCGCCCGCCGTTTCCTTTCCTACCTGCCGAGCAACATCGACGACGTACCGCCGCGCGGTACGCCAGCCGAACCTGCGCGCGGAGCGGACGGGTTGATGGAGGCGGTGCCGAAGGAAGTTCGCAAGGTCTACAAGATGCGCGATATCATCGAGGCCATGGTCGACGCGAACTCATTCTTCGAGATCGGCCGCCAGTTCGGTCGCTCCATGATCGCCGGTCTCGCCCGGGTCGACGGCTGGCCAGTGGCACTGATGGCCAGCGATCCCTATTTCCATGGCGGCGCCTGGACGGCGGATAGCTGTCAGAAGTTGGTCCGCTTCATCGACCTGGCGGAGACTTTTCATCTGCCTGTGGTTTACCTGGCCGATTGCCCAGGCTTTTTGGTCGGATTGGAGGCGGAGCGCACTGGGACAATCAGGCAGGGTGTGCGCGCTTTGGCGGCGATCAATCAGACCAGTATGCCCTGGTGTTCCTTCATCGTCCGCAACGCCTTCGGCATCGCCGGTGGCGCCCATCGGCCGGTCGGGCGCTATTCCGTACGCTATGCCTGGCTCTCCGCCCGCTGGGGCTCGCTGCCATTGGAGGGCGGGATTGAAGCGGCCTATCGCGCGGAGCTTGAGGCGGCCGACGATCCCGACGCCAAACGCGCGGAGATCGAAAACCGGCTGCAGGCCCTGCGCTCGCCATTCCGCACCGCCGAGACTTTCATGATCGAGGAAATGATCGATCCCCGACAAAGCCGCGACCTGCTCGTCGAGTTCGCCAATCTCGCCGCCCCTCTGCGCAAACCCGGCCCCTCCCGCTTCTCCATGCGCCCCTGATCCCAGCCGACGAACGCCCCACGCCGCTAATCAAAGGGTCAGACCCTTTGATTAATTTTTTTTTTATTTTTCCCGGATTGAAAGGAGATTTCGGCAATTATTCTTTTCAAAGGGTCTGACCCTTTGATTTATTTTGGCACAGATTGGCCGGAAGGTGGGGAGGTCAAGTTCGATTGATCCAGTCGACCTGCCAGGCGCCGCTGTCGAACCAGGTTAGTTTCGTTGTCGACAGGGGGGCGATATGGAAGCGGAGGGCGCTGTTGGCGTCGAGATCGAGCGCCAGGGCGAGGGCGGCGCGGATCACGCCGGCATGGCTGACGCAGACGATGGGGCCGGTCGCGCCGTCGATTTCACGCGCGATCGCAGGCCGTATCCGCGCCAGAACGTCGGCGAAACTCTCGCCCCCCGGCGGCGCGACCCGGCCAGGATCGGCCCAAAACGCTGCATGATCGCGGATCGCCGGATCGTCGTAGCCGCGGCCTTCCCAGTCGCCGAAATCCTGCTCCACAAACGCCTCGACGACGCGCAGCTCGTCGGCCGGCGGTTTCAGATGCGCCGCGGTCTGCCGGCAGCGCAGCAACGGGCTGGTCAACCAGACCGCGCCCGTCGGCAAGTCCGGCACCGTCCCGATCGGGGTCAATGCCGGGACATCGCCCCGGCCGTTGAAGCGGCCCCGCACACCGGTCGGCGCGTGGCGCAACCAGTACCAGTCGACGGATTTTATCGAGGTCTCGGTCATCGGGTGAAGCAGCCAATTCATGTCGTTTTCTGTCCGGATGACGGCGCAATTCGGCGTTTGAATTTTGCCGTCTCCGCCAGTATGCTGAGACCAATTCGGCGCACAAGAGTTGATGTGGGGAGAGAACGAATGGCGCAATTGAAGACCGCCCGTCAGACGCAAGTCGGCACGCGCGAGACATCGAAACTGCTACAGGCGCTGGCGGCCGCGTTACTCGGCATCGGACTCTTCGTCGGCGTGGCGCTGTCCCATCCGGCGGCCGTGCACAATGCGGCGCATGATTCCCGACACGGCATCGCGGTGCCCTGTCACTAAGCCCAAACCCATGAATTTCTTTCTGAAGATTGTGCTGTCCGCGGCCATCGCGGGCTTGCTGGCGGCGGTGTTGCTGACGGCGATGCAGACCACCCGGGTTTTCCCGCTAATCGCGGCGGCGGAGCAGTATGAAGGCGAAGCGCCGACGGCCCCGGCCCATGACCATAAACACGATGCGAAAGGTCATCATCACCATCATGACGGCGATGCCTGGGCGCCGGAAGACGGCGCGGAACGGCTGCTGTTTTCCTTCATCTCCAATGCCTTGATCGGCGTCGCGTTTGCATTAGTCCTGGCGGCGATCTTCGCCGTCCGCGGGGTGGAGAATTGGCGCCAAGGTCTGCTCTGGGGCGTCGGCGGTTTCGTCGCCGTTCAGTTGGCTCCGGCATTGGGATTGCCGCCGGAATTGCCCGGCATGCCCGCCGGCGACCTGATGGCGCGGCAGCTCTGGTGGGTGGGCACGGTGGCGGCGACGGCGGCGGGTCTGGCAGCGCTCTTTCTCGGCCAACAGATCTGGGCGCGGGCGCTGGGTGTCGTTTTGCTCGCCGGGCCCCATATCGTCGGTGCGCCGCATCCGGCGGACAAAAGTTCCGCGGTGCCGGCCAATCTGGCGGCGGAATTCGTCAGTGCCAGTTTGGCGACAAATCTGGTGTTTTGGGCCGCGCTGGGTCTGCTTTGCGCCTATGTCTTGAAGCAGTTCGGCGGCGACGACACGCCGGAAGCGGCCTGACCTGGTCCTGTTCTCACTCCGATCTAGTCCGATTTCCCGGCCACGCCGGCTTCGGCAAAGGTCGCCATGCCGCCGTGCGTCGCAACAGCAGCGCGCAGTATACCGATAGCGACCGCCGCGCCCGAGGCCTCTCCTAAGCGCATACCCAAGTCCAGCAACGGTTCCTTTTCCAGGTGCTGCAATAGACGGCGATGACCCGGCTCGGCGGAGCAATGGGCCGCCTGACAATGGTCGAGAAAAGTCGCGTTTAGGGCTTGGAACGGCGCCAGGGCGGCGCTGGCGACATAGCCGTCGATCAGAACCGGGATCCGTAACTGCCGAGCCCGCAGAACGGCACCGGCCATCGCCGCGAGTTCCCGGCCGCCGAGCCGGCGGGCGGCTTCCAACGGGTCATGGAGCGCGTCGCCGTGAAATTCCGCCGCGGTGGCGACGGCGGCCTCTTTGCGGGCCAGACCGGCATCGTCAACGCCGGTGCCGCGCCCGACCCAATCTTCCGCCTGGCCGCCATAGACGCCATGGCAAAGCGCCGCCGCGACCGTCGTGTTGCCGATTCCCATTTCGCCGATACCGATCAATTGGGCGTCTTCGTCGACTTTATCAATGCCGACTTTTACCGCGTCGGCGAATTCGGACCAGGACATGGCCGGCGTTGTCGTGAAATCGGCCGTCGGCCGCTCCAGCTCGAGCGCATGGACGTCGAGGGTGGCGCCATTGGCGCGGCAAAGTTGATTTATCGCCGCGCCGCCATGTTGGAAATTGGCCACCATCTGTACCGTTACTTCGGCGGGGAAGGCGGAGACGCCTTGCGCCACTACGCCATGATTGCCGGCGAAGACCAGGACTTGAACGCGGTCCAGGGTCGGGACCGCCGCGCCCTGCCAGCCGGCCAGCCAAACCGCCATTTCTTCCAGACGGCCGAGGGCACCCGGCGGTTTGGTCAGCTCGCCGTTGCGCACCCGTGCCGCTTCGACGGCGCTTGTATCGGCGGTGGGCAAGTCGGACAGCGCGTCGCGCAGCCATTCGATCTCTTTGCTCATTGTGTTGGTTCCGGCATGGTATGATTGAACGGTACGGGGTCCCGCCGAGACGGCGCGAGATCATCCGGTTTAGGCGGTGGGAGGTCAAGCATGATCGGGCCGTTATGGCGGCAGTTTCTTCTGGCGTTGGGATTTTTGACCCGGCTGCCGGTGGCGCCACCTGTCGAGGACTGGCGCGGCCGCTTGGCGGCGGCCGCATGGGCCTTCCCGCTCGTCGGGTTGGTCGTCGGCGGCTTCGGCGGTGCCGTCTGGTCGGCCGGGCATTGGCTCGGCTTGCCTTTGGTTCTCGCGGCATTGGTCGCGGTCGCGGCGCAGGTCCTTCTGACCGGCGCGTTGCACGAAGATGGGCTGGCCGATGTCGCCGACGGTTTCGGCGGTGGCCGGGACCGGGCACGAAAGCTCGAGATCATGCGCGACAGCCAGATCGGGGCCTATGGCGTTGTCGCGTTGGTATTGGTGCTGCTCGCGCGAGTCGCCGCCGTGGCCTCGCTGGAACAAGTGCTGATGGGATTGTTGGTGGCGGCGATACTGTCCCGGGCGGCCATGGCGTTGGCGATGGGCCTGCTCCCCGCCGCCCGCGGCGACGGCCTGGGTCACGATGCCAGCGGTGTCAGCGCGCCCGCTTGGGCCGGGGTCGCGCTTGCCGTGGTCATTGCGGTTTTCGCGGTTGGGTTTGCTCAGGCATTCTGGGTCGTTTTTACTGCCGGTATCGTCCTTGCCTTTGTTTGCTGGCGTGCCGTTCGGCATATCGGAGGCCAGACCGGCGATGTCCTGGGGGCGGTGCAACAGCTCGTGGAAGCCGCTGTGTTGCTTGTTTTGGCCGCTCAATAGCGGTCGATCACATGCATGAAGGAGCCCATGACCCGGCCACAGCGCAGGCCGACGAGGCCTAAATCCTCGTCCAATCCGTCACGGCCGCGGAATAGCGGTGCACCGTCACCCTGTTCGACAAGGCTGGCATAATGAAACTCATGGCCGTGGAAGCCGGTTATGCCGGGGAAGGCGTCTTGATCGCAGCAATTGAGCTTGCGGTAGCCCAGATGGAGTTTCGGTGATTCGAAAGAGGTCGTCACAGGGAGAAGTCCGGCCATGCGATGGATTTGGCCGTCCCGGTCGGTGAGGGTCTCGCCCAGCGTCATGAAGCCGCCGCATTCGCCATAGACCGTCGCCCCCCGCGTTGCGATGTGGCGCAGACCGGACAAGAAGGTTTCCGCAGCCGCCAACCGGCCGGCATAAAGCTCCGGATACCCACCCGAAAGATAGACCGCATCCGCAGTCTCGGCCGGCCGCTCGTCGGCCAAAGGGGAAAACAGAGAAATCTCCGCTCCATTGGCCCGCCATTGCGCCAATTGATGAGGGTAGGAAAAGGCAAAGGCCACGTCATGGGCGACGGCGATGCGCTGGCCAAGCGGCGGCATACCGGCCGTCGCCTCACCGCCCTCCCTGGGGGATAGGGTGGTGGTGGCCGTCTGAATCGCCGCAACGTCCATATGTTTGCCCAACCAGTCCGCCGCATGGTCCAGCAAGGCGTCGAGATCCGCATGCTCGAATGCCTGTACCAGGCCGAGATGGCGGCTCTCCAGATACAGGTCCTTGTCATGGGGCAGGCAACCTAAAACGGGAACGGAAAGGCCAGAACAGGCACGGCGCAACATCGCTTCCTGTTTCGGGCTCGACAGACCGTTCAGGATGATGCCGGCAAATTTCAGGTTCGGGCGGAAGTTCAGAAATCCGCTGATCGCGGCGGCCAAAGAGGGACCCTGGCCGGCCGCGTTGGCGATCAAGACGATGGGCAGATCCAACAGCGCCGCCAGGTCAGCGGTGCTGCCGCGGCCGTCCGCTGCTCCGTCGAACAGACCCATCACCCCCTCGATTACGGCATAACCCTCGGCCGGCGAGAACCGCTGCAGGACTTCGTCGAGAGCGGATTTGCGCATCGCCCAGAGATCGAGATTGGCACAGTCTTGACCGCTGGCGACGCGGTGGAAGCCCGGGTCGATATAGTCGGGTCCGACTTTGAAGCCATGGGTCACATGGCCATGGCGGCGCAACAGACGAATCAACGCCGCCGTAATCAACGTCTTGCCGGCGCTGGAGCCGAGCGCGGAAATAATGATGCCGTGGGTCATAAACGTGACTACGCCTCGTCGATCGCATAGGCAAAACGCCGCCGATTTGCCAATATATGACCGCTTCATTGGACGAGGACAAGCGCGCGATGCGGAAACCGACCGGACCTTTGAAAAGAGGCTGGACCACCGGTGCCTGTGCCACGGCGGCCAGTAAGGCGGCGTATGTCGCCCTATTGACCGGGCGGTTCGAGGATCCGGTAGAGATCGACCTGCCCAACGGTAATTCGGTCGCCTTTTCGCTGACTCGGGAAGAACTGTCCGAGCGTGGCGCCATGGCCGCTGTGGTCAAAGATGCCGGCGACGATCCGGATGTCACTCACGGTGCCTTGGTGATGGCCATGGTGCGAAACGGCCCTCCCGGTTCCGGCATCAACTTCAAAGCCGGTGAGGGCGTCGGCACAGTGACGAAATCGGGCTTGGCCTTGGCGGTGGGCGAGCCGGCGATCAACCCGGCCCCGCGGCAGATGATGACCGACGCCATCTCCTCGGTGGCCTCGGCACAAGGCGTGACCGCCGATGTGGAGGTCGAACTCGCCATCCCAGGCGGCGAAACCCTCGCGGCGAAAACCATGAATGGCAGGCTGGGAATCGTCGGCGGCCTGTCGATCCTAGGCACCACGGGGGTTGTCGTGCCCTATTCCTGCGCTGCTTGGATCGCCTCTATCCGGCAAGCCGTGGATGTTGCGCGGGCCGGCGGCATTGATCACATGGGCGCCGCCACCGGCAACGCGTCGGAACAGGCAGTGTGTCGAGAGTTTGGCTTCCCGCCCGAGCGGGTCATCGAAATGGGCGATTTCGCCGGCGGTCTGTTGAAATATCTGCGGCGTCATCCTCTGCCGCGACTGACCGTCGCCGGCGGCTTTGCGAAAATGTCGAAGCTGGCGGCGGGACATTTGGATTTGCATTCCGGCCGCAGTGCGATCGATATCGACTTTCTGGCCGACCTTGTGGGCGATGACGGCATCCGTGACGCCAACACGGCTGCCGAAGCGCTCTCGATCACCGGCCCGGATCTGGCGGATAAAGTCGCCCAGCTGGCGCGCAGTAATGCGCAAGACGTCTGCGGTTCGGCAACTTTAGTCGATGTGCTGGTCACGGATCGAACCGGTCAAATCGTCGGACGCGCCGATGGTTAAACGACGATTGTTGCTGCTCGGCGGTACGAGAGACGCGCGTCAGATCGCTCGCGCGTTGGCCGACCGACCGGATGTAGACGTCATATACTCGCTGGCCGGACGCACCAAAGCGCCGCGATTGCCGGATGCGAGGATCCGTGTCGGCGGTTTTGGTGGGACGGACGGCCTCGCGACCTATCTGAAAGATGAGAGCATCGATCGGGTGGTCGACGCCACACACCCATTTGCGGCGCAGATGAGCCGGCAAGCCGTCGCGGCCTGCGAAAGCGCCGGCGTGCCGCTATTGCGGTTCGACCGGCCGGTTTGGCGCGAGGAGGAGGGCGACGACTGGTATCATGTTCCCGACGCCGCGGAAGCGGCCCACCGCGCGGCGGAACTTGGCCGCCGGGTTCTCCTGACGACCGGTCGGCAGATCCTCCACCCCTTCCTGCGCCACACGTCTTGTTGGTGGCTGGTTCGCGTCGTAGAGCCGTCGGCGGACCTACCGACGCTTGAAAACGGCGAGTATCTTTTTTCTAAAGGCCCGTTTGACCTTGCGGCGGAACGCGACCTGCTGATCGGACACAAGATCGATTTGATCGTCTGCAAGAATAGCGGCGGGGGCGCTACCGCTGCCAAACTCGTCGCCGCGCGCGAACTCGGTCTGCCGGTGGTGATGATCGACCGGCCGTCCTTGCCGAATGCGGCAACGGCGTCGAAACTTGAAGACGCGATCGATTGGCTTCAGCCGTGACGCAACAGGTGCCGATGGTCGGGGGCGTAAAGGCGGCTGTCGCTGGCATCGGTCGCGTCCAGGACCCGGCCGACAAGGATCAAGGCGGTGCGCGTAATCTTGGCGGCGCGGACCTTTTCCTGGATGTCCGCCAACGTGCCGCGAATGACCAGCTCGTCTGGCCAACTGACCCGATAGAGAACGGCCGCGGGACAATCTTCGCCGTAATGAGGCGTCAGGTCTCGACAAACTTGCCGCAGATTACGGATGGAGAGATGGATGGCCAAGGTCGCGCCGCTCCCCGCCAGCCTCGACAGCTCTTCCCCCGCCGGCATGGCGGAGCTCTTCATCGCCGTTCGGGTCAGGATCACGGTCTGCGCGACGTCCGGCAGGGTCAATTCCGTACCGAGAGCGGCGGCGGCGGCGGCGAAGGCCGGCACGCCCGGTGTGATCGTATAGTCGATGCCGGCGGCGTCAAGGCGGCGGATCTGCTCGCCGATCGCGCCATAGAGCGAGGGGTCGCCGGAATGGACGCGGGCGACGTCGAGGCCCTTGCCATGGGCGTCTTCGATCTCCGCCATGATTTCATCGAGGTTGAGCGGCGCGGTATCGACGATGCGGGCGTCGATCGGCGCATGGGCGATGACCTCCGCCGGTACAAGGCTGCCGGCGTAAAGACAGACCGGACAGGCGGCGATCAGGTCGCGGCCGCGCAGGGTGATCAAATCCGGCGCGCCGGGGCCGGCGCCGATGAAATGCACGGTCATGAGGCGTCCTCCACGGCGCGGAGCGGATAGCCGCGCGGGGTGTAGACGAAGGGCGTTTTGTCGTCGCCGCCGCGCGCGGTTTGACTGGCGCCGATCAAAACGAGCGACAGCATGTCGACATCGTCGACTTTGAGATCGGCGAGGGTCACGGCACGCACGCTTTCGCCGGGCCGGCCGAGGTTGCGGGCGATCACGACCGGCGTGCCGGCCGGCCGGTGCCGCAGCAGCATATCCCGCGCCCGCGCCAGTAACTCGCGGCGGCGCTTCGATACGGGATTATAGAAAGCGATGACGAAATCGCCTTGGCCGGCAGCCTCGATCCGCTTCAAGATGACCTCGCGCGGGGTCAGCAGGTCGGAGAGGGAGATGGCGCAGAAGTCGTGACCCAAGGGTGCCCCAATCCGTGCCGCCGCCGCTTGCATGGCGGAGATCCCAGGTGCGTTGACGATACGGATGCGGCGCCAGCCATCCGGAGCTTGGCCGTCGGCGAGCAGCTCATGCGCCAACGCCGACATGGCGAAAATGCCAGCGTCGCCCGAGGAGACCAGGGCGACGGCGTCTCCCTTGGCGGCCCGGTCAAGCGCGTCGCGGACCCGTGTTTCTTCTTCCCCCAGCTCATAGCCGACGATCGTGGCACCGCCGGTCAAATCGTCGACGAGATCGAGATAGAGTCGGTAGCCTATTACGGTATCCGCCTCGCGGATCAGCGATTCCGCTTCCCGCGTCCGCCATTCGGCTTGGCCAGGGCCGATACCGACGATGGCGAGCTGTCCTCTTGCTTGGCCAAGTCCATCTGCATCCAGTGGCTGTTCGGCGCGAGCGACGGCGCAGGTCGCGCGACGGCTTTTGACTTTTGGTACGATCAGCGTTCCGTTCCTGCTGGCCGCGGCCAATGCAGCCGCTTCGGCCACACCGGGTACGCCGACTTCCGCCTCGACAACCGCCGACGGTGTCGCCAGTCGTTCGCTCTCGGTTGCCAATGTGGCGCGGTCGAAGAAGCGGGCGGGGACGCCCAATCCTTCGGCAACGGCGTGCATCGCGTCTTCGTCCTTCTTGATGTCGAGGGAGAATACGCCCGCGACCGCCAACGGGCTCAATTCGTTTGCCCTTAGTACGTCCCGAACCAGAGCGTCGACCTCTTCCGCGGGAACACACCGTTCGCAGCCTATGCCGAGAGCCAGCGTGGAGGGATGATAGACCAGGGTTTCGGCATTGCCGGCGACCGCCTTGTCGGTGACGAGAATGCGCAGCGCCCCATTGTCGGCGAAGGGTAGGGCGCTCTCCGTCAGCCAGGTAGCGTTGCCTTCGAGCCGTATACGGGCGCCGTCGAGCAAACGCGCGGTGAAGGGTTTGATATGTTCCGGATTGCCAAGCCGATAGCCCGCCGGCGGTTCTTCCAGAGACAGGCCGAAGATTGCGTCGCTGGCGGTGGTGATCGCCGGCTCGATCCCCAATTGCTCGCCGAGTTCGTCGGCCAATGCGTTGGCGCCGTGATGCCCGCCAAGCAGGGGGACCACCGCACCGCCGTCGGGCGCGACCACGACCACCGGCGGTTCCGACCGCTTGTCGCCTAGAAGCGGTGCGAGTAGGCGGACAACGATTCCGGTGGCGCAGATCGCGACGATTGGTCGACCCTGTCCGAAGGCAACGGCCAACTCGCTCTTGAACCTCGAAACGGGCATCAGTTCCGCATCGATATCCAGAGTCTCGGCGAGCATTCTCGCGCGTTCGTTCAGGGGGAGTAGGACGGGCCGCGGGGTCATGCCGCCAGATCTCCCCGCCGAACGACGATCATCGAGAAGTAAGGCATGCGCTCCGGATCGGCTTGGCGTAGCGGTAAAACGACCTGATCCGCTTCCGTTGCCTGAGCCACGTACCAAGCCCGGTCTGTCAGCGCAAGTTCGTCCAAAAGGTCGAGTACCCGACGTCCATGGCGGCCTAGTTTGATGATGGCGGCGGACTGGCAACCGGTCAGGCCGTTACGCAACGCGGTTGTGGGTAGGGGGGCCGGCAAGACGGTCAAGATCTCGTTGCCGCCGACCAGTGGTTGTCGGGCCGCTTGAGCGCCGGCGCTAAGCGCGCTGACTCCCGGAACGATCTCCACCTCGAAGCGCCCCTCCATTCGCTGGAATAGATACATGAAGGATCCATAGAGAAACGGATCGCCTTCGCAAATCACCGCCACGTCCCGTCCCGCCGCCAGATGCGTCGCGATGTCGGCAGCGGCGGCATCGTAAGCGGCGTTGTCGGGGTGGCGTCGCCGGTTCATGGCCAAGCGAAACGGGATCTCGATCTTGCCACGGTCGATATGCTCGGTGGCAATGCGACGCGCCCGGCTGCTGCCGTCGATACTTGACGGATAGGCGACGACGGGGACCTCATCCAGTATCCGGGCGGCTTTCAATGTCAACAATTCCGGATCGCCCGGGCCGACGCCAACGCCGAATAGCCGTCCCGTCATCGCTTCATGCCCCGGTATTGCACGACGGCCCGCATGTCGTCCCAAGCTTGAAATTTACCCAGGGGCTGCATATGGGAGACCGACAGGCGCACCACATCGCCGCCATGGATGTCGCGCATTTTCAAGATCGCCGCTTCGCCTTCGCTGGTGACGGCATTGGCGATCAGTCGGCCGCCGCTGTCCAACGCGCGCCAGCAGGCCTTGACCACCTTCGCATTTGTGATGCCGCCGCCGAGGAAAACCACGTCCGGTGTCGGCAATCCCCTCAAGGCTTCGGGCGCTGTCCCGGCGACAACTTCAAGATTGTTCATACCGAAGGTTTCGGCATTGTGGCGGATCATCTCCAACCGGCCATGATGGTTCTCTACGGCAATGGCGCGAGCGGTCTGGTGTTGTAGCAAAAACTCGATGGCGATGGAGCCGCAGCCGGCGCCGACATCCCAGAGCAATTCATAGGGCTGGGGCGCCAAGGCGGCGATAGTCATCGCGCGGATGTCCTGTTTGGTCAGCTGGCCATCGTGAATGAAGGCGTCGTTGGGCAGGCCGATGCCGCGATAAACGCCAAGCTGCTTGGCATCCGCCACGCAGTCGACGGCGATGGTGTTGAGGTCGCGGGTCTTGCGTCGCCAGGTGCGGGCGCTGCCGTCGAACCGTTTCTCCGAGGCGCTTGCCATATGTTCGAAGACGTGGAGGCGGCTGTCGCCATAGCCGCATTCGCGTAACAGCGCGGCGACCTGCTTGGGTGTTTCGCCATTCTCGCTGAGGATTAACAGCCGCGCTCGGTCGGCCAGATGGCGCTTTAACAGATTCAACGGCCGGCCGTGCAGGGTGACCATCACCGTCTCCGCCAATGGCCAGCCAAGCCGCGCGGCGGCGAGGCTGAAGGCGGAGAGATGGGGGATGACCTGCACCGCGTCCATCCCAAACTCGCGGGCCAAGGTAACGCCGATACCGTAATGCATGGGGTCACCGGACGCGAGCACGCAGACCTGCCGGTTTTTCAACTTGCGGATCGTCGCGACGGTTTTTTTCAACGGGCTGGCCCAGGGCAGGCGGCGGCGCTTGTCGTCATCCAGCATAGCCAGATGGCGGTTGCCACCGACAAAGATCTCGGCTTCGTCCAGGGCCGCACGTGCCGGCGTCGACAGGCCGTCAAGGCCGTCTTCGCCAATGCCAACGATTGTAAGCCAGGGGTTCGTCACTGCTGTCGTCCCGTCATCGCGTTGACCGCCGCCGCCGCCAATGCGCTGCCGCCGCGGCGGCCCAAAAGGGTGATATAGGGGATATCCAAGCCGTCGTCGACCGCATCGACCAGGGCTTGTTTCGATTCCGCGGCACCGACGAAGCCAACCGGAAAGGCCAGGATCACCGCCGGTTCCGGCGCGCCGTCAGTGAGCATTTCCAACAGCCGAAAGAGCGCTGTCGGGGCGTTGCCGATGGCGACGACGGCGCCCGCCAAATGCGGCGTCCAACGCTCAACGGCGACGGCGGAGCGGGTCTCGCCGCGCCGGGCCGCCTCGTCCCGGACACCGTCATCGTTCAGGCTACAGATCACCGGGTTGTCCGACGGTAAAGTCGCGCGGATGATTCCTTCTGCCACCATACGCGCATCGCACAACACTGGCGCGCCGTTGTCGAGGGCTTTACGTGCGTGGCTGGCTGCGGAAGGCGTAAATCTCAGATCATCGACAATATCCGGCATGCCACAGGCGTGAATCAGGCGCCTGGCAACCGGGACGACGTCCGCCGACAGCGCCTGAAAGTCGCTCGCCGCCTCGACCAGCTCGAAGGAGCGGCGGTAAATGGCATTCGGCTGTCTGAGATAGTCGTAGGTCACGCTTTGATCCGGTATTTGCGAATAGCGAAATAGAAGAGCGTCACCCCGGATGCAGTGCAGCATACAATGCTGCGCTGCTGGTCCGGGGTCCATGGTCGCCGGGCGGGCACGATTTGTTGGCATGGATCCCGGACCAGCACAGCGTCACTGCGTGCCGCAGTGCATCCGGGATGACGCGATGGATTTGACATCCCAACTGCCCTACTCCTCCTTCATGCTGCGCGGGCCGTGCGGGTGATCGGCATGGGGGTAGGGATGGTGGTGATGATCGTGACCATGGGCGTGACTGTGCCCGTGATCATGCTCGTGCTCGTGCTCGTGCGTGTGTTCATGACCGGTGAAGACATGGGCGGTCGGGTCGAAGTCTTCGTCATTGATCTCGCCGGTGCCGACGCCCTCGACATGGTGATGATGGCTTTCCTGGGGCAGGCCGACCTCGGCTTCAAAGCCGAGGACCTGTTCGCGGTATTTACAGGTCTGACAATTCATGTTGCCGGTCCCCTCCATCGCCTCGCGCACCCGGTCGGCGAAGGTATCCATGACCAACGGGTGATCGTTCAGATAGGACGCTTTGACGAATTCGATATCGGGATGCTTGGCGGCGACCTCATCGGTGTAGTGGAAGATCCGCCGCACCAGGATGCCGGTGAAGAGAAAGTACGGAAAGACGACAACGCGCTTGTATCCCAATTTGGCGACATGCTCGAGCGCCGGCTCGACAAGCGGGAAGGTAACGCCGGAATAGGCCACTTGGCCCCAACCGACGCCCAGTCCTTCCCACAACATGCGGCAGACCTTGGCGATATTGGAATTGGCGTCCGGGTCGGAGGCGCCGCGGCCGACGACGACGAGGCAGGTGTCATGGCGATCGATATGATCGCCGGCCTCAGATAGCGCCTGCTCCACCCGCTCCCCCGCCGCGCGGATCATGCGCATGTCCATGCCGAGATCCCGGCCATAGACGATCTCCAGCGCTGGGTTCTGCGCCGCGTATGTGTTGATCACGCTGGGCAGGTCATTTTTCACGTGGCCGGCGGCGAACAGCATGCCCGGCACGGCAATGATCCTTTCGTTGCCCCGGTCGCGCAGGGCGTCCAGGCGTTCGCGGATGATCGGCTTGGCGAATTCCAGGAAGCCGCTGTCCACGTCGTATTGCGGCAGGCGTTCCTTGATGCCGCGGGCGACGCTTTCGAACTCGCGGATTGCCGCTTGATCGCGGCTACCGTGACCGCAGACCATGATGCCGGTTTTTGTCATGGGTAACACCTCCGTTTCGGGGTATAGCTGACCGGGTGATGGGTGACATATTCTCTGAGACGGGCGCTTGGCCGCCGACACCGATATTGCTGATCGCCGCATTGCTGCTGGACGCGTTGACCGGCGATCCGGATTGGCTTTATCGCCGGCTTCCGCATCCCGTCGTGCTCATGGGCCGCCTCACCGCCTGGCTGGAGAGACGGCTGTGGCGGGACGGGCAGGGTACACGGCACCGCCTGTTGTCGGGCGGTTTCCTGGGCGTGATCTGCCTCGCCGCGGCGATCGCGGGGGGACTGTTGCTTGAAATGCTTTGTGCTCGGTTGCCGGGCGGGTGGCTGTTGCAAGTCGTTCTGGTCAGCGTCCTGCTCGCCGGCCGAGGCCTGTTCGATCATGTGCTGGCGGTGAAGCGCGGCCTGGAAATCTCTCTCGACACCGGGCGGGATGCGGTGGCGAAGATCGTCGGCCGCGACCCTCAGGCGCTTGATGAGGCGGGCGTGGCGCGGGCGGCGGCCGAATCTTTGGCGGAAAACTTCTCGGACGGCGTGGTCGCTCCGGCCTTCTGGTTCCTGCTGTTGGGGCTGCCCGGCCTGCTGGCCTACAAGATGATCAACACCATGGACAGCATGATCGGTCACCGGGATGAGCGTTACGAATGGTTCGGCAAGGGCCCGGCCCGGCTCGACGATCTGGTGAATTGGCCAGCGGCGCGCTTGAGCGGCGTTCTGTTGGCGTTGGCGGCGATGCTGCTGCCCGAAGCGGACGGCAACAAGGCGTGGACAATCATGTTCCGGGACGCCGGCAAACATAAGTCGATCAATGCCGGCTGGCCGGAGGCGGCGCTTGCCGGCGCCCTCGGTATCGCCCTGGCCGGCCCACGAGTCTATGACGGAGAGACCGTGAACGATGCCTGGATGGGTGACGGCCGCCAAGACGTCACGGCCGCCGATCTTGGCCGCGCCTTGGCGCTCTACGTTGCCGCCCATGCGGTTGGCGTCGTATCGCTTCTGCTTTTGTGGTTGGCGTGGGGTTAGCTCAGGCGGCACGGGCGACCTCCAACATCCGGTCCAGATCCAATTCTTCCTCCAACTGCGTGGCGACATGGTCGAGCGCCTGGTCAACCGCCTGGTCGTAATCCAAATCGCTTTGCTGCCGTGTTCTTAGACCGGAGAGAAAGGCGTGGCGGAAACCATCGGCGCGGAAAAGGCCGTGCAGATAGCTTCCGGCGACGCGCCCGTCCGCGCTGCGGGCACCGTCGGCGCCGCGGGACAGCTCGAGAAATGGCCGGGCCCGGTCCGGCCCGTCGCTGTCGCCGAGATGGATTTCGTAGCCGATGACCGGCTCGCCGCTGATCGGGTCGCGGCCCTCGGTCTCTCCCAATTCCTTGCGGCCCTGCAGTATGGTGTCGATGTCGAGCAGGCCGAGGCCGTAGGTCGATGCTTCCTTGCCCTCGATCCGGTCGGGGTCGCGGATCGTGCGGCCGAGCATTTGATAGCCGCCGC
>CBDCGJ010000022.1:0-143486 GCA_965216645.1 Alphaproteobacteria bacterium | reverse complement strand
CGCGGCGACGAGCCCCAGCACCGTACCGAAAACCGCCAGCTTCATCCCCTCGCGCAACACGAGTCCCAACACCTTTCCGCGATCGGCCCCGATCGCGACCCGTATCCCGATCTCTTTCGTCCGCTGCGCGACCGAGTAGGCCATCACCCCATAGATCCCGACGGCGGCCAGCACCAGTCCCAGGAGTCCGAAGAGGCCGAGGACCGAGCCCCCGAGCCGCGCGGGCAGCAGGGCCAGCCCCATGTGGTCCTCCATGGTACGCGCATCGTAGACGGGCATGTCGGGGTCCAGCTCGCGAACCGTCTGCTGGATTCGGCGCAGGGTGACGCCGGGGTCGCCGCTCGAGCGGGCGACCACGGTCACCGCCGACCGGAATCGCTGACGTTGGGACATATAGAAGTACTCGCTCGGGTCCTCTCCGAGGCTGCGATATTTTCCGGTCTCGACGACCCCGATGACCTCGTGATCCGTGCCCGCCGTCCGGACCGTCTTCCCGATCGCCGATTCGCCGGGCCAGAAGCGTTCCGAAAATCGGCGGTTGACGATGAGGACCGGCGGGGCGTTCTCGTCGTCGCGCGTCTCGAACGCGCGGCCCTCGACGAGACGGATCCCCATGACATCGAGGTAGCCCTCGGTGATCATCGCGTAGTCGAGGCTTCGCCGCTCTCCCTCCGAGAACTCGTAGCCGGGCACCGAGACGCCTCTGTCCGACTGGCTCAGACCGAGCGGCACGGTATTGGTGAGGGCCGCCGCGCTTACCTCCGGCAGGGCGCGAACCCTTTCGAT
Organism: Alphaproteobacteria bacterium; assembly: GCA_965216645.1. Classification (GTDB taxonomy): domain Bacteria; phylum Pseudomonadota; class Alphaproteobacteria; genus CBDCGJ01. The sequence goes on along the minus strand of CBDCGJ010000022.1, from coordinate 142,700 downwards.
CAGCCGGTCCTGGAACGCGCGCGACCGGTCATCGTCGTACCCCTGCAGTCCCGGGTCGATCGATGTGAGGACGAGCCCGGCGGGCTGCTCGAACCCCGGGTCGATCTCGGTCGCCCCCTGAAGGCTACGGAGGAACAGCCCCGAGCTGATAAGCAGCAGGAGCGACAGCGCCATCTGCACCACAACGAGGGCGCTGCTGGCTCGGGATCGCCCGGGCCGGTCAGCCGACGCCCCCTTGACCGCGGAGACGGTGTCCGGCCGCGCGGCCTGCAGGGCGGGCGCGAGGCCGAACAGCACGCCCGCGGCGACCGAAACCAACAGCGTGAACAGCAGCACCGACGGGTCGAGCTCCACCTGGAAATGCCAGGGGCCGTCGATGGGCGGCCGGATCCCGCTCAGAAACCGGGTCGCCACATGGGCCAGACCGAGCCCCGCCGCACCGGCGATGACCGAGAACACGAGGCTCTCGGTGAGCAACTGCTGCACGATCGTGCGCGGACCCGCTCCAAGGCTCAGCCGCAGACCCATCTCGCGCCGCCGTTCGCGGGCTCGGGCGAGGAACAGGTTGGCCACATTCACGCAGGCGATGAGGAGCAACAGGCCGACGACGATCATGATGACCGTGCTCATGCCGAGGCTGGCGGTCCTGAACATCGGGTGGATGCCGGCCTCGGACTGCCGCACGAGCGTGTGGCCGAGCTGGGTGTCGTAATCGTCCGGGAACTCGGCAAGTAGTTGCGTCAACACCCCTTCGAGCACCTGAGCGGCGCGCTCCAGCGGGACGCCGTCCCGGAGCCGCCCCACCGCCGTCAGGTTGTTGTTCCCCCGCTCCTCGATCGAGCTGAACTGAGAAACCTGCGGCTGCATCATGATCGGGAGATAAACGGGGGTGTCGGCGAAGTTCACCGGCCCCTTGAAGCTCGCGGGAGCCACGCCGACGATCTCGAACGGCTGTCCGTTGAGATTGACGATCCGGCCGATCACCTCCTCGTCCCCTCCGAAGCGCGACTGCCAGTACGTGTGACCCAGGACGATCACGGGGTGCGCGCCGGGGCCGACGTCCTCCTCGCCGGGGATGAAGGCGCGCCCGAGGGTCGGCTGCACCCCGTATGTCTGGAAGAAGTTCGCACTCACGATCATGCCCATCAGGCGCTCGGTCGTGCCGGCGGTGGCGAGGGACAGCTCGGTGAACGTCCAGGCCGCGAGGCTCTCGAACGCGTCGCCCGTCCGATCTCTCAGGTCCTGGTAGTGGGGGATGGAGGTCGAGCCGTACTCCATGCCCGGCCACTCGCGATAGATCTGGACGAGCTCCTCGAGGTTTTCGGTCCCTCCGAGCGGCCGCAGCAGAATCCCGCTCACCGCGGAGAACGTGGCGGCGTTCAGCCCGATCCCCAGCGCCAGCGTCGCGATGGCCGCGATCGTGAACAGGGGGTTCTTGCCCAGCATGCGGAAGCTGTATTTGAGGTCTCGGCCGACTCGTTCGATCATCTCGAATCCCCGTGGCGTGGAAGGGTCCGTGGTTGCGCCATCGATACGGGGCGCCGCGACCGGAAGATTCGGCCGGCACGGCGTCTACATCCGTTCGCCCGCAGTGCTCGTCCCCCTGTGCGGGGCGGATACGCATTTGCCATGTTCACTCGATGAGACTCACGACGACCGCAGCGGCTCCCCGCCGGTGACGCCCATCGCAGATTGGTTGAGCGAGAGATCCCCGTGGCAGGTGATCGGGGTGTATCTGGCGGGATCGTGGGTCGTGTTCGAGGGGGCGGCGACCGTGACCGAGGCGCTCGGGCTCCCGAACTGGTTGCCGCTCGGTGCGCTGACGCTCGCCGGGGCGGGACTGCCAGTCGTGGCGGCCGCGGCGATGCTGCGGAAGACGGACGGATTCCTGACCCTTCGGAATGCCCTCGTGATGGGGCTCGCCCTGTTCGTCGGCCTGTTCGGGGCGGCATCTGGTTTGCCAGGATGTTGCGCAGGAAGTTCACCTCTCAGCGCCTCGTCCAGCCGCCCCCAGCCCCACCGCAGCCTCGGGGAGGCGCTCGAGACCGGAGACGCCTCGCTCGTGCCGGACGGGCAGATGCGCGGGAAGGCGCAGACGCTCGTGCGTCTCGCAGAGTACGACCGTGCCCTCGACGCACTGGAAGAGATGGTGTTCGCCCTTCCCTATCGGATCATGTACGAGATCTGGGACCCGGTGCTCGAGCCCCTCTGGGAGACCGCGAGATTCCGGGAGGTCGTTCTGCCTCGCCTCAACCTCGAGGGCGTGAAGGTCCAGCGAGGCGGCTCGGACGCTTGATGCCCCGGCGGGCGGCAGCAACGTGAGGGTGGGGATATGGGTTGTATCCACACCGCAGTGCTGCTTCACGAGTTCACCGACGTTAAGAAGAGGCCTCGATCCATGCGTACTCCGACGCCCCGCGTATCCGTTCTCTCGCTCCTTCTCGGCGGCGTGGCCGCCTGCGGAGGCGGGCCTGCCCCGACCCCCGAGACGGAAGCCGCCGAGTCCGAAACAAGCCTGATCGAGCGCGCGCGCGGCATCCACGACCGTGTGATCACCCTCGACACGCACGCGGACATCAACCCCGGCAACTTCACGGCCGAGCGGAACTACACGATGGACCTGCCGACGCAGGTGACGCTGCCGAAGATGGAAGCGGGAGGGCTCGACGTCGCCTGGTTCATCGTCTACGTGGGCCAGGGAGAGCTGACGGACGAAGGATTCGCGAACGCGACGGCGCAGGCGATCGAGAAGTTCGACGCGATCCACCGGCTCACCGAGGAGATCGCGCCCGACCGCATCGGACTCGGCGTGACGTCGGACGAGGTCCGGGAGATCGTCGCGTCGGGCCGGAAGGTCGCGATGATCGGGATCGAGAACGCCTATCAGGTCGGCACGGATCTCTCCAACATCGAGGACTTCGCGCGACGCGGCGGCCGGTACATGTCTCTCTCTCACAACGGCCACAGCCAGTTCTCCGACTCCAACACGGGGGAGCGTGACGACGTCTGGTTGCACGGGGGCCTGAGCGATCTCGGACGGCAGGCGGTCGCGGAGATGAACAAGTGGGGCATCATGATCGACATCTCGCATCCGTCGAAGGAGTCGAACATGGAGGTCATGCGGCTGAGTCGGGCGCCAGTGATCGCCTCGCACTCGGCTGCGCGGGCGCTGTACGACCACAGCCGCAACCTGGATGACGAACAGCTCCTCGCCCTCAAGGAGAACGGAGGCGTGGTCCAGACGGTCGCGTTCCGTTCGTACCTCGACGGAGACAAGCACCGGGCGTGGCAGGAGGCGCAGCAGGCGGTCCTGGCCGACGTGGCCGCGGAGATGGGCTTCGAGTTGGCCGACGGGTTCGCCGCGATCCGTGCCATGCCCGAGGCGGAGCGCGAGGCGTACATGGCGGGACTCGCCGAGGTACGCGAAGCGGCGGCGCCGCGCATCGCCGCCGAGGTCGAGGCCGACCCCGTCGACGTGTCCGACTTCGTCGACCACATCGACTACATGGTCGACCTTATCGGTCTCGAGCACGTGGGAATCAGCTCGGACTTCGATGGCGGCGGGGGCGTGACCGGCTGGGACGACGCGTCCGAGACGTTCAACGTGACACTCGAGCTGGTCCGCCGCGGTTACACCGAAGAAGAGATCGGGATGCTCTGGAGCGGCAACCTGCTCAGAGTGCTCGACGACGTGCAGGCGATCGCCGCGGAGATCCAGGCGGAACCCCAGGACTGATATCGCGCCGGGGCGACCTCAGCCGTCGGAACCGCCGACGACTCGGATCGCCCCGGCCTTCAGCAGTGGGCCGAGCAAGTTCGCCGCTCCTCCATGCTCGACGATCCGGCCGTCCACGACCCGGTCGATGTTGACGGCGGTGGCTTCGATCGTCTCCCCGGTCGGCGCCATCCCCATCCACTCGCCCAGGTGCGTGCCGCGCATCGTCACGCGCGTCACCACCCAATCTCCCTCCGCGATCTGCTGCTCGATGGTGAGCCGCATGTCGGGATAGGTTTCCCGGACGCCCAGAACGTGCTCCTTCGCCCCCGCGAGGCCCAGCGGATACCGGACGTTGTCGTGGACCTCCTCGTAGTCGGACCCGATGAACCGATCGAGGGCGGCGACATCTCCGGTGCTCACGACTTCCTCGTAGTATTGTCGTACCAGCGCCTTGTTCGACTCGCCCATGGTGGGCCTCCGGGGGCTCGATGAGTTACGCGGTCAAAGAGATGTACTACACCCTCCAGGGCGAGGGGGCGAACACGGGGCGTCCCGCGGTGTTCCTGCGTTTCGCCGGGTGCAACCTGTGGACCGGCAGGGAGGAGGACCGGGCCGATGCCATCTGTCCGTTCTGCGACACCGACTTCGTGGGTCTGGACGGCCCCGGAGGCGGCCGGTACGAGACCCCGACGGAGCTCGCCCGGGCGGTCGCCGACCTCTGGCCCTCGGGCGCGAGCCCCGATGCGTCGCGGCTCGTCGTGTGCACGGGGGGCGAACCCCTGCTCCAGCTCGACGAGGCGGCGATCGCGGCCCTGCACGAAGCCGGGTTCGAGGTTGCCGTCGAGACGAATGGCACCCTGGAGCCGCCCGCTGGTCTCGACTGGATCTGCGTCAGCCCCAAGGCAGGGACCGATCTCCGTATCCGGTCGGGGGACGAGTTGAAGCTCGTCTTCCCGCAGGAGGCGGCGATGCCGGACCGCTTCGTGGACCTCCCGTTTCGACATCGGTTTCTGCAGCCCATGGACGGGCCCGACGTCGCGAAGAACACGGCACTGGCGGTCGAGTACTGTCTGGCCGATCCTCGGTGGCGACTCGGAATTCAGACCCACAAGGTTCTCGGCATCGCCTGATGGAGATTTGGAAGGACTTCAGTTTCGAAGCTGCTCACCGGCTGCCGAACGTCCCGGAGGGACACAAGTGTGCCCGCCTGCACGGGCATTCGTTCCACGTGCGCGTGGTCGTCGAGGGCGAGCCCGATTCGGATCTCGGCTGGATCATCGACTTCGCCGACATCGCCGCGGCCTGCGACCCGGTGATCGAGCGACTGGACCACTACTACCTCAACGAGATCGAGGGCCTCGAGAACCCGACGAGCGAAGCGATCGCGCGCTGGATCTGGTCCCGGCTGCAGGACCGGCTGCCGGGTCTCAGTCGCATCGAGGTCCGGGAAACCTGCACCTCGGGGTGTAGCTACCGCGGCGACTGAACCGCGTCAGCCGGCCAGGCGCGCCTTTCGATCGACCCGGTAGGTGTGTCCCCGCCATTCCAGCTCCGGCTTGATCAGCATGGAGACGATCAGCGGCAGCGCGACGAGATAGGGCATCCAGGCCATCCAGAGCAGGCGAACCGGGATCGCCGCACCGCCGTGAACCCGGTGTAGCCGGACGTAATGCAGCCCTTCGAGAACCACGACCGCGGCCGGAAGCGCCACCAGCCATGCCGGTCCGGTCAGGGCCGCCACGCCAACGAGTGCGAGTGCCATGAAGAAGCTGGTGGCCCGGATCGCGAACGCCCACACGAAGCCGAGCGGGATCCCGCCGCGACCGCAGAACAGCCAGCGGCGCCACAGTCGCAGAAACGCGGGGAACCGAAGGCCCTCGTTGAAGATCTCGAGCACTCGGGTCCCCATGATGTTCACGCAGCCGTGCCGGACGAGTTGCCGTCCGAAGAACATGTCGTCGACCAGCTGCCCCTCGGCCGACTCGATGCCGCCGATCGCCTCGATCGCCTCTTTCCTGAAGAGCATCATCTGCCCCATGAGGAACGGCAGTTCCCGGCGCGGTCCGAGCTGCACCTCCATGCTCGCCGTGAGGTATGCGTTCAGCACGATGTGGTGTCCGACGTCTCCGGCCGTCCGCGGGGCGTTCGGCGTGAGCGGCGGCGCGAAGGCCGCGCCGGCGTCCGGGTCAGCCAGAAGGTGGCAGACGAGGTTACGGAGAACCTCCTGGTCGGGCCGGGTGTCCGAGTCGCCGAACGCGATCAGGGTGCCGCGAGCCTCCGACATCCCGGCGATCATGTTGTGGATCTTCCCGGTGAACCGTTCGGACGGGGGGCCGGACAGCACGATTCGGGCGTCACCGTGCCCGTCCGACCGTTCGTGCTCGGCGACCGCGGTGACGGCCAGCGGATAGCCCGGGTCGTCTTCGTCCTCGAACACGAAGATGGTCTCGATCTCGCCCGGATATCCGGTCCGAAGCGCCGCCCGGAAGTTCTCGACCTGTCCCGCGTCGCGCCCCTTCACCGGTCGAATCACGGTGACGAACGGGTACGCCTCGGGCTCGGGCGGCAGGGCGAGGGAACGTCCACGGAGCGCCCGGATGGCCGCGATGTGATCCCGGGCCAGGCTGACGAGCATGATCCCGACGAGCACCGCGACAGCAGTCGTGAAACTGAGTGAAACCTCCATGTGACGGATCTCCCGGCCACGGGTTCACCGCGCACCCATCCCTACGGGAGCGGCAGGGGCGGGGCTTCACGGACGGCCGCCGGTTGCCGGAGTCCTCCCGCGTGAGGCTCTCCGACTACTCCGCCGGCCGAGCCGCAGCGGGCAGGTCGGCCGACCGCACGAGCTCGTAGGCCCGCGCGGCGACCAGCATGCCGATGACCGGGGCGGCCCAGTACACCCAGTGGCTGTTCCATTCGCCGGCGACGATCGCCGGCCCCAGGGAGCGGGCCGGATTCATCGATGCGCCGGTAGACCCCCCGCCCATGAGAGACCCGAACGCGACCACGAGTCCGACGGCCAGCCCCGCGGTCCCGCCGACGACGCGCGCGTCCGTCGCCACGGCGATGATGACGAACAACAGGGCGAACGACAGGACGGCCTCGACGAGAAACGCGCTGGACAGCGGCACGGCGGGAGTCGTCGCTCCGAGCTCGACGCCGCCGAAGATAGCCAGGACCGTCAGCGACCCCGCTGTCGCCCCCGCGCACTGAGCCGCGACGTAGGGAGCGATGGATCGGGAGGGAAACCGACCGACGGACCAGAGGCCGATGGTCACGGCGGGATTGAAGTGGGCACCGGAGATGTGCCCGACCGCGTAGATCATTGCGGCGATCACCGCGCCGAAGGCGAAAGACACCCCGACCGGGCCGAGCGCCCCGCCCGAGGCGACGTCCGCGGCCATCGCTCCCGTTCCGACGGCGACGAGAAAATACGTGCCGATCGCCTCGGAAAGGGCGCGTCGCGCTCCGTCCGTCACCCGGCCGCCGCGCGTCCGCCGCCCTCCTCACCCGTCCGGGCGAGGGCCAACGCGAGGAATCTCCCGTGATGCGACATCGACAGATCGACAGGTAGCGGAACGGGTCCGCGGTACGCGAGGGGGATCCCGTCTCGCGTCACGATCCGGATCTCGCGAGAGGGGATGGACAGCAGCCGTCCGATGCGCGCGCGCGCCACCTCTCTCACCCGCTTGCTCGCATCGCAGGACGTCGCCCTAACCCGGACCTGTTCGACGAGCGAGAGGGGCGCACTCCGCCTCCTGCGGGAACCGCCGGCCGCGAGAGAGGCGACCGCGTGGAGCCAATCGTCCGCCTCGCAAAACGAAACCCGGAAACGCCCCGCGGCGTGCGTGACGGAAGCCGCCTCGTCGCCCTGGAGATCCACCGCGAACCGGCGAGGGAGGAAGCGAACGCCGGCGTCCAGCTTCCTCGCCGCCTTGAACGCGGCCTCCTTCGCGGACCACAGCAGCCACCGCGTCCGGTGGGCCGCGTCCCGGTCGGTCAGGTGCCGGCGCTCGACCTCTGTGAACGCTCGCTCGTCGAACCTCGGGTGGATGGCGTGAGGCTGGTTCTCCGGGTCGCGGAGATCGACGATGTCATTCCCGACCGGCAAAGTACTTCTCCTCCATCGCCATGAGCCGCTCGGCGATCTGCTTCGAGAAATCCCGGGACCGACGCATGCCCGTGTGATCCGAGATCGGGCGAAAGAGCTCGAAGTCCACGTAGAACGAATCCCCGCGCGCGGGCACCGCCGAGTAGTTCAGTTGCCGATCGCCCCGCATGTAGACGCAGAGCGCCCTGCAGCGGCGCACGGAGTTGACGATGCGCCCCATCCCGTGCGCGATCGAGTCGAGCTGCAGACGGCCGGTCCGGCTCCGCCCACCTTCCGCGAAGATGATCGCCGTGTCGCCGCGTGCCAGCAGATACTGTAGACGCTTCAATACGCCGGCGATGTCTTCGCGCTTCCCGCCGCGTCGAATAGGGATGCACTTGAGAATCCACACGCCGACCCGGTTGTACCAGCGGAACCCGTAGTTCGAATGCTCGGGGATGTTCCACGGCAATCGACGGTAGTTGAAGAGATACCACCACGACCCTCCGAGCGCCCACGCCATCACGGCCGAATCGACCATGGTCAGGTGGTTCGCGCAGATGAGGATCGGGTCCTCGGTGTCCTTCAGCATCGCGCGGAACCGCTTGCGGAGGTGGCGCGCGTTCGGGATCCGGTAGCGCATGACATAGCGCATCGCGAACGCGCTGGCCGGTATCCAGAACACGGCGGAAACCCGACCGACCGCGTCCTGCACGGCCAGCCCGACCCGGGTCCTCAGAGGTAGATCGAGATCCTGCTCCAAGCCGCGGCTAGGCGGTTTTCGACTGGATGAGCTTCACCGCGTCACCGACCGTGTTCACGGCATCGGCGTCTTCATCCTCGACCTCGATGTCGAACTCGTCCTCGAGGTCGAGAATCACGTCGACCAGACGGGCGGAGTTGACCTTGAGATCCTCGAGGATGTTGGTCTCGGCGGTCACCGACCCCAATGCGTCCTTGTTCTTGGCATATCGGCCGATGATCTCGACCACCTTCGACTGTACTTCGCTCGTGTCCATTCGGAGCTCTCGTTTCTTATCCTTGTTCGCCGGCGCCCTGGTCGGGCCACCTGCGGAAGATGGCACACACATTCACGTCTCCGAAACCGAACCCGGCTTTGATGATGGTGTCCAGCTCCGGCGCCTCTCGCGTTTCGTGCGGGATCGCGTCGGCGTACGGTTCGATCTCGGGGTGGACGTCCTCGCAATTGATCGAGGCGTGCACGAACCCTCCGCGCAGCATGAGCATGCACGCGACGGACTCTAACGCCCCCGCGGCTCCCAGCCCATGCCCGATCATCGACTTCGTGGAGTTGATGAGCGGGAAGTCCCCCGGCCCGCGACCCAGGGCCGTGGCCCAGGAGTTCACCTCGCTCGGATCGGCACCGGTGGCCGTCAGATGTCCATTGATCGCGTCGATCTCGTCCGGGTCGATCCCCGCATCCGCGACCGCCTGACGGATACACCGCTGGACGCCGGTGGGTTCGGGGCGGTCATGCTGCCGCCGGTCCTGTGGCCGCCGCAGTTGAGGGCCCCGCCCACAACCTCCGCGTAGATGCGCGCCCCCCGGGCCTCGGCGCTCTCGAGGCTTTCGAGATGAAGGATCGCCGCTCCGCTGCCGGGGACGAACCCGCCCGCCGATGCGCTCATCGGACGGGAGGCCTTCGCGGGCTCCTCGTTGAACTTCCGGCAGAGGACCCGCATCGAATCGAACCCCCCCCAGGCGTACTGGCTCGCTCCCTCGGTGCCGCCGCATAGCATTCGCTCGGCGAGCCCCGACCTGATGCGATGAAGACCCATCACGATCGCCTCGGCGCCCGTGCTGCAGGCGCTGGAGTTCGACGTCACCTGGTTGCCGAGCGCCAGCAGGCCCGACACCCGCGCCGAGACGCCGCTGCCCATCACCTGCTCGACCATCGTGCTGCCGAGCCGCCGGACCCGGCCGGCGTCGACCATCGGGACGAGCTTCTCACCCGCGGTGTCGAGCCCGCCGACGCCCGTGCCGATGATGGCGCCGGCCTCCCAATGGACGGCGTCGTCGGTCGGATCGGGACGTTCGAAGCCCGCGTCCGTCCAGGCGTCGATCGCCGCAATGCTGCCGTACCGATGACTGGAGTTCATCGCCATGAGCTCGTCTTCGTCGAACATCGATTCGGCGAGCTCGTCCACACCCTGCGGGACCCCGCCGACACGACACCCGAACTTGAGCTCATCTAGCAGCGGGATGTGCCGGATCCCCGACACGCCTCCGCGTAGAGCGGCCTCGTATTCTTCGAGTCCGACACCATTCGGGGCGACGACTCCCATCCCGGTGATGACGACACGTCGGCTCACGCTGGCACTCCCATTCCGGCGATCGTGGCCGAACAGACGACGGTCCCGTCGTCGAGGGTCATCTCGGCCTCCGATCTGATCTTTCCGCGTCGATAGAACACCTTCCTCGCTCGCACCGTCACGCGATCCCCCGGCCGCACGACACCCGAGAATTCCACCTCGGCGTCGGCGAACAGCGCAAGCGTACGACTCACGACCTCGCGACCCCCTGCGAGGGCGACCAGGTATATGCCGAGCGCGACCACCCCGACCTGCGCGACCGTCTCCAGCAGAATCACCCCGGGTGTCACGGGGTTGCCCGGGAAATGGCCCCGGTAGAAGTCCGCATCCGGAGAGTAGCGATAGGTTGCGACGATGTGATCCTCGTCGACCTCGACGATCTCATCGATGAAACGAAACGGGTCCTGCTGCGGCAGCAGCTCCAGAACTTCCGACGGCGACAGCACGATGCCCGCGCCCGAGTCGCTCATCGCTCCATGGGGCCGCCGCGCGAGTGCTCGGACGGCCAGGGATAATCCGGGTAGTCGATATCCCGAAAGACGCCGACCTTCGCCCGATCGATGCGGTAGATCTCCTGCTCGTCCACGAGCACGCGGGCGTCGCCGATGGCGATGGCCGACCCGGAACTCGGGAGATTCTGGAAGCGCACGATGTCGATCTCGTAGCGGACGAGTCCATCGCGCGGACGGATCTGTCCGAAGAAATCGACTTCCTTGCAACCGAGCGCCCGACCGGCACCGACGGCGCCGTTCATCGAACAGTAGAGGCCGATCAGCTGCCAGACGGCGTCCACGCCGAGGCAACCGGGCTGCACGGGATCGCCGAGGAAATGACAGTGGAAGAACCAGGCATCCAGCCGGATGTCCTGTTCGCCGACCATGCGGCCCCGACGCCCGTCGCGCGAAACCTCCGTCACGCGATCGACCATCAGCATCGGGGGAACGGGCAGGCGGGTCCGGAACCCTTCGGGCGGGTCGTCGATCAGGCGTCCGTACGCGAGTGCCAGCACCTCATCGCGATCGAGGTGCCCGCGCTCTATGTAGTCCGCGTACTTCACTCGCCGGCCCCGAACCGAAGCAGATGGCCCGACCAGGTCAGACCCGACCCGACCCCGACGACGGCGACGTCATCGCCGTCGGTCCACTCATCCCACCTCATCGACACCACGCTGGGCGCCCCGGCGGCGCCCGTGTTCCCGAAATCGATGACGTTGTGGTGATGCCGGTCTTCGTCGATCTCACAGCGAGCGCATACGGCCTCGAGCATGCGGAGATTGGCCTGGTGCCCGACGAAATGGAGCCGTCTCCCGGCATCCGCGAAACGCTTCTGCAGGTCCCGCAGCACGCGCGTCGTCTTCTTGATCGCGAACATCTGGACCGTGCGGCCTTCCTGCCAGAAGTGCTTGAAGTGCGGCACCACGACCTTGTCCCACCCCGCGGGACTGGACTCGAGGGTGTTGCCCACGATCTCGATCCGCGACGGAACCTTCGTGGAGACGACGGCGGCGGTCGTGCCGTCTCCCCAGAGCACCGCACCCGAACGATCGTTGTAATTGACCGCGGTCGTGAGGCTCTCCGGCGTCACGAGCAGGACGAAATCCGGGAGGGCCTCGGGCCGCATCATCGAGAGCATTCGGAGGGCGACGTGATAGCTCGTACAGGCGGAGTTCATGTCGAACGACGGAGACTCGATCTCCAGCGCCGCGGCGATCTCGCAGGCGTCGGCCGGCGACATGTTGTCGGGGTAGCAGGACCCTGCGATCACCATCCCGATGTCGGCGGTCTCCAGCCCGGCGCGCGCCAGCGCCATCTCCGCCGCACGTCTGCCCGTCTCCCCGTGCCCGTACAGGGCCGCCTCGAGCGCCTGATGGTGATCCACGTTCCGTGTCTCGCTGATGTAATCCAGCGGCAGGACGGTCCGTCGCGACTTGATCCCGACGCGCTCGGCGATCCAGGCGTCGTCAGTACCGATGTCGAGATCGGCGAGGAACCGGTTCGTGATCTCGTTCTCGGGATGGAAATGGCCGAGACCGTGCAGGTACAGGGTCATCGAGACAACCCGGAGACGCGTTCGCCCCCGTCCACCCTTATGATCTCGCCGTTCACCCACCCGGCTTCGGGGAGGGAGAGGAGGTAGATCACGTTTGCGACATCCTCCGGTGTGGTCAGTCGACGGAACGGGTTCTTCATGCGTGCCTGAGCCTTCAGGTGGGTGCTTCCGGGGATCAGCCGGAGGGCCGGCGTGTCGGTCACCCCCGCCTGGATGACGTTCGAGCGGATTCCGAAGTGGGCCATCTCGACCGCAATGGACCGTGAGACGGACTCGAGCGCCACCTTCGCGGCGGCCACCGCGGCGTATCCCTTCCAGGCGACGGCGTTTCCTTCGCTGGTCAGCCCGAAGACACGAGCATCCGACGCGAAGAGCCCCCGTCGATGAAGCTCCTGCGTCCAGGAAAGGAGGCTCGTCCCCATCGAATGGACGGTCCGGGCGAGGTCCTCCTCTTCGAGGAAGTTCTCCGCACTGTACTCGGGCGGGGTCGCGATTCCCATGAGCCCGTCCACGTCGTCCTCGAACAGCTCGTCCGCGGCGTCCGCCAGCACCTGTGTGTCGATTGACAACCGATCGGCGAGCCGGCCGCGCGCCTCCCCTCCGCCCGCTTCTTCCGGCGCCACGAGCTTGAGGTTGCCGAAAGCGATCGAGTGCAGCAGCACGCGGATCCGGCCGGAGTCACCGAGCTCGGCCGACACCTCGTCCAGGATCGCGGCTCGCCGGTCCGCGCTCAGCGCGTCCTGGTTGAACGTGACCAGCGAGACCCCGCGGGCCCGGATGGCGTCGAATTCGGGCTCGATGCGGCTCATTGCACCGCGCCGATCGCGGTGGACGACGCATACGTTGAGCCCCTCCGCGGAGAGCTTGTGGGCCGTGGCCAGCCCGAAGCCGCTGGATCCGCCGAGGATCAGCGCCCATTCGTTCGTGTCGAAAGCCTGTGGTGGCATCGAGAGCTCGGCTCTCTCCAATCTATCTGAGCACCGGGCCCGGGAATCGGGTGGTGGGACGGACAATCCGTACAATCTCGCGGGATCGATGCCCGCGGGCGACCCCGACGTTACTGCCTCGCCGCCGGCCAAACCACCCGGAACCCGGCGCTGAAGTATCGATGTCCGGCGCGAAAACCGTTGCTCCGGTTGGAGGCCCGAAGGAAGAACGCCTCGTCATCGAACGAGCCCCCCCGCATCCGGCGAACCTCATCGTTTATCGGAGTCCGCCCCGTCTCGAACCAGCCCGGGGTGACCCATTCCCACACGTTCCCCGCCAGGTCGTAGAGCCCCTCGGGAGTTTTCCCGGCAGGATACCCCATCACGGGCACGCCACCGCGCGGGCCACACCCGCGGAAGTAGGCCCTCTCGCAGGTCGGCGGCTCGTCCCCCCACGGATACCGGCGTCCCTCGGGCCCGCGGGCGGCGAATTCCCATTCCGCCTCGGTCGGAAGTCGCCCGCCGATCGATATGGCGTACTCCAGGGCCTCCTCGAAGGTCACGTTGACGACCGGGTGGCGTCCCTCGGCGGGGGCGACGTTGTGAGATGGGTCGAATCTCCGGTACTCCTCGTTCGTCACCTCGTGCTGCTGCATCCAGAACGGGCCGACCCGCACCCCCCCCAGCCCCTCGTTCGCCGTCGATCGTGGTCCGCGCCTAACGGTGTCGGGAGCGGGGTCCCTCCGTCTGCTCAGCGTGCCGCCGGGGATGAAGATCGCGGGGTTGAGCGGGTCGGTCGCCGCCGGTGGACGAATCGGGGGCGTTTCCACGTCCGTCCTCGCGAAGACCACGTAGGCGGCACCGAGCCCCAGAGCGCCGGCCAGCCCCACGACGAATCGTGTGCGCACCGGCCCCGAACGCGTCACCCCGCCGAGCGTCTTCACCGCGGGTCAGGACAGCATGACGTAGTAGACCGCGAGATACGCGAGCACGAAGATGCCCCCCGTTGTCCGATTGTGGACCCGGCCCACCGCGAGCACCGCCCCCACGAGCCCCATGGCGGCGATCGCCGTGATCGACCCGGTGACGGCGAGGCTCGCCGTGATCGCGGTCGGGAAGAACAGGGGTCCGATCCCGATCGAGAGGCTCGCGTCCACGAAACTGGACCCCAGCGTGTTGCCCAGGGCCATCCCGGTGTGCCCGCTCCGCAGGGCGGTGACATCGACGACCAGCTCGGGGAGCGACGTCCCGATCGATGCGAGGAAGAAGCTCAGCAGGTACTCCGGAAGACCGAGCAGGGCAGAAATCTCGGCGAACGCCGTCACGACCACGGCGGACCCCAGACCGACCCCGCCGAGGTACACGAGCGCGAGGATGCCGTGTCGGAAGCGGTGAGGACTGCCCACGCCGGCCCCCGGGGTCTCGCTTTCCGAAAGATGCCTGATGAGCAGCACGGACCCGCCGACCCACATGCCCACGAGGATCGCACCATCGAACCGGGAGAGATCGCCATCGCGCATCAGCAGGGCTCCGGCGGCCAGCGCCGCCATCGTGACGCCGCACACGGACAGGACCCGCAGCGGTCGCACGACCCAGCGCGAGGCGAAGAACGGAAGCAGGCCGAGCACCAGGGTCGCCTGAGTGATGACGGAGCCGATCGAGTCTCCGGCATTCAGGTCCCCGTGATCCGTGAAGCTGGCGACGAGAGAGTTGGCGATCTCCGGCAGGTCGGTTCCCACGGCCAGCAGCGTGATGCCGATGAAGAAGGGCGGGATCCGTGTCGCCTCCACGAGCCTGCGGGTGTGATCCACCGTGCGGGTGCTCGCGTACAGCGTCACCACGAGACCGGCCGCGAGCGCCGCGACCCACGTCAGTCCGAGAAGAGGTGTCGGCATCAAGCCGTCGGAAGCCACCCGAAGCGGGCGTCGAGGAGGAGCGCCGCGAGAATCAGGACGTTCAGCCCGACTCCGAACTTCGTGCGCGGGAGCTCGGAGAGCGTGAGGACGAGTGACAGCCCGGTGCAGGCGAAGGCCAGCCCCCGCCACCACGGCTCATGGGTCAGCAGGCCCATGGCGGCCGCGGCGAACCCGATCGTCGAGACGAGCCAGACCAGCCCCACGATCCGGATGCCCGCGTCACCCAGATCGATGGTGCCGCCCAGCACCGTGGTCTTGTAGGGCACCTCGGTCATCTCGAGCAGGCGCCAGGGGGCGACGAACCCCACGAGATGGGCGATACCGTGCAGGACGAGGACGCCCGCGAAGAGGCCCTCCCCGACGGCGGGCATCAGGAAGTCACTCCCGTCTGCCGCTCGGCACTCCTGTCGCTAGGGGCGAGCACTCTCACCGGGGATGGTCCTCTCTCATGGGCGGCCACTTCCCCGGCAAAGTGGGGAATCGCCCGGGTTCCCGCGAGGCGATGGCCCCCGGTCAGCCCCTGGCCAGAAGGAACCGCCAGCGCAGCTGAAGGGGGAACCACGCGATCGCCGCCACCCCGAGGATCACCAGACCGAGACTGGAACTCAACAGCGCCACCTTCAGTCCGCCGGCCACGAGCGTCGGCACGACCGCCCCGGCCATCTCGATGCTCTGGAACATGTTGATGATGCCGACGAGAGCGCCCAGAAAGCCGCTGATCGCGGCGAAGGCGCCCCAGAACAGCACGGCGTCCACCCATGCCTTCAGGCGCGGGTCGGGCTCGGCCCCGGGTTTGGCGAGCTGCGAGGCGGACCAGAGAATCAACGCGATGACGGCCAGGAGCGAGAACACCATCGGGAACCTCATGACCCCGAGATCTTCGAAGATCGCGAACAGCATGCCTGTACCTCCGGTTACTGGTTTCCGACGTGATCGAGTCCGAGCACGTCCCGGTGCGCCCACGACACGAGCGCACGCCACTGATCGAAGCAGAACCAGGACAACGCCCCGGCCAGGGCGAGGACCAGGGCGGCCGCCAGGAGGCCGGCTTCGCGTATCAGCCACTGGATACCGTCCGCATCGAAGAACGACGGCGGGCGCCCCGTGGTCGCGACGAACCCGTAGGTGTCGACGAGCACCCCGGCCGCGCCGAGGCAGAGAGTCAGACCTGCGAGGGTCAGCGTCGCCCGACCCCACTCACCAGCCCGCGACGGATCCCGCTTTATCAGGGCCAGAAACGCCTGCGCGGCGAGGGTTGCCAGCATCGCGACCCCGAAGCCGAGCACGGGCCAGATGAACGGGGAGGGGTCGGCCAGAAGGTCGTTCCGGGAAAGCCCCACGACCGACCCGATGAGGAGAGAGAGCGCGAGAAGGCCGAGGGCCGCCCGCTCGAATCGGCGCACCCCCTCCTGGGACATCGCGTCCGTCACGCGCGAGTACCAGGACGCGTGAAGCCGATCCAGCTCATCGAGGGTTCGGCGATCGGGCACGAGGGCTTCGAGTGCCTGGGCCCGCGCGTCGTCCGCGGTCATACCCTCCTCCTCGAGGCGTCGGCGCAGCTCTTCGAGGTCGAACTCGAGCTCGCGGAGGATCTTGACCCGCCTGGACACGGGAACGCCGAGGCGACGCTCGACGCTCCGCAGCGCCGGAAGAAAGGCTCGAGCGCTCCGGGCACTCACGCCGGGGCCTCCTTCTGCGCGCGAAGCAGGGTCATCAGGCTCGAGACGATCTCCTGCACCCGACCCGTTTCGCCGCTCAGGTGCTTCTGTCCCGCCGCCGTGAGGGCATAGACCTTCTTCCGCCGTCCTCCCTCCCTGGACCAGCTGCCGCGGATCAGGCCACGCCCCTCGAGGCGATGGAGGATCGGGTAGAGGGTGCCGTGCTTGAACGCGAACAGGCCGTTGCTGTCCGTCTGGACGTCCAGCCCGATCTGGTAACCGTGCTTCTCGCCCGAACGCAGCGTCGATAGCACGAGAAGCTCGTGGATATCCCTGGCGAACTCCTGGACGTCGAACTCCCGTTCCGTCATCGGCCCCATCCGTCGTCGACATATCTCTGTCGGCACTCTATATATCGACACTCTATAGATAGACAGCGGGAGCGTCAAGAGGTTCCCCTTCTCCTGAGTTCGTCCACGTGACCGACATCCGGATGGAAGCCCATGACCCGTCGACCCCTCGTTCTCGCAGTGGCGTGCCTGGCCTCTGCGTGCACTCCTGCGAGCCAATCGGAGTCGGCGGACGCCGCCGAGGAAGCGGGAGACGTCTCGCCCGCCGGCGCCGAGCGCTGGCGCCCGATTATGCGCGTGGTGGTCGGGCGGATGGACCTCGCGCCCGGCGAGCGGGTCTACGCCGCCGGCCTTCCAGGCCTGTTCGACGAGCTGCCGGAGGTCCTGGCGGCCGAGGTCGAGGCCGCGGGGGGCGTCTACGTGGGGACGCTGGGATCGGCCGGGCCATACGGAACCGCCGGAGATCCGGCATTCGTGCAGGCCGCGAGGGGACAGGATCGGGCGGGCCTTCGCGAGCTCCTGCGCGACGTGCCGGTCGGCGTCATGCTGCCCGGGACGGGCGACGGGGACGCACCGTACGGCGCGCTGAACGACCTGCTCGATGAGGGCCCGAGCTCCCATCGAGCCGTGCATTTCCACTGGGGTGGAGCCTACGAGGTCGAGCACCGGTCGATTCCGATCGGCGCCGAGGCGGTCGCCGCTCCGGCCGAGGAGCCCCGAGCCGATGACGTCTATCGGCGCGCGATCGTCGAGGTCGACTACGACGCCGTCGCCGCGGCGCAACAAGCGTTCGAGGCAGCCGCGCGGAACGGCGAGATTCGCGTCACCACGCCGGCGGGGACGGACATCCGCTTCCGGATCGGAGACCGGCCCGTGAACCGACAGGACGGCGACGTCTCGGCCGCCCGTGCCCTGGAGGGTCGGGTGATCATCGACCGACACGTCGAGTTTCCGATCGGCGCGCTTCGGGTCGCGCCTCTCGAGAGCACGGTCGAAGGGGTCATCGCCTTTCCGCGCTCCCGGTGGGGCGACGTCACGGTGGAGAACCTCCTGCTCGGGTTCGAACAGGGGCGAATCACGTCGATCGTGGCGTCGGTGGGCGAAGACGCGGTCCGGGCGGAGCTCGATGCGGCGGGAGAGGCCGCGGCGTTTCGCGAGCTGGGCGTCGGGTTCAACCCGGAGCTCGTCGTGCCCGAAGACGATCCCTGGCTTCCCTATTTCGGGTACGGAGCGGGCGTCGTCCGGCTGTCGCTCGGCGACAACTCGGAGCTCGGCGGAGCGGTCGGGGGTGGGTACGTGAAGTGGGTGTTCTTCCTCGACGCCTCGGTCGAGGTCGATGGCGTTCAGTGGGTGAGAGACGGCCGGATGCTCGTCACGCACGAATAGCCGCCGGATGCGCGTGGCGCGGCACCCCGCCGGCACTCACCTTCAGGAATCGCGCTCCACTCCGGAGGGCGCGGGGAGGGATCCCGATGTCGTGACGAATCGGCGACACCCGCCGCGGGCCGTCTGCCGCGACGGAATCCGCAGGGCCTGCGCGATCGCGGCGCTCGCGCCCGCCCTGGCATCCGCACAGGCCGCGGATGACGGTGCCTCCACGCCCCCCGGCCGGCCTGACCGGCCGCTCGTGCATCAATCCTGGGGCATCGAGGACGGCCTGCCGCTCAGCCATGTCAATGCCGTGCTCGCCACGCGGCAGGGCTACCTCTGGCTCGCCACGTATGACGGACTCGTGCGGTTCGACGGCGCCACCTTCGAGATCTTCAATGCCTCCACGCGGCCCGAGTTGCCGACGAGCCGTTTCGTGACGCTCCATGAGGACCACGAGGGCGGCCTGTGGTCGTCGGCCGAGTTCGACCACGTCATCCGCTTCCGTCAGGGACGATTCGAGACCTACTCCCTGCCCGAAAGTGCGCTGGGCGGGGCCATCGGCGGGATGCGCATCGGCCGGGACGGCACCGCCTGGGTGTCCACGAACCGGGGGTTGTTCCGAGTCGAGGAGGACCGCCTGGTCGCGGTCCCCGGCACCGAGCGGGTCGCGCTGTCCAGGGCTCCGTACGAGGCGGTGGACGGCGCGATCTGGTTGATTACGGACGGCAGAGGGGCACTCCGCTGGGCCGGCGACTCCCTGGTGGCGTTCGGCGATCCGTCGACGCAGAACGGACGTGTGGCACGCGGGTTCTTCGACGCCAGGGACGGACGCATGTACGGCGCCACGGGCACCGGCGTGTTCGAATATCGGGACGGGACCGCGCACTGGCTCCCGCTCCCCCTCGAGTCATCCACGATACTGGACCTCGTGTCCCTCTCCGCCGACTCTGCCTTCGTGGTCACGGACGGAGGGGTCATGGCGCTGGCCGACGGAGCGATCACGATCGTCGACCGCGACATGACATCGGCCGGCGGACGCGCCCATGTCGTGCGAGATGGTCGTGGGGACCGGTGGCTCGCCATCAACAGACGGCTGTACCGGAATCACGACCTCGTCTATGAGAGCGATCTCTCGATCCTCGGCCTCGCCGCGGATCATGAAGGGAGCGTGTGGGTGGCCGCCGATGGACTTCACCGATTCAAGCCGTCCCTGTTCGACGTGCGGGGGAGGCCCGAGGTGGCGTTCTCCAACGTCTATCCGATCTTCGAGGATTCGAGGCAGCGGGTCTGGATCGGTGGCCTGGGCGGGGGCGTCGGCTGGTTCGACGAGTCGGGCTTCCACGAGGCGATCCCCGACTTCTCGTCGCTCCCACAGGCGATCGCCGAGGGAGCGGACGGCCGGATATGGGTCGGGACGATCAACTACGGCGGCTGCGTTACCGACGCGGTTCGATGTCCCCCGGACGGTCGCTTCCTCGCCGGCCACACGATCAAGGCCCTCTATCCCGATCGATCGGGAACGATGTGGATCGGGACCGACCGAGGCGTCTACCGGGAGAGCCCGGGGGAATGGGCTCACCTCTCGATGGAAGACGGCCTGCCGCACGACTTCGTTCGCGTCATCCGGCAGACCGCCGACGGCGCCATGTGGTTCGGTACGAACGGCGGGGGAGTCGCTCGATACCGTGAGGGAACGATCGAGACACTTTCCACCGCGAGCGGATTCCCCAGCGACCTGGTGCGCGCCATCCACGAAGTCTCACCGGGGATTCTGCTCTTCGGCACCGAGGACGCGGGCCTCGTCTTCCTTCAGGTCGAGTCGGGAGCGCCGCTGTCGAACGCGAGGGTGCTGGCACTGGACCGGGGCGTCGGCCTCTACGACGACGGCGTCCACTCGATAGTCCCGGACGACTTCGGCCGCCTCTGGATGAACACCAACCGGGGGATCTTCTGGGTCCGCGAGTCAGAGGTGATGGCGTTCGCCTCGGGCGACGCGTCGCGCGTCCGGTCCGTCGCGTATCGGGAGAGCGACGGTCTGTGGAACCCGGAGGGGAACGGCGGCGTCCAGTCCGCCGCGATCAAAGGATCCGACGGCCGGCTCTGGTTCGCGATGCAGGCCGGAGTGGCCATCGTGGATCCTCGAGACGTCGAGGGCGCCGAGTACGCGTTGCCGGTCCTCGTCGAGAACCTGCGGGTGGAGGGGGGCAGGTCGATATCGGCCGAATCGTCCGAAGGCGCGACAATCGTCCTGGACCCCCATGAGCGCAGCTTCGAAGTCGACTACACGGCTCTCGGCTTCCTGACACCGGGAAACCTGCGCTTTCAGTACCGGCTCTCGGACTTCCAGTCGAACTGGGTCGATGCGGCCAACCGGCGCACCGCATTCTTCACCAACGTCCCTCCGGGCGAGTACGAGTTCGAGGTTCGGGCCACCCGCGAGGACGGCGTCTGGCGCGAGCTGGAGGCCCCGCTTCCGATCTCGGTCCGGACATACTTCCACGAGACGCCTCTCTTCCGGTTCTCGGTCGTGACGGCGCTTCTGCTTCTGGGCTTCGCGGGGCTCAGCGCGAGAGAGCGAACGCGACTCGCGAGGGAACAGCGGCTCGAAGGACTGGTGTCCGAGAGGACCGCGACGATCGAGGCCCAGGCGGCGCAGCTCGAGGAGATGGACAGGGCGAAGTCGCGGTTCTTCGCCAACATCTCCCACGAGTTCCGTACGCCGCTCACCCTCACGATCGGTCCGCTCGAGGACCTCGTGTCCGGACAGCACGGCGAGCTGGACGCGGATCGCCTCGAGCCCGTGCGACTGAGTCTCCGCAACTCCCGGAGGCTCCTGAAGCTGGTGAACCAGCTCATGGATGTCGCGAAGCTCGAGGCCAGGGCCGTCGAGGTACGGGCGCAGGAACGAGACGTGGTCCCGTTCGTTCGCGATCTCGTCCAGGCCTTTGCGCCGCTGGCGGAGCGCGACGGGATCGAGACGACGGTCCGCACTCCGGATCACCCCGTGCCCCTCGTCTTCGACCCGGACCTGCTGGAGCGCGTCATCCTCAACCTGCTGTCCAACGCCTTCAAGTTCACCCCGGAAGGCGGTCACGTGGCGATCGAGGTCGCCGAGCCGGAGGCGGGATGGGCAACGGTCGCGGTCCGCGACTCGGGCCCGGGGATCGCGGAGGACCAGGTCCCCCATCTCTTCGAGCGGTTCTATCAGGGCGATGCGTCCCAGAGCGCGCCGCAGCCCGGAACCGGGATCGGGCTTTCGCTGGCGCGGGAGCTGACGGTACTGCACGGCGGTCGCCTGGAAGTCGAGAGCGATCTCGGGTTCGGGAGCACGTTCACGATCTGGATGCGAGTCGGCGCCGATCACCTCGCTCCCGACCAGATCGTGGAACCCGTGGCCCCGCGGGCCGGGCTTGGGCCCCTCGTCGAGGAGGAGCTGGCGCTGCTCGAGACCGCGCGCAGGCCGGAGGCGGACCAGCCGCGACCCTACCAACCCGCCCGGAAAGGCGTTTCGGAGGAAGAGCCGACCGATGACGTCCCCACGGTGCTCATCGTCGAGGACAACGTCGATGTCGCGGCGTTCATCCGGGGCCACCTGGACAAGCAATTCAGATGCGTCGAGGCCCGCGACGGGCGGGAGGCTCTCGAATTGACGCGTCGGCACCTCCCGGACGTCGTGGTGAGCGACGTCATGATGCCGCGCATGGACGGGATGGAGCTGTTGAGGGCCCTGCGGGCGGACCCGGACCTCGCGTACGTGCCCGTGCTCCTGCTCACCGCAAAGGCGGGGCAGGAACACAAGCTGGAAGGTCTCGAAGCCGGCGCGGCCGCGTACCTCACCAAGCCGTTCGACAGGGCGGAACTCGAAGCGCGCATCGGAGGCCTGATCGCGCAGCAGCGGAGGCTGCGGGATCGGTTTCGCAGAGAGGCCCTGCTCAACCCTGCTCCGCCCGAGATCGAGTCTCGCGAGGACCGCTTCCTCGTGAAGCTCCGCGACACCATCGAGGCCCACCTGGCTGATGACGACTTCGACGTCCGGGCGCTCGCCCGAGCCATGAGCGAGTCCCGGTCGAGCCTGTACCGTCACGTTCATGACCTGGTCGGCGAGACGCCCTCCGCCCTACTCAAGCGCGTCCGCCTCGAGCGCGCCGAAGCCATGCTGGCGGCCGGTGCCGGATCCATCCAGGAGATCGCCTACGCGGTCGGGTTCAAGAGCGTGTCCCACTTCAGCCGCAGCTTCAAGGAACACACGGGCGTGCCCCCGTCGAGGTACGCCGAACGAGAGGACTCCGGCCCGATCTCCTAGCCCAGGCGTCCCACGGGGTTGTCGCTGCGTCTCACGCGACCGTCGGACAAATATCCGACCCACCGGTGTTACCACCCCCTCGACGTCGCCCCTCATCGTCGATCCTGGCCGTGCGAGGTGTGGTCACCCGCCCGGAATCTCTCGACGACGATCGCGAGACTGGGGGACACCGTTGGAGAGACTCACGCTGCTGGTAGTGGACGACGATCCGGATCTCCGGTTGTACGTCCGGCAGTGCGTCCTGACGGCGTCGGGTCCGGTCGACCGGGTCATCGAGGCATCCGATGGCGAACGGGGACTCGCGTCGCTGCAGGCCGAACGACCGGACGTCGTGGTGTGCGACGTCCTCATGCCGCGCATGGGCGGGTTTGCCCTGTGCGAGCGGATCAGGGCCGATCCGGAGACGTCGGACATCCCGATCCTCCTGCTGACCGGAGGCGCCACGAATGACGAGACCCTCCGGCGCGCAGACGAGGCGGGAGCCGACGGAGTGCTCCTGAAGCCCTTCAACGCACACCGGCTCCGCGCGGCCGTGGATCGGGTCATCGAGATCCGCGCGAGAGATCCACTCCACCCTGACGACCGGGCGCACATCGACGATCCCGAGGCGCCTCGAACCGAGGAGGCTGAACCATGAAGAACCGAACGGCATTGCTCCTGAGCCTGACGTTCGTGATCGCCTGCGATTCCACCCCGCAGGGGGTCCTGGAATCGCACCGACCGTCGGACGACCTCGAGACCCCCTCTCTCGGGCTCGGGCCGTCCGCACAGCCGATGGTCCTGAGGCTCAAGGGAACCGATACCGAGTCCATCCAGCCGGTGCCCGACCCGAACGACCTGATTCCCGGCGCCGATGTCGGGTCGTGTTACACCGTCCCGATGTTCGACGTCGCGAAGAACCGCCAGGTCGGCACGGCGACGGACTGCATCACCGTCCTCGGCGTCGTCGGATCGGGCGTCCAGGTCGTCGGCACGACCACGTTCGACTTCGGAGGCGGGCACACCTTCACGACGCAGGGTCTCACCTCCGTTCAGCCGACGACTCACGGCTCCCCCGGGATCACGCACATCACGGGTGCGATCCCGGCTCCGGGGTCCAACGGAGTCATCGCGGGAACGGGCCGGTTCAATGGATTCGCCGCCGAGGCGCGGCTCTCGGGAGCCGTCAATCTCTCGGGATTCCCGGCGACCGGGACGTTCGATTGCCTCTTCGTCGTGAGTCGTCTGTAGCCGTGCCCTCCCCCCGTCCAGGAAACCAGAGAATAGGAGACGAACAATGAAGACACATCTCGCTTTTACCGCGATCGCCGCCCTGCTGCTGCCGGGGCAGCTACCCGCTCAGCAGGCCGCCATACGGAGCGCCATGAGCGCCGGCCCGTCAGCGATCTCGGACGATGCCCGAATCATGAGCTGGGACGGGGAGGTTCTGCGTGAGGGAGACAACGGCTGGACGTGTCTCCCGGACCGACCGGACACGCCGGGGGAGGACCCGTGGTGCGTGAACGACCCCTGGATGGCGTTCCTCGAGGCGTACGTCTCGAAGACGACCCCCGACTACGATCAGGTGGGGATCGCCTACATGCTTCGGGGGGATACTCCGGTCAGCAACACGGATCCCTACGCGACCTCGAAGACGACCGACGAGGACTGGGTCGAGGACCTCGCTGCGCACCTCATGGTGCTGGTCCCCGACCGGGCCTCCTTCGCCACTTTCTCGACCGATCCGAACAACGGAGGTCCGTGGGTCATGTGGCCGGACACGCCGTACGCGCACATCATGATCCCTCTTGAGGGACCACCGAGATAGGAACGACGGCGCCACGGGGCGGGGCCTCCAGCCTCGCCCCGGCGGCTCGGACGCCGACGACTCTGGAAAGAGGTCGGACGATGACAGCGGCTGCCATCCGATGTTGAAACGCTCGAACCCGGGCGCCTCCGTCGATCCGGAGCGCCCCACCCGCATCGGCCCGTACCGCATCCTCGAGGAGCTCGGGCGGGGAGGGATGGGGGTGGTGTACACCGCGGAAGACGAGCGACTTAGGCGCCGGGTCGCCCTGAAGACGCTCGCGGTGGGCGCCGGCGACGAGCGGGACCGTCTCTGGCGCGAAGCCCGCGCGGCCGCGGGTCTCAACCACCCGGGGATCTGTCAGGTCTACGACGTCGTGGAGGACGGGGCGGACCTCTGGGTCGCCATGGAGCTGCTCGAAGGCCACGGGCTCGATGAGCTTCTCGGGGGAGCGGCGCTCGACGTCGACGATGCCATCGAGATGGGTCTCGCCATCCTCGAGCCCCTCGGCTTTCTGCACGCTCGGGGACTGGTCCACCGCGACCTGAAACCCTCGAACATCTTCCGCACCGAGCTCGGGATGAAGCTGCTCGACTTCGGGCTCACGCGTGGCGTCAGCGAGAACACCGACACGCGGCTTACGAGCACGAAGGCGATCGTGGGGACGCCCCGGTACATGGCACCCGAGCAGTGGCGCGCCAGCGACGTGGGGCCGTGGAGCGATCTCTTCTCCTTCGGGGCCATCCTCTACGAGATGCTGTCGGGCGAGTACGCCTTCGACGGCGACGACCCGATCGACATTTTCCACGCCGCAGCGCACGAGCAACCTCCGTCGCTGACGGGCGCGCTGGGCATCGAGGCCGTCGACGCGGTCGTCCGACGCGCGATCGCGAAGGATCCGAAGGAGCGCTATTCGTCCGCCGCGGAGCTCTCCGAGGCGCTGACGGCCGCGTACCAGCGAATGCGCGCGCTCGAAACATCCGGCGCGCGGAGGGCCCGGGGCACCCTCGCCGCCGCCACGGTCCAGCGCTTCATCGCTCTTCCCTTCAGGATGCTGAGGCCCGACCCGGAAATCGACTTCCTGTCGACCAGCCTCCCCGAGTCCATCGGCACCTCGTTGTCCGGGCTCAGGCACCTCGTCATACGATCGACCGGCCTCGCGAGCGAGGACGCCACGGTCGACCTGAAGAAGCTGGCGTCGGAGGTCGAGGTCGACTACGCCCTCTCGGGGACGCTGATGCGCGGCGGTTCACACGTCAGGGTCAACGCGCAGCTTCTGCAGGTGCCCGCCGGCACCGTCGTCTGGTCGACGCAGGAGGACGCCCCGATCGACGATCTGTTCAAGCTCCACGACGACCTGACCAGCAAGATCGTCGACGGGCTCGCCATCCCGTTGTCTCCGGAAGAGCAGGCGCGCCTCCGGCACGAACACCCCGTCGATCCGAAGGCGTACGAGCTGTACCTGAGGGGCCTCCACCTGGCCGGAGAGGTCCGCACGACCATGAAGCTCGTCGGGGTGCGCGACCTGCTGCGGGAGTCCGTGGAGCGCGACGGCGGGTTCGCACCGTCGTGGGCCCTCTACGGCCGGACCTGTCGCATTATGGCCAAGTATTTCGGGGAGAACAGCGAAGAACACCAGCGCATCGCCGCCGACGCGTTCGAGCGGGCGTTCGAAATCGACCCGGAATCACCGATCGCCCACAACTACTACACGTATTATCAGCTTGAGGAGCTCGGGGATCCACGGGGGGCGATGATGCGCCTCCTCGAGTTCGTCACGCGAGGCACGACCGACGCGAACTACTGGGCCGGACTCGTCCCGGTGTTCCGGTTCCTCGGTCTGTATGGGGCCTCCCTTGCCGCTCACGACAGGGCGACGGCTCTCAACCCCCGCATCATGACCGGGGTGTTGCACACCCATCTGCAGTTGGGCGAGTACGAGTGGGTCGTGGAGCACGCGACGGAGCCGATCCTCACCTCGACCGCGCTGGCAGCCATGAATCGGGAGACCGAAGCCCTCGACCTGCTGCGCAAGGACTCGCGCACGGAGATCGAGGGTCTCCGGACGGGGTTCCTGGGGTCGCTGCACGCGGCCCTCGAGGATCGCCCCGACGATTGCGAACGGGCCTGCCGCGGCATCCTCGATCAGGGGTTGAGGGATCCGGAAGCGATCTACTTCTTCGCGCGAGTGGCGGCGCGCGCCGACCTCACGGAGCTCGCGCTCGATCTCGTCGACCGCGCCGTCGATCGGGGATTCTGGTCCATGTGGGCGCTCGAGAACGACCCCTGGCTCGTTCCACTCCGGGGCCAGCCCACCTTCGATGCGGCGGTGGAACGCGCACGGAGCGGCCATCTCGATGCTCTCCAGACGTTCCGCACGGCTCGTGGGGAAACGCTGCTCGGAGTCACGGAGACTCCGTTCGAAGGGTAGCTCGACCCCGGCCTGATCCCGAGGAAGTTGGAGCGTGACGCCCGCCCCCGCATCTTCGTGTATCCAGGACATCACGCGGGCGCCCAGTCGCCCACGCAAAGGTGAACGAAACGCGAGAGCTTCTCGAGGCGGATGACATGAAGAACGTTGGATCAGGTCGAGCCGGGCTGGCCATGACTGCGCGGATACTCCTGGCGCTTGGTCTCGTCGTCGCGATCGGCGGCGGCCCGACGGAGGCGCAGGCCCAGGAGTGCGAAGACGTCTCGGGGGATTGGTCCGTGACCATCGCATTCCCCGGGAACGTTCAGGCAGTGACGGTGACGCTCGAGCAGACCGACTGCGCGCTCGCGGGGATGGTCAAGGGCAACAACGAGACGGCGATCGAGGGAGGAGCCGTGGAGGGCTCGACGTTCACGTTCTCGACGACCGTGAACGCGAACGGTCAGGCCGTCACGCTCGCCTGGGAGGGCACTGTCGAGGGAGATGATGTCGCCGGGACGCTCTCGTCGGACCTCGTCGGCGTGGTCGAGTTCACCGGGAAGCGAGTCGAGTAGGCGCGGTCGGTCGCGATCCCAGGGGCCGACCCGGACGAAGCCCCGGGGCCGCCGTCTAGAGCCCGACCAGCGCGAGCGACAGAACCGCGAGCGCGATGATCACGCAGTTGGCGACGAAGGACGCCGGCCCGATGAAGATGGCGATCGGGCCGGTGAAGCGATGGAGAATGGCGCGGGTGGCGACGACCTTCCCCACCTCTCCGTGCAGCGCGTACGCCTCCCTCAGAGCGGCGAGAAAACCGGGGCGCCCCGCGTCGGAGTCGCCATCCGCGCGGATCCGCTCCAGGACCCGAGCTCCCTGCTCGCCGACCCCGGACCTGAGCGCGAGCAGGCGCTCCGGAAGAGCGAACAACTCCCTCACCGAGCTCAGCAGAATCCACTGGCCGACCTGTGGGACGGCGGCCAGCGCCAGCCAGGGGACGGCGAGCCAGCGAACCAGGATGAACTCGCGACTCAGGAACCAGATCCACGCCAGGATCAGTCCCGACACCACCGACATCCAGAGGACCGCGGCGAGCGCGACCGGGATCCGGCGGATTCGCTCGAGCCAGACCCTGAGCGCCGAAGCCGCGCGCTCGAGTCGCGCGCGCTGACCCGATTCCGACCCCCCGGGCGCCGTAGACGTGCCCTCGAGCGAGCCGCCAGCGGGTTGCCCGACCGCGTCCTCTGTCCCTGCGTCGGCCAGATCCATCCGTCGTCCCCTCCTCGTAACTGACTGCATCCCGGGCGCTTACGCGCGCACGGTCCGCACGGTGGCAGGCCGGTCCCGGCCCGAGACTCGTCGTCTGAACTGCATCCCCCGTGCCCTCGAATAGTTGACGTGAACGCCGCGGGGGCATATAAGTCCGATTCGGACCTGTCCGCTCCGAACCGGTGCGAGCGGATGCCCCTGAAAATGGAGCCGGAGAATTGAAGCATCGTCGCCCCGACATCGAAAGGTTCCTGCCTCTGAAACCGGTCGTCCTGCAGATCCTCCTCGCCCTGCACGGCAGTGACGCTCACGGGTACGCGGTAATGCGGGCGGTGCGGGAGGAATCGGGCAACCGGGTCCGGCTGTCCAACGGCGCGTTCTATCGTCACCTCGGCTGGTTGCTCGAGCGGGGTCTCGTCGCCGAGTCGGACGAGCGACCCGAAGACGCGGACCCCCGACGCGGAGCACACTATCGCCTCACCGCACTGGGCGAAGACGTCCTCGCCGCCGAGGGCGTTCGGATGCGGGGCGTTCTGTCGGCCCTCGAATCGAAGGGTGTTCGCTCCGACGAGCGGATTGCCTGATGTCGGACTCCGGACGCGCCGCGCGTGGGTCTCGTCGGGTCCTCGTCGGCCTGATGCGGATCTACCCCGCCGCATTTCGCGATCGTTTCGCCGCCGGCATGCTCGAAGGCATGGAGGAAGACCTGCGCGCCGCGCGTTGCCGGGGCCGCCTCGCGACGGCGCGGTTCTGGGTCGGTGCCGTCGGCGACGCGCTGGTACACGGCACGTTGGAACGCATCGCGTCGACGGGCCTCCGCGACGCCCGTTCCACGGTTCGGACGTCGCCCCGGACCGGCGAGTTCGCGCTGCGAGGGATTCTCCAGGATCTTCGCTTCGGGGGCCGCTCGCTCGCGCGTGCGTGGCTGGGCTCGACGGTGAGCGTCCTGACGCTCGGCGTGGGGATCGGGGCGACGACCGCGATTTTCACGGTGGTCGACTCCGTGATCCTCGAGCCGCTCCCCTACCCCGATTCCGATCGGCTGGTGTCGGTGTACCGGATCAGCGATCGGAGCGAGCGCGGCAACGCCGCCCCGCTGGACGTTCGCGACTGGCGAGAGCAGGTCACGGCGTTCGAGGAGGTGGGCGCCTGGGTCCATATCACGTCCGTCTTCGAGCAGGCGGATGGGGTCGAGCAGATCCCGGGCGCACGGTTGAGCGCCGGAATGCTCCCGGTACTCGGCGTCCCACCGGCCGTGGGGCGCGTATTCTCGGAGGAAGAGGACCTCATCGGTGCCCCCGACGTGATCCTCCTGAGCCACCGCTTCTGGCGTGACCGCCTCGGGGCGGATCCGGGTGTGCTGGGGACCACGATCGACCGCAACGGAGAACCTCATACGGTGGTCGGGGTCATGCCCGAAGGGTTCGGCTTCCCCACGCCGGAGACCGACCACTGGGTTCCGCTTCGCGGGGACGAGTCGCTCAGGCTGGCGGGCGTGGAAGCGCCCGGACGGGGTCTGGGGTTCGTGCATACGGTGGCGCGGCTGACGCCCGGGACGAGCCTCGCCGCTGCGAGGACCGAGTTGCAGGCGGTCACCGCCGGCATCGACGAGGTCGACCCGAGCCCCGACGTCACCGGCGCGACGCTGATCTCCCTGCACGAGGCCGAGATCGGCGAGGTGCGAACGACCCTGCTCACCTTCTTCGCCGCGGTCGGCATCGTCCTGCTGATCTCCTGCGCGAACGTGGCGAGCCTCGCACTTGGTCGGGCGTCGGCGCGTGCGACGGAGATGTCGGTGCGGGCCGCTCTCGGTGCCGGCCGGGCGAGGCTCGTCCAGCTGGTGCTCATCGAAAGCGCGGTGCTCGGCCTCGCCGCGGGGGCCGTCGGCGTCGTGTTCGCGCTGGGCATCACGAGCGTCCTTCGGTCCGTCGCCGGAGACACCATCCCTCGCGGACATACGCTCGGGCTCGACGGATCGGTCCTCGTGTTCGCCGGGATACTCGCCCTCGCCAGCGGTCTCGCGTTCGGATCGTTCGCGGCGTTCTCGACGTCCCGGCCAAGGATCGCCGAAGGTCTGAAGGCGGGCGCGCGCGGAGCCACGACGGGCCGCGGCACGGGGTCGCTGCGGAACGGACTCGTCATCGTCCAGGTCGGCATGGCCCTCGCCCTGATGACCGGGGCCGGCCTGCTCCTCAACAGCTACTTCCGCCTGACCGGCGTGGAGTCCGGCTTCGCCGTGGAGAACGTGCTGACCGCCCGCGTCACCCTCTCTCCGGACGAGTACGCGACCGACGAGGCCGTTCTGACGTTCTTCGACGAGCTCACGTCCCGTCTCGGAGGCCTGCCGGGCGTCACGAATGTCACGACCTCCTACTCCCCGCCGCTTGCGCACTCGGACTTCAACCAGACGATCGAGACCGAGCGCGTGCCGGAGACCGACCGCGGAGACCCGCTGTGGGCCGGGACCGTGATCGTCGGTGACGGGTTCTTCGAGGCCGCGGGCGTGCCGATCAGACACGGCCGGGGGTTCGACCGGACGGACAGGGGGGAGGCCCCGGTCGCGGTCGTGAACGAGACGATGGCCCGAGAGATCTGGCCCGACGAGGATCCCATCGGACAGCGTTTCAGAGTCACGGGTGGCATCACCGGCAGCATCGAGTCGCTCGAACGACGCTTCTTTTCCCGCGACTGGATCACGGTGGTCGGGGTCGCGGGGGACGTCCGCCGGGAAAGCCTCGAGATCCCGGCGCGGCCGGAGTTCTACAGACCCCACGCGCAGATGGCATGGCCTGGCATGGCGGTGCTCGTCAGAACGACGGCACGGCCACAGACCCTGGTACCGGCAATCAAGCGCGAGGTGCGTGCGCTCGATCGCTCTCTGGCGGTGACGAACGTCGAGTCGCTGGAGCAGCTCGTTCACGAGTCGACCGCCGCCCCACGCTTCCGCACGATGCTCCTCGTGACGTTCGCGCTCATCGCCGCGTTCCTCGCCATGATCGGCATCTACGGCGTCATGGCGTTTGCGGTGGGAGAGCGCCGTCACGAGATCGGGATACGGATGGCCCTCGGGGCGAGCGGCCGACGGGTGAGACGCGAGATCGTATCGCGGGGACTCCGGCTCGCCGGCCTGGGGATCGCCCTGGGGCTCGTCGGCGCACTGGCTGGGGCCCGGGCCCTTCGAGCGATGGTGTTCGGAATCTCGACGCGGGACCCCCTCACCTTCGCCCTCGTCGCCCTGGTGGTGCTCCTGGTCTCGGTCGCCGCCAGCTACATCCCGGCCCTCAAGGCGAGCCGCGTCGACCCGACGGGAGCGCTGCGCCGGAGCTAGCGACGCCCCCGCTCGCGGGGATCGGCCGCACGCGGCAACGGTCGCCTGTCACGGCTTCCCCGCCCCGGACGTTGCCGGATGGGACGTTCTGTCACATCCGCCGACAGCCGAGAATCCTGTGGCGTCTC
This sequence comes from Alphaproteobacteria bacterium, assembly GCA_965216645.1. Lineage (GTDB taxonomy): Bacteria > Pseudomonadota > Alphaproteobacteria > CBDCGJ01. Next base: position 111,065 of record CBDCGJ010000022.1, on the reverse strand, counting down.
GACGACCTGTTTTCATCGATCTCCGCCCGGCGGCGCGTCTGGCCGGCATCCTCACATGGGTAGCCCTCGAACTCGCGGGTGCCCCTGGGCTTTCCGCCCAAGCGCTGACCGAGCGCACGCCCAACCTCTCGGGCCCATGGACCGGATCTCCGTGGAACCTCCACTTCCAGTTCGCGCACCGGTTCCAGACCGCCGGCGATGACGCCGACGTCACCGACATCTTCGGCGACGCCGAGATCCTCAATTACCCGACGTTCGATCTCTCGCTGGGCCTCCCGGCGGGCTTCATGGGAGGGGTTCGGTACAGCTCGGGCTCCTTCGTGGCCTTCGACCAGCCGAACGAATGGCAACCGTACGTGAAGTGGGGCTTGCTGCGCGGTGGCGCGAACCGGTCCTCGCTCTCCCTGACGGCCGCCTGGAACGCGGCAAACGAGAGCTTCGACGCCGAGGCCTCGGGACAGATCTACGCCGGCCCCCTGTTCGTGATCGGAGCCGTCCGGGGATTCACGGACCTTTACGGCGGGCTGGCGGACTCCGGGGAGGGGGAGGCGCTCGGGCTGGCCGGGGGCGCCGGGCTCCGCATCAACCGCTACGTGACGCTCGCCGGAGACGTGTCGGGCATCCTGACCGGCGGCGAGCGGGAAGGCGAGGGCCCGACCGCGGGGTGGAGCACCGGGCTCCACGTCGGCATCCCGTACACCCCGCACACGTTCTCGATCATGGCCACGAACGTGACGAGCGGGACTCTCCAGGGAACCAGCGGCGTGATCGCGGGCTTTCCAAAGGAGGTGTATTGGGGCTTCGAGTTCACGGTTCCGTTCAGTGGCTTCGCGCGCTGGGGACGGATCATCGACCCCGGTGACGGCGACGCCACCGGCGAGTCGGGACGCGCGGTCGCTGGCGACCGGAGAGGGCTGTGGTGGAGATAGACATATCCGGCCATTCGTTCGGACGGGCCCGGATCGAGATCCCGGAGGGGACGACCGTGCGCTGGGTCAACCGGGGACCCGGTCGTGCACACGAGCACGTCGGACACGGGCGCCTGGTCCTCTCCGGCGATCGGGCCGGGGGAGACCTTCGAGCACCGGTTCACGACCGCCGGGGAATTCCCCTACCACTGCCTGCCCCACGAGTTCATGACACAGGTGATCGTCGTCACGCCGCGCTGAGCGCCGGTCACTCCCTTTATGCGCCGCCACGTGGCGGCCCACCCGACAGGAGATGAACATGAAGCGACGCGCTTTCGTCCTGACGGTGCCCCTGGCGCTGGTCGCAGCCGCGTGCTCCAGCAGCCCGCAGGGATCGAACGGCAACCCGCCTCCGGCGCCGCCCCCACCCCCGCCGCCCCCGCCTCCGCCACCGGGCGGCATCGGCGCGAACATGGGGATCGAGGACAACGCCTTCGTCGATCCGCTGGGCGGCCGGAACTCGAGCGCCACGGTGACGATCAACTCGGGGCAAGCCGTTCGGTGGACGAACAACGGGAATACGCTGCACACGGTTACGTCCACGTCGGTCCCTGGAGGCGCGAGCAACATCGCCAGCGGCAACATTAGTCCCGGCGGAGTCTTCGATCACACGTTCACGGTCGCGGGAGCCTACGTGTACCGGTGCGACCTGCACCCCGGGCAGATGTTCGACGCGACAGTGATCGTGCAGTAGGCCGGGGGGCGCGTCCCGGAGTCCGAAAGTCCGGGACGCGCCGCTCACATATGGACCCCACGGTCTGGACACGCGTGGCGAATACCGCCCCGAGCCGCGAGTAGTATTGTGCGGAAGCGTACCCGACCGGAGTTCCCATGTACACGACGTGCATGTTCTGCAACAAACCGCTCGGCGCCAACGAGGTCGTCGAGCACTTCCCCGTCGGACGTCGACTGGCATTCGATTCGGCCCGCGGCCGGCTGTGGGTCGTCTGCCGAAAGTGCGAGCGCTGGAACCTCACGCCGCTCGAAGAGCGCTGGGAGGCGGTCGAGACGTGCGAGCGCCTGTTCGAGGGGACGAGGATCCGCGCGTCCACCGACAACGTCGGGCTCGCCCGACACCCCGAGGGGCTGGAGCTCGTTCGCATCGGAGAGCCCCTCCGACCGGAGTTCGCCGCCTGGCGCTACGGCGATCAGTTCGGACGTCGCCGGAAGCGGGCGATGCTGTACGGCGTCGGCGGCATGGCGGTGTTCGGCGGCGTGGTGATCGGCGGCGCCGCGACGGGTGTTCTCAGCGGTGCGGCGCTCGCGCAGAGCGGCAACCTCATCAACGCGTGGCAGAACGGACGGACGCTGGTGAAGCTGCGGACGGACGACGGACGCGTGCTGAAGCTCAAGAACCCCGATCTGCTCGGAACGCGACTCCGCGCCCCGGAGGGCGACGAGGGGTTCAGGCTTCAGGTGCGTAAAGGCCGCAGAAGGAGTGGTTCTCGGGCGCCGAGGCCGAGCGAATGGTGGGTATCATCGTGCCTCGCATGAACCGGGCCGGCGGAAAGAAGAACACGGTCCAGGATGCGGTTTCGGAGATCGAGGATCTCGGGCACCCGGACGCCTTCCTGGCCGACGTCGTTACAGGGGACCGGGTTCAAGGACAAGAAGGGCGTGCCGGGGTACGTGAACAAGATGCCGCAGCCCACGAAGCTGGCCCTCGAGATGGCGCTCCACGAGGAGCAGGAGCGGCGGGCGCTGCAGGGCGAGCTCAAGGAACTCGAGGCGGCGTGGAGGCAGGCGGAGGAGATCGCCGCGATCGCCGACGACCTCCTCCTGCCGGAGGGGACCGCGGAGTTCCTCGAGGAGAACCGACCGCGGAACGAAGGCGGCGTCTGATCACGGGCCGGCGGCGCTCGTCCCCGCGATCCGGCCCGTCGTCCACGCCGCCTGGAAGTTGAATCCGCCGGTGACGCCATCGATGTCGAGCACTTCGCCGGCGAAATGGAGCCCGGGGACGATCTTGCTCTCCATCCGCCTGAAGTCGATCTCGGGAAGGCTCACCCCGCCGCAGGTCACGAATTCCTCCTTGTTCATGCTCTTCCCCGTCACGTGGAGACGCGAGTCGACGAGCTGCGTGACGAGAGAGTCGAGCCGCGGTCTGTCCAGCTGCGCCCATTGCGTCGAAGTGTCGACGCCCGCGGCGGCGACGAGTCGTCGCCACAACCGTCGAGGCAGTTCGAACGGCGAGCGGTTCCCCACCGTCTGGGGACCGGAGGTCCGCTTCTGTTCCCTGAGGGCCTCCGTGACCGCATCGGGCGCGTCGCCGCCCAGCCAGTCGATCCGGACGTCGAACCGATACCTCATCCGGGAGAACTCCCGCGCGCCCCATGCCGACAGCGTGAGGACGGCCGGCCCGCTGACCCCCCAGTGCGTGATCAGCAGCGGTCCGGATTGCTCTAGCCCGATGTCGTCGCAGGCCACGACGACATCGGGCACCGTCAGTCCCTGGAGGCCGCGCAGGCGGCGGTCGTCGATGTGAAACGTGAACAGCGACGGAGCGAGCTCGGTAACCGTGTGACCGAACGATCGCGCGATGTCGAGCCCGCCCGACGGTTTCCCGCCTCCGGACGCGATGATCAGCCGGTCCGCGTCGAGGGGCGCCGCGCCCGAAACCTCGAGCGAGAATCGCCCGTCCGGTCCGACCGAAGCGGACCGAACGTCGGTCCGCGTCCTGAGCTCGACTCCGAGATCCGCGGCGGTCGAGCTCAGGCAGTCGATGATGGTTCCCGATGAGTCCGTCGTGGGGAACATCCGTCCGTCGGCTTCCGTCTTCAGGGCGACCCCGCGCGACTCGAACCACGAGATCGTGTCGCCGGGCTGCCAGACGTGGAACGGACCCAGCAGCTCGCGAGCCCCGCGCGGGTATCGAGTGATCAGCTCGTGCGGGTCGAAGCATGCGTGCGTCACGTTGCACCGGCCTCCACCGGAGACGCGCACCTTTCGAAGCACCGCCGCCGACCGCTCGAGCAGGATGACGTTCAGATCGGGGTCGGCCTCCGCGCAGGAGATCGCCGCGAAGAACCCGGCCGCTCCGCCTCCGACGACCGCGACCGTTCGGCCCCGCGGGTTCAGGGGACGGTCGCCCCCGCGCTCTCGGTGATGGCGCCGTACACGAGCGCCCTGAGCTTTCCGTGGTCGTCGAGACCGACGGCCGGCAACACCTGGGTGAAGTAGACGACGACGAGGCGCTCCACGGGATCGACCCAGTAGGTCGAGTGATACGCCCCGCCCCAGCCGTATTCGCCGACCGAGCCCGGGACGCCCCCCTCGCCGACGTCCTCGCGCACGGAGAACCCCAGCCCGAAGCCCATCCCCGCGCCGGGGAAGAGGTCGCCGACGTGGTTCTCCGTCATAAGGGCCACCGTGGATGGGGCGAGCAGTCGCCGATCACCGAGGGCTCCCCCGTTCAAGAGCATCTGAAGGAACCGCCCATAGTCGCGTGCCGTGGAGAGCAGGCCCGCTCCTCCGGAAAAGCTGCGGCGCGGACCCTCGACGTACTGACCCTGGGTGTCCATGCCGGGGCCGTCCGGGGCTCGGGTCAGGTCATCCCGCAGTCCGTACACCGCGGCGAGGCGGTCGGCCTTCCCGGGCGGCAGGTAGAAGTGCGTGTCCCGCATGCCCAGGGGCTCGAAGATCCGACGCCTGAGGAACTCGTCGAGCGCCTGGCCCGAGGCGGCCTCGATGACCGCGCCGAGGATGTCGGTGTTGTATCCGTAGACCCAGGCCTCGCCCGGCTGAGCCTGAAACGGCAGCCCCGGCATACGGTCGACCGTCTCGCGGACCGGCTCATCCCGGTGGGCGAAGTACCAGCCGGTGATCCCCGCCGCTTCCCAGCGGTCGCCCCCGGGCCCGTTTCCGTAGCCGATGCCCGCGGTGTGAGTCAGCAGATCCCGGATGGTAATCGGGCGCCGCGCGGGAACGACTTCGTACCCGCCGCCGTCGACCTCCTCGGCGACCGACGTGTTCGCGAACGACGGCAAGTGTCTGGATACCCGATCGGAGATCAGGAGCGCCCCCTCCTCCTGCAGCATCATGATGCCGACGCTCACGAGGGCCTTGGTCTGCGACGCGATCCGGAAGATCGCGTCGGTCGTCATGGGATCGCCCGCCTCCACATCGCGATACCCGACCGCTTCGGAGTAGACGACCTTCCCGTCCCGGAGCACCATCGCCACGGCTCCCGGCAATCGTCCCCGAGAGACGTAGTCCTCGAGTGCATCGGTCACGCGCTCGAGTCGTTCGGAGGACAGCCCCACGGACTCCGGCGCGGCGCCGGGCAACTCCTGCCCGCGAAGCGCGATCGGCGCCACGAGCACGGCGGCCACCGCCAGCGCACCCCTAAACGTTCTCGTCACCGCTGCCTCCAGACTGGTTGTCGGTGATGCGGACGGCCGCTCCTCCCGGGAGGAGGGGGGCGACGAGCCCGTCGAGCTCGGCCTTGAGTGACGCCATCTGCTCGTACCCGAGGCGCTGGCCGATCGCGCCGACTACGTGGATCAGGACGAGGCACGGCACACCCAGCCAGACGGCCCACATGCCCCACGCCGGTTCGTTCGAGACCCATTGCACGTACCCGAAGATCGCGCCCAGCACGACCAGGAACGCAATCGCGAAGTAGAGGAACATCAGGAACGTCCAGACGGAAGGGTTCGGCGCGAAGCGGCCGACCAGCTCACACCCGTGCGCCTCCCCCTCGGGTCTGTCGACCCGGATCGAGAGATGCGGCGACCACAGACGACGCTCGTCGGTGGACACGTGGATCTCGGCCCACCGCCCCTTCCCCATCCACCGACCGTCGAACCGCTCGTCGTCCGCCAGCCTCTCACGAATCGTCGCGATCGCGTCGTCGCGGTCGGGCTCGAGGGCGACGGTGAATCTCGGCCTCATACGGACGGCCGTCACCGGGGGCACCCCCGAGGTGCGGAGGCGTCGTTCGGGTGAATCATGAGCTCCACCGTCGTCCGCGCTGAGGTGTTCTCGAAAGAAAACGCGGCGTCCCGCCTGAGCGACACGCCGCGTCTGACGTCACTCGATGTCCGCGACCGTCAGGGCATCTGCTCCCTGCGGATGATATTGGTCGCCATGTTCCAGGAGATCTTCCATCCCGCCGTCTCGTTGATGCGGTCGGACTCCAGCGTTTCGCCGGGCCCGCGCTCCGCGAGGAGCGTGAATCCGGAGGCGACGTCGCGCGCCGGAATCACGAACGTCTGCTCGGAGTTGGCCTGCACGGTCCCCAGCAACCGCTGACGGCCCGCCAGCGGCTTCGCGTACACCTGAACCGTGACCACGGGGATCCAGTTGTTCCGAACGACGATGACGACACTCTCGGCCGCGGCCTCGCCCAGCGTCATGTCGGGGTTCCGGGGCTCGGGCGTTCCACCACCACACGCTGTGCCGGCCAGCGCGCCCACCAGGGCCAGCGTGAGAATCGACTTCTTCATTATTTCGCTCTCCACTTTTCGGAATTCGTCTCGGCCCGCGACCGCCGGCCGATCGACTTACGAGGCATGCTGATGAAGCAACGTTGCGACGTCCCCGCGCGTGACGGCAAGGGGTCGGCCCCGCCCGGCGGCCCGCCGCCGATCGGTCCGCTCGGATGGGCTGACGCCGGCCTAGTTGAAGGGCCGCCTTCGGATCGTGGAGAGACAGTCCGTGTCGGGCGCGTCGAGCGGGGCCGCGAGGAAGCTCACCTGGATGCCGAGGACGCACGCTCCCGCGTTCTCCAGCCCGCCCCACCCGTGGTGGCCGAACGGGACCACCACGTGTATCCCGTTGGGGAGGGTTCTGGCTGCCGCCTCGCCCCAGCGAGGTGGCGTGACCGGATCGTGTGTCCCGCTGATGATGAGGACTGGGAGGTCGGAGACCACCGGGTCGTGGAAATCAGCCGGGACCTCACCCCGCGGCCAGATCCGGCAGGCGTCGAAGTGTGACCGCGCCCGTGCGTCGGCCAGGAACGTCCCGGCACCCTGCTCGTATTCTCCAGGCTCGTTCGCGAACGGGATGTCCTCCGCGCACGTGACCGACAGGTACATCCCGGCCGGGGCCAGCTGCGCGATGTTGTGGGCGCGGGCGGCCCCGAAGTTGGCGAAGCCATCGTAATCGCCCGTCGTGGCCGCGAGATGCAGCAGTCTCGGCACGTCCTGCGTCGGCCCCGGCGCGTACAGCATCGCCCGCAGCGCCTCGGCAAACCCCGCGGGCTGCAACAGCGCTTCGACTTCGGCGCCGTTCCTCGGGTCCGTCACCGTCACGGGGACGGGGTCACGGGTACGCTCCACCACGGCCGTGTAATCGGCGTCGAGATCCGGATACTTCGCGGCGCAATCCGGCATGTCGGCACAATCCCGGAGCACCCCCCGGATCGCAGCCTCGGCGTCCCGGGCCATTCCCTCGGGCATGATCTGATCCATCGACATCGAGGCGTTCAGGACGGCGGTCCGCACGTGCTCCTCGTGACGCCGGATGTAGACGAGGGCGGCGCGCGTTCCGTACGAGCCGCCCCACAGGTTGATCCTGTCGTGACCGAGAGCCTCCCTCAAATCGTCCAGATCGTCCAGCGAGTAGGGTGACTGGTATTTCGTCAGGTCGGCACGCTCGCTCAGGTCGCGGACGCATTCCGCCGCGAGCTCAGGATCGAAGATCTGACCCAGATACACGTCGACCGGGGCGTCGTCGTCGTGGCGACAGGGCAGCTCGTTCGATCCGCCGGTTCCCCGCTGGTTCATGAACACGATGTCGCGCTGAGCGCGCAGCGGGTGCCGTCGCGAGCCTCCGGCGGACCCCGTCGCCGCCTGACCGGGACCGCCCGTGAGTACGTAGACGGGATCCGGCCTCGGGTTGGGACCGGTGGCCTCGAGCACGATTACGTCGAGATCGAGCGTCCGGCCGGATCGGGCATCCCGATCTTCCCAGACCGTCAACGCACCGCACCGGCTCCCTTCCGGGGCGCCCTCGGGGCACTCGCCATACGCGAACGAGGGGACGTCCTGAGCGGTCAACGGGGCGGCGGCGACCAGAGCCGCGACGGCGGTGCCGATGGTGGCGCGGATAATGGCGGCGTGCATCCGGTTCCTCCTGAGATGACGAGCGATACCGGCCCCTACGCCGGCCCGCGGCGCGTGGTTTCCGAGCACCGGATCGGCACCCTCCGGTCAGGCAGGCTATCATGATCGCATGACCCTCGAGATCGGCTTCCTCTTCGCCCTTCTGGCGGCGATGGTGTACCTGTTTCTCACCGAGAAACTGCCGGTAGACCTGACCGCGTTCCTGGGCCTCATCGTCCTGATCTTCGGCGGATATCTGACCCCCGCCGAGGCCTTCACCGGATTCTCGTCGCCGGCCGTCATTACCATGCTCTCGGTGTTCATCGTGGGGGCGGCGCTTCTGGAAACGGGCGTGGCCGACATCATCGGCGGCCGGGTGCACCGCATCGTCGGGGAGAGCGAGACGGCGCTCATCGCCGTGCTGATGCTCGTCGCCGGCGGACTCTCGGCATTCATGAACAACATCGCCGCGACCGCCGTCATGATGCCCGCCGTGGCCGCCATCGCCGCTCGAGCGGGTCTCGATCCGGGCCGGCTCTTCATGCCGCTCGCGTTCGGCGCGATTCTCGGCGGCACGACCACGCTCGTCGGGACGCCCCCCAACATCGTGGCCGCGCAGCTCCTCCAGGAACGCGGTCTGGAGCCGTTCGCCCTCTTCGACTTCTCGCCGATCGGGCTCGTGCTGCTCGCCGTCGGCACCGCGTTCATGCTGACCGTCGGGCGGCGACTGCTGCCCACGGGCGGGACGCGCGGGCACGCGCGAAGCGAGTCCGGGGAGCTGCGGCACGTGTACCGGCTGGATGAACGGTTGTTCTCGCTGCGCATCGCCTCCGACTCCCGACTCGATGGCCGCACCCTCGCGGACACGCGTCTCGGGAACACCCTGGGATGCAAGGTGCTGGCGATCCTGCGGCGGGGCGGCCGGCGCATGACGCCGCAGGGCGACACGGTCCTCCACGGCGGCGACACGCTCCTCGTCGACGGCGACATCGACGAGATCCGTCAGCTGTTCGAGCTTCGCGACCTCGAAGTCGAGGAAACACCCATCCGGGAGGTGCCCCGTCCGCTGGCCGGGGTCGGCGCCGTGCGTCTCGCGGTCAAGGCCGGGTCGCCCCTCGCCGGTCAGAGCCTCAGGGAGGCCGGGTTCCGGCAGCGCTTCGGCCTCGTCGTCGTCGCCATCAACCGGGCTGGCAGCCTCGCCCGCACCGGTCTCGCGGACTCGATCCTCGAGCCGGGGGACGAGATCCTCGCTCTGGGTCAGCGCGACGAGCTCAAGCGATTGTCCGTCGAGCCCTTCGTCGAAGTGCTGGAGACCGGGCTCGGGGTGATTCGGGATCTGGGCGAGCACCTGTTCTCCATCCGCGTCCCCGAGGAGTCTCCGCTCGCGGGAACGACCATCGCGGACAGTCGTCTGGGAGAGCTGGTCGGGGTGACGGTGGCCGGCCTCATACGGGACGGCGAAACGACCCTTGCCGTGCCGCCGGGGGAGATGCTCAGGGCTGGAGACCGCCTCCTCGTCGCCGCCCGCCCGGAGGCCCTGATCGACCTGCGCGGGCTCGGCGACGTGGAACTCGAGTCGACACGCGCGGAAGATTCGATCGAGTCCGAGGACGTCGGCCTCGCCGAGGTCTCGGTGGCGCCGCGCTCGTCCATCGTGGGGCGCACCCTCGGCGACCTCGACTTTCGCGGGCAGTTCGGGCTTCTGGTCCTGGCCCTCTGGCGAGACGGCAAGCCGCTCCATTCGGACCTCACGAACGTGCACATCCGGTTCGGAGACGCCCTGCTGCTGCACGGGCCGCGGGCCGATATCCAGCGCCTCGCCTCGAACCCCGACTTCTTGCTCCTCTCGGGGGCCGACCAGGCCCCGCGGCGCCTCGGCAGAGCGAAATACGCTGTGGGAGGACTCGCCGTCATGGTGGCGCTGGTCGTCAGTGGGTTCCAGCCGATCCACGTCGCCGCGTTCGCGGCGGCCTCGCTCGTCCTGCTGGCGCGCACCCTCACCATGGAAGAGGCCTACAGGGCCGTCGAATGGAAGGCGATCTTCCTCGTTGCGGCGGTGCTGCCTGTCGGGGTCGCGATGGAACGGACCGGCGCCGCCCAGCTGCTGGCTGACACGGTGATCTCGGTGGCCGGCCCGATGGGACCTTACCCGACGCTCGCGGCCCTGGTCCTGATGGCCAGCCTGCTCAGCCAGGGGCTCGATGGCGCCCCCGCGGTCGTGTTGATGGCCCCGGTGGTCATTCAGGCCGCCGAAGGACTGGGTATCAGCCCCTACCCGATGATGATGGGTGTGAGTCTGGCCGCCTCCGCCGCCTTCATGACGCCGTTCAGCCACAAGGCGAACCTGCTCGTCATGGGCGCGGGCGGGTACCGATCGAAGGACTACCTGCGCGTGGGCACCCCGCTGACCGTGGTGCTGCTCGCGATTCTCGTCTTCCTGGTTCCGGCGTTCTTCCCCTTCTAGCCTTCCAGCGGGACTCGCCCGGAGGTGTTCATGAGCCAGATACGACGCGACCTGAGGGAGGGGGTTCGAAGGCTGGCGCGGCGCCCGGGGTTCACCCTCCTGGCGGTGGGGACGCTCGCGATCGGCCTGTCGACCAGCGCCGCCGTCTTCACCTACGTCAACGCGTACCAGCGACCGTTCCCGGGTGCGCGGGCGCACGACCTCTATCAGGTATGGTTCGCGACCGAGGACGACCCGTGGGGTTCCATCTCGAATCCCGACTTCAGGGATCTGCTCGAGGCGTGGGGCGGCCTGCTCTCCGTCAGCGGCGTCGGCCAGGGCTCGTTCGCCGCGAGCGTTCGGCACGAACAATTCACGGAGATCGAGTACGGCCAGGCCGTGGCGCCGGGCTTTTTCTCCGTCGTCGACGTGGAGATGTCGCTCGGCAGGGGGTTTTCGCCCGACGACGATCGGGCGGGGGCGACCCCGGCGACGATCCTCTCGCACGAGTACTGGGTCCGTCAGTACCAGTCGGACCGCGGGGTGCTCGGCCAGACCATCCTGCTCAACAACGAGCCCTACACGATCGTGGGGATCGCCGGGCCTGAATTCGTGGGCGCGAGCGCGACGTACCGACCGCAATTCTGGATTCCCTGGGAGCAGTTCCTGCGGGTCTACCGGGCCCGGACGGATGCCCGCGAGAACCGGGAGGCCGGTGCGCTGATCCCCATCGTCCGGCTGTCCGACGGCGTGTCCGCTGCGCGGATGGGCGAGGCGTTGCAGGGGCTCGCGAGCAATCTCGATCGCGAGGCTCCCCTCGCCGGGCGAACCCGACGCTTCGTCCTGCAACCGGCGACGTGGATCAGCCCGGGCACGCGCGAGGCAGAGGCCCCCACGACCCGCATCATGATCGCGGCGGCGGCGTTCCTCCTCCTGCTGGCGTGCGCGAACGTGGCGAACCTCGTGCTCTCCGCGGGGGCGCGCCGGCAGCACGAGATGTCCGTGCGTCGCGCGCTCGGGGCCTCTCGGCGGCGGCTCGTGGGCCAGCTCCTGACCGAGAGCCTCCTCCTCTCGACGCTGGCCGGCGCCGCCGCTCTGGCCCTCGCCGGCCCGGTCGCGGCGAGGCTGAGCTCCTACTTCGCTCGCCCGAGCGTGTGGGGAGCCAATGTCGCCCGAGAGCTGGCGGTGGATCCGCGCGTGATGCTCTTCGCGCTCGCGGCCGCCGTGGTCGCGGGCGTGGCGACGGGGCTGATCCCGGCGCTGCGGGCCTCGACCACCAGCCCGGCCGAGGCGCTGCGGGCCGGCGGCACGCGAGCGGCGACGCGCCGACACGGGCGTTCCCGGCTCCCGGGCACGGGCGACCTCCTGGTGTCGACGCAGATCGCGATCGGGGTCGTGCTGCTCTTCGTCGCCGGGCTGGTCCTCCGCACGCTGAACACCGCGAGCGCGGTCGACCCGGGATTCGAGGACGAGCGGACGCTGGCGAGCTACGTGAGCACGAGCAGCATGGGCATTCCCATCGAGGAGCGGCATCAGTTCTTCGAAGACCTCATCCGGCGCTTCGAGGACCTGCCGTGGGTCGAGGCGGCGACCGTGTCGGAATACGCGCCCCTGTCGGGCCATCCCGCTCAGGAGCTCGGGGCGCAGACCGGGATCGATCCCGTACGATCCACGATCGCGCGGGTGTGGCCGGGGTACTTCGAGGTCCTCGAGATCGAGGCGGTCCGGGGGCGCACCCTCATCGCGTCCGACACGGCCGATCAGAGTCCGGTCGTCGTCGTGAACCAGACGCTCGCCGATCGCCTCGCCGCGGACGGCGACCCCGTCGGACAGCAGCTGACCTGGCCCGGGAGCGGGGCCGAGCCGGACCGCACGCTCGAGGTGGTCGGCGTCGTGCCGGAGGTGAAGGTCGTGACCCTGCTCGAGGAGCCGGGTCCCGTGGCGTACGTGTCGCTGCCGCAGATGTACTCGCGGCCCGGCAACGCGCTAGTCGTCAAGGTCCGCCGGGACCCCGGGGCCGCCGTGGAGACCATGCGCCGCGAGTTGCGGGCGCTCGATACGCGGCTCGCGATCGTGAACATCCTTACATATCGGGACGTCGTCCGGGGCTTCCTCTACGCGCAGAGGATGAACGCCGAGTTGTTCACGGCGATCGCGGGTCTGGGGCTGCTGCTCGCCGCCGCGGGCACCTTCGCGGTCGTCGCCCTGGCCGTCGCGAGCCGAAGGCGGGAGATCGGCATTCGGATGGCGGTCGGCGCCGACCGGTTCGCGGTCGCGAGGGCGGTGCTCGGCCCGATCGGCGGGTCGGTCCTCGTCGGCCTCACGATCGGGCTCGCCGGGGCGTTCGCCGCGACCCGATGGGTCGGCAGCCTGCTGTGGGGGGTGGCTCCCGCCGACCCGCTCGCGCTCGGCATCGGCGTCGGGGTGCTGCTGCTGGCGGTCATCCTCGCCGTCCTGGTTCCGCTGCGGCGAGCCCTGGCGATCGATCCCGCGCGGTCGCTGCGCGCCGAGTAGACGCTCGCTCGACTCCCCCGTCGGGCCCGGCGCGAGCCCTGCCCGAGGCTAGCGCGACGCCGATTCGAGAATCGGGTGGCGCTCGCCGGTCATCTCCCACCGCGTCAGGACCGTGGGGATGACGCCCGCGGCGAAGAAGTCGTCAAAAAACCCCTCGACCGTGAAGTTCTCGCCGCGCTGCAGCGCCGTCTCGGCCAGCAGCTCCTCGATCTGGATCTTGCCCGTCACGTAGCTCGTGCCATAGCCGGGCTGCCGCAGATACAGGTGCTGCTCGCCGCGGACCAGCGCCCCGTCCGGCAGCCAGCCCCGCGGCGTCCAGGTCATGGCGTGCTCGACCGCCTCCTCCATGGTGTATTCATTGGCGTGGAGCATCAGGCCGCTCAGCCCGCGGGCGGCACGCTGCGCGAGCATGATCCACACGAGCTCGCGCGATCGCGGACGACCATCGATGTGGCCGGCGTGCATGAACATCTCCTCGACACCGGTCGCCAGCCCCTCGGATCGCGCGTCGAAGATGTTGTAGAGCGACGGAACCGCACGGATGTGGCTGGGGTGCGGGTCCTCACGCATCCGGGCGAGCTCGATCCAGTGGTGCATGTGGGGACGGAAGACCAGCGGATCGCGGTAGTTGACCTCGCTGAAGAAGTTCCGGATCTCTCCCGGTCCGGCGGGCGAGAAGGAGCCGTTGACGGCCCTGAGCGCCGGGTCCATCCAGTCCTCGATCGTGTGGATGCGCTCGTCGCGCAGAAAACGCATGTACTCGTCGACGGATTCGTTCAGGCGCCGGTCGTACTCCTCGGCCGACGCGATCCGCTCGAGCTCGGGCAGATCCCGATTGCGATTCTCCTCGAGCCGGAGCGACGCGTGCGAACGGGCCAGCTCCCGGCGCAGAAGAGTGACCTGCTCTTCCCAGCTATACGGGACCAGGTGGACGTTCCGCATGTACCAGGTGTAGTTGTCGCGGCCCACGCCCGATGGCCCGGTCCTGGACGGCGCCTGGTCTTCCAGCCATTGCCTGAAGTCCGCGCTGGCCTCTCCGGCCGCGGCGATCGCGTCATCCAGATCGGCGCTCGTGCCGGCCACGCGCCGCGCCAACGCGTCGAGGTCCGCGACCTGGCCGTCGAACGACCGGTATCCGGCCAGCCAGAGGTCTCGCGCGTTGCCCGTGAGGTTCGCGCGGGCCTGGTCGAGAAGCCGCGGGATCGCCGCGATGCGTCGTGCCAGTTCCGCGGCGTCGTCGTCCGAAAGAGGGTAGTCGTACGTCCAGAGGTCGATGAACCCGTGGATCGTCGGGCCCTCGTGCGCCGGCACATCGCTCTCCGCGGCGTAGATCGACGCGTAGAAGGCGGGGTCGCGGACCCACGGCCGACGCACCCGGTGATCGAAGTCCAGCCCGTTCATCTCGGCCCGGACGAGGTGCCAGTCCACCTGTTCGGTAACCGGCCAGTCCGAGGGATCGAGCGCTCTCAGCCGCTCCTGCCACGACGCGAGATCGGCGTGCTGCGCACGCATCGCCGCCTCGGAGTAGTCGGGCACCCCATCCACGAACTCCGGTCGCTCGAACTCTCTCCATTCCTCGAACAGCGTGACGAGGTCGGCGTGGGTGCCGCCCTCGACCGGGGCCGGCGGAGGCTCGGCGGTCCCGCAGGAGGCAGCGGCGACCGCCGCGGCGAGGGTCGGCAGGCTCCGGCGAGAGAGGGATGGACGGGACATGGCGGGTCTCCGGTGAAGGTCGATGTGAGCGTCCTGCGGAGGCACCGTAGGCTCGGGCATCGAACCCCAGCAAGGGTCGATCAAGCATCAGGTCGGACTGGCTTGGCGGAAGACGGTTCGGGGATCATCTTCGCGCTTGCCCGATCCATCTGCAGGCGCCTGACCCGCGCGGCAGCCGGAGCGGTCGCCGGAGAGCCGGGGATCACCGACGTTGGGCGCCGCTGGAAGGGAGGTCTGTCAAATGGGGGCGTCTGGATCAGCTTCTGACGGTCGAAAGGGCCGCGTGTCGACGGCTCACGTCGTGCGGGTCTCGCTCTTCGTGGACCTGCTGGATGTGGTCACGAACCTCGTCGTTGCCTCGATTACCGGAAGCGCCGTGGTGTTCGCCGAGATGGCACAGGGGCTGGCCGACGCCATCGGGTCGACGCTGCTTTTTGTCGGACACCGACGCTCCCGCCGCCCTCGCGACCGGCGACATCCGTTCGGCTACTCTCGCGAGATCTTCTTCTGGGCCCTTCTTTCCGCCCTGACGATGCTGGTCATCGGCGCCGGGCTGTCGGTGTGGCGTGGCGTGGGTCAGCTGGGTAGTGGCGAGTCGCTCGAGCACCCGTACCTCGCCCTCGGCGTGGTCCTGCTCTCGACAATGACCAACGGGTTCGCCGTCAGCCGCAGCGTGAAGAAGCTCCGGGAGGATCATCCCTCACTGCGCGTCGCCTATCGCACGACCAGTCGGCAGCTCGTTAAGACCGCGCTACTGCAGGACAGTCTGGGCACGGCCTCCGCCGTCATCGGGATCTTGTCCATCGCGGCTTATCTCGTGTTCGGTGGGGTCGTCCTGTTCGACGCGATCGGGGCCCTCGTGCTCGCTGGGTTCATGGTCGTGTTCGCGGTCACCCTCGTGTCCGAGGCACGCAGCCTCATCGCGGGGCGGGCGGTTCCGACCCACGTGCACCGACGAATGCTCGACGCCGTCCGCTCCGTTCCCCGCGTGGAGGCGGTTAACCGGCTGGTCGCCGAGTTCTTCGGAAGCGAAGAGATACGGGTGACCATCGACCTCGATCTCGACGATCATCTCACGACGGCCGAGGTGGAACAGACGGTCGACGAGGTGCAATCGGCCGTTCGGAACGCCGAGCCGACCTCCGTGATCGTGAGCGTCGACCTCAACTCGGGGGCCGACGACGTCGGTCATGCGACGCGGTACACGTAGGCGCGTTTCACCCGGACCCCGTTGAGCACGTTGTCGCGAATGCGGACCCCGTGGATGCCCGGACCCGTCCAGAGCGCCGATCGGATCGCCTTCACGGATGGCGCGTCGGCGCGACCCACCCCGACGTGAGCGGGGGTGAGCGGGGCGTACTCACCCGTTTCCGACATCGTCTTGCGGATGCGGTCTTGCGCGATCCGCGATCCGTATCGCAGAAGGCGGCCCTCCGCGAGCATCAGACGCCAGTCGCAAACGTCCCGAAACCACAGCCAGAACGCCGTGTCCGGGCCCGCGGCGGCCGCGTCGAGCGCCTGAATGAGCGCGGCTCCCGCATCGATCAGCTCACTCGCCGGCGAGTCGCGACCGACAGCGAGTACCATTTCCGAAGCAGACATGCCCGGCGGAAGTGCAAGTGCCGTGCTGACACCGAGTCCCGGCCATGGCAGGGCGGAGGTGGCGGGCCTCACGGCCCTCCTTCCGAAAGATCTCGCGCGAGACGGTCGGCGAGGATCCGGTACGCGGCGGAGTTCGGGTGCTGGTCCTCTTCGGAGAGGATGTGCGACTGGCCCCCGAACAGCGTCGAGTAGTCGAGCACGTCCACGCCCCGTGCCTCGAGGTACTGCCCGAGTCTGTCGCCATGCCGCGAGCCGGGATAGACGACGACCAGGAAGCGGCCGCCCGGCAGCGAGCGCCGGGCAGCCTGCCCGACGGCGGCCAGCGCCTTTGCCGTCCGCTCGACGTCCGACTCGCGGATCCCGAGCGGCCAGTCGAAGCCGATGGCCCGCAGAAGCCTGCTCCGGTGGATCCCCCGGTAGATCTTCGTCCGGATGGGGTGAGCCGCCTCGAAGTTGCGGAATCGCCGCAACTCACCATCGCGGCCCGGATGATAGTGGGGCTGCGACCGGTGCCACCGGACGATCGAGGCCGCGCCCGTCACTCGCTGGATGTGACGATCGATAAAGACGTAGACGATCACCCCCGTCGACTCATCGATCTGCGACTCGAGCGGGTCGTCCTCGACACGGGCCAGAACATCGTGCGGGCCGTAGCCCTCGACGCCGTAGTTGTATGGCCTCAACCCGGACCCGAGCCTCGCGAGCTGGCTGGGAAGCGTCTCGTCGTCCTCCACGCCCTCACCGAACACGAACGACCCGCCCAGGAATACCGCGAAGCGGCTCGCCGCGTCCCCCGCGCGCGGCCGGGTCACGCGTCTGCCGAGCTCGTCGATGGTGTAGTCGACCTCGTAGATCACGCTGCGGTCGCGGGTTCGTCTGGCGGCCACGCTGTACGATCCCGGGCGAAGTCGCTTCACACCCTGTTCATCGAAGTACAGGTAGGGTTCCGAGCGCCGCTCGAAGGAGCGGGGCGCCCCGACATCGAGGCCCCGCGCCACCAGCTCGGCGAGGACGAGAACGACGACGACCAGCAGAAGGCCCAACGCCAGAGCGACGAGGTTGCCTCTGACCGTGGCGCGGCGAAGCACCATCAATCCGGTGTCGGGCCCCTGTCGGGTCGTTGAGGGCTACGCGGACTTCGGCGGACCTACTCCGGGATCTCGAGCAGCTCGACTTCGAAGATCAGGGTGGCGTTGGGACCGATGCTCGGCGGGTTGCCCCGCACGCCGTATCCGAGGTCGCCGGGAATGAAGAACCGGTAGTGGCTGCCGACGGACATCTGCTGCAGGCCCTCCGAGAATCCCGCGATCACGCCGCCCACGCTGAAGGTCGTCGGCTCGCCGCGCTCGTATGAGCTGTCGAACTCCGTCCCGTCGATCAGGGTCCCCCGGTAGTGGATCGTGACCTGATCGTCGGCGCCCGGGCTGACCCCATCACCTTCGCGAAGGACCTCGTACTGCAGCCCGCTGTCCGTCGTCACGACGCCGTCCCGCGCGCCGTTCTCGGCGAGAAAGGCCGCGCCGTCATCGGTGTTCTTCTGCCCTTCGGCTTCGGCTTCCGCCACCATCTCCGCCTGGACCGTCTGCTGAACCGCCTCCATCGCGGTCTGGATCTCCTCGTCGGACAACCGCTGGTCGGCCTCGGCCATCGCATCGTCGATCCCGGCACGGAGCGCGGCCATGTCGACGTGGGTCGCCACTGGCTGCAGCTGCTGCCCCATCCCGAGGCCGATGCCGTAACTCGCCTTCTGCTGGTCGGACTCGAGGACGACCTCGGCCGAGTCGGTGGACTGACAGCCGCTGAGCGTCACGACGAGTGCGGCCACGAGAAGTTGGTGTGTCCTGCGCATGATCCACGTCTCCAGAGGGAATGAACTCGGGCCCCCAAGAGGGTGCATCGCCACGGGCAGGGCAAGTCGGCCCCGATGTCGCTCGTCTCCCCGGGCGGAGAACGCGCGTGGCAGCTCGCCCGGGCTCGGTGACGCTTGCAGCCCGGCCTCGGGTCGAACACCCTGAGTCACCACGGGAGACTCCATGAGTGACTTCGAGTTCATCAGCATCATCCTCTCGATCGTCGTGGGATTGACCATCACACGCGTACTCGGAGGTCTGGCCTCGATCGTCGAGCATCGGGGTCAGCTTCGCATGAACTGGTTCAGTGTCGGCTGGGCGATCACGGTGGCGCTGTGGTCGATGGCCTTCTGGCTGGGGACGATCAACGACACCCGTTCGCTCGAATCCTGGACCGTCGGCAGCTTCGGCATCCTGCTCCTGATGGCGGTCGGCCTCTACTTCATGGCGGCCATCGCCCTGCCATCCCGTATCCAGCCGGGAGTGGACCTCGTCACCCACTTCGAGGCGGTGAGGCGACCCTTCTTCGCCATGTTCGCCGTGTGGGTGGCGCTCACCACTCTGAGCGTCCTGATCTGGGGTGTCGAGAATCTCATCCGGTCGGGTCCGCCGTTCTGGATCGGCCAGACGGGGAGCCTGGCGATGGCCCTGCTCGGATTCGCGACGCGAAACCGGCTCGTGCATGCCGCCATCCTCATCGCGAGCCTTTTTCTGACCCTGGGCCTGATCCTGATACGGATGTACGTGATCTGAGCGAACCGGGCCGAGACGAGGGAGGCGCAGTGCCGGACAGAGACGTCGAGCACATCCTGGACAGGCGGTTCGACAACGGTGCCGATTTCTGGGCCGGACCCGCGGGGAAGGTCTATGTCGGCAACCCGTTCTCGACGATCGCGGCGCTCAGCATGCTGCACGAGCTCGACGTCCAGTCGGACCATGAGGCGGTCGCGGGCGGTCTCGAGCTGATTCTGGCGGCCGGCCGCGACGACGGTCGCATCAGGCTGGGCCCGAAGTCGCCCATGTATCCCTGCTACACGGCCGAGGCGGCCCGCGTGCTCTGCCGGTTCGGTCTGACCGGGCACGCAACGGTTCGTCGAGCGGTCGACTACTTCATCGACAACGTGCACGAGGATGGTGGCTGGCGATGCAGCTTCTCGAAGATGGGGAAGGGCCCGGAAACCGCGTTCTCGAATCCCGGGGCGACCCTGCTGGTCCTCGACGTGATGCGTCACTTCGACCGGTTCCGCGGAGGCGATGACGTCGCGGACAACGCCGTACAGACCCTCCTTCGACACTGGACCGACCGGCAGCCGCGTGGACCCTGTCACTGGGGCATCGGCACGCTGTTCATGCAGACCGAGTTCCCCTTTCTGCGTTACAACCTGTTCTTCTACGTCTACGTCCTGTCGTTCTACCCCGTGGCGAGGGACGACCCGCGTTTCTCGGAGGCGCTGGCCGCACTGGCGGAGAAGGTCGATCCCGACGGAGGGATGGTGGTCGAGCGCCCGCATCGCGCCCTGAAGGACCTGGAGTTCTGTGAGAAGGGGCGGCCGTCGGCGTCGGCAAGCCGTCGATACGCGGAGATCCGCGAAAACGTCGCCGGCTGACCTCCGTCAGTCGGGAGGCGACGACAAAGGGCCCGATCAGGAGCGCCCCGCGCCCCCGATCAGACCCCCAGTGTTGGCTAAGACACGGCGAGGCCCGAAGCCCGCCTACTTGTGCTGCAGCCGCGGGCTGACGGAGAACCCGTTGGTGTTCCACACCAGCGTGCCGATCGTGGTTCCGGCGCCGATCTCGACGCCCACCGCCTCGGTCTCGCCGGCGTCGACGTCCGTAGAGGTGAGCTGCAGCTTGAGGCCGGACTGAGCGGCGCTCGGCACGTCCACGTCGTACATGCCGGGGTCGAGCGTCACGGTGTTCACGACGACCTGCTCACCGAGCTCGAGCTCCGAGCTGTCGAAATAGAACCGCGCCTGATTGTACCGACCGGCGGGCACGGTCCCCTCCGCCAGGACGAGGCCGGACGTCGAGAGCTGCAGGATGTCCAGCGGTTCCGTAAGCACGAGATCCAGGCTGATCCAGGAGCCGCCTTCGCCGGAGGCTTCCGATTCTCCGGTCCCCTCGGACTCGGATTCCTCACCGCCGTCGCCACCCACCAGGTGCAGGTCGACGCGAGTGATGTTCAGGAACAGGCTCGTGACTGCCGACTCCGGCACTCCCGCGACGCTCAGGGCGATCCCCTCGCCGAGGAGACTCGTGGAGGCGGCGTCGCCCGTCAGAACCACCGATGCCTCGCCGACTCCCGGCCCGGTGCTGTCCGAACAGGCGGTGAAGGCGAGCAGGCCGCCGCAAACCGCCACGGCCAGCGTTCGTCTCGTGTAGCGCAACATTCTGTCCAACTCCTGCTGAAGTCCGGGCACGTGATACCTGCCGTACCCGACCGTTTCGTGCATAAAGCGAGCCTGTGCCGCAGCGGTTTGCGGGCCGGGTCGACGCGGGTGTCGATCTCGGTGCGGCGGATACAGATACGACATCGCGAGGAAGAGTCCGGCAGGAGTTACAGGTATGATTGACGCCCTTTCCAAAGGATCGGTTCGCGGGCGAATGCAAAGATCTGGCGCACTCGCCAGGAGGTGCCTCAAACCCGCTCGTGGACACAGCTGAGCGGGAGTGCGCGGGCCGGGGCGGCCTATCCGGAGTCCAGCCGACGGAGCGCCGCGATGGCCTCCTCCACCCGTGCTCCGTGTGCGGTCGGGGCCATGTCGTAGATGCGGAGGAACTCCCGGTAGTAGCGGCGCGCGGTGGCGACGTCCCGCCGGGCGTCCGCGATCCGCGCCCGGGCGAAGTACGCGTGGGGCTCCGCGACCGACATCGCGACGGTCTGGATCGCCATGTCCCCCCACAGCACCGCGTGCGTCCAGTTCAGCAGCCGTGACGCACGGACCGTGTCCCCCACGGCGAGCGACCACTGCGCCGCTGCAAGATGGTTCACCGAAGCAAGGTACGGGTGTTGGCTCCCGTACCGCTGATGGAGGGAGCGTTCGCCGCTCTCTGCGACGACGGCGACCATCTCGCTGGCCGCGGCGACCGTGTCACCAACCGCGGCAGCCGCGAACGCTCTCAGGGATCTTTCGAGGAGCCACCCGAACGGGCTCTCCTCGTCTTCGAGGCGGGCGATCGAGGTGTCGATGGCCGCGGCATCGCCTCGGGCCGCCGCGAGGACACCGTCCAGCCAGGCCATCTCGGCCCGGCCGTAGGGCGGGTCGGCTCCCGTCGTCCGCGCTGCAAGGGCGCGGAGTTCCTCGGCACGCTCGGGATCGACCGCACCGAGCCAGACCCCCATCACGCCGAGTCCGAACGCGGCGCGCGCCGCGGGCGGCCCGGTCGGACTCCGGGCCCAAGCGTCGGCGGCAACGAGGGCCGAATCCCACCCCCCGCGCATCGCGTAGTGCACCGCCCGCGACATGTGCATCCCGTACGCGATGTCGGGCCGTGGGCTCAGAGCGAGGATCGCGTCGGCGAGGCGGATCTGGAGGGCCGGCAACCCGTGGCGCCGGTAAGTAAATGCCATTTCGCGGGGGGAGGGCCCGCCGGGGCGCGACGCGACGCCGATGTTGACGGCCGCGAACCGCGCGACCTCCGCATCGCCGAGGTCTCCCTCCCGCCTGAGCGTCTCATCCATATGGCGGTAGTACGGCAGCTGCGCGGCGTGTGCGGGACGGCTCTCCATCCGTTCGACCATTCCGCGCAGAAGGACGGAGTCGCGCGTCCCCATCGCGGTCCAGGCGACGTGGCTCAGCGCGGCGTCGAATCCGGAATTCAGCTCAGTGACGCGCACGAGAGCCCGCTGCGCCTCCTCCCACGTGGCCCCGACGTAGGGCGCCTGGTGGACGAGGAGGTTTCCGAGAGCGTACCAGCCCGGCCAGTAGTCGGGGAATCGACGGGTCAGCTTCTCCAGCGTGTCGCGCGCGGCGGAGACCGTCTGCGTCATGCTCGCCTCGATGAACAGCCGGTCCGGCTCGGGCAGCTCATGCCGATGCTCGATGATGCGCGTGAGAATGTCCGGGTCGGCGCTGCTCCCCTCGTAGATGCGAGGGTATAGCGACCTCCAGTAGGCCATCCAGAAGGTTGAATCGAGGGCGAACGCCTCCTCGAACGCCTGCACGGCCTCCCGCATCCTGGACTGCGCGAATGCGCGCTCGCCCCGCAGGTAGGCCCGTAGCGCCGGGATCGACGGGGTGGTCATGGCCGAGAGGGTCGGGGTCGGAAGTTCCCCTCCCCGCCAGACGCCGCGGAGAACCGCGAGCGCCGTGGAGTCGGTGAGGGCGTCGATCCGGTCGGGCGAGCCGTTCACCGTGGCCGTGACGATTCGCTCGCCGTCGTCGGTCCCGTAGAGCCGCACGTCCGCACGCACCGATTCGCCGGAGCGGACAAGACTCCCGAGCAGAAGGCTCCCGGCCCCGAGGCGGCGGGCGAGCTCGGCATCTTCCTCGACCGTCCGGGCCGCCCCGCTCTCATCGATCTGTGCGAGCATCGTCGTCGGCTCGATCGTTCGGACCTCGCCGACTCCGTCGAGCGTCGCGGCGACGGTGACGGCGAGCTCCCTCCCCAGCCGTGCGAGCGCGGTGTCGCCCGCCGGCGACGCGAACGGGAAGACCGCCATCCTCGTGGCGGCGACGTCGACACCCTCCGAACCGCCGCGACCGGCCAGCCAGACCGCCGCGGCGACGACCGCGAGGATCGCGACACCCACCGTCGCGATGGCGTTCCTTCCAGATCGTCCCCGACGTGGATGTCCGTCGGTCTGCGGGCTCTCGTCGAGCGGCCCAGGCGCTTCCCACACTCCCGCAGCGATCGCGTTCAGGTCGGCCACGACCTGGTCGGCCGTCAGATACCGTCGATTGGGGTCTCTGTCGAGACAGCGAAGGACGACGGCCTCGAGCGCCGCCGGCGCCTCGTCCCGCACCGCGCCGATCGGCTCCGGGGCGTCGTGCAGGATCGAGGCGAGGGTGACGGCGGGCGTACCCGTCCGAAACGGCCGCGAGCCCGTCAGGCACTCGTAGAGCACGACGCCGAGGGCCCAGATGTCCGTGCGAGCGTCCACCCGCTCCCCGGCGAGTTGCTCGGGGCTCATGTAAGAGATCGTGCCGACAGCGACGCCTTCGGCCGTCACATCGCGCCCTACCACCTTCGCGACCCCGAAATCGAGGAGCTTCGCCTCGCCGTCGCGCGGCAACATGATGTTCGCCGGTTTGACGTCCCTGTGCAGGATGCCGCTCCGGTGGACGGCCGAAAGCCCCGAAGCGAGGGCACAGCCGAGGACGAGCACCTCCTCGATCGGAAGGGGGCCGCGAGCCAGACGTTCCTCGAGGGTCTCGCCGTCGTAGTAGGCCAACACGAGGTAGACCGCTCCCTCCGGCGTGATCCCGGCGTCGTAGACGGTCCCCACGTTGACGTGGTCGAGCCGGGACGCGGCGCGCGCTTCGCTTACGAACCGATCTCGGCCGTCAGGGTCGGGCGAGCGGCTCTCGGCCAGCATCTTGAGCGCGACGTCCCGATCCAGCTCCTCGTCACGGGCCAGGTAGACCTGCCCCATCGCCCCGCTGCCCACGTGCCGTAAGACACGATAGCGGCCCACTGTTGCCCCCGACGGGAGTACCGCGCCACTCACGCCACTCCTCCGGGGCGCTTGCCGGGTCCACGTACCCCACAGCGGCGGACTCGACCCTCGACCATTACCGCTCCTCGCTTCCAGGGCGTCCGCCATCCCGTTCGGATGGCCGCACGGCCCTCGGCAATAATGTGTCGAGCAGCCACAGGGCGCACATGGTCCGCGCAGACGGTGCCGGTCGGACCCGGCTCTCGAACCTCGCTCGAGGTCGGCCTGACCCTCCGCGATAGACACCCGGGCTTGCCCGCGGTACGCTCCCCGGACCGGCTGGCAGTAGATGCGATAGGCATTTGCCGGCGTGAAGATCGAGGCCTGGAGGAATGATGAGCACGCGTCGAGGGCGGGTCGAGTGTAGCCCGTGTCTCTGAGAACCGCCCGGGAACGCATCCCCGTCCGCATCTTCGACGACGCCGAGGAGATCGCCACCGTCATCGCCTCGCGGATCGTCGATCTGGTCCAGCGCCGCGCCGCCGAAGGTCGAACCGCGGTACTCGGGCTGGCGACGGGATCGACTCCCGTCGGCATCTACCGCGAGCTGATCCGTGCCCACCGCGAGGACGGCATCTCGTTCGAGAACGTCGTGACGTTCAATCTCGACGAATACGTCCCCATGCGGCCCGACAGCATTCACAGCTATCACCGGTACATGCGGGAGCATCTCTTCGATCACGTCGACATCCCCGAGGAGAACATCCACCTGCCGCGCGGCGATCTCTCCTCGGACGCCATCTGGGAGCACTGCGCCGAATATGAGATGTCGATCGCGGAAGCCGGCGGAATCGACCTGCAGTTGCTCGGCATCGGGCGAAGCGGCCACGTCGGCTTCAACGAGCCCGGATCGGGGCGGGAGTCCCGGACGCGGCTCATTTTCCTCGACACGATCACCCGTGCCGACGCGGCGTCGGATTTCTTCGGCGAATCGAACGTGCCGCTCGAGGCCGTGACGATGGGCGTCGCCACGATCCTCGAGGCGAGAGAGATCGCGCTCATCGCGACGGGGGAGCACAAGGCCGCCATCATTCGACGTGCGGTCGAGGGTCCGGTCGACTCGGATGTGGCCGCGACCTACCTCCAGGGGCATCCGAACGCCGCCGTGTACCTCGACGGGGCGGCGGCCGCCGATCTGACTCGCGTCTCGACTCCGTGGCTGGTCGGTGCCGTCGAGTGGGACGTCCAGCGGGAGGTGGAGGCCGTGACCTGGCTCGCGAGACGCGTGGACAAGGCGGTCCTGCGGCTGGGTAACGGCGACTATCGAGACAACCATCTCAGCGGGCTGCTCGCGCGGCACGCCGCCGCCGAGCCGCTCAACGGATTGGTCTTCAACACGCTGATCGCCAAGATCCGCGGACGGTCCAGACTCCCCACCGATCGCGATGTCGTCGTCTTCTCACCCCACCCGGACGACGACGTCATCTCGATGGGGGCCACCCTCACGAAGCTGCACGAGAACGGCAACCGAATCACGGTCGCCTATCAGACGTCGGGCAACATCGCCGTGTTCGATCACGAAGTCCGCCGGTACCTGACCTTCCTGACCCGGATCGGCGAGGGCTTCCCGCGCCTCGCCGATCGGGCCCGGGCGTTCGAGGAGCGAATCGCGGCCGCCCTGGAGGGCAAGCGCCCGGGCGATGTGGATGAGCCCGATGTCCAGACGCTCAAGCGACTGATCCGCGAGACCGAAGCCATCTCGGCGCTCGAGACGTGCGGCATGGGGGCGGAGAACGCGCGGTTCCTCAACCTTCCCTTCTACCGCACCGGCGCCGTGAAGAAGCTCCCGATCACGGATGACGATGTGTCGATCATCCGGGACGTGCTCGAAGAGGTCAGGCCCGATCTCGTCTTCGCCGCCGGTGATCTGTCGGACCCCCACGGCACCCATCGGTTGTGCCTGGAGGCCGTGCGGCGTGCCCTCGACGCCTACGAAGGCCCCGCCCCCGAGCTGTGGCTGTACCGCGGGGCGTGGCAGGAATGGCCGATCACGGAAGCCAGCGTGCTGGTGCCCATGTCACAGTCGGACCTGCGGCGGAAGATCCTCGCGATCTATCGGCACCAGTCGCAGAAGGACGAGGCGCTGTTCCCCGGCCCGGATCCCCGAGAGTTCTGGGAGCGGGTCCAGGACCGCAACCGGGCGACCGCGGTGGAGCTGGATCGGCTCGGGCTGCCGGCGTATCACGCGATGGAGGCGTTCGTCGTCGAGCGTGACGGAGAGCGGATTGCGTACCCGCCGGTCCCCACGAGCAATCTGGCGGAACCGGAGGTGGGCGGGGTGGGCTGAGGTCGAGCCGCGAGCCGCTCGCCGAGCGACTACCCGCGTTCCAGGGCGGTCCGCACCGCTTCGAGAGACTCGGCGATCCGGGTCCGAAGACGACGCATCTCGTCGGTGTAGAGCGAGAGCAGGAACGACCTCGCGAAGATGAGCCGGCGGGCATCCTCGTCGGCGGCTATCGCAAGCAGGAAAGAGCGGGATCTGTCGATGTCTCCGCCCTGGAGCAGGTCCGCGAGCGGGATGTTCATCAGGACCGTCTCGGTCATGCGCCCCTCCAACACCTGGAACCCCTCGCGTTCTTCGTCCAGCTCTTCCTGGACGCTGGCGATGCCGGCGACGAGGGCACGAAGCTCGCCGTCGGAAATCGCCTGGAGAAAGCCTCCCTGAATGAACGCGGTGAGGGCACCCCTCTCCAGGGTGAGGATCTCATGTTCCGGAAAGCCGCCGTACAGAATCACGTCCTCATCCGACATAGCCGCGATATCCGATTCGGTCTTTCGGGCGAGGTCCTGCGCGATCTCGATCTGCCGTCGATTGAGCGCCACCGCCGAATCGAGCGCGGTCACGTTGCGCTCGATCTCCACGGCCACGGCGTCCAGGGCGTCCAGCATGGACGCGCGCTCCACCCGACCATCCCACCAGGCGTCGAGTCCGAACGCGATCAGGATCGCGGCCAGGACGGCCGCTGCCTCCCGGACGAGCTCGGCGGCGCGGGTCCGCGTCGACGCGCCGGATTCGGCGGGATCTTCCATGATACTCCCTGGCGTCATTGACCGTGCATGGCGGTGGCTTCGGGGGTTCGAGCCGGACCATCGTAGATGGACCGTTCCACCTTCGCGAGACTCGCCCCGGACGTCGCAACCTCGCGCAGCTCGCCATCGCGGCCGTAGATGTCACGATGGAAGTGGATCGTTCCGCCATCGTCGACCCAGGCCGTGAGGTAGGCCACGTAGACGTCGATGGGTCGGGACAGCTCGATCGACACCGTTCGGCCGCTCTCGACGATCCCGTCCACCTCCGTCGCGGCCCGATCGGTGTGATGCTCGACGATGTGCCGCGCCAGCTCGAGCGGACGCTCGAGACGAATGCACCCGTGGCTGAACGCCCGGTACGCCCGGCTGAACAGGTGGTCGTCCGGCGTGTCATGCAGGTAGATGTCGTACGGGTTCGGGAACATGAACTTCACGCGACCGAGCGCGTTGCGGGGTCCCGGCCTCTGCCGGACGCGTACGCCCGACCACTGGCTTGCCGGAGCGGACCCGTCGCCTGCAGAAGGCCCACCTCCGCCGGACACCTCGAAACCGTTTCGGCTCAGATACGCCGGATCTCGACTGGCCGTGGGGAGGATCTCGTTCGCGAGGATCGACTGCGGGACGTTCCAGTACGGGTTGAGCACCAGGTGGTCCATCCGCGCCGAGAAGAGTCTCGTCGCCCATCGGGCGCGGCCGACGATGACGCTCATGTTCATTCGCGGCTCGTGGCCCTCGAGCAGCACGAACTCGAACCCGGCGACGTTCACCAGGATCGCCGTGTCGCCCAGGTCCCGTGGTAGCCATCTCAGCCGGTCGAGGTTGAGACGGATCGCGTCGATGCGCGCCTCGACGGGGGTCCGCAGCTCACGCAGCGTCGCCGCGCCCGGCGCGCCGTCCGGCTCGATCCCGTGCCGCGACTGGTAATGAGTGACGGCCCCGGCGAGATCCGCGTCGTAGACGTTCGAGTCGCCACCGACCGAGGCGAGGCGGCGCTCCAGTGCGTCTTCACTCGCCGTCAGCCGTGCACGGAGCGTCGTTACCCCCTCCGCCCGCCGTCCGACCCGCACCCCCGGCTCGAGGCTGACACCGCCCCAGCCCCCGCGTGACTCCACTTCCCGGAGCTTGGCGAGCGCCTCCACGAGCCGGCCGTAATACGGCACCTTCGGCCGGAGCGAGTCGAGCAGCGCGTGGAGCTCCTCGCCTTCGCGCACACGCTTCAGCAGTTCGCGTGGCAGCGAATCGGGCGGGATACGCCAGTCCTGTCGCGCCTCGTGCGGGTCCAGGCGACCGAGCAGGAGATCCCGAGAGAGGGACAGCAGGCCGAGGGACAACCGGATCTCCAGGTCCGCCAGCGCCCGCGTCCGGCCGACGGAGTCCGACGCCGGGATCGCCGGCAGGGTATCGAGCGCCCCGCGTATGAGCGTCACCCCGTAGGCCTCCGGGTCGAGACCTTCCGCCGCCGACCCTTCGAGCGCAGCCAGCAGCTCCTGTCCGCGAACCGATAGCTCGTCGCCTTCGAACCAGAGGTGGGTGCGACGATCCGAGTACCCGCCCTCGATCGTCGCGAGGACCCAGGCACGGTCACGGTCGATGCCGAACGACCGCTTCTCGATTGTCGCTCGCAGAGTCGACTCGGGAATCTCGGTACCGCCGCAACCCGCGAGTACGAGGAACAGACTCGCCCCGAGCGCGCGGTCGATCCGACACCGTCCCGGGGCCCCGACAGGTCCCGTACGGCATGGAATGCCCACCCGACCCGGCGGATCTGCAGATTGGGCCCGGCGCCGTCCGAACCGCGTTGTGAGCGAAGGGCAGGCCAGGCCACGAGATAGACGATGGAGGGGTCGCATGAGGCGTCCATCGCGGCAAGTGCCGGGCCGATGCCGCGGGGAATGCCCGGTCCTCGAACCCTGTGTGGCTGCTCCATTCGAGACGACACGGCTTGCTCAGGCGGTTTCGTCGCGTCGAAGGCGAACTCCTCAACCGGGGAATCCACGACGCGTACCGCGCGGACCGTCGTACCTTTGTTTAAACGCCGTTCACGACTTACCACGCCGAGGGTGAGAATGGAATCCGTGAAGTCGAGGGTCTCGGGCCGCAGGGTCGTCGCCGAGTTCGCCGTCATCGTGGCCGGTGTGCTCGTGGCACTCGCCGTCGACGAGTGGGCGCAGTCGCAACGAGACGAACGGGCGGAGGTCACCTACGTCCAGCGCCTCATCCAGGATGTTCAGGCGGATACGGCGGAACTGTCCGGCGCCCTGGTCCGCGGGCGGGAGAAGGACGCGCGCCTCAGGCGCCTGATGAGTCTCACGGAGGGTGAGCTCGCTCGCCCCGAGAAGCTGTCGATGGTCGCCGAGGACCTCCAGCGATCTCAAGGCTGGGGGTGGGAGTATCCCACCGCGAGAACCGTGACGCTCGACGAGATCCTGAGCATCGGCGCCCTGGATCTCGTTCGGGACCCGGACGTTCGGCGGGCCATCAACGACTATTACTGGTGGCACGAGGACACCGAGGATCGGGTCGAAGCGCGACGAAGCGACCTGCCGGCCGTCGCCTACTCCCTGCTCGTTCCGGCCGCCGACCACCGCGCGGAGAGCATGAGCGTCTCTCCCGACGATCTGCGCGCCTCGATCCGATCCGGGGAATTGCACCGCGCTGCCAGAGGCGAGCTCAACTTCACCCATTATCAGATGTCGGCGACCGAGGCCCTGATCTCGGTCGCCGTGGCGCTGCTCCAGCGACTCGAATCCTACCTGGAGGGGTTGCGGTGAGTCTCGTCGGGCCCCTCGATGCCCGAGCCCTGAGTCACGGGCCGAATCGCACCGGGCGTCCGACGGACGGGACGCCATCCTCTGTCAGGATGAACACCAGATAGAACCCCGGGGGGGCGAGGGCGGGTGCAGGAGGCGCTTCGACGCTGAGCTCGTCGCCATCCGCGCTGAAGGGCAGCCGGACCATTCGCTGCGTCCCGTTCCACCCCTGTGAAGAGGCCGAGAGCGCGATCGCCGTCACACTCTGGATCGACGGGGCGTCCGAAGTTCGGAGGACGAACCGATCCCCGTACCGAACCCGGTCCGGAGCGGCATCGATCCTCGGCCGAGGCCCGCGATGCAGGTAGGGGGGCGAGTAGATCTGTCCGGTGGAGGCGAACACCGCGTCGTCGGGGCTCGAGCCGAAGGCACCGCCGGCGACGAGGACCCGTCCATCGTGCAGCAGCACGGCCGCAGACTGGAAGTGCCGGGGCGCGGTCATCGGAGCAACCGGCGAGAACTTCCCCGTCGCCGGGTCCCACATCTCGGCCTCCAACACCCCCTCGTCGGCGAGATTGAACACCTCGGCCTGGCTCGTTCCACCGGTGACCAGCACGGCACCGTCGGGCAGCAGGGTCGCGTGGTGTGAATGACGAGGCACGAACATCGACCCGGAGGCCTTCCACGCGGGAGGCCGCTCGCTCAGGTCGATGACCTCGGTGGTCGCGACCGGTGCCGCGTCCTCGCACCGGTAGGTCGCGCATCCGCCGATCAGCAGTATCCTCGCCTCGTCGAACATCACGGCGGTGCCCTGGTATCGGGTCGCGTTGCGCGACGGTCCGCGGGGAGGGATCCAGGCCGCGACTTCCGGATCGAACCAGTCGCTCAGCGGCTCCGGCCCTGCCCGAAACACGCGGCCATCCGGCGCCACGAACTGGAAGGTCGGCCCCAGCGACGCATCGTTGTACGCGTCGGGAACGGTCGTCCAACCCCGGCCGTTCCACAGCGCCGGCACCCCGTTGACTTCCTGCTCCTCGTCGAGACCGGCCGACACGAGAATGTCCCCGTTCGCCAGCGTCGTGGCGCTGGGAAAGACCCGCGCCCCTTCCATCGGAGCGACCTCGCGCAGGCCCTCATCCCGGTAGTCGAACACGAACGATCGGGCATTCCCGTCGATGCCGCCGTTCGGCATGTCCCCGCCCGCACTCAACAGTACGCCGTCCGGCTGAAACGCCAGGCCCGAGGCCGACTCGAGACCGGATCCGTGGTAGATCCTCGCATCCCCGTCGACCGGGTCCCAGAGGGCGACGGGGCCGTGCGGGGGCTCGCGACGCTCCGGGGCCCAGGGCCACATCAAGACCTTGCCGGATGGCAGAACGGCCATCTGCTCGGGGTGCGTGGGGAGGGGGAACACGGGACTCCACGAGCCCGCCCGCGCCGATGTGGCCGGCGGCTCCTGATCTCCCGCCAGATACGCTGGCGACCCTGCTGCCTGAGCGACGATGGCCGCCGCCAGGATCGGGCCGTGCCAACGGAGACGAAATGGTGCCGATGACATGAGCCCAAGACTGCTTCGCAGGGAGTCCCCCGGGCAAGGCACGACCTGCCGGCAGGACGGGCGTCGGAAAGCTACCAGTTCTGCGCCCTATTGAGGTCCGTCACGCCCTCCGGCCTGCCGCCTACGGGCGCGAGATAGGGACGTCGCGCTTCGTTCGAGGATTGCGGGGTCCCCTCGTCGAGCATCCCCGCGGTCTCGGATCTGCTGACGCCCTCCACCAGCACCTGTCGCAGCTCGGCGATGTCCAGGGGGCGACCCCAGAGGTAACCCTGGACGTACCGGCCGCCGAGCTCTTCCAGGTGCCCGAGCTGGACCGCATCTTCGATCCCTTCGATGATGACCTCGAGCTCGAGAATCTCGGCCAGGGTGATGATGGTTCGCACGATCGCCACCGACGACGGATCGGCCCCGAGTGCGAGCACGAACGATCGATCGACCTTGAGGACGTCGACGTCGAGGTCGCGCAGGTATCCGAGGGACGAATATCCCGAACCGAAATCGTCGATGGCGACCTTCACGCCCAGGGCCTTCAGCCGCCGAACCCGGTCGGCGTCCCCACCGGCCGCCGTCTCGGTCAACTCCAGCTGAAGACGATCGGGGTCGACGTTGGTTCGTAGAATGATGTTGGAGACGCTCTCGATGAAGTCCGGTTCCGAGAAGTGCCGGGCCGAAAGGTTGACGCTCAGCAAGAGCCCGGGGTCCGTTTCGTCCCCCGCCAACAGCTCACGCGTCTGCAGGCACGCGTTCTCCAGCACCCAACGGTCGATGTCCGCGATGAGCGAGGATTGCTCGGCGATCGGGATGAACTGGCTCGGGTAGATCTCACCCAGCTCCGGATGCGTCCACCGCACCAGCGCCTCGAGCCCCATCATGCGCTCGCCATCTACGTCGATGATGGGCTGGTATACCAGGTGGAGCTCACCGAGGCTGATCGCTCGACGAAGGTCGGCCTCCACACGCTCGCTGAACCCGTCCGCTTCCTCCTCCAGCTCCGGGTGGTATTCGTACGTCTGGAACCCGCCCCGCTTCTTGGCCTCGTACATCGCGAGGTCGGCCCGGCGGACGAGGTCGCTCGGCGCAGGCAGATCGGTGTTGCTGAGCGCGACGCCGATGCTCGCGCCGATGCAGATCAGCTCGTCCACACCTTTGACGACGACGTCCTCGCGCAGCGCCGCGAGCACGCGTTTCGCGGTCGCGAGGACTTCATCCGACGACTCCACTCCCTCGAGGAGAATCGCGAACTCGTCACCTCCCACCCGCGATACCGTGTCGCCGCTACGCACGAGCCCGCCCAACCGCGAGGCCACGACTTCCAGGACGCGATCGCCGACCTCGTGTCCCAGGCGGTCGTTGACGGGTTTGAAACGGTCCAGGTCCATGTAGATCAGCGCGACCGAGCGAGCCTCTCGCGAGATTCGACTGAGGGCGTGCTCGAGGCGGTCCTGGAACAGTGCCCGATTGGGCAGGCCCGTGAGGTAGTCGTGCAGTGCCCGCGCGTGCAGCTCTGCTTCGAGGTGCTTGCGGTCCGTGATGTCGCGGACCGAGACGCACGCGCCATCGTATTCCCCTCGGGACATCGTCGGAGCCGTCGCGAGCTCGACATCGAGGGTGCTCGCGCCGGTGACGAAACTGGCCTCGCACTTCCTCGTGGATCCCTCGAGCGCCGATCTGAGTCCCCCCAGTACCGAGCCGCGCGAGCCGGCGGAGAAGAGAAAGCTGAGGGGGCGCCCGATGACATCTTCGGCCATCGCGGAGTGCCGGTCGACGAACGCCTGGTTGACCCGCTGAACCCTTCCCTCGCGATCCACGAGAACCATCGGGTCGACCGCGTGATCGAACAGCGAATCGAGTCGGTCCCTCTCAGCCTCGCCTTCGTCCAGGACGCGAACCCGGCGCACGAGACGCAGGACGACCCATGCCAGACCGATCGTCACCAGAAGGACCGGGGCGGAAAGCGCAAGCAGGACGTTCGGCGGGACGACAACCGACAACGCGACGACGCGCATCAGGGCGCGCCATTGCGCGGCGCGCATGCTTGCTTTTCTCACTTGCGGGCTCCCCCGTCCGACCTCGATCGGTCCCACACGTCGAGGCAGTTGGACAATGAAGCCCTCGGGTGCATGGGGTATGCCCGCCCCGGACCCTTAGTCCATGTGACCGCGCGGCTTGGCTCCTTTCCGGGTGGCGGCGGATCGCCCGTACCCAATCTGCCCTGCAGCATGCGAGAGGGCCGGCAGTTTGCCCAGTCGGCCGAATCGCTGGTGGAGACTCGCCACGCGCGGGTCAGCGCCTCGTGGGCATGTTCGCGCCAACCGACTCCCGCCAGCGCTCCAGACGCCCGCGCAGGTCCTCGGCGACCGCGGGGCGCTCGTCCGCGAGATCTCGTGTCTCGCCGAGGTCCTCACTCAGGTCGTAGAGCTCGACCGAGCCGTCCTCGAACCACTCGATGAGCTTGAGGTCCCCGGCGCGGACCGCCGCGCCGGGGCGGTTGCCGGAGCCGTGATAGTGGGGAAAATGCCAGAAGAGATCGGGGCGTTCGGGCGACGATCCCCCCTCCATCGGTCCGGCCAGGGACACTCCATCTCGATGCTGCGCGAGCCGCGGTGACAGCCCCGCCATTTGCAGCAGGGTCGGGTAGAGGTCGCTGCTCTGGGCGGGCACGTCCACGACGCGCTGGCCCTCCGCCCGCCCCGGCCACTTCACGATCAGAGGAGCGCGGATGCCCCCTTCGTAGAGCCACCCCTTCCCTGCCCGGAGGGGCACGTTGGCCGTGGCCTGGTTGAAGCTCCGCCTCGTGAGCGTGCTCAGTCCGCCGTTGTCGGAGACGAAGACGACGATGGTTCGATCATCGATCGCCAGCTCTTCGAGCTTCGCGAGGATCCGGCCCGCGCTCTCGTCCGTGCTCTGGATCATTGCAGCGTAGGTCGGGTGATCCTGCCTCAGCTTCGTCTCGGACTCGTGTTCCGCCGCGAACCCGGCCTCGCCGATGTCCGGAAGCGCCTCCGCCCTTGCCTCGTACCGCGCCACGATCTCGGGCTTCGCCTCCAGCGGGGTGTGGACCGCGTAGTGTGACAGAACGAAGAAGAACGGCGCATCCCGGTGTCGCTGGAGAAACTCGAGGGTCACGTCGGTCAGGCGGTCGGTGAGATAGGCGTCTTCGAGATCGCCCTCCAGATCGGGGACGTTCGTGATCGGCCAGTTCGGATTCTCGTAGGGCGGGAAGTACGATCCGGGCTGGCCCGCGTGGTTGACCGCGAACGTGAAGTCGAACCCCTGCGCAGCAGGGAGATGGCCCTCGCCGCCGAGGTGCCACTTGCCGACGTACCCCGTGGCGTACCCCGCGTCCCGAAACGCCTCGCCGACCGTGACTTCTTCCAGCGGAAGCCGCCTGATGTACTCTGCCTGGGTGAGCAGGCCGTTCTGCTCGCCCCCGATCCAGTTCGTGAGGTCGAGGCGGGCCGGGTGCTTCCCGGTCATGAGGCTGGCGCGGGTGGGCGAACAGACCGGGCTTGCCGTGTAGAACTGCGTGAAACGAACCCCCTCCGCGGCCAACCGGTCGATGTTGGGCGTCTCGTAGAACGTGCTCCCGTATGCGCCGGTGTCCGTCCAGCCGAGGTCGTCGATGACGATGAGAACGACGTTGAGCGGCCGTTCGGCGATCGGGGGTGTGCACGCCGCGAACACCAGGACCGGCAGAACCCGGAGGCCGATCGCCAGCCTCGGTACGACCCCGCGTCGAGGGCGTCGGGTACGGTGCAATCTGCGCATGCCGGAAAATGGCTGGACGAGAGCGTCAAAGGAAAGACAGCATCCCGTCGATCGGAGCGGCTCGAGTCGGTGGGAGCTTTCGCGCGCCCGAAGGGTTCCACAACGTCCGACAAACTCCCCCGGTCGTGCGGCACCCGGGGCCCACGGGCCTCGGGACGGCGCGTCGGATCCCGGGCACAGCTTCGAGACGGAGGATCAGCAGGTGGCGGATACCGATCGACGTTTTCGCTTCGCACGATTCGATCGCTTCTCCTTCAATCTCGACACGCACGACCTGACCAGGAACGGCAGGCCGGTGTCGATTCCGCCGCAGCCGGCCAGGGTGCTGGCCATGTTGCTCGAGCGCGCGGGCGCGCTCGTCACGCGCGACGAGCTCCGCGCCGCGCTGTGGCCAGATCGCGTCGTGGACTTCGAGAAGGGGTTGAACACCGCGGTCCGCCAGGTCCGAGACGCCCTTGGCGAGAGCGCCGGCGACACCCGATTCGTCGAGACGCTCCCCCGTCGCGGCTACCGCTTCATCGCCGACGTCTCGATGTACGAGGATGTTCCCGGGCCGCCTCTGGTGAGCACGAGCGCACACGAAGGCGATCCGGAGGAGGCGGAGGTGGCTTCTGCGCCGGGCAACGGGACCATGGCGACCGAAGGTCCCCGCCGTTCCACCGGCGCGAGCCGCCGCCGCGGCCGAAGAGGAGCCGTGCTGGCACTCGCGGGCCTCGCTGCCCTCGCCGCCATCGGGCTGACGTTGACCACGGTCGCGCGACGGGGAGCCGCCCCTGCGCGCGTCGTGGTCCTCCCCTTCGCGAACCTCACGGCGGACGAAGGGATGGACCACGTCTCGAACGCCCTCAGCGAGGAGCTCAGGACCCATCTTTCCGGGATATCAGGGGGCACCATCGCCGTGTACGCCCGCACGACATCCGAACGGTACGGCGACAATACGGGAGGGCAGCCCGAGCGCGATCTGCCCCTCGACTATGTGCTCGAGGGGAGCATCCTCGAGGGAGGCTCGAGCGACGATGGAGGCGATCTTCGGGTCGTCGTCAGACTCGTCGACGCATCCGTCGGGCACCCCGTCTGGCAGGGAGAGTTCGAGGGAGTGACCTACGAGGGGTGGGGGTGGCGCGACCAGATCGGGCGGGCAGTCGCCGACCACCTCGGCGTTCGCCCGCGCGACGTCCCCGGCGCGACGAGGGTCCTCGCGCTGCCCGAAGCGCGTCAGGCATATCTCGAGGCCCGGCACCTCCTCGGGTCGACCGGCCGCGAGTCGACCCTTCGCGCGGCCGAGCGTCTGGAGTCGGTCGTACGGCACGACCCGGAGTTCGCCCCCGGTCTGGCGGCGCTGGCCGAAGCGCGGTTGCGGCTCGCCGATCTCGAGGCCGCGCGGTCCGCCTCGGAACGGGCGATCAGGCTCGACCCCGATCTGCCCGAGGCCCACCGGGTGCTCGGGGCGGTACTGATGGTGGGCGACCGGCGGCTCGATCGGGCCGGCCCGCACCTCGAACTCGCCGCGAACGCCCCTGCGGCCAGCCCGATGGACCACCTTGCATACGCCTTCTATTTGTTCCTGAGCGGAGATGCGGATGCCGGGCTCGGGCGGGCGCGAACCGCGTACCGCCTGGATCCGCTGTCGGCCCTGCTCACCGGGGATGTCGGCGTCTACCACCTGTGGGCGCGGCAGCCCGGGGAGGCCGCCGACCGCTGCTCATCGGCCGTGGAGCTCGACCCCGGGCACGAATGGGCGCACCGGTGTCTGGTCGACGCGCTCGAGCGCCAGGGCAGGGTTTCCGAGACGCGCGAGCCGATCCGGCGCCTGCTCGAGCTGAGGGGCGCCTCGCCGGAAACGGTGCACGCGATCATGGCCTCGTCGCCCGGCGAGGCGCTCGCCGCTTTCCGACGGTGGGAGATCCTGCGCCTCGAGGGCAAGCCGGTCCTGTCGGGCGCCGACCGACTGGCACTCGCACGTCTCTACGCGACCCGGGGTGACCTCGGACGGGCCGTCGCCTCGCTCGAGGCAGCCGCGGAGACGCCCCCGCCGGGGTTTCCGGCGGTCACGGTAGACCCCGTGTTCGATCCGCTGCGGGCCGACCCCCGCTTCCAGAGGCTGGTCGACAAGATCTGGGCGAGCTGACCCGGCGTCGGCTCCCCATCCGTGGTCCGGCCGGGTCAGCCCCCATCGTCCAATCGCTCGTATACCGACGTGTCGAAGATCTGCCCCCACGTTCCTTGCTGGAACCGCTCCGTGACCTGGATCAGTCGATCGGGCGCCTCCAGGGTCCAGGTTTCGCGGTACAGGTGGATCCTGCCGTCGCCGTACAGGCCCCTGTACGTGCGTCTCACCGACTCCGGACTGGGGAACTCGTACGTGCCTTCGAAGAGCAAGTCCGCCGGGTAACGCACCGAGTAGAGCCGGAACACGAACTCGTCGTCGATGGGGTTCCAGAACACGCGGGCGAACTCCGCGGGCTCGTCGAAGGGGCCGCAGCCGACTTCCACGACCATCCCGTAGCTCGCCGGCCGAAAGAAGCAGCCGCCGTCGGCATTTTCGATCGGCGTGCCCCGCGGATACTCGACACGGACCCAGCGGCCGAAGAAGCGCTCGAACCGTCCCACCTGTTCAACCGACTCCCGTCCCTCCAGGACGATCTGCGGCGGCGCCTCCTGCGCGGCGCGGGAGCGACCACCGGCCCGGATCACGCGGTGCACGGGGGGCGACTCGATACCCGGCGGCAGGTGCTGGTGCCACGCGCCGTCCCTGAACGCCTCGATCGACCATTCGAACGTGTCGTCCGATAGAGGAGTCCAGGTCTCGCGGTAGGGTACGACACTCCCATCGGGGTATGCCCCCTCCCACTCGCGCCGAACAACACCCCGATCCGCGTCGAGGACGCGCACGGTCCCGACGAAGTACGCGCCGTGAAAGAACACGCCTGTGATCCTGATTTCCCCGGCCACCGGATCCCACGCGACGAGGCCGTTGACGAATTCGGGAGGCTCTCCGTCGCGGGTCCAGTTGCCGGTGAAGCGAATCGCCTGACGACCGACTCCCCACTCGAGCCGGACGTCGCTGGTAAAGTCCACTTCACCGAGATCGGTCGGCACGATCGTGCCAATGTAGAAATCGAATACCTCCAGCGGACCTGCTGCTGGTACCTCGGGGGGGGTGCTGGCGGTCGTGCCGAACGCCGGCAGGATGACGGCAGCCCCCCACAGGCGGCGGTAAGTAGAACGAATACGGGACATGGCCTCCTCCGTGGGTAGCGGAACGCGCACCGGGCGGAGGCTCGGAGGCAGCGATCTGGGAAACAACCGTCACGAAGTGAGCGCCGAGTAAACGCTCGTGAGAGGCAGCAATATCGACGTGATTCCCCGACGGTTGTCGAGGACTCGCCCGGCTAGGTCTCGCTCTGACGGACCGCCAGCAGGAGTCCGGTGATCAGCAGGAAGGCGCCCCCCGCCATCCACGGAATCGACACGAACCCGAACACCGCGACGTAGCGCCCCGAGCACGGCGGGCCCGAGCCGCACGAGCCTGCCTCCAGCGCGGGCTGGAGCTGGATGACGACATGGTAGACCGAGATGATGAAACCGATCAGCGAGAGCGGAAGGGCGTAGCGCCACACGGAGGGGTCCTTGCGGAGGAAGGCGACCCCCAGCACCGCGACCAGCGGGTACATGGCGATGCGCTGATACCAGCACAGCAGACACGGGGCGAAGCCGACGACCTCGGAAAAGTAGAGGCTGCCCCCCATCGCGAAGATCGACGCCATCCACGCGATGCCCAGCGCGTCTCCCCGGTACCTCTCCAGCAGCCCGCCGATCCGAGCTCGACCCGCTGGGACCGCGAGTGCGGCCATCAGCAACGCGCCGACCGCGAGGGACAACAGTGTCAGGAAAGCGAGGAACTGGGCAACGGCGGCGTAGCTGCTCACGCGAAACGCATACTCCTGCCTGGTCGTGGAGACGGGCCCCCGGGGTCGTCGCGGGCGCGGCGCGGAATGTACCACTGATTCCCGTCGTGGACGAAGCCGCGTGCACGTCGCGGAGCCAGGGATCGTCGCCGAACAACGTCTCCGCGGAGACGTTTCCGCGGAAACTCGGCTCGTTCGCGGCTCGTAGGTGGGTCCCGGCAGGTCGCTCGAGGCGTCTCCCGCGTGACCGCAAACGACCCGGATCGCTATCATCCACCATGCCTTCCAGACGAAACCTCCCGAGAATTCTGATCGCCTGCGCGCTTCTCCTCTACGGAGGCCTGCGTCTCGTCGTCGGCCTGGGGCTCGTCGGACAGTCGCTCGGCATCGTGCACATCTCGGCCCTCGACGAGCCGCTCGCGGACGTATCGACCTTCCTTGCCGAGAAGGCCGACCGCACGCTGGTGCCGGTCAGCCCCCTGGGGTACGTCGGGTATATCGCGCTCATGGGTGTCGTACTGTCCGCCGGCGCGATCGGAGTGCTGCGCAGGCGACGCATCGGGCTCCCACTGATCGGGACCTTCCTGCTGCTCTACGTCGGCCTGTTCGTGAATTTCCTGACGATCAACCGAAAGATCTCGCACCTTGTCGTCTGCGCGCTGCTCTTCTTCGTGCTGCTGTGGATGGATCGTCGTCGGAAGGCTGCCTGAGGCCGCTCGCTTGGCAGGCCCGCGCCCGAGTTCCATTCTTCAGTTCCTCGGTGACCGGCGACACGATGAGCTGAAAACGGAAGGACGGGCATGAAGAAGACCTGGTTCGCGATGGTGCTCACGGCCACATCCACCCTGCCCGCGGCGGCCGCCGCGCAGACGTTCCCGACGGACGATCCGGTGATCCGGCAGATGTGGGCAGAGGGGATGGAGGGCGGATCGCAGGTCTACGAGCTGTCGCAGGCGCTCCTCGATTCCATCGGTCCCCGCCTCATGGGTACGCCGCAGTACGACGCCTCCGGAGACTGGCTCATCGAGAAGTACGCCGAGTGGGGCATCGAGGCCGAGAAGCAGCAGTACGGGACGTGGACCGGGTGGGCACGCGGGACGACGCACGTCGACCTGATCGCGCCCCGCGTGCGTTCGCTGAACGGCATGATGCTGGGGTGGTCACCCGGCACCGACGGCCCGGTCGAGGCGGACGTGACGATCCTCCCGGAGTTCGCCGACGCGTCCGAGTTCGAGGCGTGGCTGCCGAGTATTCGTGGCAAGGCCGTCGCCGTGTCCTTCCCCGAGCCCAGCTGTCGCGCCCCGGAGTCCTGGGCGGAGTACGCGACGCCGGAGTCATGGGAACGGGCGCAGCAGGATCGGGCGCAGGCGGCGCGCCTCTGGTCTCGGTCGACGAGCGCGGCCGGGCGCGGGTACATCGCGCGAATCGAGGAGGCCGGCGCCGTCGCGATCCTGACGAGCCGCTGGTCCAACGGCTGGGGCGCGGACAAGATCTTCTCGTCGTCTACGGACGAGATCCCCAGCATCCACCTGAGCTGCGAGGACTACGGGCTGGTCGCCCGTCTGGCGCAGAACGAGCAGGCGCCGCGCATTCGGCTGGATGCGCAGGCCGAGTTCCTGGGCGACGTGCCGGCCTTCAACGTGGTCGGCACGATCCCCGGCACCGAGCTGCCGGACGAGTACGTCGTGATCAGCGCCCATCTCGACTCGTGGGACGGCGCCTCGGGTGCCACCGACAACGGCACCGGGACGATCATGATGATGGAGGCGATGCGCATCCTCAAAGCCACCTATCCCAACCCGCGTCGGACCGTCGTCGTGGGTCACTGGGGAGGCGAGGAGCAGGGTCTGGTCGGCTCGACCGCGTTCGCCGCAGACAACCCCGAGGTCGTCGAAGGCATGCAGGCCGGGTTCAACCAGGACAACGGGACCTGGCGAGTCGACTACATCCGGATGCAGGGCTTCGCGAAAGCCGGCGAGCACTTCGCCCGCTGGTTCTCGGCGATGCCGCCCGAGATCACGAAGCACATCGAGCTCGACATCCCGGGGCTGCCGGAGGTCGGCGGCAGCGACCACATGTCGTTCATCTGCAAGCCGGTGCCGTTCTTCCGCTATCAGTCCAACTACCCCGACTACCGGCAGTACACGTGGCACACCAATCTCGACACGTTCGACAAGATCGTCTTCGACGACCTGCGCAGTAACGCCACGCTCGCGGCCATGACGGCGTACATGGCGTCCGAGGATCCCGAGCGGATGCCGCACGACACGGTCGTCCTCCCGACGACCCGTTCGACCGAGCCGCGGAACACGTCGCGCCGGACGATGAACGCCGGAGCGGTCGGAGAGTGGCCGCAGTGCCGTCCGCCGCGGCGGAGCGCGGGTGGGTAGCAGACAGGGAACCAGACAGAAGCCGGGGACTTCCGGGAACTTCCGGCGTTAGCGCCCCGGCTCCAGGTGCCGATCGAGGAAGTCCGTGATGCGCCCGTTCAGATCGTCGCCGGCAGGCCCGAAGAAGCCGTGCGCCATGTCGGCATAGCGAAGCAGCGTCACGTCCTTTCCGAGACGCCGAAGCGCGAGATACGTCTCGATCGTCGGTACGGTGAAGGACGCGTCGTCCCGATCCCCGACGGCCAGCAATAGCGGCGTATCGACGCTCGCGAGCGCGAACACCGGCGATCCCTCCAGGTACGGAAGCGGGTCTTCGAGGATATCCTCATCGATGCCCATGAACCTCTGAGTGCGGATCCACCTTCCGCCCATGTTGTCCTGCCGAAGCGCGGCTTCCACCCAGTTGAGATTCGCGGGGGCGACCGCAACGGCCGCCCGGTATCGGTCGGTCCTCGTGATCAATCCGACCGTCGCCGCACCGCCGTTGCTGAAGCCCATGATGGCCATTCGGTCCGGATCCACGATCCCGCGCTCGATGAGCACGTCGACGCCGGACTCGACGTCGTCGACCGTGAGGTCCCACCCCGGGGGGCCCGTCACGTTGTCCGTGCCGACCGCGCCCCCGTACATCCAGGGCACCCGGGGCCCGGGGAAGAACACGGCGTAGCCGCGCGCCGCGTGCCGCTGGTTGCCGAAGGCCGGGGCCGCGTCGCCCTGGAACGAGTTGAGATGGCTCCCTTCGGAGTAGGCCGACACGATCAGCGGGTATCGACGTCCCGGTTCGTAGCCGACCGGGAGGATCAGAATCCCCTCTCGCGCGTCCCCGCGACGGTTTCGCCAGCTCACGACCTCCTGCCGACCGAGCTCCACATCTCGCAACTGCGGGTTCGGGTCGTAGATCTCCGCGGCCCGGTCGGTGCCGGCTCGCAGGAGCGAGACGACGCTCGGTACATCACCGCGCGATTCGACCCACGCGACCGCGCCTGAGCCCGAGACGGTGAGGGAGCCTCCGCGCGCCACGTAATCGGCGCTCCCGACCGTCGCCGTGGCCCCGGTCGCCAGATCGAGCCGCTGGACGGGTTGGGTGACTCCTATGGTGCGCGTGATGTACAGCGACCGTCCGTCCCGGGCCCACGCGATGTCCAGCACCGATCCCGAGTATGCATCGGTGCCTCGTCCCGTCCGACCGGCTGCGTCGATCTCGACGACCCGCACGCCGCTCTCCGCGTGATCCGTCCTCGAATAGGCCGCGAAGGCGAGTCTGCTCCCGTCGGGCGACCAGCGAGGCATCGCCTTCCCCGGGACTCCGGGAGCGAGCTCATGTCGTTCGCCCGTGGCGCCGTCGATCAAGTACACCGCTGACACGAACGCGCCGCCGCGAAACTCCTCGCGAGAGACCACGGCGATCGTGCGTCCGTCGGGAGACCAGGACGGAGAATGATATCCTGCCGCATCGCTCGTGAGCTGGACTGCTTCTCCGGAGGTCAGGTCATGGACGAACAGTTCCGTGGTCGTGGGGGTCGGGCGTGCCGGAGGCGCCATGCCGGCCAGGATCCCCGCGAATGCGTGTCCATCCGGGGCGTCCGCCCCGAGGATCAGCGGGAATCCCTCCTCCGCGGAGGCGGGCGCCGGCGCCGACCGATCGGCCGAGACGACTGAGGCGTCTCTCGGCCGGGACACGATGAAGGCCAACACGTCGTCGCGGGACCACGCGATCCGGTCGGGGACCGCGCCGCCTTCGACGCTCGTGACCTGCGTGACGTTCCCGGTCGCGAGGTCGGCCGTAAAGACCTGAAGCTCACCGCTGGCTTCCGATCGTGCGTAGAACGCCAGGGCCCCGCCCGACGGAGACCAGGTCGGGGTCATCCCGTCTGCCACCCGACGGGGCGAGTTGCCCGCCGCCGTCTCCAGCACCCAGATACCCCCACCCTGGGCGAACGCGACGCGTCGACCATCCGGCGAGAGCGCCAGGCCGGAGACACGGTTGAGCTGCCGGAGGTCGGCGTCGGTCACGGGGCCAGGATCCTGGGCCGTCGCCTCCTGCGGCGCCGACAGCGCGGCGAGACTCCCGAGGGCCAGGGCGGCGAACGCGATCCACGAGAGCCCGGGCACTCTACGCGTCGACCGGTGAATGGGACCGTCGCCGTTCTTCACATGTACCTCCGCTGGTGTTCGTCTCGTCCATCCGACATTACAACCGCCCGGAGGGTTGTGCCGTGGGAACAAGGAAACCGCCGGTCGCGGGAACAGAATCCGCTGCCCCATCGACGTTGAGCCTGAATCCGGCCACCTTCCGTGATAGAGCACGACGTCGTTCGACGGAATCCGTGCATCACACCGAACACCGACCCAGGGGAGGCTCCATGCGGGCTCGCGTTCGTTGTCCATCATCGCTGCACCTGTCGTTCGCTCTCATCGCCGGACTCGGCTCGACCGCCTGTGACGGTGGCTCGCCGCAACCCTCGGGGAACATCGCCGACGCCGTTGCCGCGATCGATGACGCGGCGCTCGCGGCCGGCGAGGACGCGGCGGACTGGTTGGCGTTCGGCCGCACGTTCGACGAGCAGCGGTTCAGCCCGCTGACCCAGGTCACCGCGGACAACGCGGGCGACCTGGGGGTGGCCTGGTTCGCGGACCTGCCGAACGACCGCACGCTCTACGGCACGCCACTCATCGTCGACGGCGTCATGTACTACGAGGGCAGCTGGAACGTCCTCCGCGCGGTGGATGCGACATCGGGTGAGGTCCTTTGGGAATACGATCCCGAAGTCATCGAGCATGCCGGCGATCGCCTGAGGATCATGTGGGACGCGAGTCGTGGGATCGCGCTCCACGAGGGCCGGATCTTCATCGCCACGGCGGACGGCCGGCTCATCGCCGTGGATGCGGCAACCGGCACAGAGCTCTGGAGCACGATGACGGTGGATCCGGCCGAGCCGCTCATGATCACCGGGGCGCCGAAGGCGTTTCGCGGGCTGGTGGTGATCGGCAACGGCGGCACGGAGATGGGCGCGACCCGTGGGTACGTCGACGCCTACGACGCGGTGACGGGCGAGCGCGTGTGGCGGTGGTGGGTCGTGCCCGGCAACCCGGCCGAAGGGTTCGAGAACGACGCGATGGCGATGGCCGCCGAGACCTGGACCGGCGAGTGGTGGGAGCACGGCGGGGGCGGAAACGTCTGGCACGGCCTCACGTACGATCCCGAATTCGACCAGCTCCTGATCGGGACGGGCAACGGCTCGCCCTGGAACCAGCGCATCCGGAGCCCCGGCGGCGGCGACAACCTCTTCCTGTGCTCGGTGGTCGCCCTCGACGCGACGACGGGCGAATACAAGTGGCACTACCAGACCACGCCGGGCGAGACGTGGGACTACAACTCGAACATGGACATCGTGCTCGCCGACCTCGAGATCGACGGTCGGGAGGTAAAGGCAGCCCTGCACGCGCCCAAGAACGGGTTCTTCTACGTCATCGACCGCTCGGACGGCTCGCTCATCTCGGCGCGAAACTTCGCCAACATCACCTGGGCGACCGGCATCGACATGGAGACCGGACGGCCGATCGAGGTCCCCGGCGCGCGCTACGCGGACAGTCTGACGCTCGTGTACCCCGGCCCGCTGGGCGCGCACAGCTGGCACGCGATGTCCTACAACCCCGCGACCGGCCTCGCGTACATCCCCGCCATGGACATTCCCGGCGGATATGGCGAGACGACGCTCGATGTCGGCACGTGGGAGAGCCCCGACTGGCGCT
The DNA here is from genome assembly GCA_965216645.1 of Alphaproteobacteria bacterium. Classification (GTDB taxonomy): domain Bacteria; phylum Pseudomonadota; class Alphaproteobacteria; genus CBDCGJ01. The sequence goes on along the minus strand of CBDCGJ010000022.1, from coordinate 66,113 downwards.
TCGACTCCGGAATCGATCAGAACACCGCGGACATCCCGGCCGACTTCGGGACCGGGTCGCTCAAAGCGTGGGATCCGGTGACGCAATCGCTCGCATGGGAGGTCGAGAAGCCGGGAATCGCGAGCGCGGGCACGCTCACCACCGCGGGCAACCTCGTCTTCCAGGGCCAGGCGGACGGATACCTCGTCGCGCACCGGGCGGACACGGGTGAGGAAGTGTGGCGGGGCCGGCTCGGCCTCGGTGTGGCCGCGCCTCCCGTCACGTACGCGGTCGACGGGACGCAGTATGTCGCGATTCTGGTGGGATGGGGCGGCGCGGGACCCGCGTTCATGGGCTCGCTCGTCGCCAAGCACGGATGGGCGTACAAAGCACAGCCCCGGCGGCTGATCGCGTTCGCGCTCGGGGGCGACGTCGAGCTGCCCGCCACGCCGCCGCCGGTGCTGCCGCAGCCGATCGAGGACGCCGAGTTCGTCGTCGATGCCGACATGGCGGCCCGCGGCGGGGTGACGTACGCCGAGACCTGCGTCATGTGCCACGGCGCGGGAGCCGTGTCGGGCGGCGTCGCGCCCGACCTCCGGGCGTCGGCCGTCGTGCTGCAGCGCGAGGCGTTCAACGACGTCGTGCTCGGGGGCGCCCGGCTCCAGAACGGGATGCCTCGGTTCTCGGCCGGGTTGACGGAGGTCGAGGTCGATGGGATCCGGCACTACATCCGGTCACAGGCCGCGTTGCACATCGAAGCGGCCCGGAACCAGGAGTGAGATCTGGATCGGCAGGCCGACGGGCGGCGCCTCTCGCCGCCCGGATCCGCCTCATCTAGACCCGGTGGAACGCCGACGCACCCAACGTCTCGCAGTACGCAGCTGTCCCGTACTGTGTGACCGATCGTGCGACACGCCCCCTGAAAGCGAAATGTCTACGAATGCGACGGTTCGTCCTCGTGATCGCCACCCTCGCCGGTGGCCTCGTCTGCGGGTTCGAGAAGGCGACCGCCCAGGAAGCGGCGCTCGACCCGCTCTCGGTGTTCCTGGACTGCGAGCGCTTCATCTGCGACTTCGACCACTTCCGGCGCGAGGTCGACTTCATCAACTACGCCCGCGATCGGCAGGATGCCGACCTGCACGTGCTGGTGACGACACAGGGCACGGGGGCCGGCGGGCGGGAGTACACGTTCGCCTTCATCGGCCTTCGCGATCTGGCCCCACGACAGGACACACTGCGACACGTCTCGCGGCCCGACGATACCGACGCGGAAGTCCGGGACGATCTGGTCCAGACCTTCCGGCTCGGACTCGTGAGGTACGTCGCGGAGACGCCCGCCGGCCGGCTCCTGGACATCCGGTTTCTCGCCGATCCGGGGGCGATCGCGCCGGTGCAGCTGTCGCCGGAGGATGACCCCTGGAATCTCTGGTCGTTCCGGGCCCGGATCAGCACCGAGCTCGAGGGGGAGAGTCGCCAGAACTCTGTCGGGTTCGAGGGGTCGCTTCGTGCCAATCGCACGACCGAGGACCTGAAGATCGAGCTCGGCACGCGCGGCGACTACGAGCGGCAGAACTTCGAGCTGAGCGACGGCACCGAGCTCGAATCCACCCGCCGGAACTACGATGTCGACGGGCTCATCGTGTGGAGCCTGGGCGATCACTGGTCGATCGGCGGGCAGTCGGCCGTCACGGCGGCGACCCGTCTCAATCAGGACCTGGCGATCCGGGCCGGGCCGGCGCTCGAGTACAACATCTTCCCGTACGCCCACTCCACGCGGAAACAGCTCACGTTTCTATACAAGGTCGGAGTCGCGAGCTTCCAGTACGAGGAGATCACGCTCTTCGACAAGACCGAGGAGACGCGGCCGGAGCACAGCCTCGACGTGTCGGCGTCGGTCAATCAGCCCTGGGGCGAGGTCAGCGGATCGCTCGAGCTCTCGAGCTTCCTCGACGACTTCTCGCAGCACCGCATCGACCTGTCCTCGCGGCTCGAGATCCGGATCGTTCGTGGGCTCTCGTTCGACGTGCGCGGCAGCGTCGCGCGGGTGAAGGACCAGATCTATCTGCCGCGGGAGGGACATCTCCGACGAGGACATCCTCCTCGAGCGGCGGCAGCTCGGGGACCGACTTCGAGTACTCGCTCGACTTCGGCCTGAGCTTCACGTTCGGCTCGCGGTTCAATAATGTCGTGAACCCGCGCATGCGCATGGGCGGGGGCGGCGGCTTCCGGTTCTAGCGGGCGCCGCGGCGCTCGAGGGTGCGGCACAGAAAGCGAACCATCCTGGGGGGACGAAGATGATTTCTCGACGAGAGTGGCTACGAATCACCGGCGCGGCGACGCTCGCCCTCCATCCGCGGCTCCTGCACGGCCTCCAGCAGGCTCCCGTGCTGACCCGCCCCATTCCGTCGAGCGGCGAGGAGATCCCCGTCATCGGGCTGGGCGGGCGCTGGATCTCGTCGAACTCGACCGCCGAGGAGCTCGCCGACCACCGCGCCGTGCTGCACGCGCTGGCCGATGGCGCCGAGGGTGCCGGTCGTGTCTTCGACAGCGCGGCGGGTTACGGCGGCGGCGGATCCGAGACCTACGCCGGCCAGTGGGCCGAGGAAGACGGTTTCGGCGACGGCATCTTCTGGGCAACCAAGGTGAACGTGGCCGGGCGCGGCGGCGGGTCGGCCGACCCCGCGGCGGTCCGGGCGCAGATCGAGCGGTCGTTCGAGCGACTGCGGCGGCCGGTCATCGATCTCGACCAGGTCCACAACATGGGCGACCCGTCGACACAGCTTCCCCATGCTGCAGGAGTTGAAGTCCGGAAGGTTACGGATCCGGTACATCGGCGATGACCTCGACCACCCCGACGCCAGTATGCCCGGCTCGGGGAGCTCATGCGGCGACGAGCCGATCGACTTCATCGGCGTCGCCTACGCCGTGGACGACCGGGCGGTCGAAGCAGCTCATCCTGCCACTCGCGCTCGAGCGAGAGGCATCGGCGTGCTGGTCTACCTCCCCTTCGGAAGCAGGCCGGACGTGGGCAGCGAATCGGGGACCGCCCGCCGCCAGGGTGGGCCACGGAGTTCGACGCGCACACGTGGGCGCAGTTCATGTTGAAGTTCACGATCGCGCACCCGGCCGTCACCGTATCGGCGCCGGGAACGGGTGATCCGGAACACATGATCGACAACCTCGGTGGCGGGCGAGGACGCGTCCCCACGCCGGACCACGTGCGGCGGATGATCGAGCTCGTGGACGCCCTTCCGAACGGATAGGAAGACGACCGAGGAATGACGCAGGACGGGCGGGGCCGCTGGCTGATGGAGGTATTCGGCCTTGGGGCGGTCGTGGTGTCGCTCGTGTTCGTCGGTCTCGAGGTCCGTCAGAACACGGTCGCCGTGCGGAGCGCCACGCAGCAGGCGATCGCGGACCAGGCCAACGAGCTCAACATCGCCATGGCGACGGACGCTCAGCTTTCCGAGCTCACGGCTCGCATGATGAGGGGGGCGACCGACGCTGAGCTGACACCGGGCGAATCTTGGCAGCTCTCGATGGCGGTGACGGCCGGCTTACGTCGCGTCGAGAACATCTATCTCCAGGTCCAGAACGGTGTGCTGGACGAGGACGCGTTCAACCGGATCGGGTTTTCGCTTCTACACCCGCCCGTTCTCGCGCGACCTCTGGGCCCTCGTTCGAGGGTCGTTCGACCCTAGCTTCGCGGATTCATGGACGGCGTCCTGGACCGGGAGGCGGTGGGCGCCCGATAGGCGTCAGATGCGTCCTGGCTGGCCCGTCAGTTCACCTGGAGCTGCCCGAACGGGACGTACCGGATCCCCGACTGGCCGTTCGTCGTCGCCGCCGCGTAGGCATCCAGTGCCGGTTGAACGCTGACGGCCGTAGAGCCACGTACAGCATCGCGTTCAGGGTGCCGCCCTGGGCGGGCGCCGGGGAAGTTGAGGACCTCGGTGTACGTCGTTCCGGGATGCGTTCCCGGAACCGAGAAGCGGGCGACCGCGAGCGGCGTTCCGTCCACGCCGATCGCGACCGACGGATTGCAGCCGGGACACATGTCGCGATTCCAGACCCGGAACTGGAGGGTCACCGCCACGTTCGCCCCGGCGCTCGCCTGCACGTCCTGATTGATGTTCAGGATCTCGAGATGGTATCCGGTCCGAACGTTCAGGTTCCTCGTGGTGGTCTGGTTCTGAACGACGTCGGCCGTGTCGCCGGGCGTGCCGAGGTAGCGGGCGTCCTTGACTCCGACCGCGACCACGGCGTACCGGCCCGGGGCGACCTCCGCCCCGTACCGCCCCTCCGCGTCCGTGGTACCGCTCGCCACGAGACCCACGCCGACTTCGGCGATCGCATAGCTGATTCCCTCCAGAGGCGTGGTCCCGTTCGTGTCGAACAGGACGCCCCGGAGGGCCGTTTCCGGCGGGGGTGGCGGGGCCTCCGCTCGCCCTCGGTCGGTGTGTTCGCGCAGCCCGCGAGTGACAGCGCTCCCATCAACGGGAAGAGATCGCACGGCGAACGCGTCCGATCGCGTGGGAGGTCCTTGCCTTCATGACGAGCGTTCGCATAGCACTCTCCTGTTCCTCGCGTCGCGGCTCAGCCGGGCCGGCATCCGGCCCGAAGTGAGGGTCCCTTTCCGGGGCGTCGAGGCAGACGGACGCGCCGGCACCCTCTTACGCCGGAAACGTCCGAATCGGGCTCACGGTCGTGGCGCGGCGGAGGTCCGAATCTCATGTTTTCGGTCGGGGAAGTGGTTCGTCCCCGTACGCGGCCTCCTTCCGGTGGTGGAGTCATGAGCGAGACGTCCGGCACTCCCGGCGATGTCACGGTGCTTCTCACGGCGCTGCGGGGCGGAGACCGGGCAGTCCTGGACCGGCTACTGCCCGCCGTGTATGACGAGCTCCGCGAGCTGGCGCACCGGCAGCTCCGTCGGGAGCGCGAGGGTCATACGCTCAGCACCACCGCGGTCGTCCACGAGGCATATCTGAAGCTCGCCGGAGCCCAGCAGCTCACCTGGCGCGACCGAGCACATTTCTTCGGCGTGTGCTCTCAGGCCATGAGGCGAGTCCTCGTCAACTACGCGGAGATGAAGGGAGCGCAGAAGCGCGGCGCGGGCGCTCCCCACGTTCCGTTCGACGACATCGTGAAAGCGGCCGACACCCGGCCGGACGACCTGGTCGCCGTTCATCAAGCGCTGGAGAGACTGGAACGACTCAGCCCGCGCCAGACTCGAGTCGTCGAGTGCCGCGTCTTCGGGGGAATGGGGGTCAGGGAGACGGCCGAGGCCCTGTCCGTCTCGCCGGCCACCGTCAAGCGCGATTGGACGCTCGCGCGGGCGTGGCTGACCCGCGAGCTCGAGAGCGCGGCATGAATCCGCAGGACTGGGAGGCCGCCGGAGCCCTCTTCACCGCTGCCCTGGACCAGCCGTCTCCCCTCCGCGAGGAGTACGTCCGTCGGGAAGCAGGCACCCCCGAAATCGCCGAAGAGGTGCTGTCCCTGCTCGACGCGCACGAGCGACGCGGCCCGTTCGACGAGATCACGGATCGTTCGGAGGCGGAGGAAGGGAGCCACGAGATCGTGCCGGGCACCCGCTTCGGGGCGTGGGAGATCGTCGAGGAGATCGGGCGGGCGGCATGGGCGTCGTCTACCGCGTCCGCCGCGCCGAGGGATCGTTCGACCAGGAAGCGGCGCTGAAGATCATTCAGCGTGACATGTCCGCCGCGGAGGCGCAGCGTTTCCGCAGCGAGCAGCAGATTCTCGCGAGGCTCTCGCACCCGGATATCGCGCGGATCCTGGACGGCGGGGTGGGCGACGACGGGCGGCCGTACTACGTCATGGAGCTCGTCGAGGGGGTTCGGATCGACGCGCACTGCGAGTCCGAGGACCTCTCGATCGTGGACCGGTTGCGCCTTTTCGTCCGCGTGTGCGAGGCCGTCCAATCCGCCCACCGGAACCTCGTGGTCCACCGGGACCTGAAGCCCGCCAACATCCTGGTCACCCCCGACGGTGACCCGAAGCTGCTCGATTTCGGCATCGCGAAGCTCCTCGACCCCGAGGCAGATGCGGAGTCGGGCCCGGACACCCGGCCGCTGGTCCGCGTTCTCACGCCCGACTACGCATCGCCCGAACAGCTGCTGGGGGGCACGATCACGACCTCCAGCGATGTCTACCAGCTCGGGCTGTTGCTCTACGAGATGCTCACCGGCTGTCGACCATACGACCTGGACCGCGGCGCGCCCGGTCAGATCGAAGACGTGTTGTCGCGGCCCTCCGACCTGCGACCCTCGCGGTCACCGGGCTCGGATCCGGGGAAATCGATGCGCCGCGTCCGCGGTGACCTCGACGACATCGTCCTCAAGACTCTCAGGAGGGAGCCTCATCTGCGCTATGGTAGCGCCGGAGAGCTCGCGGAGGACGTCAGGAGGCACCTCGACGGCCGACCCGTCGAAGCGCGCCCCGGGTCGCGGCGCTACAGGGCCGCCAAGTTCGTTCGCGACGACATCCTTTCGGCGTCGCCGCGGCGACGACGGTGGTCGTCCTCGCGGCGGGGTTCTCTCTGAGTCTCGACCGTCAGGCGCGTCGCGTCGCCGAGGAACGCGATCGAGCGGAGGAGGTCCTCGATTTTCTCGTAGGCCTGTTCGGGAGCGCGAGCCCGGTGGTCGCCCGCGGCGAGGCGACCACGGTCCGGGACGTGCTGGATCGTGGCGCAGTCCGGGTCCGCACCTCGCTGTCCGATCAGCCCATCGTTCAGGCGACGCTGATGCAGGCCATCGGGGACGTGTATCGCTCGCTGGGGCTTCGTGACTCCGCCCTGGCCCTGTACGACGAGGCGCTCGATCTGCGTCGTCGCCGTGGACCGAACGACGACCCCTCGCACCTCGCGCTTCTCACTTCGCTTGGTCTGGTCTACACAGAGGTGGGGAATCCGGGCGCGGCGGAGCCGCTTCTCGAGGAGGCACTCGAATTGGCGCGATCCGGGGACCTGGCCGGGACCCCGAGGGCCGCCGCCGCATTCAACACGATCGGGTACGCCTGGCAGGTTCGAGGGGACCTCGATCGCTCCGAGCCGCTGTTGATCGAATCGCTCGCCACCTTCGAGGCGCTCGCGGAGCCCACCATGGAAATGGCTCTGCCGCTTACCAACCTGGGCTGGCTCGCGATCAGCCGGGGGGAACCGGAACGGGCCGCGTCCTTCTTCCGTCGATCGGTGGCGCTCCGCCGCGACCTCGATCCCGAGCATCCGGCCCTCGCGAACAGCCTCGTGTCGCTGGCGGGGGCGCTCCTTCGCATGAATGCCTACGATGCGGCCGACAGCGCGGCCACCGAAGCGCTGGAGATCCGCCGGAGAGTCCTGCTGCCGGGCGACGATCGTATCGCCGGCGCCCTCTCGATGCGTGCCCGTGTGCTGCACGCCCGGGGGCAGTCCGCCGACGCCGTGGCCCTGTGGAGAGAGGTGCTCGGCATGCAGGTCGAGCGACTGGGTGAAGATCACCAGGTGGTCGCCAACACCCAGAACTCCCTCGCCCTGCTTTTTCAGGACATGGGACGGCTGGACGAGGCCGCCACACTCATGCGACAGTCGTGGCGGACGTTCGCGGACGTCTTCGGGGACGATCACGTGAACCCCACGATCGTCGAGATCAACCTCGCGCGGTCTGCTGTTCGATACGGGTGAGGGTGACGAGGCGCGTCGACGCTTCCGCCACGCCGTGCCGATCCTGAGACGAACGTATCCCGCGGATCGAAGATACCTGGCCGACCAGGTCACGCTCGGCCTTCTCGACTGTGATGCGGGGGCCGGCCAGGGGGCCATCACGGACCTCCGATCGACGGCCGAGGAATCGCGACCCGTCGAAGGAACTCCAGCCGATGACGTGCACCTTCGTGCCCTGAACTCTCTCGGAGACTGTCTCGAGCGCCTGGGCAGAGCGGATGAAGCTCGCGCGGCGTTCACCCGTTCGCTCGAGGCCTCCGCCGACCGTCCGGAGGACGACGCGTTTCGGTCGTTCGCCAGACAGGCGCTGGGGGCGATGGAGGGCGGCGACTGATCGTTCGGTGGGTTTGGCGGGGCCTCGGTCGCCCCGCCACTTTCTCTGCCATGTCCGAGGCGATCAGTCGACTGAACGCGGCCCTCCGCGGCCGCTATTCCATCGAGCGTCCACTGGGCGAGGGCGCGATGGCGACCGTACACCTCGCGCGGGATGAGCGGCACGATCGGAAGGTGGCGATCAAAGTGCTGCGGCCTGAGCTCGCGTCAGTAGTCGGCGGCGAACGGTTCATCGCCGAGATCCGGACGACCGCGAATCTCGTGCACCCGCACATCCTGCCGCTGTTCGACTCGGGGGAGGTCGACGGATTTCTCTTCTACGTCATGCCGTATGTCGACGGAGAGACCCTTCGGGACCGGCTGGACCGCGAGCGGCAGCTCCCGATCGACGAGGCCGTCGACGTCGCGGTCCAGATTGCGGGCGCGCTGGCGTACGCGCACGGGTGCGGCGTGGTACACCGGGACGTGAAGCCCGGGAACATCCTCGTCTCCGAGGGACACCCGCTGCTCGCCGACTTCGGCATCGCCCGCGCGATCGAGCGGGAGGCCGAGGACCCCCGGCTCACCGGGACGGGACATGCGGTCGGAACCCTGAATTATATGAGTCCGGAGCAGGCGACCGGGGAGGCCGAGATCGGGGCCGAGGCGGACATCTACGCCCTCGGGTGCGTGCTCCACGAGATGCTGACGGGGCAGCCACCGTTCAGCGGCCCCACCGCTCGTGCGCTGATGGCGCGACACGTCCTGGATGAACCGCCCCCCATCCGGACCGTTCGCGGAGACGTACCACAGGCCGTCGAGGCCGCGATTCGGAAAGCGATGGCGAAGGCACCCGCGGATCGGTACCGCACCGCGACGGCCTTCGCCGAAGCCCTCGGGTCGTCGGACATCAATGACGAGCCACCGACCCTCGATCGGCCGGACCGGCCGCCATCAGAGTTGCGCCGCGAGACCGTCGCGGTCCTGCCCTTCGGGCACATCACCGGCGAAGACGCCGCGATGTTCGCGGCCGGGCTCCATCAGGATCTGCTGACGCAGCTCTCGCGATCACGGACGCTGACCGTGATCTCGCGCACCTCGGTTTCCCGCTACCGCGACACCGAGCTGACCCTTCCCGAGATCGGTCGGACGCTGGGTGCCGGAACGATCATCGAGGGCGACGTCCAGCAGTCGGGGGAGCGGCTTCGACTCAACGTGCGACTCGTGGACGCCGGGACCGATCACCACATGTGGGCCGAAACCTTCGACCGGGAGCTCTCGGCGCAGGGATTGTTCGACATCCAGAGCGAGCTGGCCGAACGTATCGCGGACAGTCTTCGTGCCGAACTCGGCGCGGGACGGCGGGAGCGCATCGCGGAGGGACCCCCGACCCACGACCTCGAGGCGTATCGGCTCCATGCCACCGGACGCGCGCTGCTCGACCGACGGACCGAAGGGGGCATGCGGGACGGCCTGCGCTGCTTTCACGAGGCGCTCGAGCGGGATCCGGCGTATGCGCCCGCGTGGGTGGGCGTCGCCGATGTCTGGGGATTCCTCACCGCCTACGGATTCGAGGCATCGGATACGGCGCTGCAGGAGGCGGAAGCGGCGGCCGATCGCGCGCTCGAGCTCGATCCGGGATCGGCGGAGGCCCACGCGTCGCTCGGCCTCATCTCCTATGTCCGTCGCGACGGTCGCGCGGCGCTGCGGTCTCTGGCGCGAGCCATCGAGTTGGGGCCCAGCTACGCCTTGCCCCACAGCCTGTCGGCCTACGTCTCCTCGCTGGTCGGGCGCGGCGAAGACACGCTCATGTTCGCGTCTCGCGCCGTCGAGCTCGACCCCCTTTCCGCCGAGTCCGCGGCCAACCTGTCGCTCGGCCACCTGTTCAGCGGATCGCGGGAGACGGCCGTGCTGGAGGCGCGCCGGGTGCAGACGCTACAACCCGAGTACACCACGGGCGCATTCTACGAGGCGCTGGCCCAGTTCGAGCTCGGTGAGCTCGCGCGCGTTGTCTCGTTGCTCGATGGGGTGCCCGTGGAGTGGGCCGGCCACGGCGCTCCGGCGACCATCGCGCTGGCCCTCGCGGTGGCGGGAAATCGCGAGGGTGCATTACGCCGGGTGGAGCAGATCGGGTCGGAGGATGCCCCCTTCGTCACCGGGCTGGTCACCCTGGCGCTGGGCGAGACGGACGAGGCGTTCGGGTTCTTCAACCGGGTCCAGCACTGGGACGACTGGTCCTCGCTGGCCGTCCACCACCTCTATCGACGAGTCTGGGAACCCGTGCGCGACGACCCGCGATACGGGGCTCTACGCAGGCGCGCGCTGGCCTTCTGGGGGATGGACCGCGACGCAAATCCGCCGGGCAATTGACGTTTCAGCGGGAACGCGTCGGGACGCCATTCGCCGACGCTCTCAATCGGGGCCGTCCGCCCCGCCCCCAGCGACGGAAGCGCCGCCCCCCGGGACCGTCGCCCCGTGACCGGTGAAGTAGAACTCCTCACCCGTCGTGTGCTGAAGCCGGTACCCCGCCCGCTCCAGCCTGTTCAGGCTCCAGGCGATCTTCTGCTGTTCGGTGATCGGGGGCGATTGGCCTGCGGACCCGCTACCCGAGGACGCGACGCCGGCCTGCGATCCCGCCGACGCCAAGCGCGCTCCGACCGCCAGTCGCTGCTCGATCTTCCGCTCCGCCAGGTTCAGCATCTGGTCGCGCCCGATCACGGCCTGGGTCTCGGGCGCACACGCGATCTGGTAATGGAGGCGATACGAGACGCTGCCGTTGATCGCGCTGTCGACGTGCGGGCCGACGCCCCAGTCATCATCCCTGCCCCACGTCCGGCTGAACCCCGGCAGCGGATCGTCGCCGACCGGCCACGGATCGTCCTCGATGCCCGACACGCCGAGATCGATCACGTCCCCGGGGTTCGCGACCGACGCGTACATGTCGATGCCGATCGGCCAGTCGCCACGCGTGAGGTCCTCCTTCCAGACACGAGACTGACCGTTCACGACGAAAGTGAACGTCGCCTCCAGCCAGTCGTCCAGGCCATCGGACGCGGAGAGGACCTCGATCCGATCGAACGAGACCCGATACGTCCCGCAGCTCTCGGGGTCGGAGGCACACGGATCCGGGCGGCGTGGCTCAGCTTGCGGATTACCCACGGCCCCGGCGCCCGGGGCATCGGTGCACGTGCAATCGGACGACATGGAAGGCCTCCTGTTCGCGAGGGACAACGGCCGGCTCACGGTGGCACCGGGCACCTGCTCACGAACCACACTCTCGACCGGCGACCGCGGGGCGCCCGGGTCCACCTCCGTATTCTACTGTCCCGCCGTTCCCGTGGCGCCGGGATGCCCCTGACGAGTCTTGATCTCGCGTTGAGATCGAGACGGTTGTGTCCAATGGCCACCCCTCGTCATTCGTCCACCGTGCCCTGGTTTTCCACTGCGGAAAGGACGAGCAATGCGACTCTCAATGGAACCCGGTTCACCCCTGACCCGAACGTCACGGCTCCCGATCCTCGTTGCCGCACTGGCGATCGCCACGGCCACCGACGCGTCTGCACAGCCTCAGATGGTACCCTTTGATCCCCCGCCGGAAATGGCTCAGCTCGATTTCCTCATCGGCACATGGACCGGGGAGGGGGAGATCCTCGACGCGGCGGGCAACGTGACGCAGCGAATCGGGAGCGCGGAATGCGGCTGGCTGCGAATCGAGCCCGCCCTGAACGGCCAGATTCTGGAGGCCGGCGCCGGCAGCGACCTTGCCCGCACCTGGTACACGTATCGGCCGCTCGAGAAGGTGTTCGTATGGGTAGCGGTCGATGCCCAGAGTCACTTCGATCATCTGAGAGGTGGCTTCGTGGATGGCGAACTCGTGCTGACGGAGATCGCGCCCCACCCGTGGCCGGACGGCGGGACGATGATGTTCCGGCGCACCTATCGGAAGATCCAGGCGGATTCGCACGAGGTGCTGATGGAGATATCCCGGGACGAGGGCGACACCTGGATCCTGTACAGCAGACAGCTCGAAAAGCGAGCGCAGCCGTGTTGAAGACCGGCACTCTGTGCGGCACGGGCTGGCTGGCGGTGCCGTCGGCCGCCACGCTGGCTCTCGCGGTGGCGTTGCCCCTCGTAGGGACGCCCGCGATCGCGGCACAGACCCCTCTGGAACCAGGGCCCGAGCTGGAGCGGCTGGGGGTCTTTGTCGGAGACTGGCGAGGCGAGATCACCGAGACGTTCGCGGACGGCCGGGTCGACCGCCTCACGTCGCAGGTTTCCTATTCGTGGCAGATGGGCGACGTGTGGCTGCAGGAGGACGTGACGGGAGACACGCCGATCGGCGTCGTATACAACCGCGCGTTGATCACATTCGTGCCGCGTCTGGCCGCCTACTCCGGATTCTGGATCGACACGATCGGCGGCATACCGATCCGGTTCGACCTCGAGTGGCGTGACGAAGACACGCTGGAGTTCGACACGGGCACGTTCGACTACTTCGGGCTTCCGATGCGTTTCCGACTTCGCTACATCGTCGACTCGGACGATCAGTACCGCATGCGTCAATGGTCGTGGCGCGGGGGAGAGCTGGTATCGGAAGCGGAGGGGCTCTTCACCCGCGCGGGATGACGTCACGCGGACTCGAGAAGCAATGAGGCAACCATGAATGATCCCTTCGTCCCACGCGTCGGCGGAGTCCTCAGCGCCGACATCGCCGTTCCCGAGCACGAGCGCGAGCTGCGCTTCTACTCTCGCGTCCTCACCACGGGCGAGAATCCGCTCTGGCGCGAGGATCTCATGAACAACCAGGGCGCGCCAGTCATCGGGCTGGGCGCGGCCAGCCCGGAGTACGGCGACCTTCCACTGCAATGGATGCCGCACATTCAGGTCGCCGACGTCGGTGCCGGCGTGAAGACCGCGCTGGACCTGGGCGGGAGCGAGGTCATGCACGGGAAGGATGAGGACGGGAACAGCCAGTGGGCGGTTCTGCTCGATCCGAACGGGGCGGCGTTCGGACTCATCCCGGTGGTCCCCGCCGAGGCGATTCCACCGATCGACGCCGACCCGGCCAGCGTCGGTCGCCTCGCCTGGCTCGATCTGACGGTTGAAGACGCCGGTAGGACGCGCGACTTCTACCGGGAGGTCGTGGGGTGGTCGGTGCAGGACGTCGCAATGAGGGACGGTGATGAGGAGTATGCCGACTACAGCATGCTGGACGGCGACGGAGACGGGGCGGCCGGTGTCTGCCATGCGCGCGGAGGGAACGCGGGTCTCCCGCCCGTCTGGCTCATCTACCTGCCGGTCGCCGATCTCGCGGAGAGCCTCCGAATCGTCCGGGAAGAGGGCGGCACGGTCCTCAAGGAGACGGCGACCGACTCAGAGTTTGCGTACGCCGTGATTCAGGATCCCGTGGGGGTCAGCCTGGCGTTGGTTCGGGGTTAGAGGGCCGGCCCGGGGCAGGAATCACGCACCCGCTTCATGCTCGTCGGGGTGACGCCGGAGCCGGCGGCCGAGCCGGACCCCCAACCAGGTCTGCGGCACGACCAGGATCAGCAGCGGGATGCCGAGTCCCGTCGGCCAGCGGGTGTCCGGCGCGGTGACCGTCCGGACGTCTATGACGAAAACCAGAACTCCGAAGAGCCATCCGTGGGCCGCGGCCCGGCGGGGAGCCAGCCACGTGGCCACCATGGTCCCCAAGGCCCCGGCGAGGACCTCGACCGCGAGGAGTCCCCAAAGATAACAGCGAACCCCGCCAGAATGGCAAGAACGCTACGTATGAGCGTAAGTGCTAACTGCACAGGCCTCTCCGTTTCGGCAGGATCACCCCGGGGGTTCCAGGTGAGCGCCGCTTACGGATTTACTGTCCCCCATCTGCGGCCGACTCCCTCTGTCGAAGGAGCGTGAACCAGTTGGCGACCACGACCAGGCGATCGCCGGCGCCAGCTCCCACTCTACTGGTCATCCTCAAGAGCGAGGTGATGGACACGCCCTGAGAAAGGACGAGGATCCGCCCGTCGGGCAACGACCCCCGGATCCGGCCGCCGGGAAGGGCGAGACCGAGGGGGCGTGGAGGGGAAACCTCGCCCTCTGCCGACGGGTCGAACGTCAGGAGCGAGTAAGCGGGAGCGCTTCCCCCCAGCTCCGGCCGGAATCCCTGCGTCACGAAAACGATTCCACGGCTGTCCGAAGTCCAGGCCATCCTGGATGCCGTCGAGAGCGGCGTGCCTACGGGGGTCAATTGGATCTCGCCGTCCAGCTCCGGCCACCGGCGTACGAAGAGATGGGTCCCGTCCGACCTCGTTCCGAAGAAGGCGATCCACTCTTCATCGGGCGAGACGACGGGGAAGAACTCGACCTGTCCGCCGGGGAACAGTGGCCGTGGTGAGCCGGTTCCGTCCGCCGGGATCACCGCCACCAGGTCTGCGCTCCCCCGCCTGGGGTAGATGAGGAGGGTGCCGTCGTCGAGCCACTGGGTCGGGAGGAACTCGGTGGAGTCATCCGTCGCAGTCAGCATGCGCGGGCTTTCGGACCCATCGGCGGGCTGGATCGCGATGCGGTTCTCCTCCATCCAGTAGGCCAGGGCCCGGCCGTCTGGAGACCACACCGGATCGTGGAGCTGGCCGTCCGGATCGGTGGCCAACACCTCCTCGGTCCCGAGCTGACGGTCGAAGATCCGGAGGTCGCCGCCCCGGGTGTACGCCACGAACCTGCCGTCGCGAGACACCGAGGCGTCCGGGTGGTCCGTGGCCGGCAGCTCCAGGGCGGTTACGGAACCGTCCACCGCCAGAAGCTCGAGGAATACGGCACCGTCGATCACTTCGAACTCGTCGAAGAGGCTGGAGAAAGACACTCCCTGCAGGTAGGCGAGCGTTCCCGTGGGGCCGAGCGCCAGGCGTGGGGGGCCGCGCCGAAAGGACGCGTCCTCGACCCCTTCCCCGACGCGAACGGCGGGGCTGGCCGGCCGTCCGGCGGCCCGGTCCCAGGGAAGGGCCCACAGCGATCCGTCGGTTCGGGCGTAGACCACGTGCCCCGTCGCCGACCACGTACCCGAGGCGGCGCTATCCGCCACGAGACCGGTGAGGTCGCCGCTGTCCAGGTCATGGTGGACCACCTGGGGATGCAGCCCCGACCCCTCGTTTACTCCCGGCGACATCGTCAGGAGAAGTCCCCCTCCATCGGGGATGTAGTCCGAGAGGAAGAAGACGAAGTTGGCGAGGGGATCGCTGGGGCGGTCCACGCGGAGGACCTCTTCCGGGCTACCGCCGGCCTGTGGCACCCGCAGGATCCGCCCTCCGGGCCGCAGGATCACGCTGAGGTAGATCCAACCGTCGTCGGCCCAGCGCATCCGGGAGTTAGTCCCTAGTCCCACGACCGCATCGCGAGGCAGGATCGTCGTCCTGAGCCCACTCTGGAGGGCGATCGTGACGATCCCCTCCTCCTGGACGACGGCCAGGGTCCGGCCATCGGGCGACCAGCTGAAGTCTTCGACGGCGCCCTCGAGTCCCGGAACGGGGCGCGCCTCGACGCTTCCGGGTGGGCGGATCAACAAGGTCCCCCCATCGAGCCAGGCGACGGTCCCATCCGCGGCGACCGCCACGGTCCCTATCGAGTCGGACGCCTGGGCCACGAAGGCGACCGGAGCGGCAAGGGCCCCGGGCCGATTCTCCCCACGTGTGACCCAGAGGACGGCCGAGAGGAGGGCCAGGCCGATGGTGGTGGCAGCGAGCAGCCGTGAGACTCCCGGTCGAGATGCGCCCCTGCCCTCCCGGGCCGCGGGTCCGGCAGCTGAAGCGGCTCCACCGCGAACGTGCGTGAACCCGGGGTCGGACAATGCCGCCGCCAGGTTTCCGGCCGATCCGAACCGATCCGCCGGGAGCTTCTCGAGCGCCTTCAGGACCACGGAATCCACGTGGGTGGGAACGGTCGGGCGCTGGCCCGATGCCGAGGGGGCGTCACTCGTCAGGACCCGTCCGAGCACGGCCTGGACCGTCGTGCCGACGTAGGGGGGCTCGCCGGTCAACATCTCGTACAGGATGCACCCGAGCGCCCAGACGTCGGTCCCGGCACCCAGGTGCGCGTCTCCGGTCGCCTGCTCGGGGCTCATGTAGTGCGGAGTTCCGAGGCTGAACCCCGTCTCCGTCAATCGACTCCCGCGCCCCGCCTCGCCCACCGCGAGCGCGATGCCGAAGTCGGAGACCACCGGCTTGCCGCCCTGGAGCAGGATGTTGGCGGGCTTGATATCCCGGTGGATCACACCGCGGCCGTGCGCGTAATCGAGCGCCTCGGCCACGTTGGTCGCGATCTGGACCGCGTCGTCGACCGGCAGCTGATGCTCCCGGTCCAGTCGGTCCCTCAGCGACTCCCCCTCCACGTACGGCATCACGTAGAAGAGGAAGCCGTCGGCCTCGCCCGAGTCGAAGAGCGGAAGGATGTGCGGGTGATGGAGGTTGGCCGTCGTTTTGATCTCGGCCAGGAAACGATCGCCGCCGATGACCGCGGCCAGCTCGGGGTTGAGCACCTTGAGCGCGACCTGGCGCTCGTGGCGCAGGTCGTGCGCGAGGTAGACCGTCGCCATCCCGCCCGAGCCCAACTCACGTTCGATCAGGTAGCGATCCTTCAGCGCATCGGCGAGGCGAGGAGGGGCGTTGCTCATGGCGTTCAAGATGACCGGCCCGCGATTGGAGTGCCAGCATCGGCGGGGCAACCTCGCGCAGCTGTGAGAGCGAGGTCCTGGTGGATGAGCCGTCGTCACGCCCCCGAATCGCATATCTCCCCGGTGTGGTACGCCGTTGACGCACATACGCCAATGGCGTATAGTACATTAGATCTGGGATGGAGGTGGTCCGTGATCCTGAGGCCGGGGCGGTGATACGAGGCACGGGCGGGATCCGGAAGATCCGGTGGGCCCCCAAGGGTCGAGGCAAGAGCGGAGGCACCAGAGTCATCTACTACTGGTATCGGCCGGGCGAGACGATCCTGATGTTGCTGGCCTACTCCAAGAATCGTCAGCAAGAGCTGACCTCGGGGCAACGAAGGACGCTGCGCCACGTGGTGGAGGAGGAGCTGAAATGAAGGACGACCTCTTTGACGAACTTATTCATAGCGTCCGCGAGGGTGGGGCGATCCTCCGGGGCGAGAAAGAAGCCTCGCGCGCGTGGGTCGTCGAGGACCCGGACGTTGCGGCCATCCGTGCCCACTATGGGCTCTCGCAGGCGAAATTCGCGGCGTTGCTGGGGATCAGCGTGCGGACGCTGCAGAACTGGGAGCAGGGTCGGAGACAGCCGCAGGGCCCGGCCAGGGTCCTTTTGCAGGTTGCGGCCGAACATCCCAGCGCGCTCCTGGACCTGGTCCGCAAGGCGAGCTAGCCGTGGAGAGGACCGCAACCGGACGTCCATCGCCAACCTCCTGATCCGCAGGCCCCTACTTCTCGCCGCGCGCATTGTGCGATTCGGCCACGGTGCGTGTTACCCTGATCGAAGCGGAACCCGGGCACCACCGGCGACGATGCGTCGCCGCTCCCGGATCAACGCAGCCATGGCTATCAGGAGACCGCATGACACCGGCGAACTCAGCTCCCCCTTCCCGCCCGCCCATCCGGCTCTCCCGATCGGCCGGCGTCGCCGCAAGGATGACGGTGGCGGCCATCGGCGCATCCCTCGCCGTTTCGCCGGGCGCGGCGCTCGCGCAGGACACCGGCCTGGCCGGTCTCCAGTTCCGCACGCTCGGTCCGTCCACGATGAGTGGACGAATCGTCGACCTGGAGGTCCTGGACGTTGATCCCGATGTCTTCTACGTGGCGTCGTCGACCGGGGGTCTCTACAAGACGACGAACCGCGGCATCACCTTCGAGTCGCTGACGGACGATCTCCCCACGCACTCGATCGGGGACGTGGCCGTGCACCCGGTCGACACGGCGCGCGTGTGGCTCGGCATGGGCGAGCGTGCGAGCCGCCAGTCGTCGTCGTGGGGAGATGGGGTGTGGCGCTCGGACGATGGTGGGGGCACGTGGACCCACGTCGGGCTCGAGGACTCGAAGCACATCGGACGCATCACCCTGCACCCGGCGGACCGCAACGTCGCGTTCGTCGCGGCCATGGGTCACCTCTGGGGGCCGAACGACGAGCGTGGGCTGTACCGCACGCGCGATGCGGGCGAGACCTGGGAAAGGGTGCTCGGCGTCGACGAGCTCACGGGCGCCGTCGAGGTCCAGATGGACCCGATCGACCACGATGTGCTCTACGCGGCGACGTACCAGCGCCAGCGGCGCCCCTGGGGATTCCATGGGGGTGGACCGGGAAGCGCCCTGTGGAAGTCGGTGGACGGCGGCGACACGTGGACGAAGCTGACCAACGCGGGTCTCGACAACGGGCTTCCCGAGGGAACGATCGGCCGGATCGGCGTCTCCATCTACCGATCGGACCCGCGGATCGTCTACGCGGCAGTCGAACAGGGCCTCCGGTACAACGCGTCCACCGCATACGAGGAGCGACTCGCCGGAATCTATCGGTCCGAGGACCGTGGGGAGACCTGGGAGTACATGGGCGACTGGAACCCTCGCCCGATGTATGCGTCCCAGATCCTCGTGGATCCGTCCGACGACCAGCGCATCTACATGGTGAACGCCTACTCCTGGTCGGATGACGGAGGGCGGACGTTCACCGTGCCCCGCCAGTCGCTGCACGGCGACGATCGCCTCGTGTGGGTCAACCCGAACGACTCCGACCACGTGATGAAGGCCGACGACGGCGGCCTCGGGATCTCCTACGACCGCGGGGTCACGTGGTGGTATGCGCGGCATCTCCCCGTCAGCCAGTGGTACCGCATCAGGGTCGACATGCGGACGCCGTTCTGGGTGTACGGCGGACTGCAGGACAACGGGACCTGGGCCGGCCCTTCGGCCACGTACTCGACGCGAGGAGTCCTGCACGACGACTGGCTGAAATGGGGCGGAGGCGACGGGTTCCTCGCGATCCCCGACACGACGGACCACCGCACGCTGTACGTCGAATCGCAGTACCTCGGTCTCTCGCGCGTCGACATGGTCACGGGAGAGCGGAGCGACATTCGGCCCGGAGACCCGACCGGGGCGATCGGGGCCCGGCGGAACTGGCGCACGTGGCCCGATCTCGACGACCCGGAGGAGCGGCTCGGGAACGCGATGGAGCCCGCGAACTGGGACGGCCCCTATACGGTGTCGCCGCACGACGCGAACACGGTGTACGCGGGCACGCGGAGGTTCTGGCGTTCGCGCGATCGGGGCCAGACGTGGGAAGACCTCGGGGACTGGACGACCGGCACCGATCGGCGGACGCTGCCGATCATGAATCAGGCGCCCACCGACACGACGCGGTCGCTCGACGACGGAATCCCCTACTGGCCGACGCTCTCGGCGATCGAGGAATCACCGGTCGAGCGTGGCTACCTGGTGATCGGGACGGACGACGGTCAGGTGCTCGTCTCTCGTGACGAGGGAGAGTCGTTCACGAACGTCACCGACCGCCTGCCCGGCGCTCCGGAGATGATGTGGGTGAACACGGTCGACTTCTCGCGGACCGTGGCGGGCCGGGCGTACGTCGTCGCCAACAACTACCGCAACGACGACTACGGCAACTATGCCTGGGCGACCGAGGACTTCGGCGCGACGTGGCGCTCGATCGCATCGGGACTTCCCGACGGCGTCGTGACCCGGACGGTTCGGGAAGACCCGCGGAACCCGTCGGTCCTCTACATGGGGACAGAGATGGGGCTGTTCTACTCGAACGACGCCGGGGCGTCGTGGACCGAGCTCCGCGGGAACCTTCCGACGATGGCGATCAACGATCTGGTCGTGCACCCGCGCGACAACGACCTCGTGCTCGGGACCCACTCACGCGGCATCTGGATTCTGGACAACGTGAACGCGCTGCAGGAGCTAGCGGACGTCACCGGGTCGGCCCACCTGTTCTCGATGGAGCCGGCCGAACAGATCCGTTATCGGTCCGACGGCGGCCACGCGGGCGACGCCGTGTTCTACGGCGAGAACCCGCCCGCCGGCGCGATCATCGACTACTGGCTCGCCGACGCGACCGACGACGTGGCGATCACCATCCACGACTCGGCAGGAGACGAGATCGCGAACGTGTCGGGCGACGGGGCGGCGGGATTCAACCGGGCGATCTGGAACCTGCGATACGCCGAGCCCGCGGCCGACGGCGCGCCGGGGCGATTCAGGCGTCCGGGGCCGCTCGTCGTGCCGGGCGAGTACACGGTGCGGCTCGAGGCCAATGGGAGCGCGAGCGAGCAGCCTCTGGAGGTTCGCGAGGACCCGCGGATCGCCGAACGAGTGTCGGAGGCCGATCGGCGAGCGTGGACGGAGACGCTCCTCGATATCGGCGAGCTCCGACGGCGGGCGCAGGCGCTCTCGAGACGGGTCGCGCAGGCCGTGTCGGAGACACGCGATGAGGGCGGCGCGTCCGACGAGCTCACGGTGCTGGCGAGAGAGGCGAACGAGCTCTCGAGTCGGATCAGCCGGCTGGAAGGCGAGGCCTCGGGCATCGTCGGCCCGCTCACGGGCGAGCAGGCGACCCAGTGGCAGTACTACCTGGAGATGATCCAGACGCTGGAGGCGGAAGCGGGGGCCATCCTCCCCGGCTGATTGCGCCATGAAGAGCTGAATCCCCGGCACCTCAGCTGCGTCGATACCGGAAGAATCCAGTATCTATTCTCATCCGGATTCTCGTCACACGGCCCTCTGGCCCCCAATGCGTGGCGAGCCAGGGTGGGCACCCGCATCTTCCCCTCATGCTTGATGAGATCAGTCGGCTGAACGCGGCCCTCAAGGGCCGCTATCGGATCGAACGTGAGCTCGGCGAGGGCGGCACGGCGACAGTCTACCTCGCGCACGACGTACGGCACGATCGGCACGTGGCAATCAAGGTGCTCAAGCCGGATCTCGCCGCCGTGATCGGTGCCGAGCGCTTCCTCGCCGAGATCAAGACCACCGCGAACCTTCAGCACCCCCATATCCTCCCGCTGCACGACTCCGGGGAGGTGGACGGGTTCCTTTTCTATGTCATGCCCTTCGTCGATGGGGAGTCTCTCGGGGACCGTCTCGATCGAGAGAAGCAACTGCCCGTCGAGGACGCCGTCGACATCGCGTCCGCGGTCGCCGGCGCGCTGGACTACGCTCACCGGCACGACGTCATCCATCGGGACATCAAGCCGGCCAACATCCTGATCCACGATGGCCAGCCCGTCGTGGCCGACTTCGGGATCGCGCTAGCGGTGACGAACGCCGGGGGCGACCGGTTGACGGAGACGGGAACGTCGATCGGCACCCCGTTCTACATGAGTCCGGAGCAGGCGAGCGGGGACCAGGAGGTGGGGGCCCGTAGCGACGTGTATTCGTTGGGCTGCGTACTCTACGAGATGCTGGTGGGGGATCCGCCGCATACCGGAAGCACGGCACAGGCGGTGCTGGCTCGAATCCTCACGGAGACCCCCAGCGCTCCGTCAGCCGTCCGTGCCGCGGTGCCGCCGAATGTCGAAGGGGCGGTACTCAAGGCGCTGGAGAGGTTGCCCGCCGACCGTTTCGGCACTGCGGCCGACTTCTCGAGGGCACTGGCCGAGCCCGCGTTTCGACACGGAGTAGCGGGGCCGGTTGCGACCGGAACCCGATCGGGGCCGTGGAAGGGCGCGGCTATCGGCTTGGGCCTGACGGCGGTCCTCGCCACCG
Source organism: Alphaproteobacteria bacterium (assembly GCA_965216645.1). Lineage (GTDB taxonomy): Bacteria > Pseudomonadota > Alphaproteobacteria > CBDCGJ01. Next base: position 44,397 of record CBDCGJ010000022.1, on the reverse strand, counting down.
CCGGCCTCCTGACCTTCCTGTTCGCCGATGATTCCACGCCACCGGTCGCCCGCTACGCGGTCGGCCTGCCGTCTGGTCACCACGCGTTGGGTGAGGCCGGATCGAACGTCACGATCTCTCCGGACGGATCCGCCATCGTCTACGCCGGCCCCCTCCAGAATCGGATCGGCCAGCAGTTGTGGCTCCGCCAGCGCGATCGGCTGCGCCCCTCCATCGTCGCGAACACCGAGGGTGCCCTCAGTCCCGTCTTCTCGCCCGACGGCAGTCGGATCGCGTTCTGGGAGGGCGGCGCTCTGAGGGTCAAGTCTCTGGGGGGAGAGCCGCCCCGCGAGATCCTCAGCGAGGCGGCTGAAGGCCACAGGAGTGGACTGGCGTGGAGCGACGACGGGCACCTGTACTTTTCGAAGCAAAGCGAGCTCTGGAGGGTCCCCGCGGCCGGCGGCGAGCCGGAGGTCGCGGTCCCCCTCGGGCCAGATGAGGACGACGCCTGGGTGCGCTGGCCGGACGCACTCCCGAGCGGCCGGGGGGTGCTTTTCACCATGGCCGACCGTGGCCCGGTCCAGGACATCGAGTCCTGGACCATCATGGTTCTCGACACCCGGTCGGGAGAGCGGCGCCCTCTTCTCGCGGGCGTCTTTGCGCGCTATGCGCGGTCCGGGCATATCGTGTACCTCACGCCGGACGGTACTCTCCTGGCGGCCCCGTTCGACCTCGGCTCGCTCGAGATAGCGGGCGACCCCGTGGCTCTGGCCACCGAGGTCCGTGTCGGGCTCAACGCCGTCCACCTCGACGTCGCGGATGACGGGACGCTCGTCTACCTAGCGGGCGGATCCGAGGAACGCGTCCGACCGGTCTGGGTCTCGCGCGAGGGCCTGGTTCAGATCGTCGATCCGAACTGGTCGGGCCGGATAAGGTTCCCGTCGCTATCGCCCGACGGCTCCCGAGTCGCCGTCGACATCCTGTCCGAGTCGAACAACGTCTGGATCAAGCAACTCGACCAGGGCCCGCTTCTTCGCCTCACGCTCCACGAGTCCGGTGGCGGGCGCGCCGCGTGGACCCCCGACGGGAACGCGGTGTCGTTCTTCTCCTCGCGCGGTGGAAACGATGACGTCTGGACCAGGCAAGCGGACGGGAGCAGGCCGGCGGAGCTCACGTTCGACGGCGTCTCATCCATCCATGAGATGCTCTGGTCACCGAACGGGGAGTGGCTCGTCTTTCGCACCTCGGGGGGAAGGGGCATATACGCCGTCCGTCCGGGGGTCGACGATGAGCCCGTGAGGCTCGTCGCGACCGATGCCGGTGGGTTGTTCTCTCCGACGCTCTCGCCCGACGGACGCTACATGGCGTTCATGTCGCGTGAGACCGGGCGTCACGAGATCTCCGTCGTGCCGTTTCCCAACACGGCGGACGCCCGGTGGGCCGTGTCGACGGGTGGTGGCCGGAACCCCCGCTGGTCGCCCGTGGGAGACGAGATCTTCTTCCTCGATGCGGCGGACAACATGGTCTCGGTACCCGTAGAGACCGAGCCCACATTCACGCACGGTCCCGCGCGCGTTCTCTTCTCCGCGCGGAGCCATGTGGTTGAGGAGTACGTGCGCCCACCGTACGACGTGACGACGGACGGGCAGCGCTTTCTGATGCTGCAGCCCGTCGCCGGAGCCCCCGAGAACCAGCTCGTGGTGGTTCAGGGCTTCGACCAGGTTCTGGAGCAGCAGGTGGGCCGGTAGGTCGCCGTGCTCGCGGCGATCGGGTCTTGGCGCGAACGGGACGCAAGAGGGAATTCCAAGGGCTCGGGGCCGACGCCCACTCCGCTCGGGGCGCGCGCGCGAACGAACGAGCGAAGCGAAGTGAGTGCGCCCGGGAGAATTCGCTCGCGAAGCAGACGGAGGATCGCGAAGCGACCGGACGTCAATCCCCAACCTCCTGATCCGTAGGCCTGTTGCCGAGGGGGTCGATTACCGGGATTTCCGGTAGGGTTGGGCGTTCCCTACCGCAATTTCCGGTACTTCCTCCGCCGTGATACCGGAGAATCCGGTGATCATTCTCGTCCGGATTCTCGTACGAAGGCCCACGTGACAGAGTCGCCGGGGGCACCGGTACCGTTCGCGTCGTCCTCGCTGCTCACGGACTGGCAGGACGGAGCACAAGCGTCACGCGAGTGGTGTCCACGCCGCCTGAGCGAAACACGATCGGTATGCCCAGAATCGTGTCAGGGAGTAGCCCTGACCCTGCATCCGGCGTGGCCACGAAATCGAGGCAGCCGCCTTGCTCTCGCAGACCCGGTTGGCCGTTGAGCACCCGGACGAACGTCCCGTCGATGCCCGTGGTTACGGTTTCGACCCCGATCGGCTCGAACTCCGCGCAACTACTCTGTGCCGGGGAGTCCTCCCACGAGACGGAGATGTCCACGCTGACCCCGCCTGCGGGGAGACCGTCTTCCGTCTGCACGACACCGGCCACAAGGGACCTCGTCGGCGTGAACTCCTGTGTAGGGTTCCCGTTGCAACCAAGCCATGTCAGTACCGGAAGAAGCCCAACGGCCAACTGGATTCGCATGCTCGCCCTCAATCAGCCTGAGACGTTGAAGATGTTCTTGTGCCAAAGCGTGCGCATGTCGTCCTCATCCCATCCAGACGGCTCCGTGACCAGCTCGCTGGTTGTGTAGGTTGACGAGCGACTGGGGAAGTGGTCGTCATGCTCCGAGTTGTCGAACCCAGCCTCGAAGCAGAAGATCAAGTGATCGATTCCGCTCGCCTTGTTGCTCCCGTTGTACTTGCAAGTCATCACGATGTCTGGAGTTGACCCGGTTTCGTGGACACCCGATCTCTTGGGAGAGAGGAGTCCACGATGCCAGGATCAAGAGCGCCGTATCCACGGGAGTTCCGCGAGCAGATCATCGAGCTGGTCCGTTCTGGTCGCACGGCGGAGTCGCTGTCGCGTGAGTTCGAGCCGACGGCCCAGACGATCCGGAACTGGGTCGTCCAGGCCGACCGAGACGAAGGCCGTCGAGACGACGGCCTGACGACGGCCGAGCTCGAGGAAATCCGCCGTTTGCGCCGCGAGAACAAGCGTCTCCGCATGGAGCGGGACATCCTAAAAAAAGCCACCGCCTGGTTCGCTCGGGAGACCGACTCGGTGCCCCCGAGGCGTACCGATTCGTGAGCGACAACCGGGCAGAGTTTCCCGTGGCCATGCAGTGCCGGGTGCTGGGCGTCTCTCCCAGCGGCTACTACGCATGGCTCGGGCGGCCACCGTCGGCCCGCCAGCGCGCCGATGACGCGCTCATGGTCGAGATCAAACGGATCCATGATGAGACTCGGCAGGTGTACGGGAGCCCCCGCATCCATGCCGAGCTCGCCGACGAGGGGATCAACGTCGGCCGCAAGCGAGTGCAGCGCCTCATGGGGATCCTGGGGATCGCGGGCGCGAGCCGGCGGAAGAAGTGGCACACGACGAAGCGGAAAGAGGACGCGAGGCCGGCACCGGACCTCGTGGATCGGAACTTCACGGTCACCGAGCCCGATCAGCTCTGGGTGGCGGACATCACCTACGTCCCGACCCGTGCCGGGTTCCTGTATCTGGCCGTCGTGATCGATGCGTTCAGCCGCCGGGTGGTGGGCTGGGCGATGGACACGAGCCTCAAGACCCGGCTCGTGCTGGACGCGTTCGACATGGCCGTCTGGCAGCGGAGGCCGGAGTCGGTGATCCATCATTCCGACCAGGGTTGTCAGTACACGTCGATCGCGTTCGGACTCAGGTGCAAGGAGGCGGGGGTCCGGCCGTCGATGGGCTCGGTCGGCGACTGCTACGACAACGCGATGTGCGAGAGCTTCTTCGCCACGCTCGAGTGCGAGCTGATCGAACAACGGCCGCGGTTCACGACGAGACCGGAGGCGAAGATGGCCGTCTTCGACTTCATCGAGGGGTTCTACAACCCGCGCCGGAGACACTCCGGCATCGGGCAGGTGAGCCCGATCAACTACGAGCTGCAGCATGAGGCCGCAGCGTGAAAACCCAAACCGTTCACCGTCCGCGAAAGCGGGTCAACTCCAAAGCACCTCACCCGATGCGGGATCGAACAGTCGCAGAACATGCTCGTGGGCTCGTGAGACTGCCCACACGCCCTCTGATCCCACCCCCATGATTCGCATCCACACGGGCTCGAGGTGCGTGTGCACGTATGGGTCGAACGACAGTACCGGATGCCCGGATGGGTCCAATCGGTGAAGCGCGTACCCGATCCGGTCCGCGGTCGGGACGGCCCCATTTACCAACAGCACATCCGAGGGCAGGGGGACGATGCCGGCGTTGGAGAGCAGCATGTCGTAGGACCGAACGAATTCGTAGTCGGGCCCGAATACTGAGACCCGGCCGAGGTTCGAATCCCGGATATGAATCGAGTCCCCCGACATGACAAAGACATTGCGGGGATAGACTAGCTCTCCGGGGCCCTCCCCCTCCTTGCCGATGCGGTCCATGAACCGGCCATCCGAGTCGAACACGGCTACCATTTCCCCGGACCGCCGCGGAACGACGTAGTAGCGACCGCGGCTATCGGCAGCGATCGGCCCCGGGAAGGTGGGCAGAGCGCCTGGACCGTCGGCGGTCCCCAGCGTCGTGATCGCCTCCAGCACGATACGGCAATCTTCGCACGTAGCCTGGCGAACCTGGTAAGGTGCCGCAGCGGTGGGTGCCGGCACCGCTTGGCCCCCTCCGCCTGCGTACCAGGCGACACCCAGCACTGCAACGGCGCCGATCACCGCGAGTAACGTCCACTTATGAGACATTCCGCCCCCACACCGCTTCCACTAGATGCGCGCAGGCCCAATAGTTCTCCGGCAGCAGTTTCCGTACCCTGCCGCCGCCGTCCGCCCCTCACCGCGTCGACCCTCCGATGCAGTAATGCCCGTTATCGAACCCGTCGTTCTTCGCCGCCTGGTGGGTGGTGTAGGGCCGGTCATGGCCTGCGGCGATGATCTCGTCGATCTGGCAATTCGTGTTCTCGTTGTCGAGATCGTGGACTTCCATCGTGTTCACGTTCCCGAGGTATCTCTCGCCGTTCATGTTCCCGGTGTAGCGCCTGGTCATGGTGGCTACGCTCCGTTGCGGTGAGGCGCGGTAGTCATCGTGGTCGACGTGAGCGATCTCGCGCAATCGCCGCTACAGGTGGGCCTATCGGGGCACCCCTGACTAGGTGAACCGAATCAGGTCCACCCATTCAGGGGGACTACTGGAGGATCAGGTTGAGTCGCGCAACCCCTTCATCGGAGTCGGTACTCATCGCGATGTCCTTGGTCCATGACGCGACATAGGTCCAGTAGTCGTCGACGATCCAGGCGAGCGTGTCGAAACTCGTGGCTCGCTGCCGGTAGTACCTCACGTAGAGATCGACCTGGTCCTTTATCCACATATCGTCGCCACGGATGTGGAGTTGAATCCTGAGGTGACCCGGAGCCGCTCAGACGGACGCGACTCCTGCAGGGAGGGCCTCGCGACGCACGCGCTCGAACGTGGAGGATTGACGTCGGGTCGCTCTATGAACGGGCGCGTGCGGAGGCGCGTGAGATGTCGGGGCGTCACGACCAATCGCCCGCCTCGCGCTCGAGGGGTGTTGCCGCTCTGCGCCCCTCAGGCCGAGGTTGGAGGCCTACTCGATCACCTGGAGAACGCATGCGCAGAAACATCGGAGTGGCGCTGCTCGGGGCGTACGTCGTGATGTTCGTCGGAGTGTTCCTCCTTATGACCATCGCGTGGATGGTCCTCGGGGCCGACGGCGCGTTCGAGCCGGGCACCTGGGACGTCTCCTCCGCGTGGATCGTCGCGTCCATCTTCGTCGGGCTGCTTGCCGCGATTCCGGGCGGGATGATCGCGGGGAAGCACGGGACGGACTCGCGGGCCGTCACGATCCTGATCGGTATCGTCGTCGTCCTCGGCGTCGCCTCGGCCCTGCCCGATCCCGGGTCCGCGCCGGCCGTCAGGCCGGACGGGGTCTCGATGTGGGACGCGGTCGCCAGCGCGGTCCAGCCGAGGTGGCTGGCCTGGCTGAACCCTGTCATCGGGGTTGTCGGCGTTCTGATCGGGCGGGCGAAGGTCGGGGGCCGGTCGGCGGACTGATCAACGCTCGGGCAGCGGGGCCCACTCCACCTCCGGAAGGGTGACGATTTCGGGAAGCCCCGTCATGTCGCCGGTCGCCATGAACGAGTCCAGGCCGGTCTGGAACTCCGCGGAGGTCCGCAGCGCCTCGCCCAGGGCCCCATGCGTCCCGCGCTCGACCAGGACGAAGTGGTGGTTCCGGAAGTGCGGCCGGAGCTCGAGGGCGTTCTCGAGCGGCGTCGACAGGTCCCAGTCGCCATGCACGATGACGGTTGGAACGTCGGTGTCGAAGTTCTGGCGAAACCCCTCGCCGAGGTCGGAATCCCAGACCGGGCAGAGGGTTTCGTAGAAGGCCCCGAGGTTACCGACCAGCTCCGCCCCCGGATCGCTCAGCAGTCGTTCCAGTCGGACGCCGCTGATGCCGGAGCCGCAGTCGAGCATGAAGAACGAGGCCGTCGGGAGCTGCGCCATGCCGAAACGCCGCATGATCACGGCGTTCGCGGCGTCGGAGAAATCACCCTCCGCGAGGCGGATCATGTCGGCCGCCCAGCCGCGGGCCCGGTGGCCTCCCTCCACGCGCGAATACCCCTGCCACAGACCCCGCACGTCGCCAGCGGAGATCTCCACCACGATCGTGTCCCGTCCCCGTGATCGGACGTTCTCGACCGGTATGGGCGACGCCTCCGCTCGCTCGATGGCCTGCCGGAACCCCGCGAGAATGCCGCCGGCCGGAATGCGTCCGTCGAAGACCCCGGAGGACTCCGCGTCGGCGGCCATGCGCTCGAGCGCCATTACGATCCACCCGGGCATGTCGTAGGTGTGGTCCGGCCCCTCCATTCCGCTCAGCAGCGCGCGCGCGACGAGATCCGGATGACGGCGTATCACGGTCATCGCCCAGTGCGAGCCGAAGCTCCCGCCGTGCAGCTGGATCCGGTCATATCCCAGGGCCTGCGCCACGTCCCGAACGTCCCCGGCCGCTTCGATGACAGTCAGGCCGGCCAGATCGACGCCCTCGCTCTCCCAGCGCTCTCTGCAGGCCCGGGCCGCGGCGACGACCGCTTCCATGAGCGCGTCCCGGTCGAACGGCTCGCCCGGCCGCGGAGGCCGCGCGCCCCGGCAGGCCGTGTTTGGTGCCGAGGAGCCGATCCCGCGTTGTCCGACGAACACGAGGTCGGCGTGCCTCGCCCGCGGGAAGACGTTGGCCTCCAGGAACGACGCCTGGCGCGGCTGGTTTCCCAGGCCAGGCCAGCCCGGGCCGCCGTTCAGATGGAGAATCGGCGGCGTCTCGGGGTCGGCGCCTTCGAGCGCGGGGAACCGGTAGAATTCCAGCTCGATGACCCCGCCGCCCGGGCTCGACCGGTTCTGCGGAACGACGAGCGTCCCCCGGTCGAACGAATAGCTCGTTCCGTCCCCGAGGTCCGTGGACATCCGTGTCATGCTGAGGTCGCCCGGCTCCTGGGCCCCGGCGGCTCCCGTCCACGCCACGAACGCGAGGAGGAGCGCCGGGAGGGCGAGTTTCCTGGAGTGGCGGTGCGTCATCTCGTTGTCCTCTCGAGGAGGAGGTCGCGGATCCGCTCCCGGTTTTCGACCGGCGCGGCCGAGAATTCCCGAAAGTCCCCTTCGATACCGTGCAGCGCGTCTTTCACGTAGTAGTCCTCGATCTCGACCCCGGCGTCGATCAGGGCTTCCGTCGCCGCGGCAGCCCCGCTCACGATCGCCCACCCGAGCGGCGGGTTCCTGTGGATCTCGCCCGATGGCAGACTCAAGTTCGCCCCGGCCTCAGCGAGTACCCGGATGACCTCGGGATAGTCGTGCCAGGCCGCCGCGTGGCCCGCGGTCTGATCGTCGTGGCCGCCCCGGAGGTCGGGGCTCAGCCCCCGGTCCAGAAGAAAGCGGGCGACCTCGGTCTGCCCGGCGATGGCCGCCGCGTGCAGCAGCGTCGCGTTCGACCCGACCGAGTACATGTAGATGTGCGCGGCCTCCTGTTCGGTGGGCCGGAATCGGTCGGGCGTCGTCCGGGCGTACAGGACGTCGGGGTCCGCGTCGATCGCCGCGGCCAGCCGGGCCAGGTCGCCGATCATGGCGTACATGAACTCGTCGCCGCCTGCCCCGCGGTCGAGCAGGTATCGGCACACTTCGGGGCGTTCCGCGGCCGCCCACTCGGCGGCGGTGCTCTCGTGATCGACGCACCGCGCCTCGATGTCGGCACCGGCGTCCAGCAGGAACCCGGCAATCGACGGCGTCCGCGCGAAGTGCAGGGGCCGTTGACCGTCGGGTCCTTTCCGATGAACCACCTCCGGGTCTCCGTCGACCAGGATCTTCAGCTCATCGAGCATCCCGAGCTTCGCCGCCGACCACGCATCGAGCGCCGCACCGCGTTCCAGGAGCCACGGCCCGACCGAGTCCAGGTGACGCTTCGGAATCGAGTGGAGCGCCTGGAACGGGCCCGGCGGCCAGTCGCTGGGTTGGTTGGGGTCGGCGCCGAGCTCGAGGAGCGTGTCGAGCAGCCCGGTGTCCCCGAACGCGACGGCGGTGTTCATCACCGTGCCGCCGCAACAGTGATGGGGGTTGATGGCGAAGACCAGGGAGGGGTCCGCCGCCGCGAGACTGCGAAGGCGGCCCGCGTCGCGCTCACGCAGGGCCGTGAAGAAGTCCTCCCGACCGTCAGGGCTTCTCGACGTCGTCACATCGCCAGTCCGTTCATATTACGACGGGCTCCTAGAGGCTCCGCGCCTCGACCTCCTGCTCCGTCAGTCCGTAGAGCTGCGGCACCTCGACGTCCAGTATGCCCAACATGAGGTAGATCTGACCGCGGTGGTGGCACTCGTGCTCCACCATCGCGCGTAGCCACTTCCACACGGTGATCTGGATGCCGCCGGGCGTCTCGCACTTCGACTGCAGCTGCTCGGGACTCAGCGATTCGAAGATCGCGCATGCCTCCTCGTGGAGCCGATCCATGTATGCGATCACGGCGTCGCGGCCGTCTGCGTGCTCCGGACCGCAGCCGGGGTACCGGCTCAATCGGCCCTGACAGTTCTCGCCGAACATCCAGCGCTCGGTGCCGGCCAGGTGGCGGAGGATGTCGGCGAACGTCCAGGCACCCGCCCGGTGCGACCAGGCGAACCGGTCTTCGGGAATGCAGTCGACGATGCGGCGCGTGCGTCCCCGAATGCCTCGCCAGTAGGGGACGAAGGTCGCAGCGTCTCGAATCTCCATGGCTCCGGACCCCCGCCCTTCGGGGCTACTGCCGGTAGCTCGAGGAGGCCGGTTCGTCGGACTGCAGCTCGTCCGTGGCGAGCGGACGCTGTCGGGGCCAGACCTCGTCCAGCGTGTCCCCGTCATAGAGCCGCCCGTTCTTCATCACGTACCGCACGGTGTTAGTGTTCCTGATGTCATCCAGCGGGTTCGCGTCGAGGATCACGAGGTCGGCCAGCTTCCCCGCCTCAACGGAGCCGAGGTCCTTCCCGAGACCGAGCGCTTCGGCTCCGAGTATGGTTGCGGTGCGGAGCGCGTCGAGCTCGGACATGCCCCCCGACGCCACCGACCAGAGCTCCCAGTGGTACCCGAGCCCCTGGAGCTGGCCGTGGCTCCCGACACCCACGTATCCCCCGGCGTCGAGGACCTTCCTCGCCCCTTCGGCGATCTCCTCGTGGACATACTCCTCGTCCATGAACCAGCCGGCATTCCGGCGACGCGACTTCGCGTCCAGCTCGCTGTGCGGGGTGAACCGCTGGAGCTTGGGATCGTCGTGGGGCGGCTCCTTCGAGTACCAGTAGTTCTCGGTCCACGGTCCCCCGTACGCGACGAGCAGGGTGGGGGTGTAGGCGATCCTGGACTCCGCGAACAGCGTCACGACGTCCTCGTAGAGCGGGAAGATCGGGTAGCTGTGCTCGAGCCCCGAGTAGCCGTCGATCGCGAGCGTGAGGTCGTACTGCGCCCGGAGGCCGCCCTCGGTGGTCGGCATCAGGCCCTGCTCCCGGGCAGCGTCGATCACCCACTGACGCTGCTGCCGGTTGCCCGCCATGTACATCTTGATGGTCTTGGTATCGTAATACTCGCTGTACGCCTTGAGGATGCGGCCGGCATGGTCGCGGTCCTCGATCGCGTTCATGACGTAGTCGCCGAAGACGCCCGGGCCGGTCGAGTAGACGCGCGGGCCGATAGCCTGGCCGGCATCGACGAGATCGCCGTACGTGATGACGTCTGTCTGCGAGGTCTGCGGATCGCGAGTCAGGGTCACGCCGTAGGCGAGGTTCGCGAGGTACATCCACACCTGCTGCTTGTGGAGACCGAACGCGGGCCACATGTGGGCGTGGGTGTCGACGAAGCCCGGCGTCACGGTCTTGCCGGAGATGTCGATCTCCTGCGTCCCGGCGGGCACGTCGACCGCCCCCGAAGGCCCAACCGCCGTGATGCGGTTGTCGCGTACCAGGATGTCCGCGTTCTCGATGACCTCGTCGCCGTTCATCGTGATCACGCGCCCCCCGCGCAGGAGGACGGTGCCCTCGGGGATGTCGCGCGTGGCCTGGATCAGGACGCGCTGCTCGAAGGGACGGTAACCCGCATCCTCCTCGTCGTCCTCGCCTTCAGCCTCGGCGTCGTCCGCGGCCTCGTCGGATTCGTCCTCCGCCTCTTCGGCGGCCGCGTCCGCGATCGAGTCCTCGACCACGCGGGCCCGCTCGAGATCGTACACGAAGTGGGCGTTCCCCATGGAGAAGTGCACCGTGTTGCCGTCACCGCCCCAGGCGGGGAACTCCCCGCCGATTTCGGTGACCTTCCGGGCCGGGAAGGACGCGTTGTCGGGGTTGGCGACCGAGATGGTCGGAGCGTCCCCCCCCACCTGGGGGACCGTCACCACGTAGATGTCCCGGTTGACCATCGCGAGCGCCCGATCACCCTGCGGTGCCATCATCGTCAGCGCGGCGCCGTTCGGCTGCTGGGCGCCGGGCCGCGTGTTCCCGACGACCTTCACGTGTTCCTTCTGGTCGGTGCCGTCCCACCGGATCGACACGAGGCCGTCTCCGCCGTGCGACAGATAGATCCGATCGGTGTCGGCCGTGAAATGCGGTCGCTGCCGGCCCTGCGTGGGGGCGATCATGGTCGCGGACCCGCCACCCGCGGGCGCGTCGGACGCGACCCACACGATGTCCTCGTTCGCGCCCGGCGCTCCCGGCCCGGTCGACTCCTGGTAGGCGCGCGCCGGACCCCGAATCGCGGCGAGGCGCGAGCCGTCCGGGGACCATGAGGGTTGCTGGTAGGTTCCCACCGCGCTCGTGAGTCGCACCGGGTCGCCGCCCCCCGCTCGGACCTTCCAGATGTGTCCGCCGCTGGGCTGCCACGAGACGTACGCCAGCCACTCCCCGTCGCGCGACCACGCGGGGTGCGCCTCGGTCGCCTCGCTCTCGGTCAGTCGCCGGGGCGTCCCGTTCGGCCAGTCCATCACGTAGAGCCGATCGAGTGAAGTGAAGGCCAGCTTCGATCCGTCGGGGGAGGGAACGGCGTCCCTGATCTGACGAACCGTGAACGTCGGCGAGTCTTCGATCTCGTACTCGAACCAGACCTCGGGTCCCATGACGAAGGTCTCCGTCACGCGGAACGGGATCTCGACGCGGTCGCTTCCGTCGATCGGGAGGCGCCAGATCTTGCCGCCGAACGAGGCGATCACCTCGCGAGAGTCCGGCGTGAAGGCCATTCCCGGCAGCACGTCGCGATCCGCTATGGACTCCTTGTCGTCCCGCTGGACCGGGTAGGCGAGCCAGCTCTCGTCCCCCGTCGAGAGATCCCGGAGCCGAAGGCCCGTCTGATCCTCGTGACGCGAGCCGTAAACGAGCCAGCGACCGTCGGACGAGAGCGTCGGGCGGAACGCCGAGCCGTACCGCGAGGTTCGATTGAAGACATCGCCGGTTTCGCGGTCGTACACCGCGAGCTGGTACTGGGGGAACGCGGCGTTGTAGTCCCAGCTGTTAATGCGGCGCGCGTGCCAGATGTACCGACCGTCGGGCGTGAACGCCGCCCCCACCGTCTTCAGATTCTGTGGCTGCGGCGTCAGGACCGTGCCGCTTCCTCCCTCACGATGCCCCATCCAGAGCTGCACGCCGCCGAGCCGTGTCTGGCCCTTTGACGCCGCGATGTAATCGCCGTCAGGCGACCAGTCCGGAGACATCCACGAATTGCCGTTTCCCTTCGTGATCTGGGTCGTGTCGCCCGTGGCCAGCTCCAACGTCCAGATGTTGTCCCCGCCGCTGCGATCCGAGACGAAGACGAGGTGCTCGCCGTCCGGAGAGAACCGCGGTTGCATGTCGAACGCCATGCCGCTCGTGATGCGGGTCGCGGTCCCGCCGGAGACGGGGAGCGTGAAGAGGTCCCCCAGCATGTCGAACACGATCGTCTGCCCGTCGGGACTGACGTCGAGGGACAGCCACGAGCCCTCTGTCGTGTCCAGGTCGAAGGACCGCGCGGGCTCGAGGGGGAGGTTCTTGTTCTCGGGCTCGCTGTCCGCGTCGGGACCCTCCTGGGCATATACGAACGGAGGGAAGGCGAGGGCGAGCAGCCCGATCACGAAAGGCAGGCAGGAACGACGCATGGAACGGCTCTCGGCTCGAGGAATCGAATCTGTCCCCGGGGAACGCCCGGAACGTGGAAGATGTCCGTTCGCCGGGGGTCGCGCGATGCCGCGCCCCGAGACGGCGTCCCCCGACTTGATCGACGCTTGATCGATGGATGCTCCGATTCAGGTGCGTCAGAACGAACTGTCGCTCCGGAAAGGGAGGTCGCAATGAGTGCGATCAAGCACGTGGGAGTGTTCACGCTGCTCGGGCTGTGGACGGTCGGCCCGCCGATCGCCATTCAACAGGCAGAAGACGGTGGGTTCGAGATCGCGGTGGGCGCGGGAGTCGGGCAGGGGGTTGATGTGACGCGCAGCTGCTCCGGAGAGCTCAGGTCGTCGACTCCGGTGCCGCAGCGCACGGTCGCAGTCGCCGCCGACTACCGGGTTGAAGGCCTTCACGTCTCGGCATTCGGAGGAACGGCCGGAGCCGACGACTCCTACTCCGACGCCGGTGGCTGGTTCGGGGGCGGCATGCTCGCCTACGACAAAGGGGGGTTCGCGGCCGGGGTCGGATACACGCACATGCCGGGACCTCCGGGGGATGGAATCGGGCCGGGGCCATCCTTCTATCTGCGGACGGCCGGGCGATCGAGCGTCCATCTTCTGTTCGATCACGCGGCCCCGCACCCTCTCTATGGCACGACCGGGATCAGCCGGCTCGGCATCGGATTCCCGGTAGGGACGAGCCTGGCGATGGTCGGTCTGGGGGCCGGCCGCACGATCGCGGGGTGGGATACGGGCGGACCGTTCCTCGAGCTCGACCTCGGGCTGGGCTCCCGGATCTCGCTGCTTACGGCCGCCAGCTACTTCCCGGGCGAGGCCGACGATGAGTGGGGGATCGGCGCCGGCGTCCGGATCCGTCCGTGAGGGCACGCGGCGCGGGGTGAAGGGCCATCAGCCCGAGGCTCGGTGCCGCCTCCACACCACGATTCCCAGGGCGAGAATGACGAGCAGTCCCGCCGAGTCGGCGATGAGATGGGCGGCGCCACCGAGCAAACCGTCGTGGCTGTGGCCGGGATGAGCCGCGAGCGGCGTCCCGAATCCCATGCCCAGCACCGCGGCGGTGGCCGCCCGAACGAGGGTCCTCGGTCTCTCGTGCATGGAAACTCCCTCCTCGTGTGTCACGCTCGCTGCGGTTCGTCGGTCGGGGCATCCGCCTCCGCCTCGAACCGCGGCTCCCGTTTCTCGAAAAACGCGGTCAGTCCCTCATCGAACGCCGCGCGTTCCGCGCTACGCGCGAGCTCGCGCAGCTCCTCGTCCAGGTGATGCTCGAGCTGCTCGACGCCCGCCGCCCGATGAACGAGCCGTTTCGCGACCGCGAAGGACTCGGTCGGGCCGCTCGCGAGCTCGCGGGCGACGGTCATCGTTCGCTCCTCGAAATCCTCCACCGGGAAGACCTCGTTCACCAGTCCCGCCGCCTTCGCCTCTTCGGCCGAGAGTCGCGGGTTGAGGAAGATCAGCTCGAAGGCCTTCCTCAGCCCCACCAGCCTGGGGAGGAAGAACGTCGAGCTCTCGGCCCCGGTGAGCGCCGTCTTATGGTACGCCCACTCGAACGATGAGCGGTCCGAGGCGAACACCAGGTCGCAGGCCATCGCGATCCCGAACCCGCCGGCCGCGGCGATCCCGTCCACCGCCGCGACGAACGGCTTCGGTGCCCGCTTGATCTCGGAGATGGCGGAATGAAGGTATTCGAGGATCTGCTTGAAGCTCTCGCCGAACCCGGCTTCCGGCCCCCGTCCCGTCGGGTGGAGGTACTCGAAATCGTCGGTGGAGCCGAGACCGGAGATGTACTTGAGATCGGCTCCCGAGCAGAAGACTCCTCCCTCGCCCCGAAGAACCACGCACCGGACGTCCGCGTCACGCGCCAGACGAAGCCCGGCGCGACGGAAGTCTCGGGCGGTCGCCACATCGAGCGAATTGAAGCGATCGCGGCGATCGATCGTAAGGACCCCCACGCCGTCCGCGACGCGGGTCAGGATGTGGGGAGTCGGCGATGACGTCGGCATCAGCAGATCCTCGGCAACGGTTCACCTTCGATCTCGGGCAGCAGACGGCGCCCCAGCCCGGTGTCCAGCACGACCCGTCCCGCGACCCCATCCACGCATTCGCCGATGAGGGCGGCTTCGGCGGCGACGGGGTGCGACCGAAGCGCATCGAGCACGTCGTCGACCGCGTCCGGTGCGACTCCCATCACCGCCTTCCCCTCGTTCGCGATGACGAAGGGGTCCAGGCCGAGGATCTCGGCCGCGGATCGCGCGGGTTCGGACACCGGCACGCGAGATTCCTCGATGACGACCTGCAACCCGCTCTTGGCCGCCATCTCGTGGAGGGCGCCGGAGAGACCGCCTCGCGTCGGGTCCTTCATGGCGCGCACGCCCCCGGGTGCCACAGCCAGCGCCGCCGCCACGGCCAGGTTCACCGGTGCGACGTCCGATCGGAGGTCGTCTCCGAGGTCGAGGTCGTGCCGCCGGGCCATCAACGCGATTCCGTGATCGCCGATCGGTCCGCTGACGATGATCCGGTCTCCGGCGACGAGCCCCGCATCGGTGACGAGGGTCCTCGTCAGAGCGACGCCCGTGGTGTTGAGCACGATGCCGTCGATCTCGCCTCTTCCCATCACCTTGGTGTCCCCGGTCACGATGGGCACGCCGGCCTCCCGGCAGGTGTCTCGGATGGACGCCTGAATCGCCTCCAGCCTCGCGACCGGAAACCCCTCCTCCACGATCACGGAGCAGGTGAGTCCGAGCGGCGCTGTGGCCCCCATGACGGCGAGGTCGTTCACCGTCCCGGCGACGGCCAGTCGCCCGATGTCCCCACCCGGGAAGAAGACCGGGTGGATCACGTGGGAATCGGTCGTGAGGACCAGCCAGTCGTCCCCGACCCGGATCGCGGCCCCGTCGTCGAGCGCGTTCAGGCCGTGCCACACGGCCCCGGTCTTCGGCATCCCGCCAATAAACACGGTCTCGATGAGCCGTCTCATCGCGAGCCCGCCCGCCCCGTGTTTGAGCGTCACGATCTCATCGGTCAGTCGCCGGGTCCGCGTTCCCGGCTCACTGGGCGTCGGTGGCCGACCGTTCGGAGACGGCGATCCCGCCGTCGGGGCTTGCTCGATCGCGTCCGTTCGAGTGCTCATAGGTCCGGATGCCCTCCATACTGATGCCAGATCTTGCACGTGCCCTCGCTGCTGACCATGCAGGCCCCCACGGGGGAGTCGGGGCGACACTCGCGGCCGAACAACGAGCAGTCCGCGGGGGATGACAGACCCGCCATGATGTCCCCGCATACGCAGAGCTGCGTGAGGCGCGGCGGCGATTCGTTCCAGAACCGCTCCAGGTCGACGTCGAAGCGCCGTCTGGCATCGAGCCCGGCGAATTCCTCCCGGAGTCGGAGGTTGCCATTGGGAACGTGGGCGATCCCGCGCCACTGACCGCCTTCGCACGTGAACACGCGCCACAGCTGGTCCTGGGCGTTGCGATTCCCGTCCCGGGTGACACACCGCGGGTACATATTCGCGACCTCGGCGCGATCGTCCCGGATCAGCTCGACGAGCCTGGCGAGACCGGCCAGCACATCGAGGGGCTCGAATCCGGCCACGACGACGGGGATTTCGTGGCGATCCACGAACCGCTCGAACAGGTCGTATCCGGTGATGGTCGCCGCATGGCCGGCAGCGAGGAAACCCTCCACGCGCGTCTGGGGCATCTCGGCGACGATCTCCATTACCGGCGGGATGTACTTGTGGGCGGACAGGATGGAGAAGTTCGGTGGCGGGTCCGCCAGCGCGACGGCGGCCGTCGCCACTGCGGTCGTCTCGAATCCGCTGGCGAAGAACACCACCTGTCGGTCTTCTCGGCGGGCCAGGTCCACCGCCTGCGCGGCGCTGTACACGACCTCCACGGACCCGCCCCGGGCCTGCGCATCCTCCAGCGACATCGAGGTCCCCGGCACCTTGAGCATGTCACCGTAGGTGGCGACGACGTGCCCCTGCAGCGCGAGGAGCACCGCCTCGTCCACCTCGGGCATGTCGGTCACGCATACCGGGCACCCGGGACCCATGATGACGTCGAGCGCGCGCGGCAGCGCCGATCGAAGCCCGTATTTGGCGATCGACTGCTCGTGGCTACCGCACACGTGCATGATGGAGACGGGCGCACGCCCGATCTCTCCGCACAGATCCTCGAGGCGTCTTGTCAGGTCCGCGGCGCGCGCGGGGTCACGAAAGCGGAGTCTGCGGGCGTCACCGACCGCCGAACCCGTTAGCGTGGTCGTGCTCATGGTGCTTCCTCCGATCCGGCGACCGCTCCCCCGAGGCCCGGAGCCAGGGCGTCGGAGCCCGAGCCGTAGCGGGGAGTGGCCTCGATCTCGCCGCGAACGTCTTCGGCCATGATGTCATCCTCGGCCTCGGCGAGGAGCACCTCGTACAACCTGAGCGTTTCCTCGATCTCGTCGGCGGGGATCCGCCGGATCGCGAATCCCACGTGATTGAGGATGTAGTCTCCCGCGGACACCGGTTCGTCCACGACATCGAGCCGAGTCTCTCGACGCACGCCGAAGAAGTCGACGACCGCGGTCTGCCCGTTCACCGATATCACCTGGCCCGGGACCCCGAGGCACATGGCTAACTCCTCTCCGCGGCCCGCAGCCTCGCGGCTGCGATGACCGCCTGTCCGTAGCTGATGCTCCCGTCGTTGGGGCTCAGCGATCGCGGGTGCAATACGTCGAGACCCATGTGTTCGAGCCGCCGACTCGTCGATTCCAGCAGACGGGCGTTCTGAAACACGCCGCCCCCGAGCGCGACCCGGTCGATTCGCCGCTCGCGCGAAAGCTCCAGGACCAGGTCGGCGGTGGCTCGGGCGACGCCTTCGTGGAATCCCGCCGCCAACTCCGACGGCTCCTGCCCCCGGCGCACCCCGCTCGCGAGACGACGGAGGAGGGGAAGGGGATCGAGGATCCTCATCCCGTCCGATTCTGTCCAGGGGAGGGGGAGGGGGTCCGCTTCCACCGTGCCCGCCAGCGACTCGAGCTCCATCGCGGCCTGCCCCTCGTACGTCGACGAGCCTCTGACTCCGATAATCGCGGCAGCGGCGTCGAAGAGGCGTCCCATCGACGACCAGAGCGGCGCGTTGAGGCGTCGCCGGATCTGCCTCTCGACGACCTGCCGCTCCCGCCGGGACACGCCCGCGAAGGCCGCCCCCGACTCGCCGTCCTCTGCCAGGGAGAGGTATCCCGCCGCCGCGCGCCACGGCTGGCGGGCGGCGAGGTCGCCCCCCGGAAGTGGTGCGTACCGCAGGTGCGCGAGCCGCCGGTAGCCCGTGGGGGCGGAGAGCAGGAACTCGGCGCCCCAGACGCACCCGTCCTCTCCGAAGCCGGTCCCGTCGTAGGCCACGCCGAGGACGGGCTCGAGCACCCCGTGCTCGGCCGCGATCGCCGCGATGTGCGCGTGGTGGTGCTGCACCGGCACGATCGGCCCGACTCCGAGCTCGTCTGCCCACTTCGTCGACAGGTAGGCGGGGTGGAGGTCGCGAGCCACGGCTTCGGGCTCGATGCCGAACAGTTCGCGAAACCTCGCCAGCGTGTCCTCGAAGTGTTCGAGCGTCTCGAGGCTCTCGAGGTTTCCGAGGTGAGGGCTCATGAACACCTGGTCCGCGTCCATGAGCGCGAAGGTGCTCTTCAGGTGTCCCCCAACGGCGAGCAAGGGAACCGGCGCCGCGACGGGCGCGCGCAGCGGAAGAGGGGCATATCCTCGCGCCCGGCGCAGAAACACCGGCCGCCCCTCTACGACGCGCACGACGCTGTCATCGATCCGGGCGGAGATGTCCCGGTCGTGGAAGAGGAACCAGTCCGCGATGTCGGAGAGGGACTCGCGGGCGTCGCGGTTATCCGCGACGAGGGGCTCGTTCGACAGGTTCCCGCTTGTGAAGACGAGAGGGCGGCCCACGGCGGTCGCCAGAAGGGCCTGGTGAGGAGCCGACGGGAGCATGATCCCGACCGTCGAGAGCCCCGGGCTCACGCCGGGCGCGAGTCTCGCGAGCTCCCGCCGAGGCAGGACCACGATCGGCCGCTCGGGCGCATCGAGCTGTCCCGCCGCAGCCGGGCTGACCTCCGCGAGTCGAGCGGCCGCGTCGAGGGAGGACACCAGCATCGCGAAGGGCTTCTCGTCTCGCGCCTTGCGGCGGCGCAGGCGCCTGACGGCCGCTTCGTTCGTGGCATCGACCGCGAGGTGGAAGCCGCCGACGCCCTTCACGGCGACGATCGCACCCTCCCGGAGACGGTCGGCCGCGGCCGCGAGGGGATGCTCGTCGTCGGTCTGCGTCGACACCCGGATCGGAGCGTCGACGGAAGCCGTCGGCTCCAGCCAGAAGCGCGGACCGCAGTCGGGACACGAGTTCGTCTCCGAGTGGTACCGTCGATCGCTCGCGGTCGAGTACTCCTCATCACACGCCGGGCACATCCTGAACGGCCGCATCGTCGTTCGGTCGCGGTCGTAGGGCATTCTTAGGGTCACCGAATACCGAGGACCGCAGTCCGTGCAGGTGATGAAGGGGTAACCGAATCGCCGGTCGAGCGGATCGGACAGCTCGACGAGGCAGGAATCGCACGTGGATACGTCGGGTGAAACCGGGAGGCGCTCGCCCGCGCTCGGCCTGCTCTCGAGCACGCGGAAAGACGTCTCCCCCCGCGGGACCGCAGGGACCGCCCTCAACGCGTCGATCCGTGCGAGGGGCGGGGCCTCGGCGGCCATTTCCGTGAGAAAGGCATCGATGGCGGCGTCGGGGCCCTCGAGTCGGGCCTCCACCCCCCCGGAGTCGTTTCGGACGAACCCGTTCAGACCGTGCCGGAGCGCGAGCCGGTGCAGGAACGGGCGAAATCCGACCCCCTGCACCACGCCGGAGATCCGCACGTCCGCGGCCGCGGGCGTCGCGGGAGGAGGGCGGATCACGAGACGGCCGGTGCCGCCACGGCGTCGCGCACGAAGTCGAACCAGGCGTCGAGTCCCTCGCCGGTCAGCCCGGACGTCGCGAAGAAGCCGAGGGCCGGGTTCACCTCGCGCGCGAACGCCCGCGCGCGATCGAGGTCGAACGGGACGTGAGGAAGCAGGTCGATCTTGTTGATGACGACGTGAGTGGCGAGTTGGAACGCCTTCGGGTACTTGACCGGCTTGTCGTCCCCCTCGGGCACGGAGAAGATCACGATCTTGGCCGTCTCGCCCACGTCCCAGCTGGCCGGGCACACGAGGTTGCCGACGTTCTCGATGAAGACGAGGTCCGTGTCGTCCAGATCGATAGCGTCCAGCCCATCGGCCACCTGTCTCGCGTCGAGGTGACAGGCTCCCCCCGTGACGACCGCCTGGACGAGTCGCTCCGTATGCGCGGCGAGGCGCTCGGCGTCGTTTCGCGTCTGCACGTCCCCGCTCAGCACGGCGATGCGGACCTCATTCCCAAGGGCTTGAAGGGTCCGCTCGAGAAGGAGCGTCTTACCCGATCCCGGCGACGAGATCAGATTGAACGCGGGGATTCCTCGACGACCGAGCCGCGCTCGCACCCCTGCGGCGATCTCGTTGTTGCGGGCCATTACCTTCTCGCGGACCTCGATCGTTCTAATCGCCATCGTCGATCTCCAGGTATTGGACGCGAAGCTCATCTCCGGTCGAGCGCTCGATGACGGGACGGGCCCGACCGAACGGCGGATGGCCGAGAAGCGTCTCCAGGCAGAACTCGAAGTTCCCGATCTCCACCCCGGCGAGGTCGCCGACCTCGACCGCGACCACGAGGACGTCCGGGAGCCGCGCTCTGCCCACCTGCGTCTCCGCCACCCGACAGACCTCGAGCGCGAGACTCATCTCGTGCATCTCACCGACCGTCTGCTGGAGAAGGGGCTCGTCGGGCTTCGTGCCCCCAGGAAGCCAGCCGACGGAGCGCGGCGTCGACCAGGAGCGGGAGCCCGCGTTCGACTTCCGGCCCGATCCCGGCCTCGAGCCGGATGCTCCCGGGTCGTATGCCCAGTGCGACGATCGTGGGCAGGGTGCCGCGAAGCTCGGCGAGCGCCAGGACTTCGCGCAGGTCGATCTGGTGAGGCGAGAGCTTCGTCGAGAAGAACCGGGGTATCGCGTCGCCCTCTAGCTCCACGACCGCCCCCGCCGGTTCGTCCGCATGGATTGCGTCGAGGATCAGGACCCGCCGCGCCTCCTCGATGAACGGGAGCAGGTTCATGCCCCAGGTGCCGCCGTCGAGGAACTCCACTTCGGGCACGAAGTCGTACCCTTCGCGCAACTCCTCGAGAGCTTTCAGGCCGAGACCGTCGTCCCCCATCAGCGGGCTGCCGACGCCGATCACGAGCGTTCGATCGGTGTCCGGCGGGGCATCGGCGGGCGTCATCAGTCGTCCTCGTACTCGAAGTCGTCCCGGACGAACTTCCCGCCCGAGAACATGGACGAGACCAGTCCCTCCGGCTCGGTCACGTCCGAGCGGAGCGCGAGGTAAACGTGGATCGGAACGTAGATGGCGAATACCCACGCCAGGACGTGGTGCCAGAAGCGCACGACCTGAGCGCCGCCCAGCAGCGGGTTGAGCCAGAAGAACAGCGAGTGGATCGCTCCCCCCGGGTTCGACTGCCCGTAGAGCGCGAAACCCGTCACGACCATCACCACCGTCACCACATAAATGCCCGTGTAGCTGAGCTGCGCGAGCGGGTTGTGCCCGATGAAGTGCGGTCCCCCCTCCGGGCGGACCGTCAGGTAGTTCCAGGCCTTCTTCGCCATATTGCGCCAGTCCCTGGGCCGCAGCGGGAACAGGGCTCCGAAACGTTCGTATCGGTTCCCGACGAGGAGCAGATACGCCCGCACGATACCGGTGGCGACCAGAACGCCTGCGGCGGCGAAGTGGATGAATCGCACGCGACCCATCAGGAAGTGCGAGCTCGCCTCTCCCCCCGTCATGAAGAAGGGGCGGCCGATGTAGAGGCCGGTGATGAAGAGCACGGGGATCGCGATCGCCGCGAGCCAGTGCATCAGACGAAGCGGGAAGTGCCAGACCTCGACCCAACGGTACGTCTGGTCAGACAGGCTGACCGCGCCGCTTCGTGTCCCCCGCGGAACCCTCGTCGTGTCCGTCGCTTCCATGGCTCACCTCACCCGCACGCTGGTGACCTCGCGCCCCGTCGCGTCCAGGACGTGGACCCCGCATGCCATGCACGGATCGAACGAGTGAATGGTGCGGAGGATCTCGATCGGGCGCTCCGGGTCGGCGAGGGGATGGTTGTCGACGAGCGATGCCTCATAGGGCCCCATCTGACCCTGGCCGTCCCTGGGGGAGCAATTCCACGTGCTGGGCACGACGCACTGGTAACGCGAGATCCTCCCGTCGGCGATCTGGACCCAGTGGCCCAGCGCGCCGCGGGCCGCATCCAGGTACCCGTACCCCTGCGCCGAGCTCGGCCAGGTCGACGGCTCCCACTTCGAGTCGTCGAACGTCGCGACGTCGCCGCCTCGGATACGAGTGACGAGGTCATCGAACCATGTCTCCAGACGTCGTGCGAGGAGCACCGTCTCGATACCGCGGGCCGCCGTCCGGCCGAGAGTGGAGAACAGCGCCTCGGGCCCCACCTCCAGCCTGCCGAGGGCCTCTCCCACCAGGGCCTGAGCCTCCTCGTGACCGGACGCGTACGCGACGAGCATTCGTGCCAGCGGCCCGACCTCCATCGGCCGATCCTCGTAGCGCGGCGCCTTCATCCACGTGTACTTGTCGTGGTCCTGCAGGTACTCCCAGGGCGGCTCGGGGCCGGTATAGCGGGCCTTCGTCTCCCCTTCCCAGGGATGCAGGCCCACGTCGTCGCCTCCCTCGTACTCGTACCACGAGCTCGTGATGTACTCCTTCACGAGGTTGTGGTCGTACGGATGGACTTGCGTCAGGTCCCTGTCGAGGATGATCCCACGCGGGAAGTAGAGAGAGTCGGTGTCGCGGCTGTCGGTCTCCGGGAACTCTCCGACCGTCAGGTAATTCCCCACGCCGCCGCCGATGGAGGCCCACTCCTTGTAGAAGCCCGCGATCGCGACCAGGTCGGGCCAGTACACCTGCTCCACGAACCGACGCGCGCGTCGGATCATCGCCTGGACGTCGACGAGCCGCTCGGCGTTGATCGTCGCCGTGCCCTCCAGGTTGATCGCCGACGCCATTCCCCCGACGAGGAAGTTCGGGTGCGGGTTCTTGCCTCCGAAAATGGTGTGGAGGCGGATCACGTCGCGCTGCCAATCCAGGGCCTCGAGATAGTGGGCGACGGCCATCAGGTTCGCGGCGGGCGGGAGATTGTACGCCGGGTGTCCCCAATAGCCGTTCGTGAAGATCCCGAGCTGACCGCTGTCGACGAACGTCTGCACGCGGTCCCGGATCTGAGCGAAGTACGTGGCGGAGTTGTTCGGCCAGTCGGGCGATACCGCCCTCGCCAGCGCGGCGGTCTCCGCCGGGTCGGCGGAGAGGGCGCTGACGACGTCCACCCAGTCCAGCGCGTGCAGGTGGTAGAAGTGGATCACGTGGTCCTGAACCGTCTGCATGCCATGGACGAGGTTCCGGATGATCTCCGCGTTGCGGGGGATCTCGATTCCGAGTGCGTCCTCCACCGCCCGGCAGGATGCGATGGCGTGGACGACCGTACAGACGCCGCAGATGCGCTGCGTGAACGCCCAGGCATCTCGCGGATCTCGACCCTGCATGATGATCTCGATCCCGCGGAACTGGGTCGAGGACGCCCACGCGTCGGCGATCCGTCCGTTCTCTTCCTGGACCTCGATCCGCAGATGACCTTCGATGCGGGTGATCGGATCGACGACGACCTTAGCCATCGGACTTCTCCTGCGTGGAGGGTTGCTCGTCCTGAGGCGTGACGACAGGCAGGGCCGCGCGCCTGCGAGCCCGCGCCCGCTGTACGCCGGTCGCGACCGCGTGCGTTGCCACCCCGGCGGTGGCCCCGACGGCCAGGGCCAGACCGATGGCGTCCGCCGTCCGCTCCACTCCGAATCCCGCGATGTTCGGGAGACGATCGTAGAACGGGGTCATGGTGTCCCAGAAGTTCCGTTCCGTGCACCCAATGCAGGGGTGTCCGGCACCGATCGGCCAGCTCGTCGCGGAATTCCATTGGAAGATGGGACAAGGCGAGAAGCAGGCGGGCCCCTTGCAGCCGACTTCGTAGAGACACCAGCCGCGACGCGCGCCGTCGTCGTCGAACGTCTGTACGAACTGCCCGGCGTCGAAGTGCGCCCGGCGCGGGCACTGATCATGGATGCGCTTCCCGTATGCGAAGAGCGGACGCCCGTCCGCGTCCAGATCGGGGACTCGCCCGAACGTGAGGTAGTGGGCGATCGTCGCGGTGACCGTGTCGGCGATCGGCGGGCAACCGGCGATATTCACGACTGGCTTGTCGCGGACCAGGCTGTCCACCCCGACCACTCCGGTCGGGTTGGGGCGGGCGGATTGGACGCTCCCGAAGTGGGCGCAGGCGCCGACCGCGATCACGGCTGCCGCCCCCTCGGCGGCCTCCATGAGGATCTCGTGACCGGTCCGGCCGCCGATCGTCAGATAGATCCCGTCCTCGTTCAGAGGCACCGAGCCGGTCACGATGAAGAGATACTCTCCGAAGTTCTCCTCGCGTGCCTGGTGGTACGCGCTTTCAGCGGCGTGTCCGGCACTCGCCATCAGGGTATGGTTGTAGTCGAGCGAGACCAGATCGAGGACCAGATCCCCGATCGTCGGTTCGGCGGTCCGCAGGACGCTCTCCACGCAGCCCGTGCATTCCTGGAGCTGCACCCAGATGACGCTCGGGCGTCGCTGCTGCTGAAGGGCGCTCGCGATCTTCGGTGTGAAGACGGTGCTCAGGCCGAGGATCGCGCCCATCTCCCCGCAGAAGGCGAGGAACTCGCGTCGCGAGACCCCGCGGGTCTCGAGGTGTTCGCCGAGCGTCTGGTCCGAAGCCCAGGGGTGGGAGGAGGGGAAGAACATGGGCACGCCTCCTGACGCTGGATCCGGCGGAGCCGGACGGGTGGGCGTCGTCGGGCGAGCCTGAGGAGCGTCGCTGGCGGCTCGGAAGCGTTCGGTCGGAAGCGGCTCCCGCGAGGCCGCGCCTGACTCAGCGATTCAATCGTCCACCCTTCGATTCCCGCAAGCCTCGATCCGGCCGGCCCGGGACGCCGCCTCGGCCCGATCCACGGCGCGAAGTCGACTCCCCGGGGTCGCTCTCAGGACCCGGAAATCGGGACGGGGTGTCCCGATCCGAGGATTTCGGACGGGACGGATCGGCCCGCCTCCGGAGGTGCCGTCCGGAGACGAACCGATGAGGGGTTGGCGCTACTTCCTCGACGCGATCGCCTGGATCTCGAACCGCGCGTTGAAGAGCAGAGTGCCGGATCCGATGAAGGCGCGCGCCGGAAACGTCTTCGTAAAGTACGTGCGGTACACGTCGTTAAACTCTTGATAGTCTTCGACATTGGAGGCGAATATCTGGACGCTCACCAGGTGGTCCATCGTGAGGCCCTCGCCCTCCAGCACACGCTTGATGTTGTTCATCACGTTCGCCGTCTCCTCGGCGGCCGTCTCGGGTACGCCTCCGCGGCCGAGTCCGAGCATCCCGGAGAGGTAGAGGGTGTCGTCGATCCACACGGCCTGACTGAACGGGGTGCCCTCCTCGCCCGCCTCGCGGCCGCCGACGTAGGAACGCTGCGCGGCGAGATCGCCCGCGGTGGCAATGGCGAGTCCGACGACGAGGCCGGCAAGAATCGTCCTGTGCGTCATTCGTTCATCTCTCTCTCGGTAGGTTCAGGGTCGGATATGCGCAAAGACGTCGGAGCGCGCACCCGGGTAACATCTACGGATTGGCGGCCGCTGCAACCGCCGCCCGCGCTCGCGACACGACGTAGGCGTGAATCGCGGTCACCTCCTCCGCCGTGAGGATGCCGGCGTACGACGGCATCCCTTCTTCCTCGCGGAGCCCCTCTAGGACGATGCGGTGGAAGTTGCGGTGCGTGAGCGACGTCGCGCGGTGGAGGCTCGGCATCGCCCCGCGCGACCCGCCGCCGGCCCCGTGGCAGATCCCGCAGTATTCGCCGTACGCCCGGGCCCCCGCCATCAGGGTCGAGTCGTCCGCCGGAAGGTCGATCTCCGGCACGTACAGGTCGCGTCGACGCGGGGGAACCGGCATCTCAAGCCCGCCTCCCAGGGCGAACGTGAAGATTCGTCCCTTCTGATCGTGGTCAGCCGCGTCTCCGTACGGCGCCCCGCTCCGACCCCGCGCTCCGCCCCAGCCGGCGGCGATCGACACGTACTGCACGCCATCAACGGTGTAGGTTACCGGCGCGGCCAGAATGCCGATCCGCGTGTCCGCCTCCCAGAGTGCTTCTCCCGTGGCGGCGTCGTAGGCGACGAATCGACCGTCGCCTCCGCCCTGGAACACGAGGCCCGTGGACGTGGTCATCGTGCCGCCGTTCCAGAAGCCCGCGAGCTCCACGGTCCAGCGCGCCTCCTGCGCCATCGGGTCCCAGGCGAGCAGGAAGCCGCCGCTCGGTCGGTTCGCACCCCGGCCCATCGTCCCGGTGTTCCAGGGGGCCGCCCCGATCGTCCCGACGTCGGAGATCTCCGGCTCCGAATACACCCATTCGGGATCGTCCGCCCGCATCGTCCACGCCTCCTGCATCGGGATGTAGACGAGGCCTTCGTCCCGATTGTACGCCATGGGCTGCCAGTTGTGGCCGCCGAGTGGGGTGGGCGCGATGAGCTGGAACGAGCCGCCATCGGCCGCGGCCGGGTTCTCGGTCGGGCGGCCGGTCTCGACGTCGAGCGCCTCCGCCCAGTTGAGGACCGCATAGGGCTCCCCGGAGAGGAACTCGCCCGTCTCGCGATCGATGACGTAGAAGAAGCCGTTCTTGGGCGCCTGCATGATGACCCGTCGAAGGGCGCCGTCGAACTCGATGTCCGCGAGAACCAGGGGCTGAGTCGCCGTGTAGTCCCAGTGATCGCCCGGCGTCGTCTGGAAATGCCACCGGTAGTCGCCCGTCGTAGCGTCGAGCGCCAGGATGGATGACAGGAACAGATTGTCTCCGCCGCCCGGGCTGCGGAGGTGTCGCGACCACGGGGACCCGTTGCCGGTCCCGATGTACAGGAGCTCGAGCTCGGGGTCGTAGGCCATGGCGTCCCAGGCCGTCCCGCCCCCGCCCGCCGTCCACCACTCGCCCGACCACGTGGCGGCCGCCATGCGGAGGGCCTCGGACTCGAACCCGTCCGCGGGGTTCCCCGGGACGGTGTACGTGCGCCACACGAGAGACCCGTCGTCGGCATCGTAGGCCGTGACGTAGCCCCGCACGCCGTACTCCGCGCCCCCGTTGCCGATGACCACGTTACCCTCAACGACCCGCGGTGCCCCCGTAATCGTGTACGCGTCCCCCTGGTCGACCGTCACCACGTCCCAGATCGGGGTCCCGGTCTCCGCGTCGAGCGCCACCAGACGTCCGTCGATCGTGCCGACGAAGACCTTCCCCTCGTAGACGGCGGCGCCGCGATTCACGACGTCGCAGCAGGCGAGTCGCCCGCGCTGGCGCGGGACTCCCGGGTCGTACCGCCACCGCCTCTCCCCGGTGACCGCGTCGATGGCGTGGACCACGCTCCACGGACCGGTCGCGTGCATCACGCCGTCCACGACGAGGGGGGTGGTCTCGATCCCGCCGCGGAGGTCGAAATCGTAGGTCCAGACCAGGCCGAGCTCCCCGACGTTCTCTCGCCCGATCCCATCGAGCAGACTATACCGGTCCTCGAAGTAGTTGCCGCCGTACGTCAGCCAATTCTCCGCGGGCCCCGCGGCCTCGAGCGCGCGATCGGTGACGGCAGCCGCCCCTTCCGGGGGAGGGGCGCCACAGGCGAAATGGCACAGCAGCGACGTGGCGAGGAGCGCGCGGGAACTCGGCGATGGCATCGGGTACTCCGCGTTCGGGGCCCTTCTGGTGCGGCGATCCGGGGGCACCACAATAGCGCTCGCACCCGTCGGGCCGACACGGGGCGCCGGACGTTGTATCTTGCCGCCGCTCGAAGAAACTCCAACCCGACCGGGAACACGCTTTGGACAACGCACTGAAGTTCTACATCGATGGCGAGTGGGTCACGCCCACGACGGACGACCGGATCGACGTGATCAACCCGGCCACCGAAGACGTGATCGCCCAGGTCGCCATGGGCGCGGCGGCCGACGTGGACCGCGCGGTGGCCGCGGCGCGGCGGGCCTTCGAGACCTATTCGCAGACGACGCGCGAGGAGCGGATCGAGCTCTTCGAGAAGATCATCGAGGCGTACAAACGACGCCTCGGCGAGATGGCGGAGACGATCTCGGCGGAGATGGGAGCGCCGGTGAAGCTCGCCAGTCGTGCCCAGGCCCCGTCGGGGATGGGCCACTTCATGAGCACGCTCGCCGTCCTCCGCGAGTTCGAGTTCGAGGAGCAACTCGGCAAGGCGACCGTGGTCAAGGAGCCGATCGGCGTGTGCGGGCTCATCACCCCCTGGAACTGGCCGGCGAACCAGATCGCCTGCAAGGTGGCGCCGGCGCTCGCCGCGGGGTGCACGATGGTGCTCAAGCCGTCCGAGGTCGCCCCGCTCAACGCGATCATCTTCGCCGAGATCCTCGACGAGGCCGGGGTGCCAGCGGGGGTTTTCAATCTGGTCAACGGCGACGGCCCGACGGTCGGCGCCGCCATCTCGTCGCACCCCGACATCGACATGGTGTCGTTCACGGGGTCCACCCGGGCGGGGGTGGAGGTAGCGAAGGGCGCGGCTCCCACGGTGAAACGGGTCGCGCAGGAGCTGGGCGGAAAGTCGGCGAACATCATCGCCGACGACGACGGGTTCGCCGACGCCGTGGCGCGGGACGTCGGGCGCATGTGCAACAACTCCGGGCAATCGTGCAACGCGCCTTCCCGCATGCTCGTTCCGAAGTCCCGCATGGAGGAAGCGGCGGAGGTCGCGGCCGCCGCCGCCGAGAAGATTGTGGTGGGATCGCCGGACGCGGAGGACACGACGATCGGTCCGGTCGTGTCCGACGTGCAGTTCCGGAAGATCCAGGACCTCATTCAGACCGGGATCGACGAGGGAGCGAACGTCGCGGCCGGGGGCACGGGGAAGCCTGAAGGCCTCGAGACGGGGTATTACGTCAAGCCGACGGTCTTCACGCACGCGACGAACGACATGACGATCGCGCGCGAGGAGATCTTCGGACCCGTCCTCACCATCATCGGGTACGATGACATCGACCACGCCGTGGAGATCGCCAACGACACGCCGTACGGGCTGTCCGGCTACGTATCCGCGCAGGATGTCGACCAGGCGCGCGCCATCGCTCGCCGTCTTCGGACAGGCAACGTCCACATCAACGGGGCGTTCGGTGAGATGGCAGCCCCCTTCGGCGGATACAAGCAGTCGGGCAACGGGCGCGAGTGGGGCATTTACGGCCTCGAGGAGTTTCTCGAGGCGAAGGCGATCATGGGATAGGCCGCATCACGACCCGAGTCCCAGGGCTTCGAGCACGAGCCGACCGAGGTCGGCCCGGAGCCGATCACGCAGATCGGCGAGAGCCGGGTCGGCCGCGCGGTTGTCGATCTCGTACGGATCCGACTCCAGATCGTACAGCTCATCCATCCCGGGGTGCTGCATCCAGTGGATGTATTTGTATCGGTCCGTTCGGATGAGTCGGTAGTCCATATCCACGAGGTGTGAGAACGGGTTCTCATAGGTGTAGAACTCGACGAGGACGGACTCCCGCCACGGGGCCGAGGGGTCGCGCAGGAGCGGCACGGTGGAGCGTCCCTGCACATGTTCGCCGATCTCGATGCCGGTCAGCTCCAGAATCGTCGGGGCCAGATCCACCGTGCTCACGAGAGCGTCGACGCTGGCGCCCCGGGCCGCGACGGGCGGGTATCGGAGGATGAACGGGTTCCGGATCCCGTCCTCGTACGGCATCCGTCGCTCGCTGGTCAGCCCGTGCTCACCGTAGAAGTACCCGTTGTCGCTGGTGAAGATGACGACGGTCTCGTCGAGGATCTCGAGCTCCTCGAGCGTCTCCAGCAGGCGCCCGATTCCCTCGTCGACGGAGAGCACCATCTCGGCGCGGCGGCGAATGGTCTGCTCGTTGGTCCGGAGACCCGAGCGGTCCTGGACCGCGACAGGGTCGCCGCCCCGGCGCGAGATCGCGTCCCGCAGGGCAGGCTTGCCGTCGAGGTCGGAGAGCGACTCGATCATGTTGGGCTTCTGCGGCCACGTCCGGTCGTCGTACCGGCCGCGGTGCCGCGGGGCGGGAACGAACCCCCGCGACGTCGCGGGATCGACCGAGCCGTCGTCGAGCTGCGCGATGTCCGGGTGCACGGCTTTGTGCGCGACGTACACCATGAAGGGGCTGGCCGAGTGCTCCCGGATGAACTCGATCGCCCGGTCGGTGAGGATGTCGGTCGTATACCCCTCCACCTCACGCAGGCCGTCGCCCTCGTAGAAGACGGGATTCTCCGATCGCCCCTGCCCGGGTAGCGCCGCCCACCGGTCGAACCCCGGCCGGGGGGTGGGATCGTTTCCCATGTGCCACTTGCCGAAGAAAGCCGTGCGGTATCCGTCCGCCTGGAGCGCCTGCGGGAAGGTCTGGAGCCGATGACTCGCCAGGTTGCGCGCGACGTTGTCGATGATGCCGTGACGCGACGGGTACTGGCCGGTCAGCAGGGACGCCCGATTCGGCGAACACAGCGGGACCGCGTGGAAGGCCCGGGTGAACATGGTTCCCTCCGCCGCGAGCCGGTCGATGTTCGGCGTCTCCAGCCAGGGGTGTCCCGCCGCGCCGAACTCGTCGGCGCGCAGATCATCGACCACGACGACCACGACGTTAGGCCGCGTACCGACGGGTACGGACGATGCTTCCACCGATCCCGGTTCCGGGTCTCTCGCAGGAGCGCACCCGAGCATGAGGATCAGCGAGAGGGGCAGTGCCCGTCTCGACAGGATCGTGAACATGAGGCCTCCAATCTCCAATCGCCTGCAGTCACACGGGTAGCCCCTGTCCACGCCAGGGGCCTGACGAGCACCGACGGCTGCCGTCGGGTCAGCCCAACTGCGTCATCCAGCCGCTCGGCATCTCGATGTCGGAGGCGCCGAGAAAGCTCGGCCAGGTCGTCGACCGCCTCGCCGAACGCGGCGACGAACCCCATCGACGACTGGAAGTCGGGCTCCATGATGGATCGCCTTGATCTCCAGCACGCCGCGATCGCGGTGCAGCTTGGGGTCGATCCGGCCGACCAGCCGTCCCTCGTGGAGGATCGGGTAGCACGTAGTACCCGTATACCCGCTTTCGCGGCCGGCACGTAGATCTCGATCGTGTACTTGAAGCCGAGCAGCTCCTCGGCGCGCTTGCGCTGCCAGAGGAGCGAATCGAACGGACAGATCAGGTTCGTCCCGGTCGGCTCCGGGCAGGTCATCGATGCCCTCGAGGTGTTCGGGCATGGCGTAGCACGGGCCGCGAAGGCCCTTCACCTTGACCTCGACGATCCGGCCCTTGCTTCAGGTTCCGGGCGATGACCTTCTTTCGCTCGACCGCCTTGTGCGAGGGCCCTGTGAAGTAGTTCACCAGGTGCCGCTCGGGCGCGATCCCGCAGCCCGACAGTCCGGCGAAGAGCCAGCTGTCCTCGTACTCGATGGGGCTCGCGATGTCGGTCTCCGGGTACACCCGGTCCGCGATGTCGTACACGCAGCGGAAATGGCGGCGCTCGTGGACCGCGACTCGGCCGTCGTGCCAGAGCAGCTTGAGGGATCGCTTGTCCTCCTTCTGCATCCACCCTTCGGCGGGCCGCCCGACCCGGGTCCGAGCTCCGCCTCCTGAAACTCGAAGTCGGAGCTCTCGAGCGGCCCCTCCTCCCGCAGCCGCTTGAGCACCCGACGCTTGGACGCGGTCGAGGTCGCGAACCGGCTCCACCACGACTTGCCGCTCCAGCTCTCGGGCGGGAACCGCCTCATCGCCCGCCGGCCGACGGGGAGGTGGGAGATCGGGAGGATCGAGGCCTCGTGCCCCCAGTACTCGTACGCCGACCGGTCGCGGTAGGTCCAGCGGTCGACGCGCGAGCGGTCGTACGCTCCGAACCGGCTCCACAGGGTCAGATAGTGAGCCCGGTCGACCACGTTCACGGAGTCGAGCTGCAGCGCCCCGGTTCGCTCGAGATGGTCGATGAACGTGGACTTCGACAGGGCGGTCGACCCCCGTGGGGCGGTCAGGCCCTGACGGTGAAGCCAGAGCCTGACGACGCTCTCCCTGTCGAACGCGGGGACCCCGGACACGCGCGCGTCAGTCGCCGCCGGCCGCAGTCACGACGTCCGCCTCGACGTGCTTGTCGAACCACGTGAGGATGCGGTCCGTGACGTCCATCAGGAATTTCGGCTCGGTGGGCCCGTGCGGCGTGCGCGGGTAGACCACCATCTCCGTCGGGACGCCGCGCCGGTCCAGGGCCCGGTAGAACTCCTGCCCCTGGGTGAACGGAACGCGGAGGTCGTTGGCGCCCGTGGATGACCTGGGTCGGCGTGACGACGTTGGCGATGTGATACATCGCCGAGTGACGCTCGTAGCGCTCGTAGTCCTCCCAGAACTCCACGCCCATGTGCCCGACCAGATAGTCCTGGATGTCGGTCGTGGTCGTCATCGAGATCAGGTTGGGAAGGCCCGCTCCCATGGAGGCGGCCTTGAAACGGTCCGTCTGCGTGACCGCCCACGAGGTCATGTATCCGCCATAACTCCACCCCATGAGCAGCAGGCGGTCCGGGTCACCGACCCCCATGTCGATCACGTGGTCGACGCCGGTCATGAGGTCACGGAAGTCGCCGTATCCCCAGTCCTGGAAGTTGGCGTAGCGGAAGTCCTTCCCGTAGCCCGTCGAGCCCCGCGGGTTCGGGCGCAGGATGGCGAACCCCTTCTGTGCGAACGTCTGGAGCATGTAGATCGAGGGGCCGCCCGTGAAGCTCTGGCTGAATACCCCGGCCGGCCCGCCGTGAACGTTGAGGATCAGCGGCACGCGCTCACCCTCCCGGTATCCGACCGGGTAGGTCAGCAGACCCTCGATCTCGAAGCCGTCGGTCGACTCCCAGGTCACGAGCTCCGTTCGGCCCATCGCGGGGCGCGGAACGTCGGCGTGGAGGTCGGTGACCCGCCTCGGGTCGTACCCGTCCGTGGGGGAGACGAAAACGTCCCAGGGCTCGTCTGGAGTCTGCCAGGTGAACGCCATCATGTCGGCGTCGGGCGTCATGGAGGGCGCGCCGATCACGCCGTCGCCGTAAGAGATGAAGCGGACCTCCTCGCCGTCGACCGGTACGGCGATCAGATGCCTGCGGGTGCCGAGCGACTCGATGACGTACAACTCCTGGGAGTCCGCCGACCAGCCCAGCACGCCGCCGCTCCGATTCGGCGTCTCGACGATCTTCCGCGCTCCCGATCCGTCGGGCGCAACCACATGGATGTCTCCGAGTCCGATCGGCTCGGGCTGCGATCCGGTGGAGGTGTAGGCGATCAGCGAGCCGTCCGGCGACCAGTGGGGACTGCTCTCCACGCCGGGCCCGTCCAGCAGAGATCGGACCTCTCCGGCCGCCATGGGATGGTCCTCCATCGCCTCCTGCACGCCGGAGTCCTGCTCACTGTCGGCGTCGTCCCCGGCCGACGCGTGCGCCTCGTGGATCGCCTCGATCTCGGACGCCGAAGGGACGGTCACGATCGAGAGGTCGCCGGTGAGCCGACCCGTGTTGATCCGCGGATCGGTCTGGTGAGCGAACACGATCTCATCGCCCTGAGGCGACCAGCTCCATCCGGTCACGTGGAAGTCGCCCGCCGTGAGGCGGATGGGCGCAGCCGGCTCATCGACTTCCGGGTCGAAGAGGACGACGTAGAGGTGTCCGAACTTGTAGTCCTGGTCCACGAGGATGACATCCCGCTTCTCCTCGCGCGCCTTCTTCTCGTCCGCCGTGAGCGGGTCGCGCATCACGAACGCGATGCGGGTACCGTCGGGCGACATCCGGTAGTTGCCGACCCCGTTTTCGGATGCCGTGATGACCCGCGCCTCGCCGCCGTCGATCGGCAGGGCCCAGATCTGACTGCCGTCCGGAGCGTCGTCCCCACCGTCCCGGGAGCTCGTGAACGTCAGCCACCGTCCGTCGTTCGTAAACCGGGGGCTCCCCGTCGATGACTCGCCCCGGGTCCATTGCGAGGTCGCGCCCGTCGCCGCGTCGGCCATCCAGATGTGGCTGCGGTACTCGGACTTGCTCCCCTCCATCAGCGGTTCGCGCACGACGTAGGCGACGCGGGAGCCGTCGGGCGATATGGCCGTCCCCCCGATCGCGCGGAACTGCATGCTCAGCTCGGGAGTCCAGGCGTTCTCCTGTGCCGACAGGCGGTCGACCGACATCGGCACGGAGAGCCACACCGTGAGGGCGACGACTGCGGAACGGACGCAGACGCTGGAGCGGACGGGACGGGCCATGATCACCTCTTCGGGGTTGAACGGACGGGAGCCGGGGATCGCTCGCATGATGCGGCTCCCGCCGCCTCGCCTACAAGGGGCGGGGATCCGGTGCGCTGTCAGGCCCGACCGCCGGGGGGTACGTTCGCGCGATGGACGCCATACACTGGACCGATGCGGTCGCGGCCGGCTGCGCCCTCGTGGCACTGCGGCTGTTCCTGGCGAGCTCGGGCTCGTTCCAGTTCGGGGGACGCCGGGCAGGCGCGGCGATGCTCCTCGTCGCCGTCATTCTGCTGGCCGTCGGAGTCCTCGCCCTGCAGGGTGCCTGGATCTTCCGGTCGGGAAACTAACCACGTTTCCCGGTGTTAGTACGTTGTCCTATGACGAGAGTGACCCGGCGGGTACCGGCGCCGTCCCTGCGGCGGCGACGATTCGACCACGATGACGGACGATAGATGATCAGATCGATGAGGATCGCGGGGGTGGTGTCGCTCGCGCTGGTACTGGCGTTCTCTCCCTCGCCCGCACAGGAGGCGGGGGCCGATTCGGCCGCACGGGCGGCGGAGTGGGCGAGGCAGGACTCGTTGCGAAGGACCTTCGATCGGGACCGGGCGTTCGCCCCTCTCGACCTCCCCGAGCCGGACGACGGGCGCACCGGTCAGGGCACACCGGGAGACGGGTACTGGCAGCAGCGGGCCGACTACCGGATCGACGTCACCCTGGACGACGGGGATCATACGATCACCGGCCGCGAGCGGATCACCTATACGAACAACAGCCCCGATTCGCTCTCGAGCCTCTGGCTCCAGCTGGACCAGAACCTGTTCCGGGAAGACAGCTACGGGGCGCTCAGGGCAGAGGAGCTCGGTGGCAATGTCCGGCACGGCGGCTTCTTCGACGACGGCGGCTTCGACATCGGTGCGGTGACCCTCGAGCGTGGCGGAGAGACGCTCGTGCCGGAGTACCGGATCGAGGACACGATGATGGAGATTCTCCTCGACGAGCCGCTCGCCCCGGGCGGGGCGCAGATCGCCGTGGACATCGACTTCTCGTTCGTGATCCCGAAAACCGGCGGCGATCGCATGGGTCGGCAGGAGATCCGTCGAGGGATCATCTACCAGCTGGCCCAGTGGTATCCACGGATGTTCACCTACGACGATGTGAACGGATGGAACCACTCGCCCTTCCTGGGGCAGGGCGAGTGGTACCTCGAGTACGGCGACTTCGAGGTCTCCATGACCGTGCCCCGCGACTACGTCGTGGCGGCAACCGGCGAGCTCCAGAACCCGGAGGAGGTGCTCACGGCGGCGCAGATCGAGCGGCTCGAGGTGGCGCGCGAGTCGGAGCGGACCGTGATGATCATAGACATGGAGGAAGCGGGGGACGACGACACCAGGCCGGAGGGCGATGGGCCTCTCACCTGGCGGTTCAGGGCCGAGAACGTGCGCGACTTCGCGTGGGCCGCGTCGGATCGATTCGTGTGGGACGCCGCGGGCTGGAACGACGTCCTCATGATGTCCTTCTACCCTGAGGAGAGCATCGGCGTCCAGGGCTTCACGGGATGGGAGCGCTCCACCGAGTATCTCGTCCATTCGGTCCGGTACTACAGCGAGCAGTGGTACGACTATCCCTACCCGGTCGCGATCAACGTCGCCGGCGTCGCGCTCGGGATGGAATACCCGATGATCGTGTTCTGCTCCTATCAGGCCCGCGGTGCGTTTCTGTTCGCCGTGACCGACCATGAGATCGGGCACACGTGGTTCCCCATGATCGTCGGGTCCGACGAGCGCCGGTACGCGTGGATGGACGAGGGGTTCAACACGTTCATCAACTATTACTCGGGCATCGAGTTCTCCGGCGGTGATCCGATCCTGGCGGGGCAGATGGCGCCCGGACAGATCGCCGACGACACGCGACGACTCCGGCAGCCGCTGATGACCCCCGCGGACAGCATCTCGGAGGCCGACATCGGAGTCCAGGCCTACAACAAGCCGGCGGCCGTGCTCGTGCTCCTGCGCGAGAAGATCCTCGGGCCGGACGTGTTCGATCCGGCGTTCCGCACTTACATCGAGGCGTGGGCGTACAAGCACCCCCAGCCGTCGGACTTCATCCGTGTGATGGAGGACGCGTCGGGGCAGGACCTGGACTGGTTCTTCCGGGGCTGGGTGTATGAGAACGGAGTGCTGGACCAGGCGCTGGCGGGCGTGAGCCGCAGCGGGGACACGACGACGGTGACGCTCGAGAACCGCGGGGGCATCCCGATGCCGGCCGAGGTCAGGATCGTCTACCAGGACGGCGCCGAGGAAGACGTCTCGATTCCGGTCGAGGCATGGGCCGAGCGTGAGCAGATCGTGGTCACGGTGACGGGAGGCCGCGTGCGACACGTGCAGCTCGATCCGGACGGCGCGCTGCCGGATATCGATCGCTCCAACAACGTCTGGGGTCGCGGAGTGGTCGGGAGGAGACCCGGGGGCTCCGGCGGGTGACCCGGACCGGGGCCGTCGCCTTCGTCGCGATCGTCGCGGCGCTCGCGCTGCCGCCCGTCGAGGCCAGCGGGCAGCCTCCATCCTCCCACGGCCGATCCGCGCCCGAACGTTTCGGCCTGCATCTCGGCAATGAGGGCGTGCTGGTCAGCCTCGGGACCGACTGGGTCCTGATCGACGGCCTGTACCGCGAGGGCGTCGACGGCTACCGGACGGTCCCGGAGACGCTGCTGCTGGATCGGAAGTTCATGGGAGTGGGCGTGGTTCTCGCGACGCATCACCACGCGGACCACTTCGATGCCGCCACGGTACTGGCGCACCTGGCAGCGAATCCCGGCAATCACTTCGTCTCGACTCCCGACGCGGTCGACCGTCTGCACGCGCTCGAGCCGGCGGGCGCCGTGCGGTCACGGATCCGGGCCTCGTATCCCGTCGAGGGCGAGCGCGAGCGGTTCGAGCTCGGCCGCTTCGGCCTCGAGACCCTGAACCTCCACCACGGCCGCGGGCGGGGAATCCAGAACATCGGTCACCTCGTGACGGGCGGCGGCCTGAGCCTGCTCCACAGGGGTGATACCGAGGTGACGGTCGACGAGATACTGGAGCAGGGCATCGTCGACGATTCGCTCGACCTCGCGTTCGTCCCCTACTGGCTGCTTCTCGGTGCGGACGGCCCCGCCGTGATCGAGGCGCTCGGGGCGCGCCGGGTGTTCGCCATCCACCTTCCGTTGCCCGATGTGGACGACTCGTGGTGGGGCGACCAGGGCTCGCTCGCAGGAACGATCGAGGCCCTCGAGCGGTTGGATCGCGTGGCGGTGCTGTACGAGCCGGGGACCCGGTTCGAGCTGACAGACGAAGGACCCGACTCCTGACGAGGAAAGACACCCGTGGCCGGACACTTCACGAATCACACGTTTCGGTTTCTGCGCGATCTCGCCGAGAACAACAACCGCCCCTGGTTCCAGGAGAACAAGCACCGGTACGAGGCGCACGTGAAGGGCGCGGCGATCGGGTTCATCACGGACTTCCAGCCGCACCTGCGCAAGGTCTCGAAGCACTTCGTCGCCGACCCGAGCCCCGTCGGCGGATCGCTGTTCCGCATCTACCGGGACACGCGCTTCTCGAAGGACAAGACGCCGTACAAGACCGCGATCGGGATCCGTTTCACCCACGAGCTGGGGAAGGACGTCCACGCGCCCGGGTATTACCTGCACATGGGACTGGACGGGATCTACGCGGGGTGCGGGATCTGGAGGCCCGATTCGGGGTCGCTCCGGAAGATCCGTGAGGCGATCGTGGCGGACGGTCCGGCGTGGAAGCGGGCCCGGAACGCGAAGGGGATCTCGGAGAACTGGACGCTGGGCGGCGATGCGCTGAAACGCGCCCCGACAGGCTTCGATCCCGACCACCCGCTGATCGAGGACCTGAGGCGGAAGGACTTCGTGGCCTCGCGGAAACTGACGAAGAAGGCCGTGATGTCGGGGGACTTTCCGGCCGAGCTCGGGGCGCTCTTCAGGACGGCGGCGCCGCTTCAGCGGTTCATTTGTCGGACGCTTTCGCTGGATTACTGACCTCGCGACGGGCGGCCTCGTCTGCGAGCGCCGCGTGATGTGAGCTTCCGGTCGGTCGGGCCGAAGACGGATTCTCGGCCTTGCGATGGTGACTTGGGGGGGGGTAGGTTGGTGTTGCGATTCTCTCTCCAATCACGTTTCTGCAGGAAGGAGGGGATCATGAGAGTCGTTTGGCGATCCATCTTCGTGTTCACCCTAGCACTCGGTCTCACCGCCTTCTGGTCCTCCGAACCCCCGCCGGTGCCTGCCGCCAGCGGCGATTGCGCGCGTTGCGTGACTTGCAGCCAGTGCAATCAAGCAAGCCACGGCGGCAACTCGTGTGACTACAAGGGAGGTGAGGAGTGCCCGTGCCGGGAGACGGGGGGAAACTGCAATCCGACCCTCACGCTGAACCTCGACGACGGTGACCGGCGGGTCTGGGACTCCGACGCGGGTGCTGTGGTCGTCGCTCGCCTGGACGGCGAGGTGTTCGGCACTTGGACGTGCGAACACGGTGACCTCAGAGTCGCGTTGCGAGAGAGCGACGACGGTACGCTGACACCGCTGTCCGTGAAGGAGTTCGACCGGTATCGGCGGACGATCACCCTCAAGGACTATGTCGAGCGCCTCTCGGCTCAGCTTGCCCAGCAGTAGACCGCCCGTTCCTGTTCTTGCCTGTTGGTTCCTGGCTGCCGTTGTCCTTCCAAAAGTGGCAGCGGCCAGCCAGGAGTTGACGGTCGAATCTGTCTGGGAAACGGATGGCTCGGAGTCTCCGAGCGGCCCCCTGGCCTCGGTGACCGGCATCGTGGTCGATTCGCTCGGCCGAATCTGGGTTTCGGACGGGCGCGGGAGCGAGATCCGACTGCTTGATGCGGGGGGTAAGGACCTCGGAGTCCTTGCCCGCGAAGGCGAGGGGCCGGGTGAAGTCAGGGGACCGGACCTCATCGCGCGTAGAGCCGACGACCGGATATACGTCTACGATGTCGGGCTTTCGAGCATCCAGGTGTTCTCCCCGTCAGGCGACTTCGAACGCCGCGTGAGGCTGCCATTGACGGTGATGTGGCCGAAGGGCTTCGTCGTGCTTCCGACGGGTGCCTTCTTCCTGAGTGGTGGAATCGTCTCCAACAGCGCCGCGATCCACCTGTTCTCGGATTCGGGCGCGCTCCTCGAAAGCTGGGGAGCTACGCCGACGACGGAAGACCCTCAGGCAAGGTGGATTGTGTCCGGGGGCCCTCTCGCTGGCCTGCCCGGCGGAGGCCTCCTGTACTCGCAGGCTTCGCCACAGCTCATCGTGAGCTACGCGGGTGGCTCAGGGGCCGGGGCCGACACCGTTCTCTCCAGCACCGGCCTCCTCCCTCCCGCGGGCGACGACGTGATCCTGCACAGCATGGAGGACGGGCAGCCGGTCCGTAGCTTCCGGGGCGGTTTCCCTCAGTCGCGGGGGATCTTCCCGCTGTCCGACGGCAGGCTGCTCGCGGTCGCGACGTTCGCCGAGGAACATCGCAGCTACTGGGAGATCTTCCGTGATGACGGTCGTCGAGAGGCCTGGGCGTCCGTGCCCGTGGCCTTCAGGCCCTGGGCGCTCGCGAACAATGGCGATGTCCTGGCCTCCTATCGACACGAGGTCACCGGGGAGCAGCGAGTGGCTCGCCTGAGGATCACCTACTAGCTAGAAGAGACGGCCGCCCCGCTTCAGCGGTTCATTTGTCGGATGCTTTCGCTGGACTACTGACCTCGCGACGCGCGGCTCCGGTGGCCTTCTCTGCGGCCTCGGCCGCTTCGTACGCCTCATGCTGGCGCCACCAGCGCCACAGGAGGAGGAGCGCGGCGGCGTTCGCCGCGACGCCGGCCCAGCCGCGTTCCGGATCGAAACGGAGCGGGTCGACGACGCCGAGCGCCCCGGTGGACGGGCCGAACCCGAACAGCGTGTACGCCAGCCCGCTCCAGAGGCCGTGTGCCCAGGCGGTGACGAACAGCGATCCGGACACGAGCCTCAGGACCCCCCAGCACAGGGACAGCAGCCAGATGTTCAGGGCGTGAACGACCAGGGCTTCGGTCCCGCTGATCGGCGAGGGGGCGAACCATAGAATCGGCAGGTACCAGAGGGCGTATGCCGTCGAGGTCCACAGGAGGACCGCGTCGTCCGACCGCCCGGATCGTTTCAGCGCTCCCCAGAGCGCGCCGCGAAAGAAGCCGTCCTCCGTAAACAGCGTACCGATGGCCATCAGGACGGCCATGGTGGATACCTGCAGCCCGAGCAGCCGGAGCGGCGCGTCGCTCACGCGGGTGACGCCCACGAGCGTCGCCAGCCAGACGATCGATCCAACCACGGCCAGCGGCAGGAGGGTGGCGTGAGCGTAATGTCCTCGCCCGCGGGCGAATCCGACGTCGGCGAGCGAGAGACGGGACCGCCACCAGACGGCGATGAGCGCGGCGAGCAGCGGCAGCGCGTACCACGTCTGGTCGCCGGATATCGCCATGAGTACGGGCGACATGACCAAAACGGCCATGGTTGCCCCGATGGCGATGACGCCGCCGGATGCACGGCTGCTCCCG
Source organism: Alphaproteobacteria bacterium (assembly GCA_965216645.1). Taxonomy (GTDB): domain Bacteria; phylum Pseudomonadota; class Alphaproteobacteria; genus CBDCGJ01. Next base: position 3,624 of record CBDCGJ010000022.1, on the reverse strand, counting down.
GGCGGTTCCCCGTGGCGCGCGGGGTCCGACCCGATTCCCTGAAACCTGTCCACTCGGGCGTCCGTTCTGTGTATCGTTCCAGTCGTCAGCGCTGGTGCGGACGAACGCGCCATTACGTGCAAGCCCCGGACCGACTGCCATGGAAGCACTGATTCCCATCGTCGCCATCTTCTTCGTGATCGGCGTCCCGGTCATGTCGATCGCGGCGAAGTTCGTGCTGCAGCCGCTCATCAGAGAGCTCACTGCGGCCATCAAGGGCGGCAAGACCGAAGATCTCGAGGAACTGAAGGAGCGGGTCTCTCGACTCGAGGGACACCTCCTCACTCAGGGCCGTCAGCTCGATCAGCTCGTTGAGGCGGAGCTCTTCCGACGCAAGCTCGAGACGGGAGCGGATCGCGCCGAACTCCCGACCACCGGCGCCCCGGCCGCGCCCGAGCCTCCCGTTCCCAGCTGGGCCTCGACACCGGAGTAGCCTGATCGGGGCCTCCCATCACCGAATCCGGAGCGAATGAATGCCGGTCATAGAGACGCTCGACCTCTCGAAGCGGTACACCTCCGGCCTGCGCCGGGACAGCACGTTGGCCGTGGATCAGATCTCTTTCGCCGTGGAGGAGGGACAGGTCTTCGGCTTCCTCGGTCCGAACGGGAGCGGGAAGACCACGACGATCGGGATGCTCCTCGGCATCATCACCCCCACGGACGGGCAGTTCAGTCTGTTCGGGGGGAGCTCGCCGCGCGAGATCCACGCCGCCCGGCAGCGGGTCGGCGCGACGCTGGAGTATCCGAACTTCTATCCGTACCTCTCGTGCCGCGACAACCTCGAGCTGGTCGCACGGGTGAAGGGCCGGGGGAAGCAGGACGTCCAGCGGGTGCTCGAGACCGTGGGCCTGGCTCCGAGACAGAAGACGAAGTTCAAGGCCTGCTCGCTCGGGATGAAGCAGCGACTGGCGCTCGGGGCGACGATGATCGGTGATCCGGAGCTCATCGTGCTGGACGAGCCCGCGAACGGACTCGACCCGGCCGGCCAGCGCGAGATCCGGGAGATCATCAGGCGTCTGTCGGGAGAGGGCAAGACGATCTTCCTGTCGAGCCACCTGCTGCACGAGGTGGAGCGCACGTGCACGCACGTCGCGATCATCGAGCAGGGGCGGCTCATCCGGCAGGCGAGCGTCTCCGAGATCACGGAAGGCCGACGGGTGGTCGCGGTGCGGGCGTCCGACATGGCCGCGCTGGCAGCAGCGGCCGGCGCCTTCGAGGGATCGGCGTCGGCGATCGAGCGCGAGGACCGGGTGGTGGTCGAGCTCGCGGACGCGACCGCCGCCGACCTGAACCGATGGCTCGCCGACCAGGGGATCTACGTGAGCCATCTGGCCGAGGAGAAGGTCACCCTGGAGCAGGCCTTCATGGAACTGACCGGCGGCGAGGCCGGCTTCGGAGAGGTCCATTGACCCCCCCGGCGCTCACGGGGCGCATCTGGCTGATCCTGCTTCGCAACGAGTGGAGGAAAGCCTGGAAGCGCATGGCGTTCCTTTTGCCGCTCGGCTTCTTCCTGTTCGTCAACGTGATGGGCCACGGAAGCTCGTACTACGATGCCCGCAACGACCCCGACCGCTCGTTCGCCCTGCCCGAGGTGTGGTCGGAGGTCCTCTCCCAGGATCTGGGGACGTTCCTGCTGATCTTCGCTTCGATCTGTCTGATCATGCTGGTGAGCAGCGAGTTCACGTGGCGCACCGCTCGCCAGAACGTCATCGATGGCCTCTCGAAGACCCAGTGGTTCATCGGAAAGTCGCTGCTGCTGCCGGTCCTCGGAGTCCTTTTCATCTTCCTTTCCACCCTGATCGGCGGCGTGATCGGGTGGATGGGGACGGATCCGGCCACCGCGTCGGGGCCGCTCTTCACCGCCGGGGTCGTGAAGGCATCGGGCGCCCTGTTTCTGGCGTTCATGTCCGTGGGGGGCCTGGCGCTCTTCATCTCCCTGGCGGTCCGCGGGTCGGGCGGCGCGATGGCGGTCTGGTTCCTCTGGATCTTCCCGATGGAGCAGCTGATCGTGCCGGGGCTCCTCGGACGGATCGAGTTCCTCCGCGACTACCTCCAGTACCAGCCGTTCATTTCGGCGCAGCGGCTCCTCGGATTCGAGAACTGGGACCCGGCCGCCTTCCAGAGGCTGGTCGACGCCCGCGTCGAGGCGGAGCGGTCGATCCCGCCGATGCCGGACATGGCGGGCGACCTGTGGGTGAACGCCGCGTGGGCGCTGGCGTTTCTGATCGGGGCGTTTCTGATGTTCCGGAAGCGCGACCTCTAGCGCGGTCGGGCTAGCGCGTCAGGGCCACGCTCGCGCGGCCGGTCGCGGCCGGCCACTCGAGGCGGATCAGCTCGCCCTGCACGATCTCTTCGTACCCTCGTTCGGACCGGGCGACGGTCACGACCGGCTCGCGGGTCTCCGCCGCTCCCGACGAGGCAACGACCGTCCGCGGCCACGCGAGGGCCAGTTCGGTCGCGACCGTCGCCCCGTCCGACGTGCCGGGCCACTCTAGGGTGATCGCGACGGAGCCGTCCGGCTCGAAGGAAAGCGACTTCCGGATGGGTGTGTCGTCCGTGATCGCCTCGAGGTGCAGGGTGACTCCTCCCCCCGGCCCGTCGAGCACTTCGGTATCGACCAGCCGGTAGGCGACCTCGTCGTCGCCGATCCGGTCGCGCGCGATCCCCAGCTCGCGATCATCGATCACCGGGGGCACCGGGCGGAGGTCCGGCTGCATGTCGTGAATGCTCGGGGTCCCATCATCTTCATCGGCCTCGATGTCACCGGAATCCCGGGCCTCGATCGCCTCGCGACTCAGCCGGTCCCGCACATCCTCCCAGGCGGGCCCCACACCGGGGTCGCCGTGGTACGCCTCGAGGAACCGCGACAGCACGTCCGCGTCGTTTTCGCCGCTGTCGAGGCGGAGCAGGGACTCGATGGCCCCGCCCCGGAGCGGGCTGACGACTGCGGAGAAGGCGGGTCCGTGGACCCTCACTTCCTCGACACCGTCGAAGTCGACGTCGCGCACCTCGGCGGCGAGGGGCTGTCCCTGCCGGAGCTCCGCTTCCGCCCGCGCGAGCTCGCGCCAGACGGCCTGTCGGAGGTGGGGGAGGTACACGCCCCCGAAGACGCCGTGCCAGTAGGCATCGTTGCACTGCGCGCGGCCGATCGCTCGGCGGACCTCCGGCGGATCGCCCCTCTCACGACAGAGCCGCGACGTCGAGAGCACCAGCTTGTGCATGCGGTTCGAGAGCGGATAGCGGCTCTGGAACGCCCGCCAGTGTCCGCCGCGGATCGCCGGATGCTCGGGGTCCTCCCGCTCACGCAGCGCTTCCAGCTCCAGCGCGGCGGGGCGCGGAAGGGTCCACTCCTCCATCTCCCTATAGGACCCGGGCGTGGGGTACACGAGCCCGCCGGCCGGTCCCCGCGCGACGTGACCGGTCGTCACGAGGTCGACCGTGTCGTCGTCGCGCAGTCGCGCGACGAGGTCGATGAACCGGTCCAGCCACCCGCCTTCGTAGACCCAGCGATGGGTGCCCGGCCACCCTCCGAACTTCTCGCCGTCGTCCCCGAGCACGATCGAGCGCATGCCGTCGTCCCGGCAC
>CBDCGJ010000021.1:0-49653 GCA_965216645.1 Alphaproteobacteria bacterium | reverse complement strand
GAAACCACACCCCTTCTCCTTTTCGCAGCGTCAACCTGTCAGCATAAGCGACAGGCGCTCATAGCACAGATATCCCGCCGCTTCGACGCTGTTTGACCGGAACCGGCCTTTGCTATGATTCTTGTCGCGCAGGGCGACCCCGATTCGCTATTGGGCCATGAGAGCCGAAATCAGCGCATCTATCTCGTCTTCGGCTTTGTAGTAATGCGGCGATACGCGCAGCGCGCCTTCGCGCCAGCCGATATGGATGCCCATTTCCTTCAGGGTCTCGACCGTCCGCGGCTTGGCGATTTCCGGATGATACAGGCTTAGTATTCCCGAGCGGACGCCGGTTTGCATCGGGCTCAGGATTTCGAACCCTTTGCTGCTCGCGCCTTCCGCCAATCGGTCGGTCAGGTCGAGCAGACGTCTTTCGATCCCGGTCATCGAATAGGCTTCGATTTCCCTCAACCGCGCCGCCAAGCCGATTATGCCGGCGGCGTTTTCCGTGCCCGGCTCGAAACGGCGCGCGTCGTCGGGAAAATCGAGCGCGCGGTGTCATCCCGGCATCGATCGTAGATCGGGGCGTGAAGAGTCCGGTTGCGATCGACGCTGGTGACATGGATCTCCGTTTGCCGGCGAACCGCGTCCTGGACGCCACGCGAAATGGGCCCGATCGCGGCATGATCGAGATAGACGGCGCGCGCCGTAATCGGGAAATTGCGCAGGAGCGTATCGAGGGACTCCATATCGGCCTGCGGCTTTGCCCATTTTTTTGCGGCGATGAATTGTCGATGAGCTTACCGGCAAAGATAACCGTCGCAAAGCCGGGACCCGTCGCACCCACGGCGAAGCCGGCGCGCGAAGGCGGCCAGCCCGAAATTCTATTGCGAAGTTCTGTCGCACGTTGCGGCGCGCGCGGTTATTCTTATATTAGCAATTCCTTTATCCAAGCGAGGCTGAAATGACAGATCGTTGTCGGTTACGTGCGGGGCCCTTGGCCTTCGCATTCTTATTAAGCGCTTACCTTACCGCCCCCGCCGCCGCGCAGGAGCAGCCCGCCGTCGGTTACAAACTCACGCCGGGCGTGGTCTATGGCGAAGGGGTGGTGACGCGGGAGGGAAATCCGGTCTCCCGCGACCTGTGGATGGACGTCTATCAACCGGTCGCGCGGTCGGCCACGCCGCGCCCGGCGATCGTCCTGACGTTCGGCGGCGCGTTCCACCGGGGCAGTCCGCGCCTCACGATCCATTCGGGCGGTGCGCAGGATACGTCCATGGGCAATTACTGCCGGCGTTTTGCGGCGCGGGGCTATGCCTGCTTCGCCATCGACTATCGGCTGACGCCGGAAGCGCCCGTCCTCTCGGGCGTCGGCTACCGCAAGGAATGGATCGACCCCGAGAGCCTGTTGCCGCTGCTGCCTCAGGCCAATCATATCCGGGCCGGCATGAACCTGCCGCCGCTCGATCTCGACATGCCGGACCAGAGGGCGAGCGCCGTCAACGGCGTGATCGCGGCGGCGGAAGATCTGCGCGCCGCGATCCTCCACATTCGCGGCGCCGCCGCCACCTACAACATCGATCCGAACCGCATCGCCATCGGCGGCTTTTCCGCGGGCGGGGTGACGTCCTGGAACGTCGCCCATGGCATGGGCGTTCCGGTTGCGGGGGCTCTTTCTGCTTGTCCGGGTCGAATGCCGGGTTCGACGTGAAGCAGGTCGTGACCACATCGTCGAACAGGCCGCCGATCCTGCTGTTTTCCGGCCAATACGATCTGCCCGGCGCGTTGGACACCATACCGGCGCTGCTCGCCCCACTACCGGCAGACCGGGGTCGACCACCAATTCGCTTGGGTGCCCGGCCACGGCCACTTCTACCCCGCCGGCGCCGCCACCCTCAGCGGCGACGGTAAAAGATTGTCCGTGGAGGAACGAATCGTCGACTTCCTCGGGCGGGTCATTGGGAGAGGGGGGGTAATGGCGGGTTGTGGTTTTTGGAATACTCGATATCGGCCCAGCTCGACCCATTTATGAAACCCTCGGGCTCGACGAAGTTTTTCCACTTTTGGGGCCCACGTAAAGTCGGCTTCGTCCATTTGCTGCGTTTCTCTTCCCATTTAGGTGGAGATCATACGCGCCCATTTTTCTCGATCGGTCTTAATCGATCAAGCAATGTCAGCCACTTTGCAAACGATATAAAGCGGGTTCTCTTTCACAATTATTAGAAGAATCTCTGGCGGTTTTTATTGACAACTAAAAATTGTTTGCAAGAATGGTTTAGCTAAAAATTATTGCATGGACACGCAGTCAAATGGCAACGACAAAAACATTCTCACTTTATCTTGCGAAGCCAAAAGCCAAAAAGCTTGATGAACTATTGACGGAAAAAGCTCGAGAATTAGTCACCCAGGGCCGAGCGAGACGTATTACGTCTGATAGTTTTGCCGACAAGAATGCACTATTTATCTTTCCCGGCAGACGAATAACACCAAAGTGGTTAGCTCATCTAAGTCCTGTATTTAATATTGAGAAACCAATTCTTTCACAATCTCCGTGTGCAGTACTTATATTTTGCCTCGACGATGAGATTTACGCTGTTACGTTTTCTCATGGCCATGTCTATCTCGACGACTCTATGACTGAGTCCGATTTTGGACTAAAGGTTGCCGTAAACTCCATCAGCGACGACAAAGTTCGTAGTGTAGATCGCTCAAATTTGGGGTGCAGCAATAAGAGGTCATGCACGATCCGCCGCATTTAATGACCTAAAGGCATTTGGTTTTGACGAAGCTCTAGAGCTAATTCGCAAAGTCAGTGGAAACACTGAACAGCACGATTTTGCAGATATAATTACAGGCGCGAGGGCACTTCGATTTACTCGAAAGATGGATCTTGATGAAATTCCAGATGTTGCGTTAGAAGCCCTTCAGCTTTTCAAAGAAAAAAAAATACAAAAATACAGCGTTTCAAATCATAGACTTTCTATCACCTGAGTTAGATAGTGATGTATTGGAAAAGTTAGATAGTAAACTTGTAGAAGAAATAAAGAAGGGTAGCGACGAATTTGAGATTTCCATACCTGACATACTCTCGGCCGACGTAGGCACTTTTCGTTTCGAACGAACGGGATACAGCAGGTATTGCTCTGACCTGTCTCTTGAGTTGTATAGAACTGCCTTGGGTAAAAAACTGAACTTGTTATCTGTAGAGGACACTAGAAAGCATAAGATAGCGGCTTACTCAGAAGACGGTAGTACTCGGTTAGATTCGTGGTCTGTCCGGCAAGCGTTGGTGGGTGCAGTGTCATTCGACGATAGTAGATATGTGATTAACGAGGGAGCATGGTATCGAATAGATCAAAAGTACAAGGACGCAGCTGATCTCGCGTTCTTAGAATTGAGAAAGGAACCAGACCCTAACTTTACGACTTTCTCGCAAAAAATCAGCACGCCGAAAAAGGGTGAAAAGCAAAAAACACACTATCAATCTGAAAAATCCTACAATTCCGAACGTGCCGTAGAATCTGGATATCTACTTCTTGATGAAGAACTAATTCAAATTCCAGATGAGCCCGGACGAGGCATTGAAGCTTGCGATTTGCTAGACCTAAATGGTCGGCGATTCATCCACGTAAAGAAGAACTCGAGACGTTCTAGCGTTCTTAGCCATTTTTTCAAACAAGGGGCGAATTCAGCACATTTGTTGCGGAAATACCCTCAATTCTGCGACGCTCTTGTTGCTAAAATTGAGCAGCGCTACGACAGCACTGTTGCTAAAACTTTTAGCGACAAGTTGAATGAGAAATGGACCGTTGAGTTTCAAATAGCTGATGCGCCCAGAAGCAATGGTGAATTTTGAAATTCCATTCTTTAGCAAACTCACTCTGCGTGATGAAGCGCGGGATTTGGCGGCAATCAATTTCGATGTTGCTGTTAGATTTATTCGACTACCACGACCTGTCACTTAGCTGACTATTTTTGTGTGTTCCAAGTATTTGAGTTTGTAATACTCAGATGTCTCCAACAAACTGCGACAAATCGCAGACTAGGATTGTTCGTGCAAAAACACTGTGCTTACCCACATGAACAACGCCAAGATGACTGACTTGGCTGCCTTCGAATGGCATTTCCCTTTCCGCGTCGAAAAAGCCACAATCTGCCCTGGCCTCGCGACCTGCCAACTGCGGAAGACACACCACTAGCCCTCCTCCACGTAGCGGCATAAAGTAACCTCACGAAACCCTCTATCCCATCACATCCCAATCCCAGGAGAACAAGATGACGGCACGGTTGGCGGGAAGCGGGCTTTGGTGACGGCGGCGGCGGCGGGGATGGGGCGGGCGGCGGCGCTCGGGTTGGCGGCGGCGGGCGCGAAGGTGTATGCGAGCGATATCGATGAGGCGGGGTTGGCCAGTCTGAAGCAAGAAAATTCCGATATCGAAACGTTTTTGCTGGACGCCACGGACGCGGCGGCGATCGCGGCGGCGCCGGAGGTGACCGGGCCCATCGACGTGCTGTTCAACTGCGCCGGCTTCGTCCATAACGGCACCATTTTGGACGCCAGCGAGGACGATTGGGACTTCGCCATGACCCTGAACGTGCGCTCCCAATTCCGGCTGATCCGGGCCTATCTGCCCGGCATGCTGGCGCAGCAGTCGGGCTCCATCATCAACATGTCCTCCGTCGCCTCCTCCATCAAGGGGGTGCCGAACCGCAGCCTTTATTCGATCACCAAGGCGGCGGTGCTCGGTCTGACCAAGACCGTGGCGCGGGATTTCGTCGATCAGGGCATCCGCTGCAACGCGCTTTGCCCCGGTACGATCTACACGCCGTCCCTGGAGCAGCGCCTGCGCGAGACCGGCGATTTCGAGCAGGCGAAGGCGGAGTTCCTGGCCCGCCAACCGATCGGCCGCTTCGCCAGCGCCGACGAGGTGGTCGGCATCATCGTCCACCTGGCCAGCGACGACAGCCGCTTCACCACCGGCACCTTCAACATCGTCGACGGCGGCTGGGCGCTGTAGCATATGTCTCAGGGGGCCGTCGAGAATTTCGGGTCTCGCCATATATCAATAGACGTCATCCCGGCCAAGCGTAGCGCGAGCCGGGATCTGGCCGAGGATGGAGCTCAAGTTGCGACGAGATTCCGGCGCAAGGCCGGAATGACGATGTTTGATTTGATTTTGCCTCTTTAAGAAAACTGACAGCGTAGTTTGGAACAACGCAGTAAGGAGCGGAATATGGAAATCGGATTTGTCGGCGCCGGGTTGATGGGCCGGGGGATGGTGGAAAATCTGCTGCGGCACGGGCATGCGATCTCGGTCGTGGCCCACCGCAACCGGGCGCCGATCGAGGCCCTGGTCGAGAAGGGCGCGACGGAAGCCGCCTCCCTGGCCGAGCTGGCGGCGGGCAAGCAGGCCGTCTTTCTCTGCGTCACCGATACGCCGGCGGCCATGGCGGTGCTCGAGGCGCTAGCGCCGCATCTCTCGCCCGGCACCTTGGTCGTCGACATCACCACCAACGCGCCGGATGGACCGGCCGCCTTGGCCGCGATCGCGCGGGCGGCCGGCGGGCGCTATGTGGAGGCGCCGGTGACCGGTGGGCCGGTGCAGGCGGCAGAGGGAGTGCTGGGCGCCATCGTCGGCTGCGACGAGGCGGATTTCGAAGCGGCCAAGGCGCTGCTCGACTGTTTCTGCGCCCGGATCGAACGCTTCGGCGAGGTCGGCATGGCCGTGCGCGCCAAGCTGGTCAGCAACTTCCTCGCTCTCGGCACCGCCACCCTGGTGATCGAAGCCTTCAGTCAGGCCCGCAAGCTGGGCGTCGACTGGCGCGGTTTCTACGAATTGGCGCAGCTCGGCTCGGGCAATTCCGGCGCGCTGAAGCGCATTCTGGACGGCGCCTTGGAGGACGACTACGGCGGCTACATCTTCTCCGTCGTCAATACCCGCAAGGACCTGAGCTATTTCCACGATCTGGCCGCCCGCACCGGCGACGTGCCCCCGTTGGCGACGGTGTTGAAGCAGATGTTCGAAGACGCGGTCGACCAGGGCCACGGCGACCGCATGCTGTCGGAACTGCTGCGCCCGGATCTGAACGCAACGTCCTGACGACCCGGCGCGATCACCCGCCCTGCAGCTTCGGCAGGATGACCACTTCATTCGCCTCGTCGACCTTGACGAACAGGGTATCGCGGTAGACCTTGCCGTCGACGGCGACCGAGACATTATGCTCGAGTTCCGGCGCCAGATCGGGAAACTCCTCGGTCAGCCGCTGGAAGATCTCATGTATGGTCTTGGCGGGAAACTCGAACTCGGACTGACCCGCCGGCCATGCCGCGCAGCCCGCCCCACAAGACCACCTTGACCATCCGGCCGTACCTACCTCTCGCAGCCTAACCCTCTTCCAAGGCCTTCAACACCACCGGCGGTGCCATCGGCACTTGGTCGAGGCGGACGCCCGTGGCGGAGCGGATGGCGTTGCCGATGGTGGCGAGCGGCGGCACGATCGAGGTCTCGCCGACGCCGCGCACGCCGTAGGGATGGCCCTTATTCGGGATCTCGATGATCTCCGTATCGATCATCGGCAGGTCGGAACAGACCGGGATGCGGTAGTCGAGGAAGCCCGGATTCTGCATCACCCCGTCATCGCCGTAGATATAGCCTTCGTTCAGAGCCCAGCCGATGCCTTGCGCGGCGCCGCCTTGATACTGCCCTTCCACATAGTCCGGATGAATGGCCTTACCCGCATCCTGCACCACCGTGTAGCGATGCACCGTGGTGCGGCCGGTTTCCTCATCCACTTCCACATCGGCGATATGGGCGGCGAAGCTGACGCCGGCGCCTTCGGCATTGACTTCGAAATGGCCCGCAATGGGACCACCGGTCTGCGGCGCCTTGGCGGCAATCTCCGCGATGCCGACCGGCGGGAAATCGCCCGCATTCGGTCCGCAGGGTTGCACGGCGCCATCGACCCACTCGACCGCGTCTTCCGGAATGTCCCACATCTTCGCCGCGCGGGCGCACATGATCGCTTTCGCCTGCCGGGCGGCCTGGATGATAGCCAGGCCGTTGGCGAAGGTGGTGCGGCTGCCGTCGGTGGTATCGTTGAAGCCGAGGGAGCTGGTGTCGGCGATAATGGCGCGGACATTCTCGTAGGGAATACCCAATTCCTCCGCCGTCATCAGGCACATGGAGGCGCGGCTGCCGCCGATATCGGGGCGGCCGACCGATACGGTGACCGTGCCGTCGGAATTGACGTTCAGGGAGATCGCCGTCAAGCCGCCGAAATTGAACCAGAAGCCGACCGCGACGCCGCGGCCCTGCCCCTTCTCCACCGCCGCCTTGTAATGGGGATGATCGCGGACCGTCTCCAGCGCTCTTGACCAGACCGATCTGCTCATAACGCGGACCGTAGGACGAACGGTCGCCTTCCTTGGCTGCGTTCTTCAAGCGGAAATCGATGGGGTCCATATCCAACTTGCGGGCCAGCTCGTCGATCACGCTTTCGACCGCGAAGTTGATGATCGGCGCGCCAGGCGCGCGGTAGGACACCTGCATGGGCCGGTTGGTCAGCACTTCGTGGCCGACGGAGCGGACGTTTTCCAACCCGTAACAGGCGAAGGCCGACATGGCGCCGAGCATGGCGATAAAACCCGGATAGGCGCCGGACTGATAGTTGAGCAGCGCGTCCGCGGCGGTGATGCGGCCGTCCTTGGTGACGCCGATCTTGACCCGCATGGAGGAGCTGGAGGTCGGGCCGGCGGCGCGGAACACTTCCGACCGGGTCATCACCATCTTCACCGGCCGCCCCCGACTTGCGCGACAGGGCCAGCGCCAGGGGTTCGAGATAGACCGCCGTCTTGCCGCCGAAGCCGCCGCCGATCTCCGACGCCGTCACTCTAAGCTTCGACACGGAGATGCCCAACAGGCGCGGGCGCAGGTATCGCGGACGAAGAAGTGCCCCTGCGTGGTGCACCACAATTCCGAACTGCCGTCCTTCGAATAGCTCGCCAGACAGGCCGGCGGCTCGATATAGCCCTGATGCGCCGCCTCGGTCTTGAACTCCCTCTCGATGACGATCTCCGCCTGCTCGAAGCCGGCGTCCACGTCGCCGTGACCGAATTCCAGACGCTGGGCGACATTCGACGGCGTTTCCGGTTTCGGGTCGACCCCCCTGGTGAAGACATCGTTATGCACCAACGGCGCATCGTCGGCCATCGCCGCGTCGACGTCGGTGACATGGGGCAGCACTTCGTAATCGACGTCGATCAGATCCAACGCCTTCAGGGCCGTTGTCGTATCGACCGCGGCGACCGCCGCGACGGCATGCCCTTCGAACAACGCCTTATCCTGCGCCATGACATTGCCCAGGGTGGCTTTCTGGCTTTTGGGCACCTCGCCGAAATCGTCCTTGGTGATGATCGCCTTGACGCCGGTGAGGGCGTCCGCCTTGCTGGTGTCGATGGCTTTGATGCGGGCATGGGGATGGGGACTGCGCAGCACCTTGCCGATCAGCATGCCCGGCGCGTAGCGGTCGGCGCCATACAGCGCCCGACCGGTGACCTTATCGACCCCGTCCGGGCGCACCGGCCGCGAGCCAATAACCTTGAAATCCATGTCCGCTTCTAAAACCACATTGTCCGACATCTTGGGAGCTTCCTCTTACCGCGCTGACGCAAAATTTCATTGTAGGCGCCGGTTCCCGCCGCGCAAGTAGGCATTTGAAACTGGTGCCCGGAGGCGGGACTCGAACCCGCAACAACTAACCCCTCAAGTTAGCGCGTCTACCAATTGCGCCACCCGGGCTTTGGTGCCTAGGGCGGGAGTCGAACCCGCAACAATCGGTTTTTGAAACCGACACGTCTACCAATTGCGTCACCTAGGCAATTTGGTGCTCGGGTCAGGAATTGAACCTGCAACAATCGGTTTTTAAGACCGATGCGTCTGCCAATTGCGCCACCCGAGCGAAGTTGGTGCCCAGGGTGGGACTCGAACCCACAACAACCAGTTTCTGAGACTGGCACGTCTGCCAATTGCGTCACCTGGGCAAAGAAGAAGCCCCCAGCGGCGGAACCGACGGGGGCTTCAATGAAACTATTGCTCAAGCAAAATGCTCTAGGCGAATCCCTCCCGTCCCGGCGTTGTCGGGCGAAGTAAAATTGTTAGTCGTTGGAGCGATTTCTTCATAATGGCGGAACCTATCTTCGAGCCGTGTCGTTGTCAATCAACATCGCTGACTGCCAGCTCGGCGACGATCATGTGCCACAGGGCGGCGAAGTTGGCGCGGGCATTGCCGCGGTCGGTCCGAAACCGCACATGTGCATCGGCGGCCGCGTCGGGGCTAATGGCGATCGACCACAGCGCACCCAGTTCGGTGGGCAAAGTGGCGTAGCGGACGTCGATGACGGTATTGGCCGCCCCCGGCAGTCGGGCGGTATAGCCGTGACTGAGCCGGTCGAAGCGGGCCAGGTCGCGGGCCTGCCGGCTCTCCGGATCGAGCCAGGGGAAATCCCGAGCCGGCTCGAGGCGCGCGACGGAGGTCCCCTCATAGACCTTCGGCCCGACGCCGGCGCGCAGACCGTCAATGTGGAACCGACCTCCCGATTCGTAGATCGAGCGCCAGACCAGAATATTGCCGAAGCTCGGCTTGACCATGTGACGGACCGCCGCATGGCCACGGCTGGCGGCCAGGTCTTCGGCCATCGCCAACGCATTCTGGCGCTGTACGGCGGCAAGGCCGAGATAACCGCAGAGCCAGAGCAGAGCCAACCGCGCCGGCCAGCGAGCGTTGCGGAAACCCGCGAGCAGCACCAACACCAGAACGGGCACCGATAGCAGCGGATCGACGACCGAAACGATGCTCGCCGCATAGCGTTCCTCGCTGAACGGCCAAAACAGCATGGTGCCGTAGGACGTGGCGTAGTCGAGCAGACCGTGGGTCCCGTAACCGAGGGTGCAATAAAGATACAACCGGCCGAACGGCAGACGCAGCCAGCGCCCGAGCAGGAGGCGAAGCAGGCCCGCCACGATCAAGCCGCCCATCGGAATGAACAACAGCGAATGACTGAATTGCCGATGGAACTCCAGAAAGAGGAGCGGGGTCTTCGGCCGACCGGATCAAAACATCCAGATCCGCCGCCATGCCCGCCAGAAATCCGCAGGCCCCCGCCAGCATGACCGCACCGCGGCGGCCATCGCCGCCCGCCGTCACCGCCTGCGGCAACGCCCGCGCCAACCGCCCCTTGGGTCAATGGGTCCATCTCGCCGTCTCGTTGCCTCCAGGAAACTACCCCAGTGTCGCGGCACCTTATGATAGGTGGTACCTTTCCCGAAAGACGGGAAATAGGACGGCGACGCCTATGGTAAAAACGTCCGAAGCACGTTGCCACACCCGAAAGAGCCATTGTCATGCCGGATGCCCGCACTCTCTACGACAAGATATGGGAGAGCCACGTTGTCCGGCGCCTTGAGGGCGGGTTTAGCTTGCTCTATGTCGACCGTCATTTGGTGCATGAATTCACCAGCCCGCAGGCCTTCGCGGAACTTCGCCAAACCGGCAATGACGTCCGCCGAGCCGAGGCAACGCTGGCTATGGCCGACCATAGCGTGGAGACCGCGGACTCTGGTGGAGACGAGGGCGAAAACCGGCTTTTGGTCGATACCTTGGAGAAGAACTGCCGGGACTTCGGCGTTCCGCTCTTCGATAGGGGCGATCCGCGCCGGGGTATCGTCCATGTCGTTGGGCCCGAACAGGGCTTCGGCCTGCCCGGCAACACCATTGCCTGCGGCGACGCCCATGTCGCCACCCACGGCGCCTTCGGGGCCCTGACATTCCCCATCGGTATTTCCGAGGTGGCCCATGTGCTGGCCACCCAAACGTTGATCCAGGAACGCCGCCGTAACATGAAAGTTGCGGTCGACGGCAAACTGCCGGCGGGCTGTTCGGCGAAGGATCTGGCGCTGGCCATCGTCGCCAAACTCGGCCCGTCCGGCGGCGCCGGCCACGTCATCGAATATACCGGCGAGGCGGTCCGTGCCCTCTCCATGGAGGGGCGCATGACCCTCTGCAACATGACCATCGAGACCGGCGCCCGGGCCGGCCTGATCGCCCCGGACGACACCAGCTTCGCCTATCTGGTCGACCGGCCGATGGCACCGCGGGGCGAGGACGTCAAGAAGGCCATGGCCTATTGGCGCAGCGCTGGCCAGCGACCCCGGCGCGGTCTTTGACAAGGAGTTGAGCATCCAGGCGGACGATCTGGCGCCCCACGTCACCTGGGGGACCCGCCCGGCGGACGCGCTGCCGGTCACGGCGCGGCTGCCGGATCCCGCCGATGCCGCCGATACCGGCGCGGCCGCCGCGATGCGGCGATCGCTGGACTATATGGGCCTACGCGCCGGCATGGCGATTGAGGATATCGCCATCGACTGGGTCTTCATCGGCTCCTGCACCAATGGCCGCATCGAGGATCTCCGCGCCGCCGCCGCCATCGCCCAGAGCCGCCGGGTGTCGGACCGGGTCCGCGCCCTGGTCGTGCCCGGCTCCGGCCTGGTGAAACAACAGGCGGAGGCGGAGGGCCTGCACCGCGTCCTCATCGACGCCGGCTTCGACTGGCGGGAACCGGGCTGCTCTCTCTGCATCGCCCTCAAACCAAGACCGCCTCGCCCCCGGCGAACGCTGCGCCGCCACCTCCAACCGCAATTTCGAAAACTGGCAGGGCCCCGGCGGACGGACACATCTTGTCAGCCCGTCAACGGCGGCGGCGACGGCTGTGACCGGGCGCTTGACCGATCCGCGGGTGTTTGGGTGACAATCGGTCCCTTACCGCATACGTTCGGAGACATCGCCTATGCCGGAAGATACTTTCCAGCTGTCGAAGACTGCGTCGGATATATACGAGGCCCCGACATCATGCGGCGGATTATCTCGGACACCACCGTCCGCCCTGCCCACCTATGTCCAAAGCCCAACCCTCATCGTCCCCCAAACCGCCCGCCTCTATCGGGCGGCGGCTGTGTGATCCCCCGGCGGCACCCCCACCCGGTTGCCTTGGTGCTGTTCGTTCGACGCATGGGTATCCAGGAGTTCGACGACGTTGTGGATCTGACCGCGTCTGGTTTTGGCGAATAGGACATATTCGACGTCGTACGAGTGGCCGCGGGTGCTGGTGGCGTGGATGTCGAAGCGGACCACGGAGGAGGCCTCGTTGCCGATCTCGTCATGGATGACGACGCGGACGGAGGCGGGATCGTAGAATTTGCCGAAGACGGCGGCATTGAACGCCATCACCGCGGCCTTGCCCTCATGCGGCCCGGCGATATTGGGCGCCAGGGAATGGTTGAGGCGCCAGACCACGTCGTCCGTATAAAGAGCCGCCATGGCGGCTGGGTCGCCGAATGCCTCGACCAGACGGCGGGCCGGTGTGGGTGTTGTCATTATCTCCTCCTTATCAATCCTTCGCCTCCTCCGACACCAAGCGCGTGTAGAGATGCCAGGTTGCGTGGCCGAGGATGGGGAAGACGAGGATAACGCCGACGAACAGCGGTGCGATAGCCAACAAAGTCGCGGCGCCGACGGCAGCACCCCAGCCCAGCATGACCGCCGGGCTTTGCACCACCGCTTTGACGCTGGTGATCATCGCAGTGATGATGTCGACATCCTTGTCCAGCAGCAACGGCATGGCGATGACGGTGAAAGTAAAAAGGACCGCCGCCATCAAGGCGCCGCCGAAAAAGCAGAAAATCAGGAACAGGGCGCCGTCCCCGGTGCCGAACAGGATCGGCAGCAAATCCTCAAGGGAAGAGAAGGACTGCCACTGCAGAAAAATCGCCAGCCAGACCCGCACCTGATAGGCCCACATCCAGAAGATGAACAACACCACGAAGGCCATCCAGCCGAACTCCCGCCGCTGCTGACGAAAGATGACCAGGAAAATGTCGGGCGCGGTAAAAGCCTCACCTCGCGAGAGCCGGCGCGACATCTCGTAGAGACCGGCGGCCAGGAAGGGGGCGACCAGGGGAAAGCCCACGCCCGCCGCGATGACGATCCATATCTGATCGAAGAGCAAAAGCCCGGCCAGGAACAAGGCTCCGAACAGGGCGTAGAACAGGCCGAAGAACAGACTTAGGCCGGGACGCTTGGTAAAATCGTTGAGGCCGGCGCGTAACGCCGCCGTCACATCGCTTGCCGCCGCGGTGCCGACGGTCAGGCGGATCGGCGGGTTCGCCTCCTGCTGATGCGGATTCGCTTGCATATCGCTACCCTGGTTATCGCCCGGTCCCGGCACCTGCATTGTGCGGAACGGACGGCGGCTTTGTCCAGAGCATGTTATCGAAACGGTACGCCATCGCCACCCAGGACCGATATCGATCCGTCGTGTATTTCAAAGTCGAAGTCGGTTTAACCGACCATCGCGGAAATGCGGGCCGCCATTTCCTCCCATTGCTCCTGATGCATGACATGGCCCATCTGCGGGTCGAACCAAAGTGTCGCGTTCGGAATTCTTTCGGCGATGGCGTTGCCGTGTTCGGCCGGAAACACCGGATCTTCGCCGCCATGCATCACAAGGGTCGGGCACGATATCCGCGTCTGCGCCCGCCAAAGGCCCGGCGTCGATCTGGAGGCATTCAGCAGCCGCGCGGTACCTTCCGGACGATAAGCGCGATCGAAAGATCGGCTCAGACGATCTCGCACCCAATCGGTGGGAAACGGATATTCGGCGCCCCATAACCATCGCCAATTCTCCGTACTCCATTCGATCTGCTCGGCCCGCGTGCGCCGTTCCAACATCCCAAGCAGGCTGGGTCCGGCCGCTGGATTGGGTTGCGGGCCGTCTTCTTCGGGGCCGGCGCCGCTGCCGCTCATCACGACCGTCAGCGTCGCAATTTTCCGCGGGCATCGGATAGCTGTCCAACGCACGATAAAACCGCCCATGGACGCCCCGACGAGATGCACGGGGCCGTCATTCAGATCGTCGATCACCGCACAGGTATCGTCCGCCAATGCCAGTAGAGAATAGGATGGGACCTCGCCTTCCCCCGCTTTTGGTGCCGACAACCCGGCGTCGCGATTATCCATGCGCACGACTTTGAAGCCTTGCCTCGCGAACAAAGCGCATTGCTCTTCCGGGTATTCGACAGCGCCGATCTGTTCGCCCAGTCCGGCGACCAGCAATAAGGTCGGGCCGTCATTGTCGCAGGTAACCTCGTAATTGATTGAAAATTCGCCCCTGTCGATAACCGGCATTTCTCCCGCCGCTCCCTTCGATTGAGTTCCGTTCCACGCGGTCCACCCGTTCCAATTCAGCGGTGCCGCAACTTGTTTCGTTCGATCGGGTGATCCCAAGGCCGGCCGAGCACCGTCGAGGCGGCAATGTAGCCCCAATCGTCGGAGCCCTTGGCCCCCTTGCCGCAGCCGCCGACGGCGACAAGGATGCGTTGTTCCCGTTCCCGATCTTCGTCGACGAAGTCGATGATGGGCAGACCGCGCGCCGTGAAGGCGGTGACGCAGCTGTCCGTGTGCCAGTGTTCGCAGGCGCGCAAAGGCGGGAAGATCGATGTCATCAGGCCGGTGAACTCGATCCGGTCGCTTTCCGTGCCCGGCCCCTTGAACCAGCGGTCCAGTTGCCCCCGGGTCATCATCCGTTCGTCCGCGTCCGTGCCGATGCCGAGTTTCAGATAATGGCGGCCGTCCGGATAGCGGATGGGCGGCAGGATATAGGCACCGCTGTCGCCATGAATCATGGTCGGCATGCCCTCGAACGCCGGCAGCATGACATCGTCGATCCGGGCCAGCACGACGGTACGGCCGTAGACCGTCAGGCCGAGATCCTTTGGAGATAGTCCCCAAGCTTGCGTGAAGCCCCCGGTGGCAACGACCGCCTTTTCCGCCGTGACAATTGTCCCGTTTAGCGTCTCGATCTCGACCCCGCCGGTAATTGGGCGGAGGCGATCGGCGGCATCCCGGATCAAGGTCGCGCCGCCGGCTTCCGCCAACACCGTCTGCGCGGCGACCATCGCGCGGGGACTGATATAGCCGGCCGAGCCATATTCCGTCAGACCGTCGGCATCGTCGGATACCTCTAAAAAGGGATAGGCAGCGCGAATTTCGGCCGCCGTTAGCCGTGTCGTGACCGCCCCTTGGGTGGCACCGGCGCGCGCGCAATCGTCGTTGTAGCGCTGACCGGGCCCGCCGATCCCCAAATACCCCGCCGGCGTGAAGAACGGGATGCCGGATCGCTGCTCCAAATCGCGGTAGCGGGCGATCGAACGGGACGCGGTGATCGACCATTCCGGCGTCGGATCGACGATCCGGGTCATGCGCCCTTCGTCGTAATGGCTGGCGAAAACCCCGATATGCGACGCGCGGTCGGCCGGTTCGTCCGGTCCGACCACGACGACTCCGTCGGTCATATCGGTCATGTGACGGGCGGCGGCGCTACCGATCAAGCCGCGCCCAATTACCGCGACTTTGTACATCTACGGATATCGGCTCCCATGACAAGCGATCAGCAAAGCGGGCTTCGTATAGCCTATCGTCTTGCGATTACGCCTTGGCGGCGAGGGCTTCGATTTCGATGAGCATGTCGGGTGACGCCAAACCGTCGACGACCAACAGGGTCGAGGCCGGCAGGGTGGCGTCGCCGATCACCCGCTTGCGGGCGGCGCGGTAGATCTCGATATGGCGCGGGTCGGTCAGAAAGACCGTGAACTTGACCAGATCCTTCTTCGCCATGCCGTTGTCCTTCAGGCAGGCGAGTACGTTACGAAAGGCCTGTTCCGCCTGGGCCCGGATACCGTCCTTCAACTTGCCCTTGGGATCGACCCCGACCTGTCCCGAAATCACCAACCAACCGGCGTTGGGGGGTACGGAGACGACATGGCTATAGGCCCCGCCCGGCTTGTGCACGGTCTTCGGATTGGATGCGTTGTTCATGTTCTTTCCCCTTTGGTTGATGCGTTGTTTTCGCCGCTTATCGGCCTTCGGGCGGCAGAATTTCCTGGACGCAGATCTGATCGATCAGATGGTCGCGGCGTAGGTCGGCCAGATGCGCGCGCTTCTGATCGTTGGTCAGATTGGCGCCGATGCCCTGGACCATGGTCAGGATCAGCGAGCGATCCGTCATATCCATCCAATAGGACCGCCGCAGCAACTTGCCGTTTTCGTCCCGGGCGAACGGGTTGTTCGGATCGGCCCCAAGATCGGGTTCGTAAAATCGCGGCACGCTCATCCTCCCTTATCGCGCAACATCATGCACACATACCGCGGTCACGCTAACACAATCCGCCTCGGCGGGCACATGGCGAAATCGAGCGACGTCGATGGCTGCCTTCGCTGCTCCTCGGCAGCGTGGCGGCGATCAGGAGGCCGAGCAGGCTGACGCCCAGCAGGAGCGCGAAGGCGACGCCGTAGCTGCCGGAGCTGTCATAGAGGGTGCCGGCCACCAAGGGTCCGAGTGTCGCCCCGAACGTCCCGCAGGACACCACCAACCCAAAGAGCGTGCCATGCATGCGGGTGCCGAAAAACTCCGCCACCGACGGCGAGGTGAGCGTAAAGAATCCGCCATGGGCCGGCCCATAGATCACGGCAAACAGAAAAAGCGCCCAACCCGATGCGGCGAATTGCAGGATCAACAAGCTTACGGCCAAGAGCGCAAAACAAGACATCAGCGACAGACGGCTGCCAATGCGATCGAACAACGCACCGAGAACAAGACGGCCCAGAATGCTCATGGCGCCCACGGTGGAGAGGATACCGGCCGCCGTCGATTGCGCCATACCGTGATCGACAGCATGGGGCACGATGTGGATGATGACGGTGAACAGACAAAACAGATCGCAAAGTTTGGCCATGCAAAGTTTCCAAAGCGCCGGCGCGCGGACAGCCTGCTTGAACGAATGCCCGGCTTCTTCCGTCGGATCGTTCGCGGGGCCCGCATCGGACTGACTGTCGCCGTAGGACCGCAAGCCCAACTGCTCGGGGTTGCGTCTTAGAATTTGGGAGGCGCCGACCTGCAAGACGATGATTGCCAGGCCTAAGGTCAGGCAGGCGATTCGCCAACCCGATTCGGCGATCAGTGCGGCGACGAAGATCGGCACCAAGGCCTGGCCGGCGCCGCCGCCGGCCTTAACGATCCCCGTCATCAAACCTCGGCGCCGATCGAACCAGCGGGTGACCGTGGACAGCGTGCCGACATCGTGAGCGGCGATGCCGATCCCGAAAAACAGGCCGAAATAGACATAGAGCTCCCAAATCGCGCCAATCCGGTAGAACAGCGCGTAACCCAATCCGACGAAGACGCCGGCAACCGATAGCAGCACGCGCGGGCCGAAGCGGTCGCCGGCGCGGCCCATGACGACGGCACAAGCGCCCATCAGGAAAAAGGCGAAGGACGACGCGCCGGAGATCGCGGTGCGCGACCAGCCGAATTCCGCCTCCAGCTCCGGAAACAAAACGCCGAAGGTGAAGATGCCGCCCAAGCTGACGGCCTGAATGACACCGCAGGCCGCAACGATGCGATAGCCGTAGTTTGTGCGGGCGTCGCGTTTCACGGGGTGCGGTTCAAAGGCGTGCGTTTATTCATGAGATACTCCGGGACTCGTCGGACAAGACCAAAAACACCGTGCGAAGTCGAGCCCTAAAACTTACCATTGTCGTTCTTCCATTCGGACCGAGGGGCGATCTTCTCCCTGGTATCCCAATGTTCGACGATCCGGCCGTCGGCCAGGCGGAACAGATCGTAGAAGGCCGAATGGACGCCACCGGCGGCACCCTCGCTAACGCAGAGGACGAAGTTACCCTCGGCGAGAACGCGATGAATCTTTTCATAGTCCACCTGCCGGTGCCCATGGCCGTCGGCGGCAAGCTCCGACCGCAATGCCGACAGATCGTCGCCATGCCGCGGATTGTGTTCGACATACACCGACAAATCGACGAACTCCGCCAATCGGTCGACCATCCCTTCGAGCAGAACCGTGTTCACAAAATTGCGGACGAGGCTGCGGTTCTGTTCCGTCCGTGCGCGATCCCTTACCTCCGTCGGGCCGTCGACCATGCTATGGCCGGCCGGATTGGGGCCCTGGCGTTCTTGGATATTATCCCAATGCTCCACCGCCCGGCCGTCCTCGAAGCGGAAGATTTCAAAGCCGATCTTGCGGCTGGCGAAATCGTATTCCGTATGGCCGAAGACGAAGTCGCCGTCCTCGAAGGCGCGCACGACATTCACCCGCGGGCCGGTCTTGGACAGCCGCTTGAACAACGCCGCAAGGCCTTCACTACCTTCCTGGGTCTGCGGATTGTGCTGAATGTATTTGGCCTCGTTCACCACGGCCACCGGCCCCGGATCGCCGGTCTCGATGCTTTTCAGCAGCGCAATGATTTTGTCTTTGTTGGCGAGTGTCATATTTCGCCGGCCCCCCGAAAAGTTCAAAATTCATCAGCGCAATTTCCAACATTGTCGCGGCGCGGCGGATCACTCCGGCAGTCCTGCGGTGCGCAGCAGCGCGCGATAGTCTTCAAGATCACTTTCCAAGGCGAAAGGCGATTGCTCATGCAATGTCGTTAGGGAGAAAGACGGGCTGATCCGAAGGATTTCGTCAACCGCCCATTTCGCCGCATCCATGCGGCCAAGGCCGACATTGCATGCGGCGTAGCTCGCCAATGAATTCGTACTGGTTGGCATCGCTTTGATCAGGCGTTCGAGATGAGGCAATGCCTCGTCGAAGCGTCGGCTTGTAACCAAAATGCGAGTCAGGAAATGGAGATATATCGGCGGATAGTTCGGATGTAGGCGCATCGCCGTTTGCATAGCCGCCATTGCGTCGTCCTGGTATCCGGCCAGGCAAAGGGCGTTGGAAATCCAGAGATGGTAGTAGGCGTTGTTCGGGTTTAAGGCGATAGCGCGACGCAGGGAAGCCAAGCCTTCTTTATACTTCCGTCGACCCCAGAGTTGGGCAAAACCCATTGACGCATGGGCCCAAGGTTCACCATCGTCTAATTCAATCGCCCTGGCGGCTGCACGATATCCGAGTTCGAACCAGTGCTCGATATCTTCGACCCAGCGCAGCGTGGCCTCTAGACAATAGGCCCAACCCAGCAGAGCGTGAGCGCGGGCGAAGCTTGGATCGATCTCCACCGCCGCCAAGGCGGCCTCACGGGCCGCTTCGGCGTCCCGCTGATCCCAGTTGGTCAACAGAACCGTGGCACGAAGCACCAACTCGTAGGCGTCGAGCGTTTCCGGTCGCTTATGCAGGGAGCGTTCGAATGCTTGGTCTCGCAATTTGCCAAGCAGCGTATTGACGATCACAGCCGATATCTCGTCCTGAATATCGAAGATATCGTCCAATTCCCGATCGAAACGGTCGGCCCAAAGCTGTGCGCCCGACTTGCCGTCGACCAATTGGGCCGATACCCGAACCCGCGACGCGGCGCGACGGACACTGCCGGCCAGGATGTGGCGAATGCCGAGCTCACGCGCAATGTCCCGCATGCTTTTATTCGACCCGAGATAGGACGACGTTGCGTTTCGCGAAATGACCAGCAACTCGCCGAAGCGGGACAGTTCTGTTCCGATGTCTTCCGAAATTCCGCTGGCAAAGAATTTGTGGTCCGGATCGTCCGACAGGCTGTCGAAGGGCAAAACGGCGATCGATGGTTTCTCGACCTCCAACGCCGCTTTGCCGTCGATGTCGATATGCGACATACCGAGGCCAAATACGGTCACCGGATCGGCAATGTTCTTCAGTTCGAGCATGCCTAAGTTTTTGAACGCCGCCGCCTGTTTTCCGTCCATACTCCGACGCATGCTTTCGGAAATCACTACCGCACCCGGCTCGGCAACATCCTGCAGCCGGGCAGCGATATTCACGCCGTCGCCATAGATATCTTCGTCCTCGAAAGTGACATCGCCGATGTGGATGCCGATACGGAGCCTGATCTTGGGATGGTCCCGCAACGCGGTTTGCAGTTCGACGGCACAGCCCGCCGCGGCGCCGGCGCTCGGAAACTCCGCCAACCAACCGTCGCCCATGCTTTTGATAACATTGCCGCCGTTGGCGGCGACACTGGGCTTCAGCAGATCGCGGCGCAGCGCGCGAAGGGCCGCCAAGCCGCCGGCTTCGTCTTCGCCGACGAGCTTGGAATAGCCCACGACATCGGCGGCTAATATGGCGGCGAGACGGCGTTCCAACCTACACACTCCTTTCGCCGGAAATCATATCCGATTGAAGGCGAAATACCAGATGACCGGTCGGCGTCCGATGGGTGCCGTCAAAGGCGCTTTGGGTTTCGGTCATACCGGTCCGGCACTTACCTCAACGGCACGCTGGACCGGCTAATATGCGGCGTGTCAGGGATATCGCTTGCATTCCAGCCCGTTACACCCTATGTGGGTTATCAATGCTGTCTTGACGATTGCGCGTAGCGCCCTGGTTCGGCGCCTATTTCCGAGAACAGTCTTAATTACCCCTTGTTAGATTCCGACCGCGCCTGGGAACTGCAAAGAACGCCAGATCCCAGATAGGCGGCGAACCGCGCCGCGACAGAATTTCTGGCGCAAAAAGGAAAAATCCAAATTGAAAGAGACGAAATTTTCGGCGCTCGGCTTGTCCGACGCTCTGCAACGCGCCTTGGCGGATCGCAAACATGACATTGCCACGCCGATCCAGGCGCAAGCCATTCCGGCCCAACTGGACGGCACGGATGTTCTGGGGATCGCGCAGACAGGCACCGGGAAGACCGGCGCCTTCGCCCTGCCGATCCTGCATAAGCTATCGCAATCTCAGCAGAAGCGGAATTCGCACAAACCCCGCGCGCTGATCCTGGCACCGACCAGGGAGCTGGCCATTCAGATTGGCGATGAGGTAAAGGCATATGCCAAATATCTACGCCTCAAACATACCGTCATTTTCGGCGGCGTCGGTCAGCGGCCGCAGGTCGAGCGGCTGCGGCGCGGTGTCGATATCGTCATCGCCACGCCCGGTCGTCTTCTTGATTTAGCCCGGCAGGGACATATCCGGCTCGACGCCGTCGAACATTTTGTTTTGGACGAGGCCGACCGGATGCTCGACCTGGGTTTCGTCCGCGATGTCCGAAAAATTCTCGAAATTTTACCGGCGGCACGGCAATCGCTACTGTTTTCCGCGACCATGCCGAAGGAGATTACCCGCCTTTCCTGTGACGTATTGAAAGACCCGATACGTATCGAAGTGGCCCGCCAGGCCACCCCCGTCGAACGCATCGAGCAGCTCGTGTATCATGTCGCGCAAGCCGACAAGCAGGTGCTGCTGGAGACGCTTTTGTCCGATCCGGCTTTGTCGCGGGTGATCGTGTTTTCGCGCACCAAGCATCACGCCAACCGGATCGCGGCACGGCTGGTCAAAAATGGCATCAAGGCGGACGCGATCCACGGCAATAAGTCGCCAAGGCGCCCGGCAACGCGCGCTGGCGCAGTTCAAAAACGGCGACATCCAAGCGTTGGTGGCCACCGATATCGCCGCCCGCGGTATCGATATTCGAGACGTCAGCCACGTCGTCAATTTCGAACTGCCCAACGAGCCGGAAAGCTATGTCCATCGCATCGGACGGACGGCCCGGGCCGGCGCCAGCGGCGCGGCACTATCTTTTTGCGACCCCAGCGAGATCGGTCACCTCATCAATATCGAAGGCCTGACCCGCTGCAAGCTCACGGTGGTGGGAGAAGAGCCCGCGAAGTCGGCGGTGGCGAAATCGAGCAAAGGATCGCCGCAACGTCAAAAAGCTATCGCTAACCGG
The DNA here is from genome assembly GCA_965216645.1 of Alphaproteobacteria bacterium. Classification (GTDB taxonomy): domain Bacteria; phylum Pseudomonadota; class Alphaproteobacteria; genus CBDCGJ01. The sequence goes on along the minus strand of CBDCGJ010000021.1, from coordinate 27,912 downwards.
AACAGGCCATCGAAACGTCGGCGCAAGCGTTCAAACAAACGTATTGCGGTGGCGAAGACGACGGACGGCCGCAAGCAAGCGGCCTGACACTCCGGGGCCACCCTACCCTGTTGGGCTTCTAATGCATAACTCGACAAGCGGAGTCATTGGATAACGCGGCTCAGAAATGCCGACGCGCTCGGCAGAACCGTATTGATGGAGACCAAGGCCTCGAAGTGACCGAGGCCTGGCAATTCGACAAATTCCCCGCGGCGCAACCGAGTGGCGGCGCGTTTCGTTCTTCCCAGTGTATCGTCGGCGCCGCCGGCATATAGCAGGCAGGGCATGGTCATGCGGTCCAAGACGCCGGAGATGTCCGGGCGGTCGTTGCGGGTCGCCTCGATGGCGAGGAAGTCGTTGGCCAGCATGTGCGTGCGATAGGGTTCGGGGATCGCCTCGGCGGTCGTGCCGAATCGGGCCAACACTGTCCGCCGCGCCGTCGCTTGATCCGGGCTCGGCGCGTTATCGTAAGGCCGAACCGCCGCATAGGGCGAACTGCCGCCGAGGATGAAGGCCGAAAATCGCTCAGGCGCGATGTTGGCCGCTTCGAAACCGATCCGGGCACCGAGGGAGTAACCCCAGAATAGGGTCGTCTCCAACCCCAGATCGTCGAGCACCGCGAAAACGTCGCCGGCGAAATGGCTGCCAGTATAGAGCGCCCGGTCATGCGGCTTGTCGCTACCGCCGTGTCCACGCGCATCGACCAGGATCAGGCGATACGACGCTTCCAACGCCGCCACATAACCGTCCAGGCGCCAACTGTCGCCGCTGCCCATCGTGCCGTGATGCAGCATCAACGCCGGCCCGTCGCCGACGACCTGGTAGTGGATGCGAAGGCCTTGTGACATTACATATGACATTTTCATTCCGCCGGCTTTGTGGCTGTACAGCGATGCAACGGGTCTAATTGTCGCCGTTTTGGGTTGTTGCACGCGCCGCCGATTTTAGGGAGTGTAGCAATTCGGTCAGCACAGCCTGCGCGGAATCGCGCACCGGGACGACATTGGCGCGAAACTGTTCCCGACCGGCCGGGCCAACTTCGTTGGTCACAAATTTGATGCTGTAGAGCGGCTTGCCGAGGGATTCCAAAAGCACGCAGAGACCATAGAGTTCCATATCTTCTACATCACCCGCCGCCGGAAAATACTCGGACTCGTAATCGGATGGGGTCGAGTATCGCGAACCTGTGACACATGTCGCCGGGGTCAGGAGATTATCGGGCATAGGCAACGGGCGCGGCGGGGCCCAATGGAGATTATCGGCGACGTCGAAGCGACAACTGACCGACACGCCTACGGTGTCTCCAATCTCAGGCGTCATGCCTTTGGTGAAACGGTCGCCGTAAGTGCCGCAGGCACCGAAATTCACGACATAGTCGACCGTTAGGTGTTGCAGAGCAAGCGCCGTGGCCGCCACCATGTGATGCTCGAGCACGCCGCTGAGCAACAGATCGCAAAATTCACCGCGATAGAGGCCCAGCGCCTGCTCCCGATCGCCGGCCTTCAGCCGAAACTCGTTGACGCGATGGAGCCCATAAGCGTCGACCAGACCCAGGCCCTCCCGCTCAGAGGCGGCGACAACGAGCGTTCTGGGCATGACATGACATCCTGAATAAATAGACGGCGAATGCGGTTCTGAAAACGGCCAAACTTAACGATATTGCGGGAAGTAATCTACAGCGGTTCTTGTCCCATCTCGGTTGGCAACTGCGGCGAATCGCGACCTGGAAATTGGCTCTCTGTGTCGGACAAACGCGTCATCACGTGAACCCGGCAAAATTGTTGAACGCAACGTCAGTAGGCTAGTGTAATGAGTTATTTCTTTGAAACTGGATCACATATGAAACCATTAGCAAAAATCTCGGGCCCGGATCTTGAAACGTCTTCGGAGTTTACATTTCCCGACCTCTGGAGCCGCCAGGAAACGCCCCATTGGCGGCGTCTCGTTTTTGGCGTCTCCGGCGGCGAAGTGCCTCTTATCCTTCAACTATGCAGAGATATGGATGGTCCGTTCGGCATACTCTACATCCTGCTCACTTCAAGACTGGGGAACAAACCGGGGCGGTATGAAAGCCCGCTCTCCTTGGGCTTTGACGAAATCGAGCGGTTCTTGCTGACCTTTGAAAATTTCCTCGAACAGGATGGTCGCCATCATCTCTGGATCACCTCGCTTAGCGACGAAGGTCAGTTCATTTTCGATCGGCACAACCTGGTTTATGCTTATGGCGATCTCGACCGAATAGAAGAGCGGCTCCGCACGCATGGTTTATCTCCAAGGCGAATTGGCGGTGCCGGTCCCGCACGCACACCATTATCACGCCGAGTTTGACATGTCCGAAGACGAGCTATTGAAATATTGGTCTTGGCGTCGGTCACCGCTCGATCCCAGCGACGAAGATTGAGTTCGGCTTTTGCCATAATGCCGTGGAACAGCGTCAACGGCGGATCGGCGAGAAGCAATTTATTCATTAGCTTGTCTTTGATTAGCTAATTCTGACATTATAAGCTGACACGCCATCCACGATCAGGACTGACTCGATGACGACCCATACCGGTTATTTGCTGATGGCCGATATCTCCGGCTATACCCAGTTCCTCACCTCGTCCGAACAGGACCATGCCAACCCTATACTGCAATCCCTGTTAAGCGCGCTGATCGAGCGGGTGGGCGAGCCATTGCAGTTCTGGAAGATGGAAGGCGACGCGGTGCTGGCCTATTCGACGCAGCAGGAGTTTCCCTCGGGCGAGACCTTCCTGACGATCTGCGAGAATCTCTACAACGCCTTCGCTACGCGCCGGCAGAACATTATCGCCAACACCACCTGCACCTGCCAGGCCTGCGCTAATGTGGGCATGTTGGATCTGAAGATCATGGCGCATCACGGCGCCTTCGAGGAGATGCGGGTCGGCCCGGTCAGCGACTTGTCCGGGGCCGATGTCATCCTGATCCACCGCATGGCCAAGACCGACGTTGGCGCGGCCACCGGGATACGCAGCTATGCCCTGTTCTCCGATGCGGCGGTCGCGGCGATGAACATCGAGACGGCGTTGAAACCGTTCTCGCAATCGTTCGAACATTTCGGCGAGGTCTCGATGCAAGTCTACGATCTGGCCGAGGCCTGGGAGAAGGTCCGCGCCAACCGCGAGCGGTTTTTCCTGGAAGAGAATGACGGCGTCTGGACCTATCGTCATAAGCTCGACCTGCCGATCGCCATCGCTTGGGAAGCCTTGACCGCGCCGGAGTTGAAGCTGCAATGGATGCTCAATATGAAGGCGGTCACGGTCGATAACCCGGCGGGCCGTCTCGGCGCCGGCTCGGACTATCACTGCGCCCATGAGGCCGCGGACTTCCGCTATATTGTGACCGATTGGGAACCGTTCGACTATTTCTCGACCCGTGCCGGCGATCCGGCCCGCGACGGCATCACCATGCCGGAAACCTACCAGCTCACCGAGACGGAGGACGGCACGGAGCTGCGCTATACCATGGGTCGGGCCGAAGATGCGGACGGCAATCGCTCGGAAATCTCGGAGCAGGAGATCTCCGGCTTCCTCGCCGATTTCTGGCCACCCAGCTTCGACAATATGGAAGCGCAATGCAAAGCGGTCGCGGGAGGTCGGTAGAGGCAAATCGCGCGCGTTGAAGATCGATCTCTCGGCTAAAACAGATGCCCCGACTTGTCCCGTTTGGTGGCGAGGTAAAACTCGTTGTGGCGGTTGGCGGGGAAGCTGTGGGCGACGCGGTCGGTGACGTCGAATGCCGGCGGCTTGCAGGCCGGCGACCTTGTCCGGGTTGTTGGTGAGCAGGCGGACCTTGGTATAGCCGAAATGGCGCAGCATCTGCGCCGCCGGTTCGAAGACCCGCTCGTCTGCGTCGAAACCGAGGCGCAGATTGGCCTCCACCGTATCGAAACCGTCTTGCTGCAAGCGGTAGGCCCGTAGCTTGTTCATCAGGCCGATGCCGCGGCCCTCCTGCGCCAGATAGAGCAGGACGCCGGCGCCCTCGGCGGCCATTTTGCGCGATGGCGCCGCGTAACTGCTCGCCGCAATCGCATTTCATCGAGGCCAAGAGATCGCCGGTGAAGCATTCGGAATGCAGGCGCACCAGCACCGCGTCGTCGATCGACGGCTCGCCGACGATGATGGCGATATGCTCGACACCGGCCATCGTCCGGCCGGAAGGCCACCAAACGGCTCTGTTCCGCTTCCGCCAGCGGGACATGCGCATCGATGACCGAACGCAGGCGATGGGCCGCTTCGGTCTCGTAAGCGGCGACCGCTTGGGCGGTTACAATCAATAAATCCTGTGCTTGTTGCAGATCCGAAACAATCTTCCCGCCAATCCCGATCAGCACCGCCGCCGGCAGGAGTTTGGCCAGCTTGACCAATTGGATGGCGGCTTTCTCTCCGCCGCTCGGCGGCCGCAGTTCTCGTTCGAAAGGGCCGCGAAACGGCATCTCCAGATCCGTGGTGGCGTCGGCCAGGGTCCGCATCGTTGCCGGATCGAGCCAGGCGCTGGGCTCCAGAAACACCATGTCGCCCCCGCCCGGGCGGATATTGAGGGCCTGACCACGGCTGCGGGTCAGGGCCAGTCGGGGTTTGCGCCCGGCCCAACGCTCCATCGCAGCGAGGGTATCGGCGCCGATCAACTCCGCCGCCGCCAAAAGCAGCCAATCGTCGCCGTCGCGCAGCAACAGCGGCCGGGCCAGCCGAAGCTCCCCGATCGCCCGCTGCACCGCGAGCAGACCGTTATCGACGCTTTCACGCATATGTGTAGGAAATGTGTTGTTGCTGCATGATGATCAGAGACATAGGCGATTTCTCGGGCTTTCGGCAACATTCGCGTCACACAAGGGCTCCCCAGCCCCCGTCAACCTCTGCTACCATACTTGCCGTTGGGTGGTCGCAACCTATATCTGGCGGTACGCGCAGCCGCGCGAACCTAGCGATAAGGCAAACGACAATAGCGAATGTCCGGAGCATTGAGGCATGACGGCAAAACGAATCCTTCTGGTGGACGACGAAGATTCCCTGCGGCAATCGGTGGCCGAGCAACTGGAACTGCATGACGAATTCACCACAACCCAATGCGATAGCGGCGGTGACAGTTTGACGGCGGTGAAGGAGGATCTGTTCGATCTGATCCTTCTCGATGTCGGCCTGCCGGATCTGGACGGCCGCGAAGTCTGCAAGATGATGCGGCGAGGCGGGGTGAAATGCCCGATCATCATGCTCACCGCCCTCGACGGCGACGCCGATACCATTCTCGGCCTCGAAAGCGGCGCCAACGATTATGTCACCAAGCCGTTCAAGTTCGCCGTCCTGCTGGCCCGTATCCGCGCGCAATTGCGTCAGCATGAGCAGAGCGAGGACGCGGTTTTTACTATTGGCGACTATACCTTCCGGCCCAGCGCCAAGCTGATGGTCCATAACGACACGGCCCAAAAGGTGCGGCTGACCGAAAAAGAGGCGGCGATCCTGAAGTTTCTCTATCGCGCCGGCGACAAAGTGGTCTCCCGCGATATTTTGCTGAACGAGGTCTGGGGCTATAACGTGGCCGTCACAACCCACACGTTGGAAACCCATGTCTATCGCCTGCGGCAGAAGATCGAGGCCGATCCGTCCAGCGCCCGTCTGCTCGTGACCGAACCGGGCGGTTATAAACTGGTTCCATGAAATTCCACCAAGCCGTGATTGTTGCGAATAAGTCGCAGAAAGGTATTGATTCGTCTAAATTTTCACCTATATCACTTCGAGATATTTATAAATGTCCGAATATGATCTATAATAATCAATTCGACGTGATCGTTCGAGAAGGACGCGTGCATGGCGTCACTTGACTTTTCAGACTGCCCCAGCCGTGAGTTTTCGGTTCGCTTCTGGGGTGTCCGCGGCAGTTTGTCGGTGTCGGACCCGGAAAGTATTCGATACGGCGGCAACACTTCCTCTCTGGAAGTACGCTGTGGCGATCGGGTGCTGATGTTTGACGGCGGCAGCGGTCTGCGTGAGCTCGGCAACCATCTGCTCAACGGCGGCGGTCCCGGCGGGCCCATCGATGCCGACCTGTTCCTGACCCATGTCCATTACGATCATGTCTGCGGTATTCCCTTTTTCGCCCCCTTCTACATTCCCGGCAACAGCTTCCGCGTGTGGAGCGGAAATCTCGAACCGGCACTGAAGACCGACGAAATCTTCCGGGAGTTGATGAGCGCGCCGCTATTCCCCGTGCCGCCGGACGTGTTTCAGGCGGAAATCGACTACAAACCCTTCGCGACCGGCGACCGCATTGAGTTGAACAACGAGATCATCATCCAAACCGGTCCCTTGAACCATCCCAACGGGGCCACCGGTTACCGCATCAATTTCAACGGCAAATCGATCTGCTATCTGACGGACACGGAACATGTGGACGGCGAATTGGACGAGAACATCGTGAAGCTGATCGAGGGCGCCGACATCGCTATTTACGACGCCATGTATACGGATGAGGAATACGCCAATTGCGTCGGCTTCGGCCATTCCACCTGGCGCGCCGGTGTGGAACTTTGCGATGCCGCTGGCGTCAAGACTTTCGTCGCTTTTCATCACGAGCCCGGCCATAACGACCGGGTCATGGACCACATCCGCGAAGACGTGGAACGGGTCCGCCCCGGTTCGATCGTTGCTCAAGAAGGCATGATCCTGCGACCGTAACGCCAACGCCTGCGGGGCGCGCAATTGTCCATCGATGTCTGAAAAGTTACCGCGATATCCGGACCGGCGGGCCTATTGGCGCCATCTGCGCTTCGGCCTGTCGACTGTGCTTGGCCTCAATCGACTGGGGTTTTTCATTCCCTACCGCTATGCCGGCCAATTGCCCGACATCCAGGACCGCGGCGGCTATTCGGCCATCGAACGATTGTTTGCCGAAGCAGACTTCAGCCACCTGTTCGACCGGATCGCCGACTACGCGGACGATCTCTGCCGTATCGGCGGGGCCCCGCCGCCGGCGCCGCGTTTCGATCAGAGCTGGTTCCCGACCCTTGACGCGGTCATCGCCTATGTATTGCTGCGCGAGCGTCGGCCGTGCCGGTTGATCGAGGTCGGTAGTGGCCACTCCAGCCGGTTCTTCGCCCAGGCCATTGCCGACGGTGGCATCGACTGCCATTTCACCGCGATCGATCCCGCGCCCCGGGCAATCCTGAAAGGCTTGCCGATCGAGTTTGTCGCCGGCACACTCGACCAGGTCGACCCCAGCCTGTTCGAAGACCTGCGGGCGGGCGACGTGCTCAGTATCGATTCAAGCCATATTCTAATGCCCGGCACGGACGTGGACGATCTCTTCAATCGGTTTCTGCCGACACTACCGGTTGGCGTCCTCGTCCACATCCACGACATTTTCCTACCCGACCACTATCCCCCCGACTGGACCTGGCGGGGTTATAACGAGCAGCAGGCGGTGGCGCCCATGCTTACGGGCAGAGCTTATCGAACGCTTTTCGCCAGCCATTATGCTGCAACTCGCATGGCCGACCGATTGGCGGCAACGATCGTATCGGGCTTGCCGACGACCGCCGAGGCGCGGCCGGCCAGCCTCTGGCTCGAAAAGGTTCGGGCGTCATGAACCGGCGACAGGAAAGTTTGCCGAAGCGGGTGCAGGCGGCGCTTGACCGCCATCAAATCCGCAGCGAGCGACTGATCGGTTGGGCCCAGCTCGCCATCGCGGTGATCTGGACCTTGCTCTATCTGGCGGCGCCGAAAACCTTCCAGGCCGATATGACCTTCGCACCGGTACCAATCGCGCTCGGCCTCTACGCCGCCTTCTCGGTGCTGCGGCTGATCCTACTATACCGCGACTTCATGGCGCCCTGGTTCCTGACCCTGTCGGTCATCATCGACATGGCGATCCTGCTGGGCCTGATTTGGAGCTTCCATCTGCAATATATGCAGTCGGCCGCGTTCATCCTGAAGGCGCCGACCATGCTTTACATTTTCATCTTCATCGCCCTCCGGGCGCTGCGCTTCTCCGTCGGCTATGTCGTCCTGGCCGGCGCCCTGGCGGCGGCCGGCTGGCTCGGCCTGCTCTATTACGCGCTGCAGACCTCGACCAAACCGAATATGGGCGTGACCCGCAACTTCGTCGACTACTTGACCTCCGACGCGATCCTGATCGGCGCCGAGTTCGACAAGGTCATCACCATCCTGCTGACCACGGCGATCATCGCCGTCGCCATCCATCGGGCCCGCGGGCTGCTGCTGACGGCGGCGGTGGAAAGCCAGGCCCGCCGCGATCTCAACCGCTTCTTCGCGCCGGAGGTTTCCGCCCACATCACCGCGGCGACCAGCGATATTCGCGCCGGCGACGGCGAGGCCCGGCAGGCCGCCATCCTGTTCTGCGACATTCGCGGCTTTACCGGCATGGCCATGAAGATGGAACCGGACGATTTGATGGCGTTGTTGTCGGACTATCAGCATCGCATGGTGCAGATCATCAACCGTCATGGCGGCAGCGTCGACAAGTTCCTGGGCGACGGCATCATGGCCACCTTCGGAGCGGTGGCGCCGTCGGAGACCTATGCCGCCGACGCGTTGAAACGCCGTGGCGACGATGCGCCAGGCCGCCGGCGACTGGAATAGCGAACGCCGGGCGGCCGGACAGCCCCTCTTGAAGATCGGCTATGCGGTGGAGGCGGGCGACGTCATTTTCGGCGCGGTCGGCGATGCCGACCGGCTGGAACTCACCGTGATCGGCGATCCGGTCAACCGGGCCGCCAAGCTGGAAAACTGGAACAAGCATCTGCCCAGTACGGCGCTGACCAGCCGCGCCACCTACGACCTGGCGATCGAGCAAGGCTTCGACGAGCTCGACAACCCGGATGTTCGGCCAAAAAGCCGCGTTGACGGCATTGCGGCGCCCGTCGATCTGGTGGTGCTGGCCCCAGCCTAACCGGTCATGCCGCCAATGCTTGCTCCGCGGCGGCGGCAAGGCGCAGGATTTTGCCTTCCTCATGGGCCCGGCCCATCAATTGCAGACCGACCGGCAACGCGCCCGGCGGCTGGCACGGCAGGGTAACGCCGCAACATTCCATGAGATTGCCCATGCGGGTGTTGCGGGAGGATTTGATATTGGCCGCGTTATAGGCCGCGTCGTCTTCGATCAGATCGGCGATCGGCGGCGGCAGGATCGGCGCCGTCGGCAGGACCACCGCATGGTAACCGGCGACCCGCTGTCGATAAGCGGCCTTCAACCGCTTGATGCCCAGCTGCGCCGTCTCCTCCTGGATGGCGCTGAGATCCTTGGCCAGGCGGAAGCGCTCGATGATACCGCGATACATCTCGTTGGACCGGCGGTCGAACATCTCGCCCCAGAGCGCGTAGCCCTCGGCGCTGATGATATTGCCGCATTCGGTGGTCAGTTCGAGGGCCTCGCTGAATTCCGGGACCGGCGCCCTCGACGATTTCCGCACCGGCGCGCGGCGCAGCTTGTCGAGCGCCGTGTCGATGGCATCCGCGACTTCGCTGTCGAGATCGTCGAACACAACGTCCGTCGGCTTCAGCAACCGACTGCCCGCAAGACTGGCGCCGGTCAGGTCGTAGGCAACCGAACCGTTGAGTACGGCGAAGATGGCGTTGGCGTCGGCCACATCCCGGGTCAACGGCCCAATGGTGTCGAAGGTCGGCGAAAGCGCCAGAATACCGTCCAATGGCAGGCGGCCGATGGTGGTCTTCAGGCCGACGATGCCATTGAAACGCGGCGGGCAGGCGGACGGAGCCGCCGGTGTCCGCTGCCGATCCCCGCCGGCGCCAAGCCCTTGGCCACGGAAACGCCGGCGCCGGAGGAAGAACCACCGGGAATGCGCGCGTCGTCGCCCTCGCCGAAACTCGATGGAGTCCCGAAATAGGGATTGATGCCCAACCCCGAATAGGCGAATTCCGACAAGGTGGTCTTGCCGAGACAGACCATGCCGGCGCGGCCTGCCCGTTTCAGCAACGCCGCGTCCTCGTCCGGCACCCGATCCGCCAGCAGATTGGACGCGAAAGTGGTGCGCACGCCGGCGGTATCCGTCAGATCCTTCCAGGACATGGGCACGCCGTCCAACGGCCCGAGCCGCAGGCCCGCGCGCTGGCGCTGCCGGGCCGCCGCCGCCTCGGCCCGCGCCCGTTCGGTGGTGACCGTGATGTAGACCCGGCGTTCGCCATCCAATTCCTCGATCCGAGCCAAGAAATGTTCGGTCAGGTCGACCGGGTCGATCTCACCCGCCGCGATACCGTCGCCCAGCTGCAGCGCTGTCATGTCGTGCCAATTCCTGTCGCTCATCGTCACCTCCCGTCGCGGACATGCAAGCAGAGCCTTGCCGCCGCGGCAAGTCGTATTTGCCATCGCCCGGATTTGCAATTCGCCCGTCGCTCCATCAGGATACGCTGATGAAGATCAGCAATATCCGTTTCGATGAAAAGGGTAAGTGGACCCGTCTGGTCGGCGACGTCGCATGGGAAACGGCGGTCCGGCCCGCGCGCGAACTCTATTTCGCCATGCCCACCGAACGGGCTGCCCATCTGCGTATGGCGCCGGAAGCCTTCGTCACGGCCTGTCTGGTGCCGGCTATGATCGACCGGGAGGCGCGGCTGACCGTCGACCAGCCGGTCTGTCCAATCTTTCTCGACGGGGCGCGGAACAATATCGTGCTGCTGCGTCGCTGGTTCTCCGACGCCTATGGCGTTCGACTGGAAATGGACGGCGAGCCGCGGGCGCCGTCGGACCCGCTAACCGACGGCGGAGGCATGCTCTATTCCGGCGGCGTCGACAGTCAGTTCACCTTGCTGCGATGGAGCCGCCTGGTCGCACCCGGACATCCGCGACGGATCGGCCATTGCTTCATGATCGACTATAACGACTTCCGTCGCCGGGAACCCGGCTTCGCCGACGGCTTTCGCCGCGACAAGATGACCCTGCGGGAGGAGGAGATTCGCCGACAGGACAAAACGGTCCGAAGTCTGGGCGCGCGTCTGCATCCGGTACGCACCAACGTACAAGCCTTGAACGACGACTCCAGCCTGTGGGTCCGCGGCTTTCATGGCAGCGCCATGGCCGCCGTTGCCCATGCGGCAAGCGGCCGGGCCGCTAATATGACATTCGCCTCCAGCGACATCGACATATTGAGGGGTCATGGCTCCCACCCCTTCGTCGATCCCAACTGGTCGAGCCACCGGCTCCGCGTCCACCACGACACCAATCGATACACCCGCTACCGCAAGACCGAAGCCGTGGCGGGTTGGGCGGAAGGTTTGGCCATGCTGCGGGTCTGCATCAATCACAATAGCGAGGCGCCGAATTGCGGGCGCTGCGAGAAATGTTTGCGGACCATGATGACTTTGTTGTGCTTCGGCAAGTTGGACCAGGCGCCGTTTCCGGCGAACGACGTGTCGGCGGAAGATCTTCGCAGCATCCGGCTGGATTACCCGAATCAGCGGCGCAAGTATTTTCAGTTGCTGCCGCGATTGCGGGACCTAAACCGGCGGGATTTGCATGACGCCATCGTCGAGCGGTTGATCGCTGGTGAGGCGGAATTGAACGACGCGGAGAAATACGCCACCATCGTCGGCCGCGAAAACACCGGGCCGGACGCGTGAAAATCGGTGTCCCCCGGGTGGAGGAGCGCAGCGAATGGAGCCATCTCGTCGCCACTATCACCTGGGAAAGCCAAAGCCGCCCGCCGCTCGACCTCTATTTCGCCGTCCCCACCGGCGGCGAGCGGCATCTGCGGGAGGCATCGGAAGCCTTCGTAACCGTCTGTCTGCTGCCGGCGCTCTGGGCCGGCGAGACGCGCCTGTCCGTCGAGGCACCGGTCTGCCCGATCTTCCTCGACGGCCTGCGGTCGAATCTGGCTACCTTCCGCCGCCGCGACGCCGGCCTTCCCGCGATCGAGCTGGAGATGAGGGCCGATCCGCGGCTGCCGGGGCGTCCGGTCGGCGACCTGACCGGCATGATCTATTCGGGCGGCGTCCATAGCCAATTCACGCTGTTGCGCTGGACCGACAGCCTGCCACCAGATCATCCGGCCCGCATCAAGATGGCCTTCATCGTCGATTTCGACGAGTTTCGCCGCCATGATCCAGTTTTTGCGGACCGTGACGGTTCCTATCCCGCGGCTTTGTCGGTCGACGACTTCGCGCGGTTGAGCGCGCCATTGTCCGAGTTTGGCACTCATCTTTACCCGGTCCGAACCAATCTCCGGGCATTGGCGGATGACGCGGATCTATGGCGCGGAGGGTTCGGGTCCGCAGCGATGGCGGCGGTCGGTCACGCGGTCAGCCGCAATCTCACCGACTTGCGCCTACCCGTCACCGACCGGGCCATCGACTGGTCGGCCTACAGACTTCAGATGCGCGGCGACACCGAACGGTTTACCCGGCTCGCCAAGATCCGGCACCTGCTCGATTGGCCAGCCGGTCTCGCTACTTTGTGGGTATGCGAAGATCCCAAGCGGCCAACCCACAATTGCGGACGATGCGGGAAATGTCTGAGCACCCGACTGGCGCTCCTCTGCCTCGGCCAACCGTCGACTGCTCCGCTGACGGCAAACGACCTCACCCCCGACGACCTCGCTCACCTCGACCTAAGATCGCCGGAACTGCGCGCCCACTACGAGGAGCTCGTTGCCTTGCTTGGTCAGGCCGGCCGAGACGACTTGCGTGCCGTCATCGACGCCCGGCTGACGGCCGCGGCGGACGGGGACCGTTGATGCGCGTTGACGACCTGCGCCTGGAAGCGGACGGCGACTGGACCCGATTGGCCGGCCGGGTCACTTGGGAAGACCGGGATCGGCCACCGCTGGACCTTTACTTCGCCGTGCCCGCCGCCCATGCGCGGCATCTGCGTTTGAACGGAGAAGCGTTTCTGGCGGCCTGTATTCTGCCGGCATCGGTCGATGGTGAAAAACGCTTGGCTGTCGCCGCGCCCATCTGCCCGATCATGATCAACGGCATCCTCGATAATCTGGAACTGCTGAACCGCTGGTATGACGGTCTGACGCCGATCGATCTGGACCTGGAGGTCGATCAACGTGTGCCGGAGGTCGTCGCGGGCGAACCGACGGGCATGTTCTTTTCCGGCGGCATCGACAGCCGCTTCACCCTCTACCGCTGGAATAATATTTTGCCGCCGGAACACCATCGGCGCATCGGCACTTGCTTCCTGATCGACTATGACGAATTCCGCCGCCATGATCCGGCCTTCGCCGTCAATTTTCAGCTCGAGAATGCCTTGCTGACGCCGGCGGAGGTCGAGGAACTGGCCGGTGTCACCCAGGATATGGGCGCCGACCTCATCCCCGTGCGGACCAATGTTCAAGCTTTGAACGACGATGGCGGTTTCTGGCTGTCGTCCTATCACAGCGCCGCCATGGCCGCGGTCGCGCATGCCGTCAGCGGAAACCTAGCGACCATGATGTTCGCCGCCAGTCAGGTCCGCTATCACGAAGCGCATGGCTTGCATCCGCTCACCGTGCCCAACTGGTCGAGCTTTGCCTTACGCATCCGGCTGGATACGGTGCGCTTCAAACGCTTCCAGAAAACCAAGGCCGTGGCGAATTGGCCGGCCGGGCTGACCGGTCTCAAGGTTTGCATTCGCCACAATAGTCCGATCCCCAATTGCGGCGCCTGCGAGAAATGCATGCGCACCGCCTTGATGCTGCTTTGCCTCGGCAAATTGGCCGCGGCCCCCTTTCCCTATGACGACATGGACGAAGCCTTGCTCGACCGGCTGCTGCGCCGCTATCCGCTGCGGGAAACCCACTACCGGGACTTGATCGGTCAGTTGACCGCCGCCGGCCGGCCGGAACTGGCGGCGCTGATCCGGCGCGGCTTGGACGAGGTCGCGCATGCGGGTTGAAAATCTCAGATACGGTCGCCACGGCGACTGGCCGGCGGTGGTCGGCACCGTGATCTGGGAAACCGCGGCACGCGCGCCGATGGATATCTATATCGCCGTCGCGCCGCGGCATCGCCGTCATCTGCGTATCGCGCCGGAAGCCTTCGTCGCCGCCTGCATCTTTCCGGCCATGATCGACCGAGAGGAACGCTTGACCGTCGACCGGCCGGTCTGCCCGATTTTTCTGGACGGCCTGTACAACATTATCGACGTCTATAAGCATTGGTATAGCGACACCTTTCCGGTGCGCCTGGAAATGAGCTTGGCGCAAAGCCTGCCGCAACGGGCCGCCGGCGGCGCCACCGGTCAGTTCTTCTCCGGCGGCATGGACAGCCGCTACACCCTTTACCGCTGGAACAGCGGTCTGCTGCCGGAGCATCCGGGGCGGGTGAGGTATGGCTTCCTGGTCGATTTCCATGAATTTCGGCGGCATTACCCGGACTTCGTTGGCCGCTACGATTTGCGGCACGCCATTATCGGTCCGGCGGATGTGGCCCGACAGGCAAAGGTGACGGACGCGATGGGCGCCGAATTGATCCTGGTGCGCAGCAACATCACCATGCTGAACGACGATTCCGGTTTCTGGGTCAACGCTCTGCATGGCGCCGCCTTCGCCGCGGTCAGTCATACGGTCAGCCGCGGTCTGACACGCATGCTGCTCGCATCCGCCAATGTGAATTACAAGAAAGGCCTCGGCTCCCACCCCCTGACCGACAATCATTGGAGCAGCGCCCGCCTCGACTTCATCCTCGACACCTCCCGCATCACCCGGTTTCAGAAGACGAAGGAACTGATGGACTGGCCTTTGGGATATGAGGGCATGCAGATTTGCGTCAATCACAACAGTCCGCTGCTGAACTGCGGCCGGTGCGAGAAATGCCTGCGGACGGCACTGATGATGATCCTTTGCGGACAACGGTTGGAGGTGATTTTTCCCTACGCGGAACTCCGGCCGGACGACCTCGGCGGTATCCATATCGACCGGGTGCTGGCCCGCGACCGCTACGCCCGGATCGCCCGGCGTCTGCACCGGATCGACCGGAACGACCTGGCGGAGCGCATCGAAATGATGGTCGCGGCCTATGACGCCGCCCCGATCGGTTGACCGACGAAAGTCTGGTCATCCTTTGGCGTGCTCATCTCTCCACTTTATCAACGATACGGTCGAAGTATATTCGATTGAGTTTGATGAAACAGCTTCCGTGAGTCCAGATGAACGCAGGTTGTCGGTGTTGGACAAACCGCAGTTCGGTATCGCTCGACAGAGCCGTAATCGAGGATCGCGTCAAATTGTCTTGCGCCGCTCAGGGTCGGGCGTCATGTTGGCGGTGATATGAATACGAAAGACGAAATAACGACCGACTTGCTGATCGTCGGTGGGGGTATGGCGGGTATGAGCATGGCGCTGGCGGCGGCCCATGCCGGGCTCGCGGTCACCATGCTCGACCGGGCGGCGCCGGCGGACGTGACGGAAGCCCCCTATGACGGCCGGGTTTCGGCGATCGCCTATGGCTGCCACGCCATGTTCGACGTGCTCGGCGTCTGGTCGCATCTGCCGGCGGCGGAGCCGATCCAAGAGATTCGGGTCTCCGATGGCAAATCGCCCTTCTTTCTGCATTTCGATCATCTGGAAGTCGGCGACCGGCCCTTCGGCTTCATGGTTGAGAACCGGCATCTTCGCCAGGCCTTGCAGAAACGATTGGCGGAAACGGACGGCATCGAATTCTTCGCACCCTGCGAACTGGTCGACTTGGACCGCACCGGCGGCCTGGCCAAAGCGACCTTGAGCAACGGCATCTCGGTCCGGGCGCCTTTGGTCATCGCGGCGGAAGGACGAAAGTCGCCGCTGCGGGAGGCCGCCGGCATCCGCTGCCTGAGCTGGCGTTATCCGCAAACCGCCATCGTCTCCGTGGTCGAACATGACGAACCCCATCACGGCGTCGCGCTGGAGCATTTCCTGCCGGCCGGGCCGTTCGCGCTCTTGCCCATGGCCGGCAACCGCTCCGCCCTGGTCTGGACGGAAAAGGCGGAACTGGCCGAGGCCATGGTGGCGCTGCCCGACGCGGATTTCGATGGCGAGATCCAGCGCCGCATCGGCGACCATTGGGGCCGGGTGCGCTGCGTCGCCCCGCGCTGGACCTATCCGCTCGGCCTGCAGAATGCGGAGCGCTATATCGACACCCGGCTGGCGCTGATCTCCGACGCCGCCCATGCCATGCATCCGATCGCCGGCCAAGGTTTGAATGTGGGGCTGCGCGACGTCGCCTGTCTGGCCGAAGTGCTGCGCGACGCCCAACGGCTCGGCCTCGATCTCGGCAGCCGTTCGGTCTTGAAGAATTATCAGGAATGGCGCCGCTTCGACGCCCTGACCATGCTGGTCATGACCGACGCTCTGAACCGCGGCTTTTCGACCGAATTCCCGCCGGTCCGTCTGCTGCGCGATCTGTGTCTCGGTCTTGTCAATCGAGTCGGCCCGGCCAAGCGCTTCTTCGAACGCCACGCCGCCGGCTTCGCCGGCGACCTCCCCAAACTCATCCGCGGCGAGGCGTTGGTTTAGATCGCCCGGTCGCTATAGCCAGCCGCTTTGCTTGTTTTCCGCTTCCGCGTTGTAGGACTGAAATTCGAAGCAGCCGATGGCGCCGCGGATCGCGACGGCGTTGAAGATGACGGACATGATGAACATGCCGGCGAACGATTTCGCCATGCTGCCGGACCCGCCGGTGTCATACATGCTGAACAACAGCGCCAGAACGCCGACGAAAGACGCGAACGCGATCAGCGCAAGCGCGACCGAGGCAATACGGCTGCGGTAGTAGATACCGGCGGCGAAGACCAAAAGAACCATGCCCAGAACACCCATACCGTTCTGCAGCAAATCCTGTGCCGGAAGAAACAGGCTCTGCCCATCGCCATCCGGCTTCTTACCGATCGTGTCGACATAGCGCTGAAAGGCCGGCTGAAATATCGCCGGTATGATCAGGAGAAGCGAGATCCCGAGTGACGTTATGGCAGCATGATTGGCCTTCTTCTCCGCATCGTCCAGCACCGCGCGATAGAGTGCCGGCGAATACGCCCCATCAATCATTTCCCGCCCTAACCCGTGCGGCCGCGTCGTGCCGGATGTCGCTCGGTCAGGTTTGTTTACAGGAACATCAGCAGTCGGTCGCCGTTGACCAAAAGAATTTTTGCGCGAGGCCATAACAAATCGAATACAAATAAATTGAAACAACTATAGACAGTATATACTTACGGCAAGTCATTGTCCATAGACGGCTACATGGACGAAAGCACCGTACCGGCAGGAACACTCTATGCCGTTTGGCCGCGTGGCAGTATCTATTAGAACGCGCGGCAGATGATCTCCGTCGGGGCGAGGCGGGCGTCGGCGAGGGCTTGTCGCATGTTGGCCAGTTTCTCGCGCGCGTTGGCGCCCATGAAGGTGTGCATTCCGATCGGCGGCGGCGCGCTGCCGGCCATGCGGGCGGCGGTTCGATCGAAGAAATCGATGCCGAAGTCGCGCCGGCTGGTCAGCGCCAACACTTCAAATCCGGCGGCGCGCAGATGACCGATCGCGGCGTCGGCGGTGATCACCGCGCTGGTATCGGCGCTTTCCGCCCAGGGTGCCGGGAAGATCGGACCGCGTTCGTCCAACGCCATGACGTCGTAAAGGCCGAAGCGGGCCCCCGGCTTCAGCACCCGCCGCGCCTCGCCATAGAGACCGGCTTTGTCCGGGATATTCATCGCCACATGGATTGTATAGGCGCCGTCGAAACTGCCGTCGTCGAAGGGCAGTTCCAGGGCGCTGGCCTCATGAAACGCGGTACGGTCTTCAAGGCCGACCCATTGGCTAAGGGCGCGGCCGGCGACAACATAGTCCGGCGTCAGGTCGATGCCGCTGACCTTGCAGTCCCGGCTCGAGGCCATGAAACGGGCGGCACCGCCGATGCCGCAGCCGATATCCAGCCAGTGTTCCCCTGCCGTCGGCGCCAGGCTCTCGGCAAAATGCTCCGTCGCGGCCCGGCCACCGATATGGAATTCGTCGATCAACGATAGGTCCGCCATCTCCAATTCGGCGGCAGGCTTGCCCATCTTTTCGAAGCCGGCGCGGATGGTCTCGACCAATCCGTCGACGGCATAGTGATCGCTGACTTGACGTTCCAAGGACATTCGTAGGCTCCCCATTTTGTTTTTGTTGCCGGATAAACATAAGGCCTCCCGCGCCGTTTACAATGAGGGTCCGGTCTAGGATAGTGCGCCCATCTAAACTTCGGAGTTACATTCCATGCATGTCTTCGACGCCATCGCCAGCCGCCGTTCCGTCCGCGCCTTCAAGCCGGACCCGGTGCCGAAGGAGGTGGTGGCGCATATTTTGGAAACCGCGGCGCGCGCACCGAGCGGCACCAACACGCAACCCTGGAAGGTTTACGCCCTGGCGGGTCCGGCGCGGCAGGCATTGACGGACGCCATCATGGCGGCGCGCCAGGAAATCGATGACGGCCATACCGGCGAATATCGGTACTATCCGAATAAGTTTCCCGAACCCTATCTCAGCCGCCGGCGCAAGGTCGGGTGGGACATGTACGGCATCCTCGGCATCGAGCGGGGCGAGCATCAGCGCATGCGCGATCAGCATAGCGAGAACTTCCGTTTCTTCGGCGCGCCGGTGCATCTGATCTGCGCCATACCGAAGGTGATGGAGATCGGCAGTTGGCTCGACTTCGGTATGTTCATGCAGAACATTCTGGTCGCCGCCCGCGGCCATGGCCTCGACACCTGCCCGCAAGCCGCCCTCGCCACCTACCACAAAATCGTCCGAGACATCGTCGGCGTGCCGGAAGACGAAACCGTGGTCGCCGGCATCTCTATCGGTTACGCCGACGAGGACGCGCCGATCAACGAGCTGGTCACCGAACGCGCGCCGCTCGACGATTTCGTCCAATTCAAAGGTTTCGACTGATCCCGCTTGTCCGGCGGCCGCAAATCCCTATATTGCGCCGCATTGCCAAATGAGAGGGATTGAGAGATGGCGCGGGATATCAACAAAGTCGTGCTCGCCTATTCCGGCGGGCTCGACACTTCGGTGATCGTGAAATGGCTGCAGGTCACCTATGACTGCGAAGTGGTTACTTTCACCGCCGATCTGGGGCAGGGCGAAGAGCTGGAGCCGGCCCGGAAGAAAGCCGAGATACTCGGCGTCAAGGAAATCTATATCGACGACGTGCGCGAGGAGTTCGTGCGCGATTTCGTCTTCCCCATGTTCCGCGCCAATGCGGTTTATGAAGGCTTGTACCTGCTCGGCACCTCGATCGCCCGTCCCCTCACGGCAAAGCGCCAGATCGAGATCGCGGAGGAGACCGGCGCCGACGCCGTCGCCCACGGCGCCACCGGCAAAGGCAACGACCAGGTCCGCTTCGAACTGGCCTATTATGCGCTGAACCCGGATATCAAGGTCATCACCCCGTGGCGCGAATGGGATTTGGAGAGCCGAACCCAGCTGATCGAGTTCGCCGAAAAGCATCAGATCCCGATCCCCAAGGACAAGCGCGGCGAGGCGCCTTTTTCGGCCGACGCCAATCTGCTGCACATCTCTTGCGAAGGCAAGGAGATGGAAGACCCCTGGCACGAGCCGGGCGAGTTCGTCTACAGCCGCTCCGTCGCGCCGGAGGCGGCGCCGGACGAGCCGACCTATATCGAAGTCGATTTTAAGCGCGGCGACGCCGTCGCGGTGAACGGCGAGAAGCTAAGCCCGGCGGCATTGCTGACCCGGCTGAACGAGCTCGGTGGCGCCAACGGCATCGGCCGGCTGGATCTGGTGGAAGGCCGCTTCGTCGGCATGAAGTCCCGCGGCGTCTACGAAACCCCGGGCGGCACCATTCTGCTGGCCGCCCATCGCGGCATCGAGAGCATTACTCTCGACCGCGGCGCCATGCATCTGAAGGACGAACTGATGCCGCGCTATGCGGAGCTGATCTATAACGGCTTCTGGTTCTCGCCGGAGCGGGAGATGCTGCAGGCGGCGATCGACCAGAGCCAGCGCCATGTGGAAGGCACGGTGCGGCTGAAGCTCTACAAGGGCAATGTCTCCGTGGTCGGCCGCAAGAGCGACAAGAGCCTCTATAGCCTGGAACATGTCACCTTCGAGGAAGACACCGTCTACGACCAGCGCGACGCCCAGGGCTTCATCAAACTCAACGCCCTGCGTCTGCGCCTGCTGCACCGGCAGAAGGTGGAATAGCCTGGCGTCAGATACCGAAGCCCGGCAGCTTCAGCAGACCGACCTTGAACTCGACCGACTTCAGGCCGGGCACGTTCTCGCAGACCACGCGTAGAGCCTCGAGTTCGTCCGCTGTCGTCACCGAGCCGAAGACATGGCAATGGCCGTCCGCGACGACTGTGTTGATCAGCTGCGGGCGGATGCCGGAGCGGTCGATCTCAAATCGCAACTTTTCCCTTAGCGCCCGATCATCCGCTTTGACCGGACCGCGCGGATCGTAGGTGGCGAGACCATGTAGCAGATTGGCCCGACTGACCACACCGACCAAATCGCCGGCATGAATGACCAGCACCCGCTTGATGCGGTTTTGTTCCAGCGTCGCCGCGATCTCAGCCAGGGAGGCGTTCTCGTCGACGGAGATCAACCGCGTCGTCATGACCCGCCGGGCGGTCATGCCATGGCTTCGGACATAATCCCGCACCCGGTCGCCGCCGTCGCCGAGCAGGGACAGCCACCAGGCATGGCGCCCGTCCCCCTCGTCGTCGATGCGGCGGATCAAGTCGCCCTCGCTGACGATGCCGACGGCACGTCCGTCCTCGCCGACGATTGGCACCGCGCTAATGTGGTGGCGCAGCAACAGGTCCGCCAGATCGCTTACCGATGTATCCGGCGTCGCGGTAATCACCGGCGCCGTCATAACGTCTTTTGCTCGCATAGGGCCCATCCCTTCCTACGCCAGACGCCCGACGAAGCTCGCCGGACTTGTTTCGGCGTACCCAAAGGCTGACCACGGATGGGCGGGAAATCAATCGGACCGATCGTCGCAGGCCTGCGATTTAGACCCTCTATAGGCTTCTTTGATTGCTTATAATATGCTTCGTTCAATTCTTTGATTGATTGCAGCGACTATGATTTCTCTCCGAACGAAACGTCTCGATCTACGGCCTTACAAGTCCGACGACCTCCCCCACATGCAGCGCTATGGCGTGAGGGAGGACTATTGGCGGTACCTGGCATTGCCGCAACTCACGCCCGTGCTGATCGAGGAGTTCTTGTTGGGAATTATGGCCGCTTTTGACAATCCGGCAGCGTCGGATCTGCATCTCGCGCTGGAGCCGAAGGCGCTCGGCCGTATCGCCGGTGGCCTGCGTCTCGGAATGACGAAGGCGGCCGGAGAAGCGAATCTGGGCTATGCCCTTGACAGCGAACAGCGGGGGCAGGGTTATGCGACCGAGGCTGTGCATGCCCTCCTGACCCATGGCTTCGAGACCCTAAAGCTCCGTCGCATCTGTGCCACAGTCGACGTCGACAATGTCAAATCGCAATCCGTGCTAAAGCGTGCCGGGCTAAGTCGGGAACGGCGCCTCGTCAGGCATCAAGAAATTCGGGGCGAATGGCGGTATTCATATCTTTATGCCGTCGAGGCGGGCAAGCCATGACGGGCGATATGGAAAACGCCATCATCTACCTCATTGGTCTGCCGGGGGTCGGCAAGCTGACCACGGCGGAAATCTTGCGCGACCGTCACGGCTTCACTTTGGTCGACAATCACTTGGCTAACAATCCGATTTTCACGATCATCGGCGCCGACGGCGTCACGCCAGTGCCGGATGCCGCCTGGGCGCGGATCAAGCAAATTCGCGACGTGCTGTTCGACACGATCCGGTCGGTGGCGCCGCGACGCCAAAGTTTTGTCCTGACCAATGTCCTGATGGACGATGACGGCGACCGCGCTCTGTATCAACGGGTCGTCGATCTGGCGGCGGCGCGCGGCAGCCTGTTCCTACCCGTGATTTTGACCTGCGCGGAGGAAGAACAGCTTCGCCGAGTCGCGCTACCATCGCGCGCCGCGAGGATGAAACTCACGAACCCGGACAGATTGCGCGAAATGCTAACCGAAGAGCGGCCTCTGCCGATCGACCACCCGCACACCTTAGCCTTGGACATCACGAACACCGCACCGGAACAAACCGCCGACGAGATCATTTGCCGGCTGGGCCGGCTCGCCACTGACAGGCGTGGGACGAAAAATTCATCATCTCGCAACAAAGACGAATCCTGAGCTCACATCTATAGCTTCATGTGTCCGTCGCGTACCTGTTATCAAAATATGTACCCAAAACTCGATTTTAAGAACATATATTGATAACATAGGTGTTGGAAGCACACATGTTCTACATGCTGTGTAGATCTTCAGACAATGGGGCACATCGTGTGTGTTCAATTCGACGCTCATGCGCCGCACAATGATTTACCGCCTCTTCCGCCCAAGTTGGAGCTCGAAACGAAGCCGGTCTTAAAGCTTTGTATCGAAGCGCGTGCCGCACTTGCCGAACTCAAAAATGCCGGCGAACTGATCCCGAACCAAAGCGTTTTGATCAACACAATCCCCATCAGAGAAGCCCGGGACAGTTCGGCAATCGAGAACATTGTCACGACGGAAGACAAGCTTTTTCGGCAAAGCGCGATGAACGAAAAAAATGCCGATCCCGCTACGAAGGAAACCTTGAGATATCGAACAGCGCTCCATGCTGGTTTCCAGGAAATTCAGACCAAACCTTTATCGACATCGACCGCAATTCTGATGTGCCGGATCATCAAAGGCGCGGACATCGGTATTAGAACCACGCCTGGCGTATTGCTGAAGAACGATTTGACCGGCGACACCATATACACGCCACCTGAAGGAGAGGCGTTACTGCGGGCGCTGATGTCGAACTGGGAGCGTTTTCTCCACAACAACAATGACATCGATCCTTTGGTGCGTATGGCCGTCGGACATTACCAGTTCGAAGCCATCCATCCCTTTGGTGACGGCAATGGACGAACCGGCCGGGCGCTGAACATTTTGTTTCTCATAAACGAGGGTTTGTTGAATATTCCGGTGCTGTATCTCAGCAGCTACATTCACAATCATCGTTCCGAGTACTACCGCTTGCTGCAGGACGTCGCGGCCCGCCAGGCTTGGGAGCCCTGGCTCCTATTCATGTTGAAAGCGGTATGGGAATCCGCGCAATGGGCGACCGACAAGATTCATGCGATCAGGCATTTGATGGAGCATACCTCCGACTATGTCGCCCACGCCGCGCCGAAACTCCACAGCCGACCGCTGTTGGACGTGATTTTTACGCATCCCTACTGCAAGATTGCGGATATCGTATCCGCCGGCGTTGCGAAACGGGCCGCCGCCTCGCGTTACCTCAGAAAATTGGAAGAAATCAAAGTCTTGTATTGCTTCCAGGAAGGTCGCGAAAAGTACTTCGTTCATCCAAAATTCCTAGACCTCCTCGTCGAGGAGCAAAACCAGTTTGAAACCTACGATTTATTCAAATAAATAGATTCGTCAACGGCCCGATGCCGGCTCATGACCGATCCTAAAACCAAACCCCGAACGGAACCGAGCACCCGGCTGTACGTCATTCTCGCCCGCAAGGCCGACCGAGGGGTTATTTTTCGGCGTGGGCCGTCTAAGCGAGTGGCGTTGATCGGTTGGGACACCAAGGCCGACCGCTGGGAAAAACCGCCCAAGCTTCAGCGGCTCCTGAACCCGGAAACCGCGGATTAGCCCGCCCGCTGCCGGTCGTGAAAACATGGTGTCGCGCGGTTACGCCCGGGTGCTGCGGAGGGCGAGGCGGACGATGCGTTGCATGCCGGCTTCGAATTCTTCGACGGTGGCGAATTTGAAGAGCAGCCCCTTGGCGGCCATGGTGAGGAGGAAGGCCATTTCCCGCGCGTTGGCCGGGTCCGAGTAAAGACCGAAATCGGCGAGAAAATCGGCGACGGCGCGTTCGTAATCGGCATGGCTATCGATGCCGTCCCGCTCCAATTTGTCGGTGCTGAGATCCATGATCTCCCCGCCATGGGGGGTCGAATGGAGCAGCGGCGCCAATTCGCCCATCCATTCCTTGTAAAACATGACAAGGCGGTCGCCGACGCTTTGGTTCGGCATCTTCAAATGAGCCTGCGCCCGTTGCAGCCGTTCCGCCACGTAACCGGACACGGCCCAATCGAGCACGGCCTGCTTGGTTTTGTAGCGGTTATAGAGCGTCTGCCGCGACACGCCCGCGGCCCGCGCCAGATCGTCCATGGAGGTCTTCTGGAAGCCGTAATTGGCGAACGCGGTCAAAACGTTCTTGAATGAGATAGGTTTTTCCATCCCCGATACTTGACATCGACGAAACAGATTGTAAATCCTGTAAAAGAACAAATTTTACAAAAATTACCTA
Organism: Alphaproteobacteria bacterium; assembly: GCA_965216645.1. GTDB lineage: Bacteria > Pseudomonadota > Alphaproteobacteria > CBDCGJ01. The sequence goes on along the minus strand of CBDCGJ010000021.1, from coordinate 3,525 downwards.
AATAGTAGAATGGACCAACGCCATGCCCGCCATGAGATGGACGAAAAGAGGGAGATGGGCCCGATGATTTCTTTCTCCCTGAACGGCAAAAAGGTCGACACCGACGTCGCGCCGGACACGCCCTTGCTGTGGGTTGTGCGGGATATCTTCCAACTCAAGGGCTCCAAATTCGGCTGTGGCGCCGGGCTTTGCGGCGCCTGCACCATGCATGTGGACGGCATGGCGCAGCGGACCTGCGTCCTGCCGGTCGCCGACGTTGCGGGCGCCGCGGTTACCACCATCGAAGGCCTGGGCAGCCGGGACAAGCCGCACCCGCTGCAGCGGGCCTGGGTCGAGCATAGCGTGCCCCAATGCGGCTATTGCCAGTCCGGTCAGCTGATGTCCGCGGCCGCCTTGCTGGCGGAAAAGCCAGCGCCCAGCGATGACGAAATCGCCGAGGCCATGCGCGGCAATGTCTGCCGCTGCGGCACCTATGACCGGATCCGCAAAGCCATCCGCGCCGCCGCCGGGACGGGAGACCGGGCGTGAGCAGCGCGAAGGAAACGGCCGGGCCCCGCCTGTCCCGCCGATCCGCGCTGAAGCTGTTCGCCGTCGCCGGCGGCGGTGTTGTCGCGACCGTACAGCTTGGCGCCTGTTCCCGCACACCGGCGCCCAACCCGGCCGGCGATGGCGGCGTCACGGCCCAGGCCATGCTGCAGATCACGCCTGACAATCAGTTCCACTTCTATCTGCCTCGGGCGGAGATGGGTCAGGGGGTCTATATGGGCCTGACCACCCTGATCGCGGAGGAACTTGCGGTCGATCCCGATCGCATCCGGGTGCATCACGCCCCGGTCCATCCGGCCTTCCGCAAGCCCGGCTCCCGCCTGCAATATACCGGCGGCAGCACCAGTTTGAGTGCCCATTTCGTGCAGCTGCGCCAAGTCGCGGCCAATCTGCGGGAGGGAATCCGGCAGGCCGCCGCGCGCGACCTGAACCTGTCCATCGAAAATCTGACTATGCGGGACGGCCAGGTCTGGCACGACGCCAAGGCCTATCCCTATGGCCGCTTCGCCGACAGCGCCGCCAAGCGGAGCCTGCCGGAAGACGTCGCCCTGAAACCGGCCAACGCCTTCGAGCTGGTGGGCCGGGACCGGCCCCGGCTGGATGCTTGGGACAAGGTGACCGGCCAGGCGGAATTCGGCTTGGATGTGGATTTCCCGGGCCTTTACCGCGCCGCCTTGCGCCGCTGCCCCGTCAGCGGCGGCAAGCTGAAATCCTTCCGCGCCGGCAAGGCCGAGAAGGTCGCCGGGGTGCGCAAGATCGTGCCGATCTTCAACGGCGTCGCCGTCGTCGCCGAGCGGCAGTGGCAGGCGCAGCAGGCGGCGGAACTGCTGGACATCGACTGGGACCTGCCGGCCCTGGCCAATCTATCCAGCGACAGCCTGCGCGCGCAGATGGAGCGCGCCCTTACCAACGAGGACGGCCAGGAAGCTCATGCGGTCGGCGACGCGGAACGGGCCCTGGACCGCGCCGGCAACGTGCTGGAAGCGACCTATTGGGCGCCCTATCTGGCACATGCGACCATGGAGCCGATGAACTGCACCGCCCGCATCGAGGACGGCATCTGCGACATCTGGGTCGGCAGTCAGTTGCCGGACGGCGCCCGCGGCATGGCCGCCCATCACAGCGGCCTGCCGCGTGACAAGGTGCGGGTGCATACGACATATCTGGGCGGCGGTTTCGGCCGCCGGCTGTCCTCGGATTTCGTCGCCGAGGCGGTGGCGATCGCCAAGGCCAGCGGCCTGCCGGTGCAATTGGTCTGGCGCCGCGAGGACGATATGCGTCATGACCGCTATCGGCCGGTGGCGCTGGCGCGGCTGCGGGCCGGTCTCGACGACGACGGCCGAATCACAGCCTGGACCGCCAAGCGCGTCGGCCCCAACGTGGCGGCCCATTTCGCCGACGACAATCTGGAAACGGTGGCGCCGGAATTTCTGCCTTGGGGCCTCAGCGATTGGGCCAGCAAGCGCGGCTATTGGCTGTTCGAAAACCTGATCGTCAATCCGGCCAGCGTGCATGGCCTCTATGGCGATTACGACGTGCCCCATCAGGAGATCCGCCAGGTCACCTTGGATCCGGGCCTGCCGATCGGCTATTGGCGCTCCGTCGGGCATTCCTTCAACGCTTTCTTTGCGGAGAGCTTCGTCGACGAACTGGCCCATGCCGCCGGTCAGGATCCGCTGACCTTCCGCCTGGCCCATAACGGCCACGATGCGCGGCTCCAGGGCGTGCTGCGCACCGTCGCGCGGAAGGCGGGCTGGGGCCAGGCGCCGGCGGGCCGCTTCCAGGGCATCGCCGTCCATACCTCGTTCGAGACCGCGGTGGCGCAGGTCGCCGAAATCTCCCTGGTCGACGGCTCGGTGAAGCTGCACAAGGTCACCTGCGCCGTGGATTGCGGCCTTGCCGTCAATCCGGACATCGTCCGCGCCCAGATGGAGAGCGGCATCGTCTATGGCTTGACCGCGGCGCTCTACGGCGAAATCACGCTGGAAAACGGCGCCGTCGCGCAGAGCAATTTCCACGACTACGAGATGCTCCGCTTCGATCAGGCGCCGGCGATCGAGGTGGCGATCATACCGAGCAACGCGGCGCCGACGGGCGTCGGCGAACCGGGTCTGCCGCCGATCGCGCCGGCCCTCGGCAATGCCATCTTCGCCGCCACCGGCCAGCGGCTGCGGGAACTGCCCTTCGCCAAGCGGATCGAATTCGCATGACGGCGGCGGAGCGGAGGGAAAAAGAGCGGGCGCCCAACGCCGTCCTGGCCTGGTTCACGTCGGTGCCGGACCATGTGCCCGACAAGCTGGCGCGCTATTACATCTACTGGAAGATTTTCTATAGCCTGGCCGGGATCGCCCATTTCCTCACCCTGCTGACTTTCTGGCAGATCGGCGTGACCTTCATGGCGGTGTTCAACATCTTCTCCGTGGCGATCTTCGCCGGCGCGCTCTATCTGCTCGGCAAGGGCCATTATCGCACGGCGTTTTGGGCCGCAGTAGCGGAGCTGGTGCTGCACGGCATCGCCGCGACCCTCTGCGTTGGCTATGCCTATAGCTTCCAGAATTTCAGCTTCCTGGTGGTCATCCTGCTGTTTATCCAGCCGTTTTACCGCCTGCGCATGTCGATCGCGATGACGGTGCCGATTTTGGCCAGCGCCAGTGCGGTGATGTACTATTCCTACAACAACCCGCCTTTCTATGAGGTGCCGGACGCCTTGGCGAGCGGTTTGGTCGTCGGACCGATGATCTCCTGGCCGATCTTCGTGCTGATCATGGTGTTGCCCTTCGTGCGCGCCTCCGCACGGGCGGAGCGGGACTTGGCCGCCGCCTATGGCGAGAGCGAGCGGCTGCTGCTGAACATCCTGCCGGCGCCGATCGCCGCCCGGCTGAAGGCGGACGAAGGCATGATCGCCGACGTGCATGACCGGGTCGCCATCCTGTTCGCGGATATCGTCGGCTTCACGGAAATGTCGAGCCGCCTGCCGCC
>CBDCGJ010000020.1:0-17632 GCA_965216645.1 Alphaproteobacteria bacterium | reverse complement strand
GGAAATCCGGCAAGATCGTATGGCCGTTCTCCAAATGGACTTGTTGAAAGTCGGGATGCAGGTCGAAGAACCCATCCGGATCCAAGCTATACACAACGTCGAGGCCGCGGCTCATCGCCGTCGACAGATCGCCAGCTTCGGCGCGTTCGTAGGCTGGCTCCAGACGCGTCCAAGCAACGTCCAGCGCCTGGCGTAGCGCGCCGCTATCTGGAGGATCTTCGCACTCATAGGACGGATCGAAGATGGTTAGACTTCTGACCAACTCAGGCGCGGTCGCGGTCGTTCGCAACAAGATCCCACCCGCATATGACCAGCCGACCAAATGCACCGGCTGTCCGATCTTATTTAGGATCGCGATGAGATCGTCTGTGTGAACTTGCCGGGAAAAAGGTTTGTCGTCCGGCCAATCGAACGGACCGAAATGGCGGAGTGTGACCGCCATGAATCTGGCCTGTTGGGAGATCGGTTTCCAAACGCCGCACCAAATCCGGTGATCCGCCCAGGCCCCGTGAACTAACAGGACGGGCTCTCCGGCGCCAATGTCGACGATGGGGAATTCGGTTCCACCGACGTCAAGCCATTGCGGCGATGGCATGCCCGCCAAATCGATATTGTTCGGATAAGCGCCCATGGCGCCGATACTAGGCGGAAATAGTGAATCGATCAAAACATCGATGTGAATATTCTTCAAGTAGTGATTAGCAATTGTCGGGTATGAATCACTCATCTGCACGCGGACTCAACTAGCCACACCGTTACCTCAAGCCGTCGAGGGTATTTTGTCGAATGGCGATTTTGTCGAAGCGGCGGACTCCAGCTTCGCGCCCGGAGCCGACATGGTCGCCGCTAGATTTTCCGTACCAATGAGTTAAGATTTCCCGCGAAGGGAGGGCTGGCCTTTGGAACGCCGTCTTGCAGCGATACTATCCGCCGATGTGGTTGGTTACGCTCGCCTGATCAGGACCGACGAGGAAGGCACGCTTGCTGAGCTGAAACGTCTCCGCAACGAACTCATCGATCCGACGATCGAGGCGAATGGCGGGAGAGTCGTCAAGCTTATGGGCGACGGAATTCTGGTGGAGTTTCAGAGTGTCATAGGCGCGGTGCGCGCGGCCATAGAGGTTCAATCGGCCATGCTTGACAGCAATGCAGAGAGGCCCGAGGAGCAGCGCATCGAATACCGCATCGGAATAAACATCGGCGATGTTGTGATCGACGGAGACGATATCCAAGGCGATGGCGTCAATGTCGCGGCCCGACTGGAAGGGCTTGCCGAACCCGGTGGAATTTGCGTCTCAAGCAACGTACACGAACAGGTCCGAGACCGACTCGACCTCGCGTTCGAAGACATTGGAGAACAGTCGCTTAAGAATATCGATCGGCCAGTAACAGTTTGGCGGTGGATGGCCGGCAACCGCCAAACGGCTCCTGGTGCGAAACTCACCGATGTCGACACCGAACGCAAAACTTCAAGCCGACCTGAACTGGATGTTTTCGAACGTCCGGCAGTTCTTTTTCTGCCGTTTGAAGCGATTAGCAAGTCCGACGAGGATGAACTGCTTGCGTCCGGACTTTGTGAAGATATCCGAACCACACTAGCCAGTTGGCGGTCATTTCCCGTCGTCGGTCCGGAGGCCATCGGCGACGCCGACGGCGACATACAGCATCTTGCCGCGATCGTTGAAGCCACGTATGTGGTCACCGGCAGCGTTCGCCGTGCCGGGAATCGGGCCCGTGTCGTGGCGCGACTGATTGATGGTGTTTCGGGCAGGGAACTATGGAGCCAGACATTCAATGGCCTGCTGGCGGACGTATTTGATTTCCAAGACGAGATCAGCCGTCGTATCGTCAGCCAAATCGAGCCGGAGATAAGCCGCGCGGCGGCTCAGAAAATCACCGTGTCCCGCCCAAAGGATCTGGCGACTTGGGAACTTCTCGCAAAAGCCGTCGACGCGGAGAACAGCGGTGGCGATGGCTATGGAACGCCGGAGGCGAACAACGCGCAGAAGGTCTTTGTAAAGGAAGCGATCGAACGTGATCCGCAACTTTGCGAAGCCTGGGCCCGACTGTCACGCTGTTACTTCAGAGATTTTCTGCTGGGTTGGTCGCAGGACGGAAAAAAATCGCTTGAAAAGGGGCTTCAGGCCAGCGCGCGAGCGGTCGAGATTGATCCAAATAATTCGATCGCGCAGGCGTTCCGCTCGCAATGTCTCCTGTTCGGCAATCATGATGCCGAGGGCGGTTTCGAACATGCCCGCGAGGCCGTTAGACTCAATCCATCAAACGTCATGGGCCATTACATGATGGGCTGTGCGCTCGTTTATTGCGGAGAGCCCGATACCGCGTATGGTCACTACGAAACGGTTCTGCGCCTGAACCCGGCGTTTCCGGGCAAAGGTGCGCTTTATTGCGATCAGATGATGTGCCGGGCGCTGGCCGGCAATTTGGAAGACGCTGTTCTGTACGCCCAAAAAACTTTGGATATTGCGCCGAATTACCTGCGCGGTTTGCAGCGTTGCGCCTCTGTTTTGGCGCACGCCGATAGATTGGAGGACGCAAAAGGCGCCTTGCGGCGGATCGACCAACTCGGCGGCACATTCACGGAAGCGTATGTTCAAGAAACCTACCCGTTCCATCGACCCGAAGACCTCGAGTTTCTAATATCCGGGTTACGAAAAGCCGGTTGGACAGGCTGAACAACAAGCCTGATGGGGTAGGTGCCTTTGTTTGGATCTGCAAGACCGGCCACTTGGCTGATGTATGATTGAGTTTGGTCAACACCGGATATGATCGAACGGTTGACCCAATGTCCGGAAATTCGGTAGCCGGGCATCGGTTGAATTTCGTTGACACGGCCAACCGAACTGTCGATGCTCGTAAGCCGCCGCGCCAAATCCTCCACCCCCGGGCGTTTCCATCACAAGCGCATCGCCGGCCCGAATTTCTGTTTCGGTGTTGTCCGGCAACACCTCCTCCCCGCCGTCTGACCTGAGCACGATGTTGCGGCCGGCGGTGTCCGTTTCGCCGCCGGCCAGAGTCACTTGATTTTTAGTTTCCGACAGTTCGCCGGACCGCAATAGGTTATGAGTTCGCATTTTGAAAGTGATTACCCGGTGTATCATAGTTTGCTAATATCAGGGTGTGGGGAAACATCTTCCAAGATACAAATTGGGATGAATGCATTATGAGCGGCAATGATATCTTCCAGTCGATCAGCAGACTTGACCCCGAAGGGATTCAGAAGGTCGTCGACCGGCTGGAATTTCGCGGGCGCGACCCGATCTTTGTCGGTATGCGCGAGACATATCTGAAACGCATCGACCTCGGGGCCTGTAAGGCGCTGCTCGATCTCGGTTGCGGCACCGGCGTTGTCACCCGCGCGTTAGCCGGACATAACCAGCTGGCCGCCGAGATCACCGGCATCGACTTTAGCCCGGAATTGATCGAGGCTGCCACTCGCCTTGCCGCCGATGAGGGCCTAGCCGGGCGGGTCACCTTTCGCACCGGCGATTCTCACGCCCTGCCCGATGCTGATAACAGCTACGACGTGGTTCTGGCCCACACGCTTGTCAGTCATGTTCGCGATCCAGGGGCGGTAATTGCCGAGGCGGCTCGTGTCTTGCGCCCGGGCGGCACGGTTGCGATTTTCGACGGCGACTATGCGTCATTGACATTCGGTAATGGCGATGTGGCACGCAATGCCGAAATCGTGGACATGATACTGGGAGCGGTGGTTGCAAACCCCTATGTCCTGCGCGAGATGCCAGCATTGCTCGCGGACCACGGTCTGAGCCTCAAACATTTCTTGCCCGAGGTTCTGGCGGAAGCGCGGACCGGTTCGTTCTTTCTGAATATGGCCGACAGCTACATTCCGATGGTCGTGCAGTCCGGCAATTTGAGCGAGGATGAGGCGGCGGCCTGGTTATCCGCTCAGCATTTTGCCAGCGACAAAGGCGCTTTCTTTGGAGCCTGCAACTACTATACCTATGTTGCGCAGAAATCTTGAGACTACTCGAAGCAATGCGCGTTGCCGGAAATCCCGAATGACCGAAACGGGCCGATCTCGGACTTTTACCAACTTTCGACAATAGAAACCTATTCAATGGGGCGAGATGGTCCAGTCCGGCAGGCCCGGCGCGCCACTGCTTGGCCTTAACCCGCCGCGCCAAACCCGCCACCGCCCGGCGTCTCCATGACAAACGCGTCCCCCCGCCCGCATTTCGGTTTCCGCGTTGCCGGGCAGTTATTCCCGCCCTCCGCCTGAGTGCAGGACGATGTTGCGGCCGCGCGCGCCTGCTTCGCCGCCGGCCGACCCATACGGGTCCGTGTGGCGGTGGCTCGTTAACGGGGTCATGGTCATGTCTTCCAAAAACGTGACCTGACGAACGATGCCGTTGCCGCCGGGTTGTTTGCCGGCGCCGCCGGAGCCGTGGCGGATGGCGAATTTGTCGACCCGCAGGGGGAAGCTCCACTCGAGGACTTCCGGATCGGTCATCTTGGTATGCACGGCAAGGTTCGCGCAATGTCGGTTCGTCCCTTGGATGCGGGATTTCGTCGTGAGCGTGACGGACGTCTGCATTGTGCCGAAACGCGACGAAAACTTAGTTCCTTTAAGCCAATCGGAGTTATTGTTATCAAGTCGAAGTTTTCTCGATCTTGGTTGACGTAGGGTATAATATGCGGATTGGCTAATTGAGCTGAGATCTAACGTTTGTGGCACAGCAAGAAGAGGATCGTGCCCAATGAACAATATTGAAAACTGCAGAAACCATGCCGTAGTGGTTCAACCGGGCGAATGTCCGTCATACTGGCAGCCCAAACCCGCCAATGGACATGCTGACCCGACACTGATCCCACGCAATACCAAGTTCGATGGCTTTTCTATGGGTTACCAAACCATCGCTCCCGGCAGCAACATTCGTGCACATGCCCATAGCGATCAAGTTGAGCTGCAGATTTGCTTTTCCGGTCGAGGCCATGTCAATGTCAACGGCGAGCATCATGAATTGGTGCCTGGGACAGCTTGTTTCCTGGGACCCGATGTGCGGCACGAAATCTTCAACGACGGCGATCAGGATTTGGTTCAGCTGTGGGTGATCGGCCCTCCTGGCCTGGAGGATTTCTTTCAATCAATTGGTCGAAAGCGCGAACCTGGGGACCTGGCACCTGCCCGATTTGAACGGCCGGTGGACGTCGTTGAGATCGAACGCAGCATGGGTTTTGAGGGGACTGACGTGGATTGAGGTCGAATTAACCGGTTTGAGTGATTTGGTGTTTTGCGACCAGATCCATTTTTTTTTTGAAACTCTGACACAGCAATCGGATTGCGACGGGCAGTGAAATGAATCGCATAAAAGGAAGTTGCCTTTGTGGCGGCATTGCATTTGAGGTTCAAGGAGAATTCGAAAACTCATTCAATTGTCATTGCAGCCGATGTCGAAAGCAACATGGTAGCGCCTTCCGGAGTAGGATTGGTGTCAGGGCGGAAAACATGACTTGGATACGTGGCGCGGAACTATTGAAGTATTTCGAATCGTCAAAAGGTTTTTGGCGTGGCTTTTGCCGCGAATGCGGAACTCCCATCGTAAATCGCCCCGGACCAGATTCCAAACTTATCAAACAAAATCCAGATGCCATCAACTTACTGGGCATTCCATTGGGTGTGCTTGACGGCGTCCCTGGAATAGCGCCGACAATGCATATTTTCATTGCGGACAAGGCGCCCTGGTTTCAAATCACCGATGACCTGCCACAGTATGACGAGCTTCCTTGAACGGATTTGACGGTACAGACTGTCGGGTGCGCAATAATGCAAATTGAATGATGGCCAACTTGTCAAAAAACTCGAAAGCGGCCATCAGTCGAAACTCAATCGCGCTACGTATCGACGACTGTTGCCCTCACGCTGCCGCCCCAAATCCCCCGCCACCCGGTGTTTCCATCACGAACGCGTCGCCAGCCCGCATCTCCGTTTCCGCGTTGCCGGGCAGTTCTTCCCGCCCTCCGCCTGACCGCAGCACGATGTTCCGCCCTCGCGCGCCTGCTTCGCCGCCGGCCAACCCATACGGGTCCGTGTGGCGGTGGCTCGTGAGGAGGGTCATGGTCATGTCTTCCAAAAACGTGACCTGGCGGATGATGCCGTTGCCGCCGGGTTGTTTGCCGGCGCCGCCGGAGCCGTGGCGGATGGCGAATTTGTCGACGCGGAGGGGGAAACGCCACTCCAAAACCTCCGGGTCGGTCATCTTGGTGTTGGTCATATGGGTGTGGACAGCGCTGGCGCCCGGATGGTCGGGGCCGGCGCCGGCGCCGCCGCAGATGGTCTCGTAATTCTGATAGACGTCGTTGCCATAGACGAAATTGTTCACCGTCCCCTGGCTCGAGGCCAAAACGCCGAGCGCGCCGAACAGGGCGTCGGTGACGCATTGGCTGACCTCCGTATTGCCGGCGATGACGGCGGCGGGATATTCCGGGCTGATGATCGACTTCTTCGGCACGATCACTTTCAGCGGCTTCAGACAGCCCTCGTTCAGGGGAATGGCGTCGTCGACCAGGCAGCGGAAGACGTAGAGCACGGCGGCGAGGCAGACGGCGGTCGGCGCGTTGTAGTTGCCTTCGAACTGCGGCGAGGTGCCGGTGAAGTCGATGGTCGCCTCGCGCGCTTGCTTGTCGACACCGATCTTCACTTGCACCTGACAGCCATTGTCCATGGGATAGGTGAACGCGCCGTCGGCCAGCACGTCGAGCACCCGGCGCACGCTTTCCTCCGCATTGTCCTGGACATGCATCATGTAGGCCTGGACCACGTCGAGGCCGAAATGCTCGACCATCTTCAGGACCTCGGCGACGCCCGTGTTGTTGGCGGCGATCTGCGCCTCCAGATCGGCCATGTTCTGGGCCGGGTTGCGGCAGGGATAGGGGCCGGATGTGAGCAGCTCCAGCGTTTCCTTCTCCTTCAGCACGCCATTCTCGACCATCAGGAAATTATCGATCAGCACGCCTTCCTCGTGGATGGAGACGCTGTCCGGTGGGGCCGAGCCCGGCGTGCGGCCGCCGATATCGGCGTGATGGCCGCGGGAGGCGACGTAGAACAGGATCTCCGCTCCCGCCTCGTCGAACACTGGGGTGATCACCGTCACATCCGGCAAATGGGTGCCGCCGTTATAGGGTGCGTTGATGACATAGGCATCGCCCGCCTTCATCTTGCCCTCATTCTCGCGAATGATGGTCTTGATCGAGGCGCCCATGGAGCCGAGATGCACCGGCACGTGCGGCGCGTTGGCGACCAGACTGCCGTCGGGCGCAAAGATCGCGCAGGAGAAGTCGTAACGCTCCTTGATATTCACCGAATAGGCGGTGTTGGCGAGCGTCGCGCCCATCTGTTCCGCGATCGACATGAACAGGTTGTTGAAGACCTCCAGCATCACCGGATCGGCATCGGTGCCGATCGCTTCTCGCTTGGGCCGGGGCACGACGCGGCGCAGGACAAAATGTCCGGCAGGCGACAGCTCCGCCTGCCAACCGGCCTCCACCACCGTGGTGCCCGTGCTTTCGCTGATGATCGCCGGACCGGGTATGCGCTGACCGGCGGCCAGATCGTCGCGGCGGTAGATGGGGGCAGCCTGCCAGCTGCCCTCTGCGAAAATCTTGGTCTCGTCCACGGCGGCCGCGTCCTCGGCGGGCGCGCCGGCGCCGAGGTCGGCCGCGTCTTCCTGACCGCTGGCGCCGATGGCCTCGACGGAGACCGCTTCGATCACCAGCTCCCGATCGGGCGCAATGAAGCCGAAGCGCTGGCGATGGGCCGCCTCGAAGGCGGCGGTCATGGCCGCCACGGTATCCGCCGGATCGACGGGCAAGGGATTGTCCGTGCCGGCATAACGCAGATGCACCTTTCGGACGAGAGAGATGCGCTCGGCGGGCACTTCCTGATCCAGCACCTCGGCCCGCGCCTCCACACCGAGGGGCGCGAAGGCGTCGTCCAGCAGCGCCGGCGCCGCCGCGTCCAGGGGCGCGTTGATCTGCTTCTCCCGGATCGCGCGCACGTCGGCCAAGCCCATGCCATAGGCGGAGAGCACGCCGGCAAAGGGATGCAGCAGGATCGTGCTCATGCCCAGGCTGTCGGCGACCAGACAGGCATGCTGACCGCCGGCGCCGCCGAAGGAGTTCAGGGTATATTCGGTAACGTCGTAACCGCGCTGGACGGAGATCTTCTTAATCGCGTTGGCCATGTTCTCGATGGCGATGCGCAGGAAGCCCTCGGCCACCGCTTCCGGCGCGGGCGCGGCCCGGCCGGTGGCGGCGGCGATCTCCGCCGCCAGGGCGGTGAACTTCTCCCGTACGATGCCGTCATCCAGCGGCTCGTCCGCGTTGGGGCCGAAGACCTTGGGGAAGTGATCCGGCTTCAGCTTGCCCAGCATGACATTGCAGTCGGTCACCGCCAGCGGCCCGCCGCGACGGTAGCTGGCGGGCCCCGGATCGGCGCCGGCACTGTCGGGCCCGACGCGGAAGCGGGCGCCATCAAAATGCAGAATGGAGCCGCCGCCGGCAGCCACCGTGTGGATATGCATCATCGGCGCCCGCAGGCGCACGCCGGCGACCATGGTCTCGTAGCTGCGCTCATACTCCCCGTCGAAGTGGGAGACATCGGTGGAGGTGCCGCCCATGTCGAAGCCGATGACCTTCTCGAAGCCGGCCAGCGACGCCGTCCGCGCCATGCCGACGACGCCGCCGGCGGGGCCGGACAGGATCGCGTCCTTGCCCTGGAACAGGCGCGCGTCGGTCAGACCGCCATTCGACTGCATGAACATCAAGCGGGGTCCAGCGCTCGCCCCGTTGTTCAATGCACCGGCCACCTGTTCGACATAACGGCGCAGGATCGGCGACAGATAGGCATCGACGACGGTGGTGTCGCCGCGGCTGACCAGCTTCATCAGCGGGCTCGCGCGGTGGGAGACGGAAATCTGCGGGAAGCCGATTTCCGCGGCGATCTCGGCCACCCGGTTCTCGTGATCGTGATAGCGATAGCCGTGGACGAAGGCGATGGCGAGGGAGCGGATACCGTCGTCATAGGCCGCCTGCAGACCGGCCCGCGCCGCGTCCTCATCCAGTGGCATGACCACGTCGCCATGGGCGCCCATGCGCTCCGGCACCTCGACGACATCCTCATAGAGCATTTCCGGCAGGACGATATGGCGGGCGAACAGATCGGGTCGGTTCTGATAGCCGATCCTGAGCGCATCGCCGAAGCCTTCGGTAATCGCCAGCACCGTGCGCTCGCCCTTGCGCTCCAGCAGCGCGTTGGTGGCCACGGTGGTGCCCATCTTCACATGCTGCACCAGCCCCGCCGGCACCGGCGCGCCGACCTCCAGGTCCAGCAGCTCCCGGATTCCCTGCACCGCCGCGTCCGTATAGCGTTCCGGATTCTCCGACAGCAGCTTGTGGGTTACCAAGCCCCCGTCCGGCCGCCGCGCTACGATATCGGTAAAGGTGCCGCCCCGGTCGACCCAAAATTGCCAGTTATCGGTCATGCCGCCTCCCGCGCGTTTTTCCGGCGCCAACGAACCACGGTTTCCTCGAGATGGCAACCGGGGACTGCGGCGGACTGACGCTTTGACTGACCGGTGGTGCCGGCTATAGTCCGCGCCATGACTGCGCGAACTCTCTCACTTGCTTTGGCCGCTTGTGCCCTCTGTCTGGCCTTGGCGCTTAGTGCCTATTGGTATCTCGCGTGGCCCGGCGGCGTTTCGGTGCCGCGGGTCGGCGCGGCGGCGATCGGCGGGGCATTCGCATTGACCGACCATACGGGCAAGGCGCGGACCCAGGCGGATTTCGCGGGCAAGCATTTGCTGGTGCAGTTCGGCTATACCTTCTGCCCCGACGTCTGCCCGACGGAGCTGCAGAAGGCGGCGGCGGTGCTGGAGGCGTTGGGCGGCGAGGCGGATAAGCTGCAGGTGCTGTTCGTCTCTATCGATCCGGCGCGGGACACGCCGGCAGTGCTGGCCGACTATGTTTCGGCCTTCCATCCCGCCATCGTCGGCCTAACCGGCAGCGCCGAACAGGTGCACGCGGCGGCGCGGGCCTATAAGGTTTACTACGCCAAGGGCGAGGATACGGGCGACGGCGGCTATCTGATGGATCATAGCACCTTCACCTATTTCATGGATCCGGCGGGCCGCTATCTGCGTCACTTCTCCGCCAGCAATGGCCCCGAGGAGATGGCCCGCCAAATCGCCGCCGCGCTCTGAAGCTGGCGGCCTCGAAGATCGTAGCGTCACGATGCGGCCGGGTCCCGCCACTGTCATTTCCCGCCACCGTCATTATCCCGCCACCGACATCTCCCGACCGCGATGCGTTTGACCATTCGCAAATCTGACGTCACGCAATGTAGGATATACATTAGATTTTAGGTGTCAGACTATTTTTAGACAATCTAAAATATTGAATTTAAATAATTAAAAAAGAACTCCAGGTAATTTTCTGCAATTGCTGTAATTAAAATACTCGCGATATTTAAAAGATCCAATAATAACATCTAATTAGTATGTAAAAAAATAGTCTGACACCTAAATGGAGCGCCAAAATGGATCGGCATGTCGGCGTCCGACCGGGGTCGGCGGGGCTTGGCCGCATGGTGCGGGTAGTGGGTCAGTGACGGCTTAGCGGCGGGTTAACCATTTCCTATTGTTTGCACTGCACAATTTCGGCCCTATAGTAGCCGCCGATTTGTCATTGCAGTTAGCTTCGGAGTTTCACCGCCTGTGTTGTATCATCTGCACGAATTCCAGAACGCGGCCACCGCGCCGATCCGTTTCGCCACTGAAGCACAGTTGATGTGGTGGCGGCATCCGTTCAATCCCGCCGCCCACACCCAGGTCGGGCGCGCCGCCGCCGCCGCCTGCGAGTTGTTGGAAGCGGGACTTCGGCCCTACGAAAAACCGGCTTTCGGACTTGACGTCACGGAGATTGACGGCAAATCCGTCGACGTGACGGAAGATGTTGTTCTGCGCGAGCCGTTTTGCGAGCTACTGCATTTCAAGCGCGACGTCGAGCGGGACGACCCGAAACTGCTGATCGTGGCACCCATGAGCGGCCACTTCGCCACCTTACTGCGCGGCACGGTCAAGGCGATGTTGCCGGATCACGAGGTGTACATCACCGACTGGGTCGACGCCCGCGAAGTGCCGCTGACCGAGGGCGGTTTCGATTTGGACGACTATATCGACTATGTCATGACCTTCGTCGAATTCCTCGGGCCGGAGGTACATTTGATGGCGGTTTGCCAACCGAGCGTACCGGTCCTGGCGGCGCTTTCGCTGATGTCGGCGGACGGTCATCCGGACCTGCCCGCCTCCATGACCTTGATGGGCGGGCCGATCGACACCCGGATCAACCCCACCCAGCCGAATAACTTCGCCAAGCAGCATTCCATCGACTGGTTCGAACAGAATCTGGTGAACTACGTTCCGATGCTTTATCCCGGCGCCATGCGGCGGGTTTATCCGGGCTTCCTGCAGCTTTCCGGTTTCATGGCGATGAATATCGACCGCCATGTCTCCGCCCATCTGCGCCATTTCAACAATCTGGTGGCGGGCGACGGCGATGGAGCCGAGGCCCATCGCGCCTTCTATGACGAGTATCGAGCCGTGATGGATCTGCCGGCGGAATACTATCTGCAAACCGTGCAACGGGTGTTTCAGGATCACGACCTGCCGCAAGGCCGCTTCCGTTACCGCGGCCGGTTGGTCGAGCCCTCGGCGATCACCGCCACGGCTCTGATGACTGTGGAGGGGGAGAAGGACGATATCTCCGCCGTCGGTCAGACCAAGGCGGCGCAGGACTTGTGCAGCGGCTTGAAGAACAAACAGCGCGCCCATTACGAACAGGCCGCGGTCGGCCACTATGGCGTTTTCAACGGTCGCCGCTGGCGCGACGAGATTGCGCCTCGCGTGAAGAAGTTCATCCGCACCCATCGTCGGTAAGGCCATGGCCGACGCCGGCGACACTGCGTTTTGGGAAACGGTGCGGCTGGTCGACATGACGACCGAGCAGTGGGAATCCCTCTGCGACGGTTGCGGCAAATGCTGTCTCAATAAGCTGATCGACCGGCAAACCGACGAGCTGTTCTACACCAATGTCGCTTGCCGGCTGCTGGATATCGGCCATTGCCGCTGCACGAATTATCCGGAACGGGCCCGGCTGGTACCGGACTGCGTGATCCTGACCCCCGACAATCTGGCGGATTTGGACTGGATGCCATCGACCTGCGCCTATAGGCTTGTCGCCGAGGGCAAGCCGCTTTATTGGTGGCATCCACTGGTCTCCGGCGATCCGGACAGCGTGCATCAGGCTGGCGCCTCCGTCCGCGGTATGGCGATCACCGAACGCAAAGCGGGTCCGCTGGAAGATCATATCTTGGATAAGGAGCCCTGATCGGGCGCGAGGAAAATGGAATGTCTGACCGATTGACCGGCGTGTGGGCCGCCGCCCTGACACCGCAGAATGCCGACCTGAGTCCCAACCCCGCCGCCATGGTGGCCCATCACCGCTGGCTGCTCGCCAATGGCTGCGACGGCGTCGCCCTGGGCGGCACGACCGGCGAGGCGAACTCTTTTTCGGTGCGCGAACGGCTCGGTCTGATCGAGGCGGTGGCGGAAGCCGGCATCGCGCCGACGCAAATGATGATCGGCGTCGGTTGCTGCGCCATCCCGGATACGGTCGAGCTGACCAAGGCGGCGCTGGCGGCCGGCTATGCGCAGACGCTGATGCTGCCGCCCTTCTATTACAAAGGCGTCTCCGACGACGGTTTGTTCGCGGCCTATGCGGAGACGTTCGAGCGGATCGGCGACGACCAGCTGAAGGTCTATGTCTACGACTTCCCAAAAATGACCGGTTTGGAGATTTCCACCGATCTGCTGGTAAGGCTGCATGACGCGTTTCCGAATACCGTGGTCGGCGTGAAGGACTCGTCCGGCCGCCTCGACGATATGCTGGCGGTTTGCCAGGCGATCCCGGGCTTCGGAACATTCGCCGGGACCGAGCAATATCTGCTGCCCGTTCTGAAAGCGGGCGGCGCCGGCTGCATTTCCGCCACCGCCAATATCACCTGCGCCGTTTCGGCGGCGGTCTATGCGGCCTTCAAGGACGGCCGCGACGATGCCGCGGCGCGGCAGGAAACCGCGACGGCCGTGCGCCTGATGTTGCAAGCCTATGCCGCCATTCCTTCCTTGAAAGAGGCGATGGCGGTGCATACGGGCGATCCGTCCTGGCGCCATATGCGCCCGCCCATGCGGCCGTTGGACGATGCCCAGGCCCGGCAATTGGCGGACGAGATGACGGCCATGGGCTTCACTCTGCCGGTCGCCGCCTGACGCCCGAATGTTGTCTACGCTCACCGTCACCCCGGATGCAGCGCAGCATAAAATGATGCGCTGCTGGTCCGGGGTCCATATTGGCCGGTTGCGCTCGACCCTTCGACATGGATCCCGGACCAGCACAGCGGCACTGCGCGCCGCAATGCATCCGGGAAGACGTGGCTTATTGCCGTGGCGTAGCTTCAAGAAAGTTAATGTGCCGCCGGGGTATCGTTGAATGCCGCTGCCGGAACGCATTACGCTCGACATCGCGGATTTGCCCGCGGCGGAGGTTCAGGTCCGGGTCAATCGGCGGGCGCGCAAGATCCGCTTGCGCCTCGATCATGACGGTCAGGCGGTGCTGGTGCTGCCGTCGGCGCGCGCTTTTCGCGAAGGCCGGGCTTTCCTGAGGGATCATACGGATTGGCTGGCGGACCGCTTGCGCGCCTTGCCGCCGCGCGTGCCTTTTGCCGCCGATGCCGTCATTCCCTATCTTGGCCGCGATCACAGGATACATCATTTGCCCGATGGCCGCGGCGGTGTCTGGCGGGAGTTGGGCGAGATCATGGTCGCCGGCCAGGAAGAGCATTTACCGCGCCGGTTGACCGATTGGCTGAAGGCGGAGGCGCGGCGCGAACTCGCGGCACGGGCGCGGGGCTATGCTGACGAACTCGACCGCGACGTCAAGCGGGTTGGCGTCCGCGACACCAAGGGCCGTTGGGGCAGTTGTAGCGCCAAGGGCAATTTGTCATTTTGTTGGCGTCTGATCCTGGCGCCCGAGGCGGTGCTGGACTATGTCGCCGCCCATGAGGTCGCGCATCTGATGGAGCACAATCATTCGCCCCGATTCTGGGCCATCGTCGAACGGTTGCGCCCCGACTATCGGGAGAGCGAAGCCTGGCTGCGCCGGCATGGCGCCTCGTTGCATCGTTACGGCTGAACCGGCCGCCATTCGCTACCGTCATATCTGATTGTGATCGGACCGTCTGGGGTTGGTGCGACCGCGCCGCCGAGGGATAGCTTACGATGCACGGCCTGGCGCAGCGGCGCCGCATTGACCGCGGGTATCGGCCGATCGGCGCGATTCAGGAGGTCGTGCAGCCGTCCCGGCGTGAGGTTCATCAGTCGGGCCAGAGCTTTGTCGTCGAGGCCAAGCCAGCCTTGCAAATACTTCGCTTCGCGCCCACTGATCCGCCGCCGGCCCAGCAGCGCTTCGGCAATGGCGGCGTGTAGACGATCCGGCGCTCGGATCACCGGTGCCGGACCATACCCGGTCTCGATGATCTCGTACCCGTTTTGCAGATAGACATCGTCCAGGCCGCAATCGACAAATCTGTGACGCATCGGGATAGAACCGCTAGACCGCTTTCATCGCCGCGATAATTCCGGCATCATCGGACAAAATCAACAAGAACGAAGGACCGCCATCCCATGAATGCACCACCCCAGGACCTGGTCAGCGCCGCCGAACCCTTCGACGATCCGCGCCGCGCGGTCGACCGTTTGTGCCAAATCTACGACGACGGCAAGGATCTGCTGGCGGCCCATTTCGAGCGCTTCGTGCGCGACGGCACCGGTCTTGAGAAGGCCGATGCCCGCTATCCCTATCTCTGGCTCGACGTGCCCAGCGCAACCGGGCGGGAGAAAAGCGGCCTGTCCTATGGCGCGGTGGCGGAGCGGGGAGCCTATGGCGTCACCGTGACCGACCCGTCGCTGTACCGCAACTACCTGCTGGAGCAGATCGAGCTGTTGTTGGAGAACCATAAGGTGCCCGTGTGGGTCGGCATATCGAACCGGCAGATCCCGCTCACTTTCGCGCTCGAAACCCTGACCGCCGATCTGCGGCAGGATCAGGTCGCGGCCTTGTCGCAAAGTTTCTGGTTGCCGGATCTGTCGCGGATCGACGACGACGTGGCCAACGGCGTGTACAGTGCCGCCGACAGCGCGGCGAAGCCATTGGCGCTCTTCGATGCGGAGCGGGTGGATTATTCGCTCTCCCGCCTGCGCCATTACACCGGCACGTCGCCGAAGCATTTTCAACGCTTCATTCTGTTTACCAACTATCAGCGCTATGTGGATGAATTTGTCGAATACGGGCTCACCGAAGTGGCGCAGGGATCGACGTTCCGCGCCTTCGTCGGACCGGGCAATCATATTCATTACAATCCGAATTTGAGCGACACGCCCTCGACCGGCGAGGCCTTGAGCCGGCTGCCGCAGATGCCGGCCTATCACCTGGTCAAGGACGGCCATATGGGCGTCACCCTGGTCAATATCGGCGTCGGTCCGTCCAATGCCAAGACCATCACCGACCATATCGCCGTGCTGAGGCCCCATTGCTGGGTCATGGTCGGCCATTGCGGCGGCCTGCGCCATTCGCAGCTTCTCGGCGACTATGTGCTGGCCCATGCCTATGCCCGCTTGGATCATGTGCTCGACAACGATTTGCCGCTGGAAGTACCGGTACCGGCGATCGCGGAAGTGCAACTGGCGCTGACCGCCGCTGTCGGCGACATTACCGGCCTGGCCGGCGCGGAAATGAAGCAGCGGGTGCGTACCGGCACCGTGGTCTCTACGGATGATCGGGATTGGGAGCTGCGGTATGACGAGCTATCGACCTTCTTCAATCGATCCCGGGCCATCGCTGTGGATATGGAGTCGGCGACCATCGCCGCCAACGGCTTCCGTTTGCGTGTGCCCTACGGCACCTTGCTCTGTGTCTCTGATAAGCCTTTGCATGGCGAAATCAAACTACCGGGCATGGCCAACGCTTTTTATAACGAGCGGATCAGTCAACACTTGAAAATCTGTCTCGCCGCTGTCGACAAGATGCGGGAGGGGGTCACCCACCGGGCGCTGCATTCCCGCAAGCTACGTAGCTTCGACGAGCCGGCCTTTCGTTAGACGGGCTGGGTGCTGGCGGAGGCGTCGTCGTCTTCGATCTCATCGACAATCAGCCGATGGTCGCGGAGCCAGCGGGTCAGCGCGTCCATGCCCAGCCGATCCGCCAAAGCATGCGCGCGGCAGGCGTCGGGCCGCCAATCCGTTCCGGCCTGGGCGGCGATACAGGTCGCCGTGAAGTGACACCAGGCGAGATCGCCTTCCTCCCGATTGCGCCGGGCTTGCTTCATTGCCTTCGTATTCATGCGGGTCGCGGTATCGGGCTCGCCGGCCAGCAGATAGTAGTCGGCCAGTGCCGTCAGGGCGATGGCGGTGAGACGGCGCTGCGCCAGGCCGGCTGCCGCGGCCTCCGCCGCCCGCCGCTCGCCGAGTTCGATCAGGGCGACGGCATGGGGGACGCGGATGAACGGATCGAAGACCGGCAGTTCCGCCTGCGCCGACAGACGGGAGGCTGTGGCGAACCAGTCCGCCGCGGCCGCGAAGTCGCGGTGGCGAAAATCGAGGAACCCGCGGGCGACATGGATATGCACCTGGGCGTAGAGGTCCGTTGTGTCCCGCGCCAGGGCCAGTCCGTCCTCGGCGAAGGCCAGGCCCCGGTCGCGGCGATCGAGCTCCGCGCAGCACCAGACCAGCCAGGAATGGCTACGCACCCGCAGGTCGCCCGGTTCCCATTCGTTAGCGAGATCGGCCGTTTCCGCCAACTGATCGCGATTGTCCTCCAAAAGACGCAGGGCCTCGCGATAGCGGCCGCGGGAAAACAGTGCCTGGCCTTGGCGCAGCTTGGCGACAGCGGTCAAGCCGGGCTCCCCGGCC
Source organism: Alphaproteobacteria bacterium (assembly GCA_965216645.1). Taxonomy (GTDB): domain Bacteria; phylum Pseudomonadota; class Alphaproteobacteria; genus CBDCGJ01. The sequence continues at coordinate 572 of CBDCGJ010000020.1, read as the reverse complement.
GCCTCCGCCAGCGCCAGGGCGTCGCGGCTGGCCGCGTCCGCCGCGTCATGTTGGCCGCGGCGGCGCGCCAATTGCGCCTGTTCCAGTTTCAGCCGCACATTCATGGCCGGCGACGCGAGGCCGGTGGCGCGGCGTTCGGCGGCGTCGAGCTCGCCCTGGGCGGCGGCGACCTGGTCCAATGCCAGATAAGCCGTCCGCAGGCGGAGGCGTAGATTGAGTTCCGCTTCCCGCCGGTCGCGGCTTAGGCTGGGTAGAATGTTCAGCGCCTGCTCCAGCAAGGTCGCCGCTTCCCGGTGCAGGCCACGCCGGCCCGCCCGTTCCGCCGCCGCCTGCAGGTCGTTGAGCGCTTGCCGCAACACCGGTTCGCGCCGGTCGGCGGGCTCGGTCACCGGGCCGGCGACATGATCGAACAACGCCGCGGTCTCCGCCGCCGGCACTACATCCAATTCCCGCGTCAGCAGGTCCCGGAGCCGATCATAGGCTCGGGTTGCCGGCCCGCGCCGGCCCAAGCGGAGTTGGAGCGCAATGGTCCGGTGATGGATGTCTTCCAACAGCGGATCGATGGCGATCAA
>CBDCGJ010000019.1:0-61882 GCA_965216645.1 Alphaproteobacteria bacterium | reverse complement strand
GTCATTTTCAAAACTCCCTTGATACGATAGCGGTCCGTTGCCTAAGACCGTTCTGAGGTATAAGCAGGATCGCGATCCAGCATCTCAACTGCCCAACGATCATAAGGCTTCGCCGCAACCGTGAAATGATCCAGACCAAACTTCGCCCAAAATCTCGTCTGTCGATTGGCACTGCTATGGCTATTTCGATCGGCATAGGGCTGTTCGCACCGAAAACAGCCAGCGCCCAATCGGCCGTGGTCTATCGCGAAAACAAAGCCTTCGCAACCGCTCTTGCCGCCTACGAGCGCCGCGAGTTTCAAATCGCCTTCGAAAACTGGCTGCCGCTGGCGCGTCAGGACGATCCGGCGGCGCAGCGTAATATTGGTCATCTCTATCGCAACGGCCTCGGGGTGGCGCAGGATTTCGCCGAAGCGATGAAATGGTATCGAAAAGCGGCGGAACTGGGGTTGCCCGGCGCACAGGCAAATCTAGCCGACATGCTGGAACGCGGCCAAGGTCTGGACACGCCGAATCCGGTGGAAGCCGCCAAATGGTTCCAAACGGCCGGGCTGCAGGGACATGTGGTGGCCCGGTTCCGGCTGGCGCGAATGCTTGCGAAAGGCAACGGCGTGGCGGCGAATCCGAAGGCGGCGATACGTTGGTACGAAGCCGCCGCCGAGGGCGGTCATCCTACGGCAGGCCGAATTGCCGCGGAACTACGCCGGAATTTGGCTGAATAAATCGCCCCATCGGGGTAATATGTACGGGCATTCGAACGCGAATCGGCGTTCTTTAACTTGATATTGGTTAATCCTATATAAGGTATGGGCCGGCTCGGATCGGTCATCGTGGTGAGTGGAAGTTGATTGATGCGTGATCCCTACCAAGTACTCGGGGTTTCGAAGACCGCCAGCGATCGTGAGATCAAGCAGGCGTACCGAAAACTCGCCAAAAAACTGCATCCGGACCTGAATCCCGGCGACCAAGCGGTCGAAGCCAAGTTCAAGGAAGTATCCGCCGCCTTCAATATTGTCGGCGATAAGACGCAACGCGCGCGCTACGACCGCGGTGAAATCGGCCCGGATGGACAGGAACGCGCACCACAATTCAACCATGCCGGCGGCAGCGGACAGGGCGGCTTCGGCTTCCAAAACGGCGGTTTCACGCCGGAGGATATATTCGGCGATTTCTCGGACTTCTTCGAAAATCTTCGTGGTGGCGGCGGTGGCGGACGCAGGCGACAACGAACAGTACGGCGCAAGGGCGCGGATAAAAGCTACAAGATTACCGTCGACTTTCTCGACGCGGCCAAAGGTTCGAAACGCCGGATCAATCTACCGAACGGCAAGGTGCTGGATGTCAATATCCCAGCCGGAATCGAGGACGGCAAACAGATTCGATTGCGTGGTCAGGGCGAGCCCGGCGTCAATGGCGGTCCGGCCGGCGATGCCTTGATCGAGGTCAGCGTCGCTCCGCACAAACACTTCCACCGCGACGGTCTGGACGTCAATCTCGAGCTGCCGATCAGCCTTACGGAGGCCGTGCTCGGCGGAAAAGTCAAAGTGCCGACGGTGAATGGCAGCGTCACCATGACGATCCCCAAAAACTCCAACACCGGGCGCACCATGCGGCTCAAGGGCAAAGGCATCAAACACGGCGGCAAGGCGGGCGATCAGTTCGTTACCTTGAAAGTGGTGATGCCGGAAAAACCCGATGCGGAACTCAGCAAGCTGATTGCGGAGTGGGCGGAAAATAACGACTACGATCCCCGTAAAGGTTCCGGGTTGGATGGCTGACGAGACGTCCGAGCCCAGCTCTCCAGAACCCGCGCCACTCTGGCGCGGCCGGAAGAAACGCTATCTGGATATTCTTCGCAATACGCTCGAGCATATGCTGCGCGACGACGGTTTATCGCAAGCCGGCAATTTGGCGTTTCTGTCCCTATTGTCCTTGTTCCCGTTTTTTATCTTCATTATCTCGTCCGCCGGTTTCTTCGGCCAAACCGAACTGGGATCGAACTTCGTCACGTTGATCCTCGATGCCTTGCCGGGACAAGTCGCGGCGGCTCTGGAAGAACCGGTGCGGCAGGTGATTACCGATCCGGGCCGCGGCATTCTGGGCCTAAGTTTGGTCTTCGCGGCTTGGACGGCGTCCGCCGCCATCGAGGGCGCGCGGTCATCCGTAAACCGCGCCTATGGCCTTCATGAAGTGCATCCGTTCTGGCGCACCCGCCTAGAAAGCCTGGCCCTGATCGTCATTTCCCCCGGCTTGATTATCGCGGTAATGGGTATCTTGGTGATCGTGCCGGTGATGTGGGAGCAGGTGTCGAATTCCTTCGTGCTGCCGTTTAGTTTGGACGCATTTTGGAACCATCTGCATACCGGCATCATGATTTATATCACGTTCCAGGCCGTGTTCGGTTTGTTTTACGTTTTGCCGGCGGCAAAGATGACCATACGCGGCGTCTTGCCGGGCGCGCTGTTGGTCACCGTCTCTTGGCTGTTGATCAGCAGTTTGTTCTCGCAAGTCATCGGCCGCTTCGGCCAACATGCGGTGGTCTACGCCGGATTGGCCAATATCATCGTGACGCTATTGTATTTCTACGTATTGGCGATTGCCTTCGTATTCGGGGCGGAGTTGAACGCGGCTGTCGCGCGGACGAAACCGAAGGCGGAGCAGCCGCAGCAAGAGCAGCCCGACGATTGACCGACCATGCGATTTGTGTAGGATCGCAAACGGTTCGTCAGGGTTAACAACCGGAAGTCAGGGGTATAATTCGCATGCTGATGGCGGGGAAAAAAGGTTTGGTCATGGGGGTCGCCAACGACCGCTCCATCGCCTGGGGCATTGCCAAGGCGGTGGCCAGCCACGGTGCCGACCTAGCCTTTACTTTTCAGGGCGAAGCGTTGGAAAAAAGGGTGCGGCCGCTGGCCGATTCCGTCGGCAGCGACATGGTCATGCCCTGCGACGTAACCGACGAAGCCAGCATGGATGCGGTGTTCGAGCGGATCGGCAACGATTGGGGCGGCCTCGACTTTATGGTCCACGCCATCGCCTTCGCCGACAAGGACGAATTGAAGGGCCGCTACGTCGATACCACGGCGGACAATTTCGCCCGTTCGCTCGATATTTCCTGTTATTCCTTCACCTCGCTTTGCCGGCGCGCCGAACCGCTCATGTCCGATGGCGGCAGCATTGTCACGCTGACCTATTACGGCGCCGAGAAAGTGATGCCCCATTACAATGTCATGGGTGTGGCGAAAGCGGCGCTTGAAGCAAGCGTGCGCTACCTGGCCGTCGACCTCGGCGCCTCGAATATCAGGGTCAACGCGATTTCGGCCGGCCCGATCAAAACTCTGGCCGCCTCCGGAATCGGCGATTTCCGCTATATCCTGAAATGGAACGAATACAACTCAGCCCTGAAACGCAACGTCACCATCGACGAGGTCGGCGGTGCCGGGCTGTACTTGCTCAGCGATCTCGGCGCCGGCGTTTCCGGCGAGGTGCATCATGTCGACTGCGGCTATCATGTGGTCGGCATGAAAGCGGTCGACGCGCCGGATATCTCGACGGTCTAAGCGTCGAGGCCGGTGGAAGGATCCACCCATGTCACATAATAGTTTCGGGCATCTGTTTCGCGTGACGACCTGGGGCGAAAGTCACGGGCCGGCTCTCGGCTGCGTCATCGACGGCTGCCCGCCGGGACTCGATTTGACCGAAGCGGACATCCAACCTTTTCTGGATGCCCGGGCCCCCGGCGGCTCCCGCTTCGTCACCCAACGTAAGGAGCCGGACCAGGTCGCAATCCTGTCCGGTACATTCGAGGGCCGTACCACGGGCACGCCGATCAGCCTGCAGATCCAAAACCAGGATCAACGCAGCAAGGACTATAGCGAAATCAAGGACAAGTACCGTCCCGGCCATGCCGACTATACCTATGAGCAAAAGTATGGCGCGCGCGATTACCGCGGCGGGGGCCGCTCATCGGCGCGGGAGACGGCAGCCCGCGTTGCCGCCGGTGCCGTTGCCCGTAGGGTGTTGAGCCCCGACGTCGAAATACGTGGCGCGTTGGTACAGGTTGGACCGCGGGCCATCGACCGGACGCGTTGGGATTGGGCGGAAACGGATAACAATCCATTCTGGTGCCCGGACGCCGAAACGGCGGCGCTATGGGCATCCGATCTGGACGCTGCCCGCAAAGCCGGCTCCTCTCTCGGCGCGATCGTCGAGGTTCAAGCGGCTGGCGTGCCGCCCGGTTGGGGCGCGCCGATCTACGGCAAGCTCGACGCCGAATTAGCGCAGGCGATGATGAGTATCAATGCGGTCAAGGGGGTGGAGATCGGCGCCGGTTTCGCCGCCGCGGCCTTAAGCGGCGAGGAAAACGCCGACGAAATGTTCCCAGGCAACGACGGCCGGCCGCGTTTTTCCAACAACAATGCCGGCGGCATTCTGGGCGGCATCTCCTCCGGTCAGGACATCGTCGCCCGCTTCGTCGTCAAGCCGACCTCCTCGATCCTGACCCCGCGCCAAACCATCGACCGCGACGGCCGCGCCACCGAGATCGTCACCAAAGGCCGACACGACCCCTGCGTCGGCATCCGCGCCGTCCCTGTCGGGGAGGCCATGCTGGCGCTGGTGCTCGCGGATCACAAGCTCCGGCATCGAGGCCAGGTAGGATAGGTCACCACGGCTCCACCAATCGCTTGCGTCCTTCGCGGGGTGCCGGCAGCGGGCTGCGTTCGAGGCAGCGGGCGAGCACCGTTCGTGTGTCGGTTGGGTCGATGACGTCGTCGATGTAGAAGCGGCCGGCCGTGCGCAGCGCGGTGTGTTCCTCTTTCATCTCTTCCGTGCGTTGGGCATGCAGGGCGGCGCGGGCGTCGGGGTCGGTTTCCGCTTCCAATTCGCGTTGATGAATGATGTTGACGGCGCCTTCGAGGCCCATGCCGCCGAATTCCGCGGTCGGCCAGGCGCAGACATAGCTGGGATTGTAAGCCATCGAGCCCATGACGTAATAGCCGAGGCCATAGGCCTTGCGCAGGACCACCGTGAACATGGGGATCGTGGCGTTCGCGGCGGCGGTGAGGATGCGTGCGGAATGGCGCACCAGTGCGGTCTGCTCGATCTCCGGCCCGACCATCAGCCCCGGCGTATCGCAGAGATAGATCAGCGGAATGTCGTAGGCGTCGCACAGCCCAATGAAACGCGCGATTTTATCGCAGGCCGGACTGTCCATGGCACCGGCGAGAACCATCGGCTGATTGGCGGCGATACCGACCGCCCGGCCGTCGATGCGGGCCAGCGCAACAACCGCGGCGCGGCCGAATTTCGGCCGCAGCTCCAGAACGCTATCGACATCGGCGATGCCGGCCAGAACCTTGCGAACGTCATAGGCTCGGCGTGGATTTTCGGGCACGATGTCGCGAAGTTTAAGGCCGTCCGGCGCCGTGCCGGCAGGCGCCTGGGCGGCGGTGAAATAGCCGAGATATTGTCGCGCCGCCGCCATCGCCTCGGCTTCCGTGTCGACTAGAATATCGATCGCGCCGGCTTTCTCATGCACCGACATCGGACCGATTTCTTCCGGCGTCAAACGATGTCCCAGTGCAGCCTCGACAAGCGGTGGGCCTGCCATGCCCATGGTCGCGGTTTCGGTGGCGATCACCACATCGGAGAGACCGGCCAGATTGGCCTGTCCGGCAAAGGCGCGGCCGGTCACGAGCGCAATCGTCGGGACCAATCCGGACAATCGGGCAAAGGTGACGAAACCGGGATTGACCGGCCGGCCGGACACCAACATATCGTGCGGCCGGGCGCCACCGCCGTCCCACCAACCAATTACCGGCCAGCGGTTCGCCTCGGCCAGGGAAAACATCCGCTCCATTTTTCGATGATTGGTGGCGCTCTGGGTACCGGCGAAGACCGTGTAGTCGTAAGCCACCAGCACCGCCGGCTTACCGTCGACGGTCGCTGTGCCCATCACCAGACCGTCCGCCGGCCCTTCCGTTTCCGTCAGTGCCGGCGTGGCTAGGCCGCCGAACTCGACGAAACTACCCGGATCCGCAAAAGCGTTGGTATTTTCACGCGCGGTATTGCGGCCGCGTGCATGCTGCTTGGCCACCCGTTCCGGCCGCGCGTCGTCCTCTAAGCCGGCGCGGGCGTCGAGCACCCGCCGCAAATCCGCACGCGGCGTCCCCTCCTCAACCATCGGCCGGTTTCCCGTGGGAGACCGGCGGCGTACCGGGGTTCAGCGAAAAGTGGCTGTGAATACCAAGCCAGGGAGCGGAAATATCGTCCCGGGCAAACGCAACACTGGCGCGCCCCGGTCGGTCGAACGCGCCGCCATCCGCGTGGAACCCGGTCGATTCCCAAGGGCACAGGCCAAGGGCCATACAGCGGTCCGGCGACACGCCGACTTTCAAGACTTCCGTGCGAAAGCGAAAGCCATCGATCGTCGGCCAGACTTGCCGCCATTGAAGCTGCTCCAGATTGTCTCGACCCTGAACGATATCCATATGCGTGCCGAAGCCGGCGACATCGGGATCGAACAAATCTCGGGCGGGGACGAAATCGACCGCGGCGACATAGCCGCTCCAGCGGTCGTACCAGTTCTTGATAGCCTCGAAGTCTTCGGCGGCCGGCGCCCAGTCATAACTCATCTATATTTCTTCTTCCTGTTCCAGCGCTTGTAATCTCAATAAGGTGATTTGGTTCCGTTGCCGCCGCATAACGCGGAAATCGAAGCCGTGAAATTGAAACTCCTCGCCAATCTCCGGAATACGCTCTGCTTCGTGAATCAACAGGCCCGCGATGGTTGCCGCCTCGTCGTCGGGCAGTTCCCAATCGCAGTGCCGGTTCAGATCGCGGATCGATACGGAGCCTTCGACCACATAGGCCCCGTCGCCGTCCTGTCGGATCACCGGGTTGCCGTCTTCGTCATGCTCATCGGCAATGTCGCCGACGATCTCCTCAAGGATATCCTCCAGCGTGACCAAGCCCATTAGGGCGCCATATTCGTCGACCACCAGGGCAAAATGCTCCCGCCGTTCGCGGAAGGCCGACAACTGCTCCTGCAAGGTGATGGTTTCCGGCACGAACCAGGGATCTCTGGCCAGGCTCACCGGATTTATGTTGTCGACCTTGCCGCCGCTTTTCACCAGAGCCTGGAGCAGGTCGCGCGCATGCAGCACGCCGACGATATTCTCCGGATCGTCGCGCCACAGCGGCACCCGCGTATACGGACTTTCCAAAATCGCGGATATGAGCTCGGTCGCAGGCAGGTCGGCGTCGATCATGGCCATGTTGCGCCGATGCACCATGATCTCCTCGACATCGACGTCGGCCAGATCGAGGATGCTGTCGAGCATATCGCGCTCAGACTTCACCATTTTGCCGCTTTCCTGGTGCAAAGCCAGGACACCTCGCAACTGGTCGGACGCACTAAGCCCGTCCTCCGTACCTCTGACCCCCAAAAGGCGAAGCGTGGCGCCAACTATGAATCGAACCGCCTTCGTCACCGGCGCCAACAGGAAAACGATCGGCCGCAAAACCGGCGCCAGCGCCAACGCCATGCGGTTGGTCCGGCGCAGCGCGTAGGTCTTCGGCAGCACTTCCGCGAAGATCAGAACCAGCAGGGTCATGATGATGGTGGCATAGGCCACCCCGGCGTCGCCAACCAAAGCGATCAGAATGCTCGTGGTCAACGCCGAAGCGAGAATGTTGACGAGATTATTGCCGAGAAGAATGGCGCCGATCAGACTTTCGCGGCGATCGATCAGCTGGTTGACGATCTTGGCCCGCCGATTGCCCTGCCGCTCGAGCATATGCATATGGGCGCGCGATGCCGCGGTTAGCGCGGTCTCGGAGCCGGAAAACAGGGCCGATAGGAACAAGAGCAAAACGATGCCGCCGATCGACAACCACAGTGACAGGTCCATGGGTTTAGCTCCGTCCCCTCCTCATCGCGCTAGCTCCCGGTGCAGGAGCGCCGCCAAATCTTCCCGCGCGACATCTTGGGTGACAAAGGCTTGGCCGATGTCGCGCGCCAGAATGAACGTCATTTTTCCATCCTGGACTTTTTTGTCTTGCTGCATATGCCCAATCAAGATTTCCGGGTCGGTATGGTTGAGGCCCGCCTGCCGGGCGGTAACCGGTAATCCAGAGTCCCGCAAATGCGTGCGGGCGCGGTCGGCGACCGCTTGCGGGCAATGACCCAGATCGGCCGAAAGCTGGAACGCCTGGACCATGCCGATCGCCACCGCCTCGCCGTGCAGCAAACTGCCGCTATAGCCCGCCTCCGCCTCAAAGGCGTGGCCAAAGGTGTGGCCAAGATTCAGCAGCGCCCGCACCCCGCGTTCGCGCTCGTCTTCTGCCACGATTTCGGCTTTGCACCGGCAGCTGGTTAGCACGGCATGAATGCGCGCCGCCCTGTCACCGGCTATCAAGGTCGCTCCGTTTTCCTCCAACCAGGCGAAGAACGCCGCGTCGCCAAGCAATCCGTATTTCACCACTTCCGCATAACCCGCGAGCAGTTCGCGTCTGGATAACGTCGAGAGAACGTCGACGTCGGCGAGAACCAAACGGGGCTGATGAAACGCCCCGACAAGATTCTTGCCTTGCGCCATGTTGATACCTGTCTTCCCGCCCACGGACGAATCGACCTGGGCCAACAATGTCGTCGGAACTTGAATGAAATCGACGCCTCGGCGCAGGATGGCGGCGGCGAACCCAGCCAGGTCGCCCACCACGCCGCCACCGAGCGCGATCAACATATCCCGACGCTCGAGACGTTTGTCCAACAGTTTGCCCAACAGATCCTGTAGCTGCTCGAAACTCTTGCTGCGTTCCCCCGCCGGCAGTTCGATGGTTTCGTGATCTATGCCGGCCGAATCCAGTCCCGTCCGAAGAGCTGGCAAATGATGGGCGGCAACGATCTCATCCGTCACGATCATCACGCGCGGCCGATGCAGCACCGGCGCTACCAGGTCGCCCGCACGCGCCAACAGCCCGGTACCGACCACAATGTCGTAGCTGCGATCATCCAAGGGCACATTTAACCGCTGCTCTCGCGCGGCGGTTTGGTCCGATTCGCCCGTCATGAAACTTCCGCCGCCGCTCTCTCCCGCAGACGCTGAAGGATGCTTTCGACGACGTTCTCGTGAGGGCCATCGCTGCTTTCGACGGTTATTTGAGCTTCGGCATAGACCGGATAACGTTCTTGCATGAGCCGCTGCATGATGTCGCGCGGATCTCCGGTCTTCAGCAGGGGGCGATTGTTTCGTCGTGCGACCCTGCGAAGCAGCACGTCGATGTCCGCCTTCAACCAAATCGACAACGCTTTCCGATCGATCAAATCCCGTGTGCGGCCATCCATATAGGCACCACCACCCGTCGCCAGAACCTGAATCGGGCCGTTGAGAAGACGCTTGATCACGCGATGTTCGCCCTCCCGGAACGCGGCTTCGCCATGCAGGGCGAAAATATCTTCGATGGAGCAGCCGGCGGCCGCCTCAATTTCCTGATCGGCATCGACGAAGGGCAAACCCAATTTGGCCGCCAGACGTCGGCCGATCGAGCTTTTTCCCGCGCCCATGATGCCGACCAGCACAATACTTCGATCCAGGTCAGTCAAAAGTGGAGTGATACCTTGCGTCAATCGTTATCCCGTCAGAAAAGCCGCAATCGAAGCGTCATGCAAGTACAATTTCGCCAGCCCGACCATTGTCGAATTTCCGCCATAATACATCGGCAAATTAGCTATCCACGCTCTGGTCGTGCTGGAGGTGCATGGGGTATGATCGATTCGTCGCTGTCGCGGGGTCGGCGTTCGTAAATTGTGTGGTTGCCATGAGAAAATTCGGCGCGTTTTTGTTGGCCCTTTTGTTGCTCTGTATTATCGGTGGCGGAGCTTTTCTAGCCTTCTGGGACATGCCGATTCAGAGCAAAAAAGTTTCCGTCGACATTACCAAGGAAATCGCGAATGATCGCTTGCCAAAGTAGACGGCGCCGGACCGCATTCCTGTTCCTGGCTTGGCTAGCGCCCGCATTTATTGCCGGGCCGCCGCTCGCCTTGTCGCAATCGAACAATCAAAGCGGGCCGATCAAGCTTTATAAACGCAAGTTGAAAGACCAGCGCGAGCAAGAAAACGCGCCAAAGCCGGAACAGAGTGAGAAAAAAGATCCCGGCGGGATTGCCATAAAGTCTTTGGGCAAGGTCGATCTTTCGGCAGTCGGCAGCATGGGGCCGGATAATGGCGGGTTTTCGCCGGATATGTGGAAGGGTAGCCGACGTGTGGTGTTGGACAGTCTTATCCCGCAACTGCCGATCCGCCACGGCTCCGCCACTTTGCGCGGATTGCAGCGTCGCTTGCTGCTCTCGGCCGGCGCGGTTCCGAAAGGGCGGGACCGCGGCCCCAGTTTGTTGGCCCTGCGCCTCGAAAAATTGAGCGAGAGCGGCTGGCTGGAAGACGTGGTCGAATTGGCCCGCCTGGTTCCGAACGACCTGACCGACGAGACCTTGGCAAAGGCCCAACGCGACAGTTTACTGTTGATTGGAGATGACGAGGCCGCCTGCCAAGTGGTCGATCAATTCGCCGTCAAACAACCGGATCTGGACTGGCAGAAATCCGCCGCCTATTGCGCCGCGGTTCGCGGCGACTCCGCCCGCTTCGATATCAGTATGAGCCTGCTGCGAGAGCGTGGTCTGGACGACCCGCAGTTCGAGGCCTTGGTCTCCGAATTGCATTTCGGCGAGAGAACAAAGCGACGAAACGTGACGGTCAGAGACGCGTTGGACATCGCCCTGCTTCGGGTCACCAACCGGGCCTTGCCCGGCACCGGAGACAATCAAGCGACACCCAGGGAACAACGGGCGTTGGCGGCGTCGAACAACACCAAACCGTCCACTCGATTGCTTGCCGCGGTCAATGCGGAAGCCAGCGGCGCGCTACCGACACGGAAACTGCGCGAGTTGATGCTGGGTGTCGGGTTTACGGAGCCGCAACGGAACGATCCAACCGGGTATGCGGATAAGGCACCGCCCGCCATGGCGCGAACGCTGTTCTATCAAGCCGCAGCGACCGCCGCCGATCCCGACAGCAAAGCCCGCTTGATGATGGAAGCCTTCGACGATGGCCATGCCCGTGAAGCGCTACCTGATGTCGTCCGGCTGCATCAAAGCAATTTGAACAGCCTACAGCCGGCGCCGTCGCTTCGTTGGTTTTCGCCGATCGCTCTCCGCGCCGCGCTGTTAAATGGAGATTTCAAACGGATTCGCGCCTGGAACGGCTTGCTAACCTCCGATGCCGCAAACCGGGGTGGAGATCGGGCGTTGGCACCCTTGGTTTACCTCGCCGGTATGCGCACCGGTAAATACGGCGCCAATGCGATCGTCAATCAATGGTGGCTGGACCAGGCCGCTGACGGCGACGAGAGCCGTTTCACCCGTGCCGGCTATCTTGCCGCGATGTACCGTGCGCTTGGCCTCAAGGTGCCGGACACGTTGTGGCGGGCATTGCTGGCCGCACCGCCCAACGCCGCGACCGTTAGCGTTAGCCCGGGATTGCGGCATGCGATCGACACCGCGTCGGCCGGCAAGCGCTTGGGCGAAACAGTTTTGCTATCGTTGATCGCCGCCGGCGAAAAGCGGGCTCAGGACTTGGACCCCGATAGCTTGGCTGTCATCGTTCGAGGCCTGCATCGGGTCGGTCTAAAAGCGGAGGCGCGGCGCCTGGCATTAGAGGCGTTGTTGGGACTGGGGCTCTAAGATGGCGTCATCCGCCACTCGTTTCCAAGACATGTTCGTCGAGATGTTGGTTGCCGAGAGGGGTTCGGCGCAAAACACGGTGGACTCGTACGAACGCGACCTGCGCCAGTTCGCCGGATTTTTGGGCCGAGATATTGCCGAAGCGTCGACGGAGGAAATCCGCGACTATCTCGGCGATCTCAACAAGCAAGGCATGTCGTCGGCAACGACAGCCAGACGTATTTCCGCGCTGCGGCAGTTCTACAAGTTTCTTTACAGCGAAGGTCTGCGCGCCGACGACCCGGCGCGCGCGATCGATAGCCCCCGCCGCAGCCGGCCACTGCCGAAAGTGCTGAGCGAAGAGGAGGTCGACGCCTTGCTGAAAGCCGCGCGCGGCTATCATGGCCCGGAAGGCAAACGCCTGATCGCCTTAATGGAAATACTTTACGCTACAGGCCTGAGGGTGTCCGAGCTGCTGTCCCTGCCGTCCGCGGCCGCCCGCAACGACGCCCCGTATATTCTGGTCAAAGGCAAAGGAGGGCGCGAGCGGGTCGTGCCGCTGAGCGAGCCGGCGCAGAAAGCGATCGCCGACTACGCCGATGCACGGGAAAGATTTGTCAGGCGCGAGGCGGATCGCAGATGGCTCTTCCCGTCGCGGGCCAAAGGCGGTCATCTGACCCGCCAGCGGTTTTCCCAATTGGTCAAGGAATTGGCCGATATCGCCGGGGTCGACCGCCGCAAGGTCTCGCCGCACACGCTTCGCCATGCTTTCGCCAGTCATCTCCTGGCCCATGGCGCCGATCTGCGTGCGGTCCAGCAATTGTTGGGACATGCCGATATCTCGACGACCCAGATCTATACTCATGTCCTGCAACAGCGCCTAAAAACCGTTGTCGAAGAACATCACCCGCTGGCGAAGGAAACCGAAAGCGTCGATTGACCAAGAATCCGAAGGCGCTGTTGACAAGCCGGCGAAAGCCGGGCTAGCTGCCGATTTGGGCAGCGATAGAGCCGTAAATAAGCAGGATATGATTAGTTTTCTCGACTTCGAAAAACCGATCGCCGAACTCGAAAACAAGATCGCCGATCTCCACCAATTGAACGGCGAAGCTGGCGATATCGATATGGATATCGAGGAAGAAGTACAGCGGCTAAAGGATAAGGCCGAATCTCTTCTGGTGGAAACCTACGCCAATCTCAGCGCCTGGCAAAAAACCCAGGTTGCCCGGCATCCCAATCGACCGCATTTCTGCGACTATGTGGACGGTGTCGTCGACGATTTCCTGCCGCTCGCTGGCGATCGGGCCTTTGCGGATGACAAAGCGATACAGGGTGGCATCGGCCGTATTGCCGGCCGTTCCGTTATGATTCTGGGCCATGAGAAAGGTGCGGATACGCAATCCCGAATGGATCATAATTTCGGCATGGCGCGCCCGGAAGGCTATCGGAAGGCGCAGCGCCTGATGGGTATGGCCGATCGTTTCGGACTTCCGGTGGTAACGTTCATCGACACCACGGGGGCTTATCCCGGCGTCGGGGCGGAGGAACGCGGTCAGGCAGAAGCCATCGCCCAATCGACCATGGCCTGCCTGGAACTCGGCGTGCCCTTGATCGCCTGCATTGTCGGCGAAGGCGGATCCGGCGGTGCCGTCGCGTTAGCGACCGGCAACAAAGTCTTGATGTTCGAGCATGCCATCTATTCGGTGATCTCGCCGGAAGGTTGCGCTTCGATCCTTTGGCGCACGTCGGACAAAGCGCAGGAAGCGGCGGAAGCAATGAAATTGACCGCTCAAGACCTGCAGAAACTCAAAGTCATCGACGAAATCGTGCCGGAGCCTGTTGGCGGCGCGCATCGAGACCCGGACCATGCCATCGACGCTTTGAAAAAAGCGATCGGTACAGCGCTTGAAGCCTTCGACGACAAAGGGCCTGGCGAGATTCGCGCGCAACGACGGGAGAAATTCCTCGAAATGGGTAAAGTCGGCCTCGCATAGGCCGGATCGCACACCCAACTTGGCCAGCCTAATCGCCGCGACCTCACCCCGGATAGCGGAAGTTCCGATCAGTTCCCGCCAGACCGGGGCCGCGAATCTCGCGGAGGAGTTTGCGCAGGATCGCCGGCGCGAAATAGGCATATTCCTCAGCCGGTATGACGAAGCTGCCGGGGCCGGCAATGATTTGGCGCTGGAAATACATATCGAGATCGAATATCTCTGTGCGGATCGCCAAGCCATTGATGGTGATACCGCTTGCGGCCAACGCGTCGCGGACCGGCCGCGGGTCGCCCCCTCTGTTGTTGATCCCATCGGAAACGATATCGACCGTACGGCGCAGGGTATCGTAAGGCAGTTCATCGAGCATGTTTCGACTGGTGACGAGCGCGGCGGAAATCGAGGTCGCGCCGCCAAGCACCTGCCGTGGCACCGCCACCAATTCAGTGGCGAACGCGTCTAAACTGGCGCGGTCGGACAAAACCCGCCAGGGGATAGCCAAAGCCTGCATGTCGGTTTGCGACCATTGCAATACGGAAACCGCGATTCGTTTGTTCGGTCCGCTACGGATCGCCGCCAAAACAGCGGGATGTCGGAACGCGCCTGCCAATCCCTCGCGTTGCAAATCGAACTCGCTGCGGTCGACGCTGTAGGAGCAATCAATTGCTAAAACCAAAGCCAAATCAATAGCTTCCACCGCTCGAGCATTCGCCGAAGGAAGCAAGAAAATTGTCGACAGGCACGTTATCAAAAGTGTTTTTAAAGTAATTCTCACGAGAACAACTTAAGTCAACGCATGCGTTCTGTACATCGCAGGCATGCGTGGGGCCGCTTGCCGACAGTAGATGGCAATGTTAGCCTACAGTTAGCTAGCTAATTATTAGGCGCGCAACTAATGGATGTTTACGACCCGGTTCGCGAAAGATTTGCCCGCCGTCTTGGCGAGGTCAGCCGAGGCTGGCGCCAGATGGTCGACCGGGAACTGCGCCGCCACGGCATGACCATGGCGCAATGGCAGGTGCTCAACACGCTCGACCGCCACGGCGACGGACAAGTCCAGCGCGAAATCGCCATGCATATCGGGATCGAAGGGCCGACGCTGGTCCGCTTGCTCGACCGCCTCGCCAATGCCGGCCTAATCGAGCGACGCGCGGTCGACCATGACCGTCGCTACAAAACCGTTCACTTGACCGAAACCGCGCGCCAGCGTTTGCGGGAAAGCCAATTGATCCTGGAACAAGTGCGCGGCCAGATTTTGCATGGCGTCGATGAAGACGATCTGACGACCTGCTTGCATGTTTTCGACCGGATGCTCGAACAGATCAATGAGGCGTCGGTCCTGAAATGAACCAACAACGGCAAATCTCCAGCGACGACCCGCCGCTGACCGCGCCGCCAAGACGTGCTCGGTTGCGGAGCCGGCGATTGCTGCCGACGATTATATTGTTATTGATTGCTGTCGCGTTGGCGGCCTATGGCGCCCGTTTCATGATCGATCGGTCGAAATTCGTGCACGAAAGCGACGCCCGCATCGTAGCCGACCTGACGTTGATCTCAAGCCGAATCGGCGGCCGCATTGTCAATTTGGCGATGAGCGAAGGGATGACCGTCAGCGCGGGGCAAGCGCTTCTGCAGATCGATCGGCGCACCGCTGACGTCAGGCTGCGCGAGACGGAAGCGCAGATGCGGGCCATCGAAGCGGAGCGGGACCGTCTAAGCGCCGAGATCGATATGGTCGATCTGAGGACCAAACGGCAGTACGAAAGCGAACAGTCGAAATTGCGGGCGGCGAAGGCGTTGCTGGACTCGCTCAGCTACGAAGCGACCTATGCGCAAAAGGAATACCGGCGAGCGCAGTCCTTGTCGAAAAAAGGGGTGATCCCGCACCGGCAATTGGAGATCACCCGCACCGCATTCTTGAAAGCGCAACAAGCGCAACTTCGGGCTCGGGCGCAGGTCGCGTCGGCCGAGGCTGAGTTAGGCGCGGCGCAGGCGGACCGCAAGCAGATCGACGTCCTCGAAGGCGAGCGCAGCCGGCTGCTCCACAAGCTCGCCGAGCGGCAGGCACAGATCGACAATCAACGCATCGATCTGCAGGACCGCCAAATCAAAAGCCCGATCAACGGTGTGATCAGCCGCACCTTCGTCAAGCCCGGCGAATATGTCAGTGTCGGCCAGCGCATCGCCCTTGTGCACGATCCCAGTGACATTTGGGTCGAGGCTAAGGTCAAGGAAACGGATTATCGCAGATTGAAACTCGGTCAAAACGTCGACGTCCATGTCGACGCCTACCCCGACCGCACCTTCCAAGGCAAAGTGTTGCGCCTGGGTCATGCCGCCACCTCGCAGTTTTCCCTGCTTCCGAATCCGAATCCAAGCGGTAATTTCACCAAAGTGACGCAGCGCCTTCCGGTAAAAATTTCCATTGAACAGAAGGAAGGGTTGCTGAAGCCGGGCATGATGGTTGAGGTTTCCATCGATGTCCGTCAGCGCTGACGCCGCCCCGACTTATCCCCCGAAGAGCTATCGCATCCTGGTTCTGGTGACGCTGCTGCTCGCCTTGATTCCGACGATTATGGCCTCGACCATGGTCAATGTGGCGACCACCGATGTCATGGGCGCCTTCGGCGTCGGTCAGGAAACCGCGCACTGGCTGTCCACCGGCTTCCTCAGCGCCACCACTGTGGCGATGTTGATGAACGGTTGGTTTGTGACCAATCTGGGTCCGCGCCGGACCTTTCTGCTGGCCATCGGGTTGTTCGCGGTCGGATCCTTCTGGACACAGCAGGCCGGCACCTTCGACAGCCTGATCATCGGCCGTTGCGTCCAAGGCGCGGCCGCTGGCTTGCTGCAACCGCTAACCGTCACCGTGATCTTCCCCATCTTTCCGTTGGAGGAACGGGGCAAGGCGATGGGGATGTTTTCCATGGGCATGGTGATGGCGCCCGCCTTCGGTCCGGTGTTGGGCGGTCTGATCGTCGACGAATTGGGTTGGCGTTATCTCTTCACGCCGATGTTGCCCCTGTCTTTCGTTGCCGCCGCCATGGCCCTCCACTGGTTACCGGAATCCGTGCCGAGCACGCAGAAACGCCCGTTCAATTGGACGAGTTTCGTGCTCGTGACGATATCGGTCGTCGGATTTCTTTATGCCACATCGAACGGCGTTCGACTCGGTTGGGCATCGGCCGAGGTATTGTTGACCTTGCTGATAGCGGCCATCGCCATGGTGATCTTCGTTGCTTGGGAACTGGTCACCCGCGCGCCGCTACTGGAGGTGCGGTTGTTTTTGAACAGGAGTTTCGCGGTCTCCTCCATCGTCGCTTTCACCTTCGGCGCCGGCATGTTCGCCAGCATTTATCTGCTGCCGTTGTTCGTGCGGACGGTGCAGGGATTCGACGGTACCTCCGCCGGGCTTTTGCTGCTACCGTCCGGACTGATCATGATCATTGTGTTCCCCCTATCGGGCCTGTTGGCGCAGGCATGGCCGCCGCGACGGACGGTGACCCTGGGACTGCTTATGTTCGGCACAAGTTCGTTGATGTATTTCGACGCTGACGTCGACACGGCGTTTTGGTTCTTAGCTTTAGTCGCGCTATTCGGGCGCATCGGCCTCGGTCTCACGATCCCGTCCCTTCAATTCCATGGCGTCCGCGGCCTACCGACCCGGCTGCTGCCATATGGCGCCGGTACCTTCAACTTCATCCGAAGTCTCGGCGGTGCTATCGGAGTCAATCTCATCGCCGTCTACACGGCGCTGCGGTTGGAGCATCATCGGGATTACTTTGCAGCCACGCAGACGCCCGACAATACGGTGACACAGGAACTGTTACGCCGGTTTCAGGAATTCATCAGCGAAGGCGGCTGGGTCGGGCTCGATGTATTGTCAACCACGTTCGGCTATCTGATGCGCACCTTGGTTGCGCAGGCAACGACGCAGTCGTTCAGGGACGGGTTCATCATCACCGGCGTCGTCTTTATCCTGACCATCCTACCGGCGCTGATGTTGAGCGGAAAATCGGTCCAGGATGATATTCGCGGTTAGAGCATATATCTACCATATCGCATCATTTGATGGCGTTTGGTAGATATATGCTCTAAACGATATTGACCTCGCGAACCGGCTTGTTTTCGGGAATGCGTCGGTAATCGAAACGGCTGAGGTCGAGGGTCTCGAAGTCGCCGTGGCAAATCAGTTCGGCGATGGCGCGGCCCGCGGCGGCCGACTGCTGTATGCCGTGGCCGGAAAATCCGTTGCAGAAGTAGAAATTCGCGAGTTCCGGATGCGGTCCGATGACGGCGTTGTGATCGAAGGTGTTGTAGTCGTAGAACCCGGCCCAGGCGCGGCTTAGTTTAATTGCCTCGAATGCGGGAACCCGATGCGCCAGCGCCGGCCAAATATCGGTCTCGAACGGCGCGAGATCCAGATCGAGATCTTTGCCTTCCTCGTCCTCTTCCTCCGGCGGCGAATGGATTGCTAGGAATTGGCCGCTCTCCGGCCGAAAGGCCAGGCCGCTCGGATCGATGGTCAACGGCATCTCGGAAAGGTCTTCGCGGCAATCGAACACATAGGTCATGCGCTTGCGCGGCTCAACCGGCAAATAGCAGTCCGCCATAGACGCCACCTTGCCGGCCCAGGGTCCGGCCGCATTGACGATGATACCGGGCCAGAGCTCTTCACCGCTCGCCAACTCGATCCGGGTGAGTGTGCTTCCATCCCGCTTCATCGAGACAACGTCGTCATGGCGGAACACCGCACCCAAATGCCGCGCCTTTTTCCGGTATGCCATCAGCAGGCTATAGGGATCCAGCCACCCCTCCTGAGCACCGAACGCGCCGGCGGTAAGATCGCCAATGTTGAGCCAAGGAAACCGCGCGGCCAATTCTTGATGGTCGTAGATTTCGGTCGCGGCGCCCCAAGCATGTTGACTTTCGACGGCCGCGCGTAGCGAAGACGCTCCAGAACTCCCGGCAAGAAACAAATATCCCTGTTGCTTAAACCCGACATCGACAGTCTCGCCATCGACCGACAGCTTGGAGGTTAGATCGGCCAGGAATTCCGACATAAAGAGCGAGATTTCGACATTCTCTTTCAATGTGAACTGGTGTCGAACTCCTCCCCAAGAACGGGATGTCGCACAAATATCATAGGTCGGATCCCGCTCCACGACATAAACAGACCCGTCAAATCCTTGATTGACGCCCAAAAAATAGGCGATCGCCGAGCCCATGATACCGCCACCAATGACGGCAATATCGCATGAAATTGCCATATTCTGATTGCCCGTTCCGCTTCGTCGGTAGTGTGGAATTCCTGCAACTACCGACCGAGTTATTTGCAAATTAAAGCTAAAGCGCTGAAATCGCGCCATTATACTATGGTTCTACCTGCCCGATTCGTGTAAGATTCCGCCACGTGCGGATTAACAATACGGCATTTCGTCATGGTTCGTTTGATTTCTTTAGTGATCGCCGCCTTTCTGTTGGTCGGCGGGGCGCAAGCTGCCTCCAAAACCAAGCAGGACGCGAAATTCGTCGCCAATTACGATAAAGGCAAGGCCGCGTATCTGGATAAAGAATACGCCCTGGCATTACGCCATTTCACCGAATTGGCGGAAGAGAAGGACGACAACCGGGCCCGCTTTTTTCTCGGTTTCATGAATGAAACCGGCCGCGGCTTGCCGCAGAATATCAACAAAGCCTATGAGCATTACGTTCAGGCCGCCACCGGCCGTGAAATGCGGGCGATGTATTCCATGGGCTATTTCCATGAATATGGCTTCGTGGTGAAGCGGGACATGCTGGCCGCGCATATGTGGTACAACCTTGCTGCGGCGGCCGGTCATCGAGACGCCCGAATTGCCCGCGACGTCCTATCGAGCCGACTGTCTCCGAAGGAATTGGTGGAAGCGCAAGAGCTGGCCCGCAGCTGGGACGCCAGCCACTAAAACCACGCTTTACCATCTCAGCATTGCAAACTGCTCGCCGGTCTAACTCGGTCGAATAATTATCTTTGCGTGTGCATCCGGCCTGTCGAGATCGCGAAATGCGCCGGCTACGCCGTCAAGCCCGACCGTGCCGGTAATCATCGCCGAAACCTCAAGACGCCCCTCTGCGACCGCCGCCAGGGCATCGGCGAATTCTTCGGGCGAGTAACCAAGCACGAACTGAATATTCAATTCCCGGAGGATGCCGTCGATCGGGAGGATCCGGTCCGCCTCCATGCAGACGCCGACGACCACGATCCGCGCTTGGCGGGGGGTCTGGCTCATCAGCTCTTGAATCACACCGGGCACGCCGACGCATTCGAATATTACCGCCGGCTTCAGATTGTTTGGCAGACCTTCCATCGCGGCTTCGCCCTGCCAGACCTGATGCGGATTGTCTCTCGCCGGATCCACCACAACATCTGCGCCCATCCGCTCGGCCAAATCACGGCAGAGCGGCGAATAGTCCGCCGCGACAATCGGACCAAAACCGTCACGCTTCAAGGCCCAGATGACAGCCAATCCGACCGGCCCGCAGCCGATGACCAGCGGCACATCAGCCTTGTTCACACGCGCTTTGTTGACGGCATGGAGGCCGACGGCGACCGGCTCCGTCAGCGCGGCAATGTCCGTCGGAAGGCCCTCGGGCACCGGCAGCAATAGGGCTTCATCGAGCAGCATGAATTCGCCATAGCCGCCCGGATAAATGTTGGAGTAGCCGACCGTATGGCGCCCTTCTGGCGGCAAGACGACCGGTAAGGAGCAGACCAAGGCGCCTGTTCTCAGCTGACGACGGGTATCTCGGCCATACTCGGCGATCTCCGCGCAGAATTCATGACCCATTACGACATCGCGGGAAAAATCCACGTTGCCGAACAGCGCGCCCTCTTGGCCTGCCGCGGCAATTGCGGGACCATGACGCGCCGCATGTAGGTCGGACCCGCAAATGCCGCATGCCATCGTGCGCACCAGAACCTGACCGGGGCCCGGTTCCGGCATTCGAACCTCATCGACGACTATTCGCCCTTCTCGCAATATTGCCGCCTGCATCGGCCGCTCCCTACTGTCCAATCGCCAGTGCAGGACTAACGCTATGTCCCCGATCCGGTCAAATGATCTAAATCACAAAATTTCCCGTTATATAAAAATATTTCACCTATATTTATGTTTTTAATCTTGCACTACAAATCTGAGCGCCTAATATGTCCGACAGACAAAGGCTTGGTCGGCCGGCGACGATGTCGCCAGAGACCCGCGGGATTTGAGTGGGCAGCTTGCAACCGCGCTAAACCATGCTAAAGCGCCACGGGGAAAACCTCCGTGGGCCCGGAAACGAAACCTGTTTAGGTGGGGACCTTTCGGACGGAGGACAAAGATGCACCCCAATTCTCTCAACACTTCAAACGATCAAGCCGTCGGCAAATCGCCGTTGCCGATTTTCCTCAACCTTACGGACCGGCCATGCCTCGTGATTGGCGGCGGCTCTGCCGCCGTTGCGAAGGTGCGGCAGCTTTTCGGCGCGGGTGCCCGCATCACGGTGATCGCCAACGCGGCCGACGCCATCCTCATCGATTGGGCGATCGGCGGTGCGTTGACGTTGCATCGGCGATCTGCCGTGAGCAGGGATTTCAATAATGCCGACCTCGCCTTCATCGCCACGGAAGACGACGCGGTCGATCGACAAGCCAGAGAATTGGCCCGAGCGGCGGGAACTCTTTGCAATGTCGTGGACAAGCCGGAACTCTCCGGCTTCACCATGCCCGCCCATGTGGACCGGGGACCGGTAACCGTCGCAATCGGCACCAGCGGCCTGGCGCCGACGTTGGCGATCGACCTGCGCCGCCAGGTGGACGAATGGTTGCCCGAACGCCTAGGCGAATTGGCGGATTTCGCGGGCCAGTATCGCGACGCTGTGAAGGCCGTCAAACCGGACGCAACGGCGCGGCGCCGATTCTGGCGCGACTTCTTTAGCGGACCTATCGCCGATGCAATTTTGCGCGGCGACTGGAAAAAAGCGCCCGAAGCCATGATCGAAGCGATCAATCGCCCGGCCGATCACCATAGATATGGACGCTTGACGATCATCGAAGCGCCGGACCTAACCGGCGACGTGCTTCCGCTGGCGGCGCTTCGCCGATTGCATGAAGCGGATGCCATTGCCTTCGATCAGCCGCTACCGCCCGACGTCGCCGATCGCGCGCGTCGGGATGCGGAACAACTCGATATCGGCACTTCCGGGCTCCCGCATTTGAAAGACCGTCTGCAATCCGGTCAGCGTGTCGTCTTCCTCACCAACAATAGCGGCCTTGCGCGATCGTTGGCGGAGTCCCTACCGGTCAACGAGCAAATTGTCTGCGGGCAAATTCGACATGTGCCGTCGCCCCGCCAGGCGCAATACGCCTAAGGGAGAGCGCCATGCATGTACTCACCGCAAATCGCCTGACCGACGGCCGGGTCGTTTATTTGAACGGCACCGGCGACTGGGTCACCGACCTCGCTCAAGCGCGCGCCGCTGATGAAGATGATGTAGCGCGAGCCGGCGCGCGGGCCGTTGCCGAGCGTCTTGTTGTGGATCCTTACCTGGTCGAGTTATCGGAAACAGCAGAGCCAGCCCGCTACAGGGAAGCCATACGTGCCACTGGACCGTCGATCGCCTACCGCGGCACTATTTAGGAGACCTTCATGTATCAATACGATCGCTTCGACCGGCAATTGGTCGAGGAGCGGGTCAGCCAGTTCAGGGAGCAGGTGCAGCGCCGGCTTAGCGGTGAGCTGACCGAAGACGAGTTCAAGCCTTTGCGGCTGATGAACGGACTCTATCTACAGCTGCACGCCTATATGCTGCGCGTCGCTATCCCCTACGGCGCCTTGTCTTCACGGCAGCTGCGTAAGCTGGCCGACATCGCCGATCGCTACGATCGCGGCTACGGTCATTTCACCACGCGGCAGAACATTCAGTACAACTGGCCGAAACTGGTCGAGACACCGGACATCTTGGCAGAATTGGCCGACGTTGACATGCACGCCATCCAGACCAGCGGCAACTGTATTCGCAATGTCACCGCGGACCAGTTCGCCGGTGCAGCAGCGGATGAGCTGGCGGATTCCCGTATCTATGCGGAGATGATCCGGCAATGGTCGACCTTACATCCGGAGTTCTCGTTCCTGCCGCGGAAGTTCAAGATCGCGGTCAATGCGGCCGGCCATGATCGAGCCGCCGTCAAGGTTCACGATATCGGCCTGAACGTCGTGCGCAACGCAGAAGGCGCGCTGGGTTTCGAAGTGCTCGTCGGCGGCGGTTTGGGCCGCACCCCCGTTATCGGCAAGATCATCCGCAAGTTTCTGCCGGAAGCGGATCTGCTGTCCTATCTGGAGGCGATCCTGCGGGTCTACAACCGGCTCGGCCGGCGGGACAACAAGTACAAGGCGCGGATCAAGATCCAGGTCAACGAAACCGGGGTCGCAGCCTTCACCGAACAGGTCGAGGCGGAATGGGCGGCCATCAAGGATGGTCCGCTGCGGCTTCCGGTCGCAGAAGTCGAACGCATCAAGGCCCATTTCGCGCCACCGAAGTTCGCCGAAGCCGATAACAGCGAGTTACCGGCGGAACCCGCATTCCGGCGTTGGGTTAGTGCCAACGTATCGCGGCACAAACAGCCTGGACATGCGATCGTCACGATTTCCGTCAAACCCACAGGCGGCATTCCGGGCGATGCCTCGTCGGCGCAAATGCGTGCGGTTGCGGACTTGGCGGACCGCTACAGCTATGGCGAAATCCGGGTCGCGCATGAGCAAAACCTGGTCTTGCCCCATGCCCGCCAGGCCGAGCTTTACGAGATATGGCGGGCGTTGAATGACGTTGGGCTCGGCGAAGCCAATATCGGCTTGATCGGCGACATCATCGCTTGCCCCGGTCTCGACTATTGCAGCTTGGCCAACGCCCGGTCCATTCCGGTGGCCCAGGAAATCAGCGCGCGGTTCAAGGATATCGCCCGGCAGCACGACATTGGTCGTCTGTCTCTAAATATCTCCGGCTGCATCAATGCCTGCGGCCATCACCATGTCGGTAATATCGGTATCCTCGGCGTCGATAAACGCGGCGAGGAATTCTATCAAATCACCCTCGGTGGCCGCGCCGATCAGGACGCTGCAATCGGACAGATTGTCGGCCCCGCTTTCGCGGCGGACAAGATCGCGGACGCCGTCGAGACCATTGTCGAAACCTATCTGCGCGAACGCGACGACGGGGAAAACTTCGTCGACACCTATCTGCGGATCGGGCAAGCGCCGTACAAGGAGGCTCTTTATGGCACTGATTAAGGATAACCAGGTCGTGGACGATCCCTGGCAAGCGGTCGATCCAGCCGATACGTTGCCGGAGAGCGACGCACTCTTGTTCGAACTCACCGACTGGCAATCGCGGAGAGATCTCGCTTTGGCGCGAGGCGGCGCTTTCGGCATAAGATTAGCGCCCGCCGATGATCCCGCTGAGATCGCCGCGGATCTCGATCGCCTACATCTGGTGGCGGTGGACTTTCCAAGTTTCGCGGACGGTCGCGGTTTCTCCACGGCTCGGCTGCTACGGGAACGTTACGGCTATGCCGGCGAAATTCGCGCCATCGGTCAGGTCATTCCGGACCAGGTGCAGTTCCTGCGCCGATGCGGGTTCGACAGTTGGGAGATCGCCGACAGCGCTGTCCCGGCATTGACGGAGGGGAAAATCCGTAAGATCAACGTCAACTATCAGCCGGCCACCGATACGCATGTCGCGGCAGTTCGGCATTCCCATGTCGGTGCTGCCGCCGAATAGTGTTGGGAACCGTCGACGACGGCGATGTAGTCACTTCGATTCGCTGAGCTCAACAGTGAGTTCCCGGCGTAACTTCTTTTCGAAGGCCCGGGCAAAATCCCGATAGTTTCGCGCCACCTCGATAAAGGCACCAGGTCCGTGGATGACATGGTCCCGGTAATACACATCCAAATCCGCCGCTTCTCCATCGGTGTTGGACAAGATCGGCAGGCCATTGACGACGATTCCCGCGGGCTCGGCCAGACGATGGGCGGCGGCCGGTTGGGTGCCGATATTGCTTCGCCCATCGCCCGAAATATCGATCTTCTGTCGCCGGCCATCAAACTCGTTCGTTAGGAGAGAGCGGACTCCAAACGTCAGCGCCTCGCCGATTCCGGTAAACAAGACCTTGGGACTGCGCGGCAGTTGCGCAATGTGCTCCGCAAACGCCAATACGCTCGCTTCATCCGTGAGTAGGCGCCAAGGAATAGTACGCTGCCGATCGACGCTGGAGCTCCATTGAAACAACGACACGGCGACGCCGTCTTGCTGACCGATTAGAGCGATGACATCCGGATTTCGAAAGGCGCTGGCCATTCCTTGAACGAGTAAATCATATTCGAATGCGTCGATACTCATTGACGTATCGATCGCCAAGACGAGTTCCAGGCTCACTCGCTTTTGCGCGGCAACCGTTGCGGGAAAGCAAAAGAAAACCACCGCCAAAATCAGGGCATGTCGGATCACGGCCTTATTCCGCATCAACAAGGGACTGTCGACTTTATGGTTTTCCTAACATAATCGGAAGACCGCCTCGAATGACACTATCGCGACGTGACGGACATGACGAAAGGCAATTGCCGATGACTGACCTGGATACCGGCCGGCACAGTCTTTACTACCGGATGATCGATTTGACGCCGCCTTGGATCGAAAGCCCCGAAACGATCTTGTTCCATCACGGCGTCGGTGCGCAGACGGATTGTTGGTCCGGCTGGATCGGGGCTTTGGCCGATCGATACCGTCTGGTCCTGTTCGATTTACCCGGCCATGGCAACTCGAGGGAGGCGAGCCCCCGGATCACGATCGAAGACATGGCCACCGATGTCCTGACGTTGGCGGACGCCGTCGGCTGCGCGCGCTTCCATCTGGTTGGAGAATCGATTGGCGGCACGGTCGTCTTGCGGGTCGCCGCCGAGAATGCGGCGCGACTGCTGAGCCTGACAGTCAGCAATGGCGCGCATCGAGGCGGCGCCATCGAACATCTCGACTTCTGGCAGGAGGTGATCGATCGGGAAGGCATGTCAGCCTGGTCGGATCGGATGATGAAAGCGCGGTTCCTGGATAACACGCTGGAGCCGGATGTTTGGCGCTGGTACCAACGACAGCAGGCCAGCGCGGATCCGGATACGGTGCTGGCGTTGATGCGCGCATTGGTCGACACCGATCTCAGCGACGTGTTACCCGATATCCAGGTACCGGCTTTGCTGCTGCATCCGGATTCCAGCCCTTTCATACCCGTACCGGTGATGGCGGACCTTCACGCCCGATTACCCGACGCACAACTTCGCATTTTCCCCAATAGCGCCCATGGACTGCCATTTTCCCACGCCCGCGAATGTAGCGAAGCCCTGCGGCAGTTCCTGGAAGAGATAGACCAAGCTTGAATTGCTCGAGGCAGCTTACTTCTCTAGGCTTCCAAAAGAACAGTAATGAAGGGGAGGCGCCGACATGCCCTATGACCTGGTGATCAAAAACGGAACCGTGATCGACGGTTCGGGCGCGGCGCGGTACCGGGCCGATGTCGGCGTCAAGGATGGCATCGTTCGGGAGATCGGCCGCGTTCGCGAACCGGCGGACCAGGTGATCGATGCCGACGGTCTGATCGTTGCGCCCGGCTTCATCGACGGACATACCCATATGGATGCACAAATCGCCTGGGACCCGCTCGGCAGCTGTTCCTGCTGGCATGGCGTTACCAGCGTTGTCATGGGCAATTGCGGTTTCGCCCTGGCGCCCTGCAAGCCGGAGGACCGGGAATGGTATGCCCAATGTCTGGAGGCGGTCGAAGATATCCCAACCGAAGCGATGGTCGCCGGCATCGAATGGGGATGGGAGAGCTTCCCGGATTATCTCGATCATGCGGAGACCCTGCCGAAAGCGATCAACTACGGTGCCTATATCGGCCATTCGGCGCTGCGCATGTATGTCATGAGTGAGCGGGCCCTGTCGGAAGCGGCGACGGAAGACGATCTAACCGCTATGGCGGCGGCCGTTCAGGACGCGCTGCGCGCCGGCGCCATGGGATTCTCCACATCGCGGGCCAACACACATATTCGTCCCGACGGCGAGCCGGTGGCCAGCCGCATCGCGGATTGGGCGGAGATCGCGTATCTGGTCGAAGCGATGGCCGAGTTGGATGCAGGTATTTTCCAACTCGGCCCTGATGTCTCCGGCGGCGCGGCGCAACGCGTCTGCCTTGAGGAAGTGCGCAAGATCGCGTTAGCCACCGGGCGTCCTACGATGTTCGGCACCCTATCCACCGACCAAGGCGACCAACCCAATCATTGGAGATATCAACTCGATTGGCTTGACGATGCCGCCGCGTCCGGCGCGCGGGTCTGGGGCCAATCGACCACCCGATCGATCAACGCGATATTTTCCCTGAAGTCCTATTTGCCCTTCGACGTGTTACCGCGTTGGCGGGAGGTCCGCTCGCTGCCTTTGGAGGGACAGAAAGAGAAGCTGCGCGATCCGGCGATACGCGCTGCCTTGATCGCCGAGGAAGCGACCATGAAGCCCAAGGGCACGGAGTTCCAAGGCGGCGGCGCTGCAACCACGGACCCGCGCAAACCGGACTACGCAAATCTGTTCCCCATGCAGGACGTGATGTGGGACGATCCCAGTCTCGACGATCTCGCTCGCGCCGCCGACCGCCATCCTGTCGACGTGATGATCGATCTGGTTCTGGACGACGAGGATCTGGTCTTCGTGCAACCGTTGGTCAACGAAAAACCGGACGATGTCCTTGGCATGCTGAAGCATCCGCGCACCTTGGCCACTTTCTCCGATTCCGGCGCCCATGTCTGCCAGGAAATGGGATCGTCGTTGCAGACCCATTTACTGAGCTATTGGGTTCGGGAGAAGCAGGCTTTCACGTTGGAAGAAGCCGTGCGCATGCTGACATTCGACAACGCCACGGCGTGGGAACTCAACGACCGCGGTTTACTCCGCACCGGCATGGCGGCCGACATTGTCGTATTCGACGAGGATAACATCCGCCCGCAATTACCGACCGTCCAG
This sequence comes from Alphaproteobacteria bacterium, assembly GCA_965216645.1. Classification (GTDB taxonomy): domain Bacteria; phylum Pseudomonadota; class Alphaproteobacteria; genus CBDCGJ01. Next base: position 34,096 of record CBDCGJ010000019.1, on the reverse strand, counting down.
ACCGATTTGCCGGGCGGCGCGCGGCGGCTGGTTCAAAAGGCCGACGGCATTCACGCGACGATCGTCAACGGCCGGATCACGCTGGAAAACGGCAACGCCACGGGTGCCACGCCCGGCCGAATACTGCGCGGTCGGCTGGCCGCCTAACTTACGTCATCCACCGGATAAGGGCCGTCGGCGAAAACCTCGTCGTGATAGCCTTTGGCGCCGATCGCGTGGGCCAGGTCGCTCCGCGGTTCTTCACCGCGTAGCAGTCGCGAAAGAATATGGGCAAAATCCCATTTCGGACGCCATCCCAATTCGCGGCGCGCCAGCCCATTGTCGTAAACCCGGTCCAACTCCGGAAACAATCGCCAGCCGTGCCGCGCATATTCCGCTTCATACTCGGGCATCAAACGGCGCAAGACCGCCGGCGCGTCGCGACGCAAATCGACGGCGTCTTCCGGCTTGAACGGCGTCGTCGCGCTGATGATGTAACGCCCGAAGCCGATGTCGGCTGCCCGGTCCATGGCCAACAGATGGGCGTCGACGGCGTCCTCGATCTCGACCCGGCGATAGAGAAACTCGTTCGCCTTCGCATTCGCGTCCGCATAGGCGCCGCGGACCACCCGGGAATCGTCCTCCTCTGGGAAGAAACGGGAAGTGCGCAGGATCAGGCAGGGCAAACCGTAGAGACGGTGGAACAGCTGGCACAAATTCTCCGCCGCCAGTTTGCTGACGCCGTAGATGTTCCTGGGCCGGGGCTCCACCGCTTCCGTGATCCACGCCGTGGGCTTGCCCGGCGCCGGTCGGTTGGCGTGGCCGAAAACGCTAGTGGTGCTGGTGAAGACAAAGCGGCCGACCCCCTGAGTAACCGCTTCCTCCAACAGGTTCAACGTGCCGGTAATATTGGTATCGACGAACTGTTGCCGGTTGTGCGTGGCGACATGAGGCTTGTGCAGAGTGGCCGGATGCAGCACCGCCACCACCCCCTCCATCGCCGCCGCCACAGTGGCGCGGTCGCAGATCGAACCGACGATGTCCGTATGCGACGATGCCTTGATATCCAAGCCCCGCACCGACACACCGTCGACCCGCAACCGCCGCACCAGCGCCTCACCCAAATGCCCGCTGCTACCTGTGACAAGAATAACCATGACAAATCATTAGGAAGCGGCGCAGGGATTGGCAAGCCCGCTAGCAAATTCAGATTTTCGTCCTGTTCGATTTGTCTTAGAGTACCAACCGCTGGCTCGGCCGGGACGGCAGCCTTCGCCTATTTGCTGGGGAGCACGAGCATAATGTCTGACACAATGTCTTGCCACTCCTGTTCCGTCAGTCCCAACACACCGGTCATCTCCTTCATAAGGGCAATCTCCGACGGCTGGATTTCCTTGTCGGAGGCCAAGACGAAAGCACAGCCGCGGACGATCCTATACATCAGGTCGGCGTCGAATAGGTCAAGTTTCTCACGAATCTCCTGGCACAAATCGAAGCCAGTCCGATGCATTTCTGCAGCTTTTTTGGCAATTTCTTCCGGACTAATCCGCTGTCTGCGGCTCAACTCTTTATACCTTTGCGCGATAAATTCCACTTTCGAGTCATCCAGACGACCGTCGACAAGAGCCATGGCGATCATCGCCTGAAGCAAGATTTCAAGCCGGTCGCCCGATACATCCTCAACCAACTTAGTTAAAGTTAGCCCGGCGTGATTGTTTTCAACTGTCCCTTCTTTGAGACTATCGGAATTGAAATCGGATACCATGTCGTTCCACTGCGGCTCCGTTAGCCCCAATATGCTGGCCATCTTGTTCATATGGATCAGCTCTGACGATTCGACTTCATTATCGCTCTTCATAACAAGGACGCAGCCACGGACGATCATGGCCCTCAATTCCTTGTCAATTTGCTTACGTTTTTCGCTGAGCTCATGGCACAAATCGAAGCCGGTCCGCTCCATCTCTTCCGCTTTTTTGGCAATTTCTTCAGGACTAATCCGCTGTCCGCTCACCTGTTGATATCCAAGCGCGATGATATCCACTTCCGAATCGTCCAGGCGGCCGTCGACAAGGGCCATGGCAATCATTGCCTGGAGCAATGTCTCGAGCCTGCCGCTCGCTAGTTCCCGCTCCTCAGCCTTCATTTTCGAATTTTTCGCGAAATCCGCCATATGAGCGAACAAACCGCCTAGGAATAGCAAGGCACCAACGAACACCGCACCCTTAGCGGCATCTGTGCCATAGCGAAAAACGTCGAGTTCAAACCCCGCCCACACGTACCCGCCACCAACACACATCAGAGCATTCCTCAACGGATGCCTCATTCCAAGCGCTACGACCATATAGCTTTCCCAATCCTGCTCGGCAAAGCTATATAGTAGAATAAAAACATCTTTAATACTAACATAAAATAATTGAAGTCGCGGCCAGTTTCCGTCGCTGGGGGTTGGCTTTCCCGCCATATTCGCTACACTGCCGGCCATTCGATGCGGGCCCCGGGACAGTCTTCGGCCCGACCACCAAACCACCTCGTTCGACGGGAGCCAACATGAGCCAGGCAGCGGGCGCCTCGCGATTGTTGGTCGGTCAGAATTGTCTGGGGGCGCCAACCGTTAACCCGGCCATATCGACGGCCTCCGCCTATCTGCTGGGAGTTATGCGTATCATATCTGACACCATGCCGACCCATTGCTGTTCCGTCAGTCCCAACACACCGGTTATCTCTTTCATGAGAGCAATCTGAGGCCGTTCGATTCTATTGTCGTGCGCCAAGACGAAAACGCAGCCGCGGACGATCATATACATCAGGTCGGCGTCGAAAAGGCCGAGTTTCTCACGTATCTCCCGGCACAGATCGAAGCCAATCCGCTGCATTTCCGCCGCTTTGTTGGCGATTTCTTCCGGACTAATCTGCTGTCCGCTCAACGCTTTGTGCCGTCGCACGATAATGTCCACTTCCGAGTCGTCTAGACGACCGTCGACAAGAGCCATGGCAATCATCGCCTGAAGCAAGATTTCAAGCCGGTCGCCCGATAAATCCTTAAACACCCTGCTTGAAGGCAACGCGGAATGATCAGTTCCATCCGCCCCTTCACTTAGAATTGTAGGCAAGAAATCAGCCACCAAAGCATTCCACTGCTGCTCCGTCAGCCCCAATACACCGGCCATCTTGTTCATGTGGGCAAGCTCCGACGGTTCGACTTCGTTATCGATCTTCATGACCAACCCGCATCCACGGATGATCATAGCTCTTAAATTATCGTCGATTTGTTTGCGTTTTTGACCAAGCTCATGGCACATATCGAAGCCGGTACGCTTCATGTATTTGGCTCTTCTTGCGATTTCTTCAGAACTAATCTGACGTCCGCTCACCTGTTTATATGCATGCGCGATAATATCCACTTCCGAGTCGTGCAGTCGGCCGTCGACAAGGGCCATGGCAACCATCGCCTGGAGCAAAGTTTCGAGCCTGCCGCCCGATAAGGGTTTAGTCCTCCTTTCCCAACGCCTCTCATTATGATTGTCCCATTGGTGCAGGCCGATGCACATCAGCAAGCCGCCGCCCATCATTGCAAAGTAAACGACGGCAAGTGCGCCAGGACTTCTTATATGCGCCCCCAAAAAGACGATAGCTACGCATATGAGTAAGATCGCGCCTAAAACCGTTTTTACCGTCCCAGGTGTTTCCATGATGGGTTCCCAATCATGCATATTACTATCTATAAATAGTATTGAGAATTAAACAATTCTAGGGGTCTAAAATTTTGTTTCAAATAGCCCTTGCGGCGAGGGGTTGGCTTTCCCGCCATATTCGCTACACTGCCGGCCATTCGATGCGGGCCCCGGGACAATCTTCGGCCCGACCACCAAACCACCTCGTTCGACGGGAGCCGACATGAGCCAGGCAGCGGGCGCCATGCCCGAGGGATATGCAATTTACGATCCGATCGATCCGTTCGAGAACAATGCCGGTCCGTTCTACGCCAAACGGGATGACAACGGCGGCCTCGAATTCGCGATCCTGACCGGGCCGGAGCATTGCAACACCCACGGCGTCATCCATGGCGGTCTGATGATGACCATGGCGGATCTGACGATCTGCGTCACCGCCCGGCAAGGAACGGAGGACACGCACGTCCTCACCGTTTCCTTGAACTCCGATTTCGTCAACGGCGGCTATGCCGGCGACCTGTTGCGTTGCAAAGCCAATGTGGTCCGCCGCACAGGCTCCCTCGCCTTCGTCGATGCCAAAGTCTACACCGACGAAAACGTACTTTTGAATTGCAGCGCCGTTGTCAAACGGATGCGAAAGAAATCTTAGCGGAAGGAAATTTGTTATGGCGCGAATGACAGGCGGCCGCGCGGTCGTTAAATCGCTGATCAACAACCATGTCGATACGGTATTCGGCCTGCCCGGCGTGCAGATGGATGCTTTCTTCAACGCGCTCTACGACGAAGGCAACAAGATCAAGGTCTATAACGCCCGGCATGAGCAAGGCGTGGCCTATATGGCGACCGGCTATGCCCAGGCGACGGGTAAGGTCGGGGTTTATGCGGTCGTACCGGGGCCTGGCCTGCTCAACACCACGGCAGCGCTATCCAGCGCCTATGCGGCGGGCACGCCTGTCTTGGCGGTGTCGGCGGAAATCGCCTCCTTCGGGATCGGCCGTAAACTCGGCATGCTGCATGAAATACCCCATCAAAGCGAGGTCCTGCGCGGCCTGACGAAATGGTCCGGCCGAGCCGATCACCAAACCCAGGCGCCAAGCTTGGTCGACGAGGCCTTCAAGCAAATGCAATCGGGATATGTCCGCCCGACGGCGGTGGAGATCCCCATGGACGTGCTGGCGGAAGAGGCGGAGGTACGCTTGCTCGACGCCGCCGCGGCGCCGGAACCCGCGCCGGTCGATCTGGAGTTGATCGAGCAGGCCGCGAAGCTGCTCGGCGGTGCCAAGTCGCCGATGATCTGCGTCGGCAGCGGCGCCCACCGCGCTCGCGAAGCGATCGGAGAATTGGCCGACGCGCTGCAGGCGCCCGTGCAATCGAACCGGACGGGCCGCGGCATTTTGAGCGACCGGCACCCGCTTGCCGTGACCAGCCATGCCGGCTTCGAGCTGTGGGAGGATGCCGATGTCATCCTAGCCATCGGTACCCGGCTGCAACCGCAACGTATGAACTGGGGCAAAAAGGCGGACCGTAAGCTGATCCTGATCGACATCGATCCGGACGCCATGTACCGCATCTCCCGCCCCGATGTCGGTATCGTGGGCGACGCGCAGGTTGCCATTCCGGCCTTGGTCGAAGCGGTGGCGAAACACAATAGCGCCCGCCCCTCTCGCGCCGACGAAATGGCCGATGTGAAGGCCAAGAGTCTTGCCGAGCTGGAGGAGAAGCTGGGCCCGCAAATGGCGTATCAAAAGGTATTGCGCGACGCTCTCGGCGACGACGATATCCTGGTCGACGAGTTGACCCAGGTCGGCTATTTGAGCCGGATCGCCTTCCCCGTCTACGGCCCCAATACTTTCCTGACCACAGGTTATCAGGGTACGCTCGGCGCCGGTTACGCCACCGCCCTCGGCGCCAAAGTGGGTTGCCCGGACAAACGCGTGCTCTCCATCGCCGGCGACGGCGGCTTCATGTACAACGTCCAGGAACTGGCCACGGCGGTGCTGCATAATATCCCGGTCGTCTGCGTCGTCTTCGCCGACGGGTTTTACGGCAATGTCCGGCGCATGCAACAGGAACTTTGGGACAACCGGGTCATCGCCACGGAATTGAAGAATCCCGATTTCGTGAAAATGGCCGAAAGCTTCGGCGCCCTTGGTTTGAAAGCAGACAGCCCGGAAACCCTCGGCCCCACCCTCGAGCAAGCTTTCGACAGCGGTCGACCGGCCTTGATCGAAGTCCCCATGCCGCCGGTCCCGGACCCCTGGCCAATTTTGATGAAGCGGCGGTAAAGGTTTAAACGCAACCACTCACGGCGTCGTTATTCGAGCGCGTTTGCGTCCGGCCTATACTGGCTGCATGCCTGTCGTCCGCGTTTTGATCTTACTTATTTGCGCCGCCGTCCCGTTTTTGGCGGCGGCGGAAGTCCAGCGCCTGCCGATCTTGGCCAAGGTCGGTCCGTGGCCCGTCGCCTCCTACCCCATTCGTTTTCGCGGACGCCTTTGGTTCGTCAACAGCGTCAAGGGCATCGATCACAATTCGGGGGACGTCTACAGCCTCGGGCCGAACGAAAGACAGGCCCGCCACGAACGGCATCTCTGGAGCCAGGATGCCGGCGCACCGACGATACATCAAGGGCAGCTCTATTGGCCGTCGGAGGATTCCCGTCTATTCGGCGACTGGGGCGAATTCCAGATCACGAACGGCAAAGGCTGGCGCACAGGCGCCATCCCCTTCGGCGGCATCTTTCACATCCATGCCATGGCGGCTAAGGGCCAACGGCTCTACGCCGCCACCTCGGCCTGGCAGGGCGGGGTTTATGTCTCCAACGACCGCGGCCGAACCTGGCGGAACCTCTATCTACATCCGCGTAGCGAGACCGGCTTCAGCCGCATCGTTACATTGTTGCCCACGAACAGAGGTGTCGTCGGCCTCATACGCGACAGAGGCGTCGACGGGGTCATAGTCGTCGACGCCGACGGCACGTCAAGACGTTTGACGGATTGGCCGACAAACGGAACACAAGAACCGCTCAGCCATTTTCAAGGCAAGCTGCATGCGTTGGTTCAGGGCGACGACGGCCTCGAACTTTGGCGTGAGAATGATGGTGCCGCACGACGAGTACACCGGTTCCGCTCCGGCCAACGGCTTTTCAGTCTACGGAGTTACCAGGACGCATTGTGGGCACTCAGCAATCGCCCGTCCGGCGGTACGGTGTGGCGCAGCGCAGACGGGAGAAACTGGCGCCCTGTAGCGCGCTTCGCCGGCGGTCAGGGACGAAATCTGCTGGTCGGGAAAGATCTGTTGATCGTTACGGGCGGGGGTCTCCACGGTCACGGCATCGTTTGGGGCCGCTTCCTCTCGGTCGACACTAAGGACCCCGCTCTCCCCCTTCCCGACCTTACGAATCCCCTCAGTGATAACGCGCCAGATTGGTCGGATGAGGCCGAAATACTGGCCGCCCATCTGCGCGACCCCAGCGCTTACGACCGGGTCGGCCGAAGCCTACGCGATCATATCTTTCCCTTGGCTCGGTCCCGCCCGCCGATTGACTTCTTTCCGCGTCTCTTGAACTGCCCGCGTCCGGACGGTCGGCTGAACCCGTTTCGCGACGTAATCGTACCGGACAAAGGTTCCATCGGCGCTTTCTGGCTGTTGTGGGGTATGGGCATGGCACAGACGGGACGCGTGCCGCCCGACATGATCCGCACACCGTGGTCGGTGCCGGCGAACAGCGCCGAGAAGTATTTCGAGCCGCAACCGATGGCGATGTGGGCCGCCGCCGAACTGGGTCAGGTCGACCGCGACACCCTCGACGCTTTGATGGCTCGGGCGCTGAACACCGACGATCCGCTTCGGCTGCGCATGGATGCGATTGGTGCCCTTACCGCCTTAACGGGACTGCGGCACGGCGCCGACTTCGCGGCCTGGCAGCGTTGGTGGGACGACCGATAAACTGGGCGTCAACGGTCCTCCAGATTCTTTTTGATATTGCGCAAGGACGTGTTGGCTTCGACATCGATCGTATGTCGATCCAGTGACAACACAACGGTCCCAAAGACTAACCGTCGCCGGCGCATCGAAACCCCACCATGTCCAAGCCGATCTCCGGCGGGTTGCCATGGCGGTAGGCGGTCCGCAAGCAGTAGGGATTGTTGCCCCAGCCGCCGCCCCGGATGACGCGGTGACCGGGTTGACCTGGGAAACGGCTCGCCGTCCATTCCCAAACATTGCCGGCCAGATCGTCGATTCCGAAAACCGAGCGTCCGGCCGGGAAGCGACCAACCGGCGCGGTCCGGCTATAGCCGTCGTCGTCGCTCGCCGCACAACAATCCCAGGTGCCGACATTACCGATATGGTGCCAATCGGCACGGGTCAGCGTGTTGCCCCAGACATATTTTAGGCCAGCGGGGCCGCGAGCGGCGAACGCCCACTCTTCCTCCGTTGGCAGACGCAAGCCGTAATGACGGCAAAACGCTTCGGCGTCGCGGGCGGAGACCTGCACGACCGGATGATCGCCAAGTTCGCCGATACTGCTGTCCGATCCCTGCGGATGACGCCAATCCGCGCCAGACACGGCGCGCCAACGCGTCGTCCAAACATACCCCTCGCCGACCTTCTCGACCGTCGTTCGATAGCCGCTGACCCGGACGAAGGCGGCGAACTGCCCGTTCGTCACCTCGCGGCGCATCAGACGAAATGCAGCGACCGGCGCGCGCCGCACGACTTCGTTCGCATCTCCAGACGGATCGCCGAACCGCCCCGTCCCCGCCGGAATGTCGACTAGGTCAAGCTCGGCCGCGCCCATCGTCAGCACCGTTATGAAAGCAATCGTCGTCAGCATCATGGAAGCCTGCGCTCTGGAGACCGCAAAGCAAGACACAAATCCGCGAGGTTTGACATCACCCACCGATCCTTTCTACTTTCTTCGCGACAAAGGAGAGACCCCATGCCCTATATCGAGGGACGTATCGTCCACGACGCCGACAGCCATCTGATGGAGCTGTCGGATTGCCTCGACCCCTATTTGACTGCGGATATGCGTGATCGACTGCATGCCACCGAAGGCTTTCAGTGGCGCAAGGAACATCAACGCGAGCGGGCCGAAGCGGCACAGCGCAACCATGCGGACAAGGGTTTTCGCGATGGCGTGACCGACAATCTAATGCTGCGCAAGAATTACGATGCCCATGGCGCCTTCATCGCCGAAGATCGGCCGCAAGTTTTAGATTTGATGGGCGTCGCCAGTCAGCTGGTCTTCACCACATTTTGTCTCACCAATTTCGGGCTCGATCAGACGCGGGAACGGGATCTCTGCTACGCCGCCGCCAGCGCCCACAATAAGATGATGACAGATTTTTGCCGGATCGACCGACGCCTTCTGGCCACGGCTTACGTCCCGCTGGAGGATTTCGACCGCGCCGAGGCCTGCGCCGCGGAAGCGATTGCACTCGGCGCCAAGGCACTTCTGGTTCCGGCCTGGTGCCCGCAAGACCATGGACCCAGCCATGTCGGCCTGGATCCGGTATGGGCGCAAGCGCAGGACGCCGGTCTGCCGATCCTGTTCCATGTCGGTTTCGAACAGAAGATGGATCCGACCTATAAGGTCAACGGTCTGCCGCCGGTGAAAGACTTCCATGGCGGCGACGACAACTTCACCTCGGTCAGCTACATGCCGATTCCCAATTCGGCGATGCAGACGGCGGCGACTCTGATTTTCGACGGCGTTTTCGATCGCTTTCCCGAACTGATGTGGGGCGCCATCGAGCTCGGCGCGAATTGGGTGCCAGGCTGGATGCGCGCCATGGACAGCGCCGCACACGCCTTCATGCGGAACGAGACGCGTTTACAGAACTTAAGCGCCAAGCCGTCCGAGATCGTCCGTCGCCAGTTCCGCGCCGCGCCCTATCCGCATGAGGACGTGGGCTGGATCGTGGCCAATGCCGGCGAGGAAGTAGCGCTCTTCTCCTCCGATTATCCGCATGTGGAGGGCGGCCGCAATCCGCTCAAGCGGTTCGACGATTCGCTTGAAGGTACTTCCCCCCGCGCCATCGAACGCTTCTACTGCGACAACTTCATCGACCTTATGGGCGCCGGTCTGGCAGAGGACCTTCGTCGCCCGGCGCCCCTAAGCGCGGCCTAAGCGGATCAACTTACTCTCCGCCTTTGCGCATTACCGTTTACGCACGCCCTGGAATGATGCGCGATAAACGATCGCGATCCCGTGGTAATCGCATGAAATGCGGACAATGTCGGTCGACGACTGTTCACTAACTCGAATTCATCGACAGAACCTAGCTCTAAAGAAGTGTCATGCTTAACCCGAGATTAAGGTTTGTACACTAATAAAGATCTCACTGAAATACCCCGGCACATACCACCACATATTTGCCCGGGCATTAGGTTTGAAGAAGTGGTAGCCGATCCCGCTGGACCGTCCGGTAGGTTTCTGGCCCTTGACATAACTTAGTACACCGAGGTTGGAAAAAATGTCGACAAACGCCGCAATGAACATCTTGTCCTTTAAATCCTCCGCCGATCGAAAGAGCTCAGGCGAGATGAAAGATATTTTGACCGCCTTGGACAGGTCCATGGCCGTTATCGAATTCAAACTGGACGGAACGATTGTCACCGCCAACTCGAACTTCCTCAGCGTCATGGGATATTCGCTGGATGAGATTAAGGGGCAGCATCATAGTATGTTTGCCGAGCCTGCCTTTGCCGCCAGCCAGGAATACAAGGATTTCTGGAAGAAGCTCAATGAAGGGGAGTTCTTCAGCGCCCAGTACAAACGTCTCGGGAAGGGTGGTAAGGAAGTTTGGATCGAGGCGACCTACAATCCGGTCATCGGAAAGAATGGTAAGCCTTACAAGGTCATCAAATTCGCGTCCGACATTACGGAAAACGCCCTGGCCCAGGCTGAGCTTAAAGGTCTTGGCGAGGCTATCGACCGTTCGCAAGCAGTCATCCACTTCGAATTGGATGGCACGATCATCGACGCCAACGAGAATTTCCTGAGCGTCATGGGATACTCGCTGAAGGAAATCCAAGGAAAACATCACAGCATGTTTGCCGAGCCAGAGCTTGCCGCCAGCGCCGATTACAAAGAATTCTGGAAAACCCTGAACGAGGGCAAGTTCCAGGCGGGGCAATACAAGCGTCTTGGCAAGGGTGGTAAGGAAGTTTGGATCGAAGCGTCCTACAACCCGATTTTCGATATGGACGGCAACCCGTTCAAAGTCGTGAAATTCGCCACCGACTTGACGCCGCGCAAAGAGGAAAACGATCGTCTGGCGGACGACTTCGAAAACAATGTCTCGTCTTTGGTGAAAGTGCTGACAACATCGGCCACGGATATGCAAGGCACGGCGCAGGGCCTCGCCTCCGCCGCAGAGGAAACGAGCACCTTGTCGAGCACGGTGGCATCCGCCACGGAAGAGCTTTCCGCCTCGGTGAACGAAATTTCGAGCCAAGTCACCAACTCCGTGAAAATCGTCGACGAAGCCATGGAGGAAACGCGGCGATCGGAAGAACTCGTGGTCGGCCTCGTCGAATCGGCTTCGAAAATCGGCGAAGTCACGCAACTGATTTCCAATATCGCGGATCAAACCAATCTGCTGGCCCTCAATGCCACGATCGAGGCGGCAAGAGCCGGTGACGCCGGTAAGGGCTTTGCCGTGGTGGCCTCCGAAGTGAAATCCCTGGCGGCGGAAACGGCCAAGGCGACCGAGGAGATCTCTGTCCAAATCGGCGATATCCAAGATGTCAGCCAGAAAACTGCCGAAGTCATCAAGCGAATTTCGGAAGTGATCACGGAAGTCAACGAAGCCAGCACCACGATTTCCGGCGCCGTCGAAGAACAATCCGCGGCCACGAAGGAGGTGTCCTCCAATATCGTTGGCGTGCAGTCCGCAGCCGAAGAAACCGGCCAGTCCTCCGAAACAATGCTGGAAGTATCGAAGGATCTGACCGAACGCTCCGAAGACCTGCAGACCCGGGTCGACAGCTTCCTGGAGAGCGTCAGAGCGATGTAACCCGGCGACGCGGCGCGTTGTTGCGATAAACGGACGCAATAGCGCGCCGCCGCGTCCTCCTCCCCAGAAGGAATAGAACGGGCTGAGTTTCTGAATTTTACCGACATATCGACCGGCGGCCCTTGTCAAAGGGGATTGCGCTAGGCATTGTCCGCCGGCAATGACCGATATAACGACAACGCCGAAAGACCGAAAACTCGCCGCGCGCTTAAGCAGGATGGTGGCAGAGATCGCGCCAGGTCTGGACGCCAATCTTTCCCTAAAACTCTGGGACGGTAGCCGACTGCCCCTCGGCTCCAAAGTAACCAGCGAGCTGGCGATTTCGGTCAGCGATCCCGGTGTCATCAGTTCGATCCTGCGTAAGCCGGGATTGGACCGCGTCATCCGTCATTATCTGCACGGTCAGCTCGATTTCGAAGGCGGCACGTTGATCGATATAGGCGAGCAGCTGGCCTTCAAGGGCAGCCGCTCCGCCTTGAAAGAGGTGGGCAAACTCCGCTTGGCTTCGACATTCCTGCCGTTCCTGATGGTCAAGCCGACCAAGCCCGAGGCGGGCCGTGGCTTCGGCGATAACGAAACCGGCACGGACAGCGCTAAGCGCGACGAGAAGGGTTACATTCAGTTCCATTACGACGTTTCGAACGAGTTCTATGAACTCTTCCTCGACGAGCGGATGATCTATACCTGCGGCTATTTCCGGGATTGGAACAATAGCTTGGATCAGGCGCAGAAGGACAAACTGGACATGATTTGCCGCAAGCTGCGCCTGAAGCCGGGAGAGCGGATGCTCGACATCGGCTGCGGCTGGGGCGGTCTGATCTGCCACGCGGCGGAGCATTTCGGGGTCGAGGCGGTCGGCGTTACCCTGAGCCAGGAGCAACATGACAAAGCGTTGGAAACCATCGCGCTCAAGGGCTTGAAGGATCGGGTCTCGGTCGAGCTCAAGGACTACCGCGACATGACCGGACCGTTCGACAAAATTTCCTCGATCGGCATGTATGAAGCCATCGGCGTCGCGCAAATTCCGGAATATGTCGCCAAAGTTCGCGATCTTTTGACTCCAGACGGTATCTTTCTCAACCATGGGGTGACCCGGCGCGCCAAGAAAAAGAAAAAACGCTTCGTCGATCGCTCGGAACAACGTGCCCTCGTGCGTTACGTGTTTCCCGGCAGCGAGTTGGACGATATCGGCAACACACTACAGAAACTCGAGGAAGGCGGCTTCGAGGTGCATGACGTCGAATCCTGGCGGGAGCATTACGCCCTGACGATCCGGCATTGGTGCGACCGCCTGCACGCCAACAAAGACGCCGCCATCGAGATCGCCGGTGAGGAGATCTTCCGGATCTGGGCCGCCTATCTCGCCGGCACCTCCCTCGCCTTCCGCCGCGGTGGCATGAATATCTATCAGACCGTCGCCAGCAAACGCTCCCGCGGTCCTTCGCCCCTACCGGCAACCCGAGAAGACCTCTACCGCGACACCTGACAGCGCCGCGGTTTTTCGGCGTCAAAATGACAAGCGATCCTGCTTGCACAACGCAGCGTGGCGGTGCGTAATCACGTATACGCGCGACATAGCGCCCAGGACGAACGGACAGTGCGGGGGGAGCCACATGCCGGATCTCACAACAGGTGACGATATTTTTGTCGGCGGCGATCTGAACGAAAAGATCAACGGCTTGGCGGGCAACGATTCGATCCTCGCCCTCGGTGGCACCGATCAGGTTGTTGGCGGCGACGGCAACGACACCTTGTTTGGTGGCACCGGCAACGATCTGCTGCTCGGCGCCGCCAACAACGACCTAATCTTTGGCGAGTCGGGCGACGACACGCTGTCCGGCGCCGGCGGCAGCGACACGCTTCGGGGCAATGACGGCGCCGATTCCATGAGCGGTGCCGACGGCGGCGACCTCCTTTACGGCAATATCGGTGCGGACGAGATTTTCGGCGGTCCCGGCGGCGACACCATATTCGGCGGCCAGAACGACGGTCCGCCGACCCTCGATTCATCAGGCCTGTCGGTTTCGCAAGAAGGTGTCGAGTCGATATTCGGCAATCTGGGCGACGATCTTCTCTACGGTAACTTCGGCAACGAGTTGCTCAGCGGCGGTAGCGGCGACAACACGATCTATGGCGGTCAGGGCGACGACACGATCTTCGGCGGCTCGGACAACGACCTTATTTTCGGCAACCGCGGCGACGATTCCATTACCAATCCATTCGGCAGTGCGACGATCTGGGGCGGTGACGGCGCCGATACGGTACTGGTCTTCGGCGACAACCTGATCTACGGCAACGTCGGCGCCGATGCGCTTAGCGGTGTCTTCGGTAGCGCCACTGTTTACGGCGGACAAAATGACGGCCCGGCAACGCCGGACGCCTCCGGCGTAATGGCGTCCCAACAAGGAATAGAAACCATCCACGGTCTGACCGGCAACGATCTGCTCTACGGCAATTTCGGCGATGAGACCATCGACGGCAGTTCCGGCGCCGATACCATTTACGGTGGCCAAGGCAACGATACGCTGTCCGGCTCGGCGGGAGCCGACGAACTCTACGGCAATCGCGGCAATGACAGTCTGATCGGCGGATCCGGCGCCGACACTTTCTATTTCGCCGGCAGTCTCGGCAACGACACGGTCGAGGATTTCGCAAAGGGTATCGATGTCGCCATATTCGACACGGCCGCCACCGCGACCGTTTCCGGCGGTAACACGGTGTTCCACTTCGCCGACGGCAGTTCGGTCACGTTTTTGAATGTCATGCTCAGCTCATCCGATTTGGTTTTCGTTTGACCCATGGTCGCAACGTTCTGAAAGGACTCTTTGATGGTTTTACTGACACCGAATGACGACACGTTTATCGGTGCCGACGCAGCGGAAACCGTGACCGCCCATGCCGGCAACGACTCGCTCATCATGGCCGGCGGCGACGATCTCGCGTTCGGCAACCAAGGCATGGACACCATATTCGGTGGCGACGGGAACGATCACTTGTTCGGCCTGCATGACGCGGATCTTATATTCGGCGGCGATGGCGATGACGATGTTTCCGGTTCGGGCGACAGCGATACACTTTGGGGCGGCGACGGGGTGGATACAATTTACGCGGGTTCGCGTGAGGACCTCGTCTACGGCAATGTCGGAACGGATCGAATCTTCGGCGAGAACGGCGACGATACGATTTATGGCGGGCAAAATAACGGCCCGCCATCTGCCGACGCCTCCGGTCTGATGGCGTCGCAGGAAGGGGTCGAGACGATCGTGGGCGGCGACGGCAACGATCTTCTCTACGGTAATTTCGGCGCGGATTCGATATCCGGCGGCCTCGGCGACAACACGATCTATGGCGGTCAGGGCGACGACACGCTGATCGGCGGCTTCGACGACGACCTGATCTTCGGCAATCGTGGCGACGATTTCATCTCCGCCTCCGAAGGCGGTAACACGATATGGGGCGGCGACGGCGCCGACACCATTCGCGTCGATGGGGTCGGCTTGATATACGGCAATGTCGGTGCGGATTCGATCCGGGCCTTGTTTGCCAGCGCGACCATATATGGCGGCCAGAACGATGGTCCACCTACCCCCGACGCCTCCGGCGTCATGGCAGCGCAACAAGGCGTCGAAATCCTCTCGGGCGGCATGGCGGCCGATCTGATCTACGGTAATTTCGGCGACGACTTTATCGACGGCAACGGTCTGGCCGACACGATTTACGGCGGTCAGGGCAATGACACGATAACCGGATCTGTGGGGACGGACAAACTTTACGGCAACCGCGGCAACGACAGTCTGATCGGCGGAGTCGAAGAAGACAGCTTCTACTTTGCCGGTAATTTCGGCGACGACACGGTCGCGGACTTCGCCAAAGGCACCGACATCGCCGTGTTCGACGCGACCATCGCATCGACCGTCGTCGACGGCGGCAATACGCTGTTCCACTTCACCGATGGCAATTCCGTCACATTTTTGAATGTCTCGCTCAGTTCCTCCGATCTGGTTTTTGTTTGATCGGCGTCAACACCAATCTGAAAGGGGCCCATCATGGTTACGCTTACACCGAATGACGACAACTATACCGGCAGCGACCTTGCCGAAACGGTCACGGCATTAGCCGGAAACGATTCCTTAGTCATGGGTGGCGGTAACGACACCGTCTTCGGAAACGAAGGTGACGATACTATTTATCCGGGCTCCGGCGACGATCTCGCATTTGGCGGCAGCGGTGACGACTTCGTCACGGGATTTAGCGGTAACGACACGCTATGGGGTGGCGAAGGGGTAGATACTATTTTGGGTTGGATCGGCGGCGATCTGATTTATGGCAATATCGGAGCGGACCAAATCACCGGCGCCGACGGTAACGATACTATTTTCGGTGGCCAGAACAACGGGCCCCCTACGCCGGACGCTAGCGGCCTGATTGCCTCCCAGCAGGGCATTGAATTACTAAACGGTGCAGCGGGCGACGACCTCGTTTATGGCAATTTTGGCGATGACTATATAGACCTGCTTACCGGTACGAATACGGCGTACGGCGGACAAGGCGACGACACCCTTGTCGGCTATTCCGACTCCGACATTTTGTACGGCAACCGTGGCGACGATTCGATCTTCGACTTCGGCGGTAGCAACGAAATTCATGGCGGCGAAGGAATCGATACCATTATTGGCGCCGGTAGCAACCTGATTTACGGCAATGTCGGCACGGACTCGATTTACGGCGGTAATTTGGACGACACGATTTATGGCGGTCAGAACAACGGCCCGCCGACGCAGGACGCCTCCGGCCTGTTCGCCGCCCAACAAGGCACGGAGACGATTGGCGGTCAGGGCGGCGACGACATGATTTACGGCAATTTCGGCAACGAATGGATCACCGGCTATACAGGTAGAGACGTCTTGTTCGGCGGGCAGGGTAACGACACCGTCATCGGCGCCAACGATGCCGACGAAATCCACGGTAACCGGGGCGACGATAGTCTTTGGGGCGGCACTGGCGCCGATACCTTCTACTTTGCCGGCAACTTCGGTGACGACACGGTCGCGGATTTCGCCAAGGGTAGCGATGTCGCCGTGTTCGACACGGCCGCTACCGCGACCGTTTCCGGCGGCAACACGGTGTTCCACTTCGCCGACGGCAGTTCTGTCACCTTTCTGGGCGTCACGCTCAGTACATCGGATTTAATTTTCGTCTGATTGGGCGGGCCATCACGAGAAGGGCGATGGCGAGGGTGATTGGACATCAAACAAACGAAGAGGCCTAGGAAAAAATAGGAGAATTCTCATGGTGACGACGATACTCGGCGCGGGAGACGATCAGTTCACCGGCACGAACGGAAACGACAGCATCCTAGCCGAAGCCGGAGATGACACAGTTTTCGCCCTTTCCGGCAACGATACGATCTTCGGCGGCGACGGCGTCGACCTTTTGCAAGGGTCTGCCGGCCACGACCTCATCTTCGGCGAAGATGGCGACGATTTTCTAAACGGATGGACCGGTAATGACACGTTTTGGGGCGGTAACGGCGCTGACAACATTTCCGGCTATTCCGATAACGACTTGATCTACGGCAATGTCGGGGCCGACTCGCTACTCGGCCACATCGGCGACGACACGATTTACGGCGGTCAGAATAACGGTCCGCCGACGCTGGACGCCTCTGGCTTGATGGTGTCGCAAGAAGGAGTCGAGACCATTGAGGGCTTCGATGGCAACGATCTTCTCTACGGCAATTTCGGCGATGAAAGCGTTAGCGCCGGCACTGGCAACGATACGGTTTTCGGCGGTCAAGGCGACGACACCATCATCGGCGGTTCGCACGACGATCTGATCTTCGGCAATCGCGGCGCCGACTCGATCGTCGACCACCATGGCACGAATACCATTTGGGGCGGCGACGGGGCCGACACGATCAAAGTATCGGGTACCGATTTAGTTTACGGAAACGTTGGCGCCGATTTAATCATTGGCGGTTCCAGCGTCGCGACGATTTATGGCGGTCAAAACGATGGGCCGGCAACCCCCGATGCGTCGGGGCATCTGGCGGCGCAGCAAGGTGTCGAAACCATTCTCGGCGCCGCCGGCTCAGATCTGATCTACGGCAACTTTGGTGACGACTCGGTGATCGGATATTCGGGTTCCGACACAATTTACGGTGGACAGGGCAACGATACGATCAATGGCCATGCCCTCAGCGACAAAATCTACGGCAACCGCGGCAATGACAGCTTAATCGGCGGCACCGGAATGGACACGTTCCATTTCGCCGGGAACTTCGGCGATGACACGGTCGCGGATTTCGCTAAGGGTATCGACGTCGCCGTGTTCGACACGGCCGCCACCGCGACCGTTTCCGGCGGCAACACGGTGTTCCACTTCGCCGACGGCAGTTCGGTGACGTTTCTGAACGTCGCTTTGACGTCCTCGGACCTGGTCTTCGTCTAGGCGTTGCCGCCTGTGTCGCCGCCGGGGTAGATTGAGCGAAACGACCCCACCGGTGACCAACATGCAAAATGACGAAACCCTTTTGACCTTTACTTACGGCTCCAACATGTCGAGCGCCTATTTGCGCGGCTATTGTCCCGACGCGGAGCCGGTGATGCGGGCCATGCTGCCGAACATGCAGGTGCAGTTCCGGCGCTATTCCGACGATCTGAAAGGCGGTATCTCTAGCATCATGCCGGCGCCAGGGGACCGGGTGCATGGCGTCCTCTACCGCATTCCGCGCGCCAATCTCGAGGCCTTGGATATTCTGGAAGACGTGGACAAAGGTTTATATCTGCGGGAGACCTATATCGTGCTGGGCGCCGACCAGGCTTGGCATCTGTCGGACCTCTACCGCGTGGCGAACCCGACCGGCCCCTTCAAGCCGTCGGCGCAATATCTCGACTTCATGCGCAATGGGGCCGAGGAGCATGGCCTGCCCGCCGGTTACCTACCCGCGCTGATCCGCCGGGCGGAGGCACAAGCCGCCGATGCTTGACCTGATTATCCGCGGCGATCGGGTGGTCACGCCCGAGGGCTGCGGCGCTTTCGACATCTGTGTCCAGGGGGAGAAGATCGCTGCCGTCACCGGTCCCGGCATCTTGGCCGACGATCAAGCCCACGACGTCATCGACGCCCGGGGTAAGATCGTTATCCCCGGCGGCATCGACCCGCATATCCACTCGCTCTGGCATATCCCGCCGCTAGAGGAAGGCGGCGAAGCGAAACTGACCGACGGACCTGACGTGGTCAGCCGCGCGGCGATCCATGGCGGCACCACCACACTGCTCGACTTCGCCACTTGGCAGCATGGCCAGACCATCGAGGAAGCGATCAACATCCGCACCCAGGATTGGCGCGGCAAATGTTATGCCGATTACGGCTATCACATCATGCTTCAGGGCGCGATCCCGCCGGAGCTGCTGCCGCAAATCGGCGAAGCCATTCAGGACGGTCATCCCTCCATCAAAATTTTTACTACCGACATCACGCCGTCCCGGCGCGGGCGCAAGATCACCCATGGCCATATTTGGGAGATCTTCAAGGTGCTGAAGCGGGAAGGCGGCATTGGCGCCATCCATGCCGAAGACGACGAAATCGTCATGCATATGTATGACGTGCTGACCCGAGAGGGTCGCACCGGATTCGAAAACATGGCCGAAGTACATAATGCCATGAGCGAGGATCTCTCCTTCCGCCGCATCATCCGCTTGGCCGAGCATGTGGATGGCACGCCGCTTTACATGATGCATGTCTCCGCCGCCACCGGTGTCGACGCCATCGAGCGGGCCCGTGCCCGCGGTTTTCCGATCTATGGCGAGACCCTGCATCAATACCTGATGTTCACCCATGAGCATTACAAACGCCCGAACGGCCAGATCTATCATACCTATCCAAGCCTGAAGGAAACCTCCGATCAGGACGCGTTGTGGGCCGGTCAGCTCTCCGGTTCGATCAGCACGGTGGCGACGGACGAGATCTGTTGCACTCTGTCGACCAAGACCCAAGGGCACCGCATCGACGATGTCACAGGCGGCAACGCCGGCTGCGAGCCCCGGGTCTCCGTCATGTATACGGAGATGGTGGAGAAACGCGGCTACAGTCCGCGCAAGTTCGCCGACATGGTCTCCACCAATGCTGCGCGGATCATGGGCTTGTATCCGAAGAAAGGCGCGCTGGCCGCGGGCAGCGACGCCGATATTTGCGTGCTCGACCCCGGGCTCGGCCGCACCGTCACGGCCGCCCGCCTGCACGAAACCGACTACAGCCCTTGGGAAGGATACGAGGCGGCGGCCTGGCCCTGCCTGACCGTGCTGCGCGGCAAGGTGATGATGCGGGACGGCGCGTTTTTCGGCGATGTGAAAGACGGCCAACTCCAAAAACGGAAAGTCGACGAGGCGATCCGCAGCAGGCCGGCATTATGATCGGACTGGCGGACTTGGAAACGCGGGTTCGTCAGGAGCTCGACTACACCGCCTATCCGACCACGCGTTGGGTGCCGGCGAGCACTGACCCGATGACGGGCGACCGGCTGCTCGATGTCTTGATCGTGGGCGCGGGTCAAGCCGGTCAGACCATTGCCTTCCAATTACGGCGGGAGGGTGTCGACCATGTCCGGGTCATCGATCAGGCCGAGGCCGGCCGCGAGGGCCCCTGGCTCAACTATGCGCGCATGCAGACCCTGCGCACGCCGAAGATGGTCACGGGGCCGGATATGGGTCTCCCCAGTCTGACCTTTCAAGCCTGGTATGAAGCGCAGCACGGCGCCGACGGTTGGGCCGCGCTGGGTAAGATCGCCATAACCGA
Source organism: Alphaproteobacteria bacterium (assembly GCA_965216645.1). GTDB lineage: Bacteria > Pseudomonadota > Alphaproteobacteria > CBDCGJ01. The sequence goes on along the minus strand of CBDCGJ010000019.1, from coordinate 13,623 downwards.
TTGGGTCGCCTATCTGATGTGGCTGCGCCGCGTCCTCGAGCTGCCGGTGGAAAACGGCGTATGTCTCAAACGGATCGACGCTCGCGACGACTTGCCTATCGCGCGGCTCCGGCATCGCGATGGCCGTCATGAAGACGTCGCCTGCCGTAAGTTAATCCTGGCCCACGGTATCGAGGCGTCGGGACATTGGTGGACGCCGCGGCTTGTCGAAACGCTCGACAAATCTCGTTGGGCCCATACGTCGGAGGGAATCGACTTCGAGGCACTGGCGGGCAAGCGCGTTGCCGTGCTCGGCGCCGGCGCCTCCGCCATGGACAATGCCGCCACCGCGCTAGAGACCGGCGCGGCGAACGTACGGGTGTTCTGCCGACGGCCGGAACTGCAGCGGGTGCAGCCGTTCAAGTGGATGTCCTATGCCGGCTTCTTCCGGCATTTCCACAAGCTGGATGATGCCATGCGCTGGCGATTCATGGACCATCTATTGACCATCCGCGAAGCCTTCCCGATGGAAACCTGGGCACGTTGCACGGCGCTTGAGGGATTCGAATTGGTGACCGGCGCGCCTTGGACGAAATTGACGGCCAAAGACGAAAAAATCAACATCGAGACGCCGGTCGGAAACCATGCGGCCGATTTCCTGATCATCGGGACCGGTTTTGAGATGGACCTCGCGCGACGGTCCGAGCTCGGCGACCTACCGGCACAGATCGCCTTGTGGTCGGACCGCTATTCGCCGCCCGCCGAAGAGAAAAACACGCGGCTTGGCCCTTATCCCTATCTCGACGACGGATATAGATTTCAGGAGAAGCGGCGGGGTCGTTGCCCGGTCCTGCGCAATATTCATCTCTTTACTTACGGCGCAACTATGAGCTTCGGCCCGTCCGGTGCATCCATCAACGCGATGAAATTCGCCATACCGCATCTGGTCAACGCGGTGACCCAGGACCTTTTCGTCGACGATGCGGCGATCCATCTCGAGCAACTGAAGGCCTACGATCAGCCGGAGTTTCTGTTACCCGGCGAAGCGCCGGATCGGCAAGCCACCGCCATGCCCGCCGCCGAACGTTGACGATAGGAAAATATCGTTTCGTCGTTTCACCGCTCTGGCTATCATTCCGCCAACGATAAAAACTGGAAAAACGAAGACCTATGAAAATCACGTCTATTGACAGCTTGCATTGCGACGCCGGGTGGCGAAACTTTTCGTTCCTTAAGATATCCACCGACGAAGGCCTTATCGGCTGGTCCGAATACAACGAGAGTTACGGCAGCCCCGGCTTGTCGGAGGTCATTCGACGCTTGGGCGAGATCCTGATCGGCCAGGACCCACGCGCGATCCAACGTTTGACAGCCAATCTTTATGCCCGCACCCGGCAAGCACCGGAAGGGTTGATCCAACAGGCCATCGCGGCCATCGAAAACGCCCTTCTCGACGTGAAGGCGAAAGCCCTTGGCGTGCCGGTTTACGAGCTGTTCGGCGGGCCGGTTCGGGATCGGCTGCGGCTCTATTGGTCCCATTTCGGCACCTACCGCTTGCATCATGCCGACATCATGGGCGTACCGGCGCTAACAGACCTGGCTGGCGTCGAGGCCCTGGCGGCCGAGGTCGTGCAGCGCGGCTTCACCGGCATGAAGACCAACATCTTCCTGTTCGGTCGGGACGGCGACGCGCCCGGACTGCACATGCCCGGTTTCGGCCGAAATTTCGACGCACCGGAGCTGAATTGGAACCGGGACCTGACAGCCCGCCTAAAGGAGCAAATCGGCGTCATGCGGTCCGGCGCCGGGCCGGAAGCCGATCTGTTCCTCGACCTCAATTTCAACTTCAAAACCGAAGGCTATCTCCAGATCACCCGGGCGCTCGACGACGCGGATCTCAGCTGGTTCGAAATCGACACGTTCGATGCCGCCGCTCTGCGCCAAATCCGAGACAAAACCAAAACACCCATCGCCTCCTGCGAAAGCCTGTTCGGCCGCCGCGGTTTCGTGCCTTACTTCGAACAGCACGCCATGGACGTGGCCATCATCGACGTGCCCTGGAACGGCCTGAACGAAAGTCTGAAGATTGCCGCCATGGCGGAAGCCTACGAGATCAATGTCGCGCCTCATAACTTCTACGGCCATCTGTCCACGTTGATGAGCGCGCATTTCTGCGCCGTTCTGCCGAATTTCCGGATTATGGAAATCGATATCGACGATGTGCCTTGGAAAGACAATCTGGTCACTTTGCCGCCGGTGATCGAGGATGGCCATCTGATCTTGCCGACGGGTCCGGGCTGGGGGGCAGACGTCAACGAAGACGCGGTCCGCACCCATCCGCCGAGATAGCTTTATTCGTCGCCGAGCCAGTCTATGGCGAAGGCATCGCCTTCTTCCCGCAAGCGACCGCCATGGGGCGGCATGAAGTGGGCCGGGAGGATCACCGCGTTACGCTCGACCGCTTCGGCAAACAATCGGCGGCGTGTCGCGGCGGATTGCGCCGGGTCGAGACAGGCCCGCGAGGACCAGTCGGGGAAGTAGATTTGGATCGGACTGTGGACGGTGTCGCCGAGAAACCGCGCTTCCTCGCCGGCGCTGGTCAAGTCGAAGACGGCGCTGCCCGGGGTGTGTCCAGGGGCCAATTGCACAGTCATCGCGTCATCGATTTGATGCCCGTCATCGACCATGACGGCCTGTCCCGCCTCGACCACCGGTAGGACGCTGTCCTGATAGACGGTCTGGGCAAATCGGCTTTTATGCACCGACCAATGGTCATGCTCGATCGCCGAGAAGACGTACTTCGCGTTCGGGAACGTAGGGACCCAGCGGCCGTCCTTTAGCTGAGTATTCCAGCCCACATGATCCACATGCAGATGGGAACACATCACGAAGTCGATATCCTCCGGCGCCGCGCCGGCGGCCGACAGCGTTTCCAAATACGGCAGCTCCAGATGATCCCATTGCGGCATCACCGGCGCGCGTTGCTTGTGATTGCCGACGCAGGTATCGATCAAAATCGTATGTCGCCCGGTGCGTACCAACCAGGAATGAATCGACAGCACCAGGCTGCCGTTCGCCTTATTGTAATGCCCCTGTTCCAGCCACGACATATGCGGTGCGATCGCGGCATCGTCGCAGGTGGGCAGGAAATCGTCGAGCGGGAAACTCGCATCGTCCACCATTTCCAATACGCGTGTGACTTCGGCCTCTCCGATCGCGATCGATGACATGCTTACCTCCAACCCATCCTGGCATCAGCTTAAAAGAAAAAGGCCGGCGATCAACCGGCCTTTTCCCGTCTCTATCGTCGATCTAAAGGTTTTGCGCCGAAACCATGGCGTAAAGCATCGGGATCGAGAGCATGGTATTGGTGCGCGAGAACAACATCGCCTTGCGCGCCGCCGGCGGTTTCTGATCGTCCGGCGCATCGACGATGCCGAGGGCGATCTTCTGGTTCGGCCAAATGATGAACCAAACGTTGAACCACATGATGGCGCCGAGCCACATGCCGATACCGATCGCCGTGCTGGCGCCGCCGTTGGTCGTGCCCAGCGCGATCGCGTCCATGATGTACTCGTTCAAGGTCGCCAGGATCAGACCGGTGATGAGCGTCGCCATGGCGCCCCAGCGGAACCAGAACAATGCCGCCGGTGCGATCACTTTGGAGATCGCCGGCTTCTGATCGTCCGGGATATTGCCCATATTCGGGATTTGCACGAAGTTGAAATACCAGAGCAGACCGATCCACATCACGCCGGACAGCACGTGCAGCCACCGCATGAAGAATTTCATATAGACGCCGCCATCAGGCGAGCCGGTCACGATCAACATGATGACGAGTAGCACTACCGCCAGCACGATACCGGCGATTACGGTGTTTCTGAGATTTTCTAAGATTCCAGCCACGACTAAAACTCCCGTTCCCCAAACCTAGAATGCGAATGATTCGCAATACATAGCATAAAACCGCCCATGTCGACCGAAATAGTTACGCCGCTCGCCGGCCATTTATGGATACGGGTCCTTGCGCGCGTTGAAGGCGATCGAGATCCTCGGCCGCGCGCCCCAATAGGTCTGCACCATATGTTGCAGATAACTGGGGAAGAGTATCATCTGCCCGGCGACCGGTGTCACGGAGCGGCTGTCCGGCAAAGTGCGGGGTGAAGAAACTCGAACGCTCCGCCAACAGCGGATTGATGAAGGTGATGCGCCCGCTTTCGGGCCGATCGGGCACGCCATCGCCGGTATCGACATAATAGACCCCGGACCAGGTGCTGCCCGGATGGGTATGCAGCTTATTGGCCTCGCCGGTCCGGTTGATGTTGGCCCAGATCGCCACGCCCCAACCGAACTCCTCATGCAGATTATCCTGAGCGAATAGTTCCGACGTGGCATGGTTCAAGGCCTCGATCACCCAACCGAACAGCGTTTGGCCGGCGTCGCCGGACCATGTGTGTAAATCTTCCGTCGAATGGTAACCGCCTGCGTTCGACTTCTTGAGGCCCGGATGGGATTTCTCCCGGGCGAAGATCGCCTCGCGCAGCGCCTCGTTGACCGGCCCGGCCCCGTCCCAAACATGAGACAGCACCGGCACGGCGTAGAGCGGCAGGATATGACTTTCTTCCAGCGACGGCATGGTGTCGGCTACAGCAAAGTCGCCAGTTCGTCCAACCGCTTCAAAATCGCGTCCCGTCCTTCCGACGGCAGATGGAAGAGCGCGCCGTCGATCTCGGCCTCCCGATAGGCGTCCAGCGCCTCGGCCTTCGGCGGCGCCGCGAAGACGGTGACCGACAGGGTCGACATATCCCGGCCGGCTTCGTCCGCGACCTCCTTCAACTGGGCCATCGCGCTTGCCGCGTCGAAACCGCCCCGGCCACGCGGCAGCCAACCGTCGCAAAACTCCACCACACGGCGCAGCGTATAAATCGACTCGCCGCCGAGAATAATCGGCGGATGGGGTTGCTGCAGTGGCTTCGGATCTGCCCAGGTTGCATCGAAATCGACATATTCGCCGTGATATTCCGCTTCCTGCTCCGTCCAGAGCTGCTTCATGGCCAGCACCCGCTCCCGCAAGATTTTGAAACGGGTTTTATAGTCGGTGCCGTGATCCGCCATCTCTTCCTTGTTCCAGCCGCCGCCCAGGCCGAACGTGAAGCGGCCGCCGGACAGGCGGTCCAGACTGGCGACGCATTTGGCCGTGACGATCGGATCCCTTTGCGGCAATAAACAAATCCCGGTGCCCAGCTTCAATTTCTTGCTCGCCGCCGCCGCGAACGAAAGAGCGACGAAGGGATCGTGGGTACTCCAATACTCCCTGGGCAGATCGCCGCCACCGGGGAACGGCGACAAACGGCTGGCCGGAATGTGGGTATGCTCCGGCAAAAACAGCGAGGCGAAGCCCCGCTCCTCCAGCGCGGACGCGAGGTCCGGCATCGAAATCGAGTAGTCCGTTGCGAAAATGAAAACGCCGATTTCCATGATCAGCCCCCTTGTCGACGATTGCTTGGAAGAATCGCTATTAGAGCGAAGGTGCGGTCGGCTGTCTAGCGTAAGTCGTCGCGGCGGCGGCGAAGAAAGTCGCGTTCGGCTTCGTTCTCGGATAGGTAAATCGCCCGATCATAGGCCGCACGAGCACCGGCCGCGTCGCCGAGCCGGCTCAGCAAATCGGCTTCCACCGCGTGCCGGGGTTGATAGTCCGCCAGCCGACGGTCGTCCAAAACCGTCCGATCCGACAGCGCCGCCTCGGGGCCTTCCGCATAGGAGCGGGCGACCAACCGGTTGAGCGCCACCACCGGACCGGGCGACAATGCCTGTAGTTCGTCATAGAGTTCGACGATTTTCGGCCAGTTTGTCGTCTCGAATCTTTCGGCCGCGATATGTTCGGCGCTGATCCGCGCCTGCAGTTGATAGGGACCGGCGCGGCCCAGACCTTCGCAATGGCGAAGGATCGCCAGGCCCGCGGCAGAGCGCTCCCGGTCCCAAAGCCGGCGATCTTGATCCGCCAGGCCGATCATCGCCCCGTCGCCGTCGCGCCGCGCGTCGGCACGGGCATCGTGCAGATGCATCAGGGCCAGCAGCCCACCCACTTCGCCTTCCGCCGGCAATAGATCGTACAAGGCCTCGCCCAATCGGATAGCCTCTCGGCAAAGATTTGCGCGCAGCAGATTTTCGCCGGCGCTGGCGGTATAGCCTTCATTGAAAATGAGGTAGATGACCTGCAACACGGCCGCTAGGCGGTCGGGCCAGAGCGCCGGCGGCGGTACGCGGTAAGGGATACCGGCAGCTTTGATCTTCCGCTTCGCCCGTACCAGCCGCTGGGCCATCGTGGCCGGCGGCACCAGAAACGCATGCGCGATTTCCTTGGCGTTCAATCCGCCGAGAGTTTGCAGGGTCAACGGAACTCGGACCCGCGCGTCGATCGCCGGATGGCAACAGGTGAAGATCAGTCTCAATCGGTCGTCGGGTATGCGCGTGTCCATCCGCCGCTCCTCCGCCCGCTCGGCGTGGCGCATCCGCTCCAGCATGGCGATGTCGCCTTCTTTGCGCGTGACCATGGCTTCATGCCGCAATCGGTCGATCGCCCGCCGCCGTGCGGTCTGGTAGAGCCAAGCCTCCGGTCGATCCGGTTGCCCTTGCACCGGCCAGGTTTCAAGCGCGCTCAGAAGCGCGTCCTGCAACACATCCTCCGCCAAGGAGAGATCGTGTAAGTGCCGAGTCAGGTGGGCCAGAACCCGTCCCCAGGCCGACCGCACGACAGCGGCGACCTCCGCCGCCGTATCTCCGGATCGCGCGACCAAGCTCGGGTCGGACCTAATCGAAGACCATGACCGGACGGATCTCCACGCAGCCATGTTTGGCGCCCGGGATCTTCTCGGCGCAGGCGATGGCTTCGTCTAAGTCCTTGCAATCGACGATGTAGAAGCCGCCCAGGGTTTCCTTGGTCTCGGCGAAGGGGCCGTCCGTCACATTGGTGCCGCCGTCACCAACCCGCACGGATGTGGCGGTCTCGACCCCCTGCAAGCCTTCGCCGGAGATCATGATTTCGCGGCCGCGGAAATCCTCGGCGCAGTCGGCATAACCCTGGATATATTGTTCGAAATTGGCGTCACCGGGCGCCGGTTGCGTGTCGTCGGTATAAATTAGCAACATGTATTGCATCGTCGGACCTTTCTTGCGTTCGAATTGACGAGGCGGTCAAACGCCACCTCATATCCTAGACGAACGAAAATCGCGAAATCGACAAGGACAGGAAAAAATTATGACTTCAAGGCTTCGATGGCCAATTCCGCGCGGATATCCTCGGTGGCGGTGATTTTAAAGTCCTCCAACGGAATGCCGCAGCCGTCCGCCAGTTTGACCACGGCATTGAACGACGCGATCGTCGCGCAGGCATCGACGAAGGCGGCGTCGCCCAAGGTCTCGCGCACCGCCTGCCGCGCCGCCGCCAGATCCGCGTCGGACCCGCCATGCACCGCTTCCACCAAGTCGATCAGCAGATCGCCGTGCGGCACTTGTTCGACCGCGTCGCCGCCCTGCATGATCGCCACCATATCGTCGTCATAACCGCTCTCACGGAGCAGTTGGGAGTGACTGGTGGTTCAATAATAGCAGTTGTTCAGCGCCGAAGCCCGGCCGGCGATAAGTTCGATCTGCGCGTGACTGATCTCGCGATATTCGGTCCCGAAATCCCGGATCTCGTGGTCTTTCAGGTAGAGCTCGACATCGAGATCGAAGAAGTTGAAGACTTCCTGCGGCACCAAACTCAGCGCCCGATGGATATTCTTGTCGCCATGCACCGGATATGGGTTCGGATCCTCGGCCGTTACCGCTTCCGGCGCCAAGGTCGCGACCCACGCGAGATCCTTCGCCGCACCCACGGGTCGATGGCGGCTGGGCTCGCCGGCAACGGGGTCGCGGAAAGCTTGCGGCGACCGCCCCAAGGCCATGTCCAATACGTCCAGGGCGGTAACGATCGCAACGATGGACACGATCTCCACATAGGCGCCATCCGCCAGTTTCGGCTTCTCCCCATGGATCAACCCATCGAGCCAGCTTTGCGTAATCCGTCCCGCGTCGGTGCGAACCCGATGGATCGCCTCCACCGCCGCGGCCGGCAAGACCCCATCCGTATCGTGTGCGCCCTCGACCGTGTAAGGCGACAGCGCGTCTTTCCGGCGCCGGCATAGATCGCAGTGTGACGCCCGCCGCGCTTCCGCAGCAATCGCCAATCTTTCGGCCCCCGACCACCACGTCCCCGCCGCCGCAAGCCGCTCCCGCGCCCTTTCGACTTCCCGGGCCAACGACTCCCGCATCGGAAGCCCCTCCCCAGCAATTTCAATGATTTGCACTGGATGTCTCCGTTATGAATATCAATCAATTCCAAAATCTAAATCGTCGCCAGAACAACATTTCGAAGCGCTACGGTCAATCCGATGGCCCTAATACCAACTTTCGAAGAAAGGATCCAAAAAAGCACTTGAAATACGAAGCATGTTCGCTTAAGTTAGTAAATATTCACTTATTTACAAATCAATGATCATGCCCAACCCAGAAACTCATCGCAAAAATCAACAAAGACCCGAAAAGGGATGGAGAGCTTTTGCTGAGAGATATGTCGAGATCGGGGCCTACCCCCTCATCGTCGGTACCACGCTTGCTGTCTTCTGCGGATTGGAAGAGCATCTGCCGCCATTCCTCGCGGCATATCTAAGCTTGCCACCAGCGGTCGTTTCGATCGTCTGGCTCGAAACGATCCGGCCGTACCGAAAGACCTGGCGCCCGCAAGCCGGAGATATGATTGTGGACGGTCTGTATCTGGTTACCGTCCAAATTGCTCTCGCAAATGGCCTAAGCTGGGGCGTTGTCGGCCTAACCGACACTATGACGGCAACGATTTGGCCCAGCCATTGGCCGACGATTGCGCAAGTTGTGTTGATGCTCCTAGTTGCCGATCTGTCTCGATATGGATTGCACCGATTGAGTCACAGCTGGGCGCCGCTTTGGCGATTGCATCAATGTCATCACCAACCCGGAAAACTTTATTGGCTCAATGTCGGACGGTTTCACCCCATCGACAAGAGCCTGCAATTCGCCGTTGATTGTCTACCTTTCCTGCTGCTCGGTGTCAGCGAAACGGTGCTCGCCGGATACTTTGTTTTCTACGCCGTCAACGGTTTCTTCCAGCATTCCAACGGTCGGTTCCGGCTCGGTTTCCTGAATCATGTGATCGCCGGACCTGAATTGCATCGTTGGCACCACGCTAAAAACGTGGCCGACGCGAACTGTAATTTCGGCAACAACCTGATCGTTTGGGATTGGCTTTTCGGCACGCGCTATCTACCCGCCGACAGAGCGGTCGGTGCATTGGGCCTTAGCTATGAACTGGAACGCGCATATGACAAATGACATCACCAACGCATTGATCCGCGCCGGTCTGGAGTTCGGCATCGGCCCTCATTTTCTGTTATTCCGGCGAGCCCTCCGAAACCCCGCGCGACAGCAAGAGCGACTATTGTCGAAAATCCTATCCCGGAACGCGACCACACAATTTGGCCGACGGCACAATTTCGCAGGCATAAGAAGTTTCAGCGAATACCGGTCAGCGGTTCCGATACAAGATTATCACGATTTGGGGCCTCTGATCGCGGAACAGGAGCTGACGGGCCGGCCTATCCTGACCTCCGATCGACCAATCTACTTTCAACGCACCAGCGGGACTATAGGCCAGCCGAAGGACATACCGATGACACGCGCCGGTTTACACCGATTGCGCCGCCAACTGAGGCTAGCGGCCGTTATTCAGGCCCGCCAATCTCGGCTGCTGAAGGGGCGCATCCTCGCCTTGACCGGAGCGGCGGTGGAAGGATATTTGCCCGGCGGCACGCCCTATGGCGCGGCCTCCGGACGCATGCGCAGCCAGTTGGCTGGACCCCTGCGGGAAAAGTATGTCCTGCCCGAATGGGTCGGCGAAATCTCGGATTACGACGAACGTTATCTGGCAATCGCAACCCACGCCTTGAGCGCACCCGATATCAGCGGCATGGCAACCGCCAATCCTTCCACATTCATCCGGCTCTCGCAGGTCATCCAAGATCGGTTGGAAACGATCTTGCGGGCTATAGCTGACGACCACGGAAATCATCACCGCGCACGCGACCTCGCCCAAATGGCCGATCGCCGCGGCCGCTTGCGTTTCGCCGACGCTTGGCCCGATCTTGCCGGCGCGATGTGCTGGACCTCGGGTGGCTGCGCTCTGCATCTACCAGCGCTCCAAGCGGAGTTACCGGACAGGGCAGGGATTTACGAGTTCGGGTACGCCGCCAGTGAATTCCGCGGAACGATCAATCTCAATCTCGCGCAATCGCGCTGTGTCCCAACCCTGTTAGACTGCGTATTCGAATTTGTCGCCCGCGAGGATTGGGAAGCGGGACGAGCCAATTTTCTAGGCTTGGAAGAGCTCGAAGCCGGTGCCGATTATTATGTTTTTGTCACGACGCCTGACGGCCTCTACCGCTACGATGTCAACGACATTCTGCGGGTGACCGGACGGACCGGCAACTGCCCCACCCTATCGTTTTTGCAGAAAGGACGGGGCGTGGCCAACATTACCGGCGAGAAGCTGGCCGAGGCGCAAGTCGTCGAGGCGTTGAAACGATTGAGCGTAACCGGTGGTCCCGGTACCGCGTTTTTTCTGGTGTTGGCCGACCTAGCCGCCGGTTATTACAGGATTTATCACGAGGCGGACGGCAACAAACCCTTCGACGGGAATAAATTCGATCTTTTGCTGCGAGGTCTAAATCTCGAATACGAAGCCAAACGGGCCAGCGGTCGGTTGCCACCGATGCAAGTCGTTCCGTTACGCGCCGGTTCCGGCGAAGCCTACCGCCGTGCCGCGATCGCGACCGGTCAAAGAGAGGCGCAGTTCAAGGTCTTGCATCTGCAACATGCCGGGGATTGCCAGTTCCCGATTGCCGACTACGTTATCGACAGAAGCCGCACATGCATATCGAAAGCATCTTGACACACATCTTCCCGGTTCCCTTCAAAACTGTAATACGCCATGCCTCCGCGTCACGCCGGCGTGCCGCAAACTTGATCGTTTGCATGAAGGACAGAGAGGGACATGTCGGTTACGGCGAAGGCTGCCCGAGGGACTACGTATCTGGCGAAACGGTCGCCTCCGCCGCGCATTTCGTCCGAGCAATAACGGCGAACTTTCGCACTAATGTTCGAGACATGGCCAGTCTCCGCCTTTGGATTGCTGATAACACCGCGGCGATTGACGCAAATCCGGCGGCGTTTTGCGCCGTGGAACTGGCCTTCATGGATTTACTGGGCCGAGCCAAACGGCAAAGCATCGAAACGCTACTTGGATTGCCGAATTTATCTGAAAAGATTCAATACACGGCCGTGCTTGGCGACAGTTTCTATCCTGTGTTTTGCCGGCAACTCGCGCGATACAGAGCCAATGGAATGACCAGCGCGAAATTGAAGCTGTCCGGTCAACGCCGCCGCGACCGTCGGCGGCTACGAAATCTGGCGCGTTCGGGCTTTCGAACCCGCCTCGACGCCAACAATCGTTGGGTCGAACCGCGCGCATGTATTGACTCATTGCCGCCGTTACCCGCGTCCGTCTGGGCGATCGAAGAACCGTTGCAGGCGGGAAACATCGACGGCTTTGCGGAAATTGGTGGTCATCTTGGCAGAGCCATCATATTGGACGAAAGCCTATTGGGCACCACGGATCTTTATGGACTTCCCGGCGGCGTCAACTGGATCGCCAATGTCCGGGTCTCGAAGCTAGGTGGTCTTTGCCGATCAATGGCGGTTATCGCCGAAGCGCGACTTCGCAATATCCCCGTTATCGTCGGCGCTCAAGTCGGCGAAACAGCGATCTTGACCCGCGCGGGTTGGACCGCCGCGCGAGCCGCCGGAGACAACCTCCTGGCCGTGGAAGGCGCGTTTGGCACTCATCTACTGGCGAAAGATATTTGTCACCCCAGTCCACGTTTCGAAGGAAAAGGCGTGCTCTATCCGGCGAAATATATAGATCCCGACGATGGCCTCGGCCTCAAAATAAACGGACCCGATCTTTTCAAATCTCAAAACGGTTCAATCCGAACGGCGCCAGGGCTTTAGGTTGTTGGTCGGTTAGCGCCCATTCCGCCAACAAAGCAGCGACGGTGGGGGCGATGGCCCAGCCGTGGCCGCACCAGGCGGTGGCGAGGAGGGCGTTGTCGGTGTCAGGCAGGCGATCGATGATGGGGATGCCGTCGGGGCTGAGGGTTTCCAAATGGCCGGCATCCGCCGTTTCCACCTGAAGCCCGGCCAGGCCGGGGTAGACCGATACCGCGTCCGCGACGTTGGCGGCGACGGCGTCTGGCAGGGTCTCGCCTTCGCGGAGAGCGGCGTCCCAGCGGCCGCGATGGCCGCCTGAAATCATGATCCGGTTGCCGTCTTCGGCCTTTAATGCCAACGGCCGGTGCGCGTGACCGATGAGATGACGAACCGGTACCGGCTCATCGAGCGGCACGCTGAGGAGAACTTGAAGCGCCTCATGCCATACCGGCAGCTGGACGAAGTCGGACGCCAAATCGCGGACGCCGGCATTGGCCAGAAGCAACACCTGCCCGCCAACGTCAATCCGCTCCCCCGCGTCGGTTTCGACCGCGGCGATCCGACCGCCGTTGCGGATCATCCGGCGCACCGCCGCCCCTTCCACAATCGCCGCGCCCTGCTTACGCGCGGCGGCGGCATAGGCTTTTGTGGTCGCGGAATGATCGGAGACGCCGTCTTCCGGACAGTAGAGCGCCGCAACGACATCGTCGCCGACATCCGGCTCGTAGTCCCGCAGTTCGGCGCCGGTCAGCAATCGGCTCGGGATACCCATGGCCGTCTGCATCGCCGCCCGCGCCTCGGCCGCGAGCAGATCTTGGTCTCGCTCGATCAATAGAAGCTGGCCGGTCCGTTCGAACAAAGGCGCGACGCCGAGGTCCTCATGCAAGTCCGGCCAGCGGCGCAGGGCGTCGATGACCAGCGGGATCTCCCGTGGGTCGCGTCCGTTGGCACGGGTGCCGCGCCGACCCGGCCCCGCCGAAGCGCCGGCGCCCAAATGTTTGGCTTCAAGCAGTCGGCAAACTTCGCCGCGGCGCGCCAGCTCCCAAGCGACGGCGGCGCCATAGACGCCGCCGCCGATAATCAGATGTTCGCTCATCGTTGGAGGTTCGGCTATTCCGCCGCGCTGGCCTGCTCCATCAACGCGCCGACATAGTAGCCGCCCCGCTTCAAGTTGCCGTAGAAGGTCTCATTGAAGCTTTCATGCACGGAGCCTGTGACGGGATCGCTCGCCGCCAGCGCTTCGGCCCAAGCCTTGACCAGCGGGAAACCGTCCAGCAAGCCGGTCCGCGCATAGGGCTCGACCATTAGGAAGCGTTGTAGGAACGGCGCATAGGCGCAATCCACCAGAGACAGTTCCGGCCCGTTGAAAAACGGCCCGTCATTGCCGCGTTCTTCCGCCAGGGCCATTTCCAGTTTGCCCAGGAACTTCGGCGCGCCCTCGATCTTGGCGTCGAGATCCTCGCGGGTCTTGGTGTAGTAGCAGTTAATGCCCGAGGCAAAGTCCGGCACGAAGTCGGTCCACGCCCG
>CBDCGJ010000018.1:0-27635 GCA_965216645.1 Alphaproteobacteria bacterium | reverse complement strand
CGCGGGCGAACGGGAAAGCCTGGGCCAGGTCCTGTCCGGCCTGATGGCGGTGGTGCGCCTGCCGGGCATGCCGGCGATCGCCAGCGGCGGGATCGCCCTTTCCGCCGGCAACACCTTCCTCGGCATCTGGGGCGGGCCCTATCTCCACACCGCCTTCGGCCTCGACGAAACCGGGCGCGGCGGCGTCCTGATGTTCATGGCGATCGGGGGCGTGTTCGGTCATTTCCTCTACGGCCAGGCGGCGCGCCGGCTTAATACGCTGAAGGGATTGGTGCTGTTCGGTTGCGCCGCCATTCTGGCGATCATGTCGACGTTGGCGTTGATGCCCAACCCGTCGGTGACCCTGGTGACCATATTGCTGGCCCTACTGGGATTGGTCTGCGGCTTCCCGACCATTCTGCTGGCCCATGCCCGGGCCATGGTGCCCGAGCATCAGGCCGGCCGCGGCATGACCACGGTGAATACGGGCGTGATGGTGTCCATCGCCTGCATGCAAATCGCCATCGGCGCCATTATCGGTGCTGCCGCCGAGAACGGGGCCGTCACGCTCGAAGCTTACCGCACTGCTTTCGGCTTCGTTGCGGCGATGGCGCTGCTGACCTTGCTGATCTATCTCAAGGCGCCGGACAAGAAGCCGAATGACTAAGCCGCGACGGCCTGGCGTTCCACTTTCGGATAATGCACGGCCAGAGTGACGCCGCGGGCGGCGAAGAAGATCATCAGCGCCAGCCAAAGCCCGTGATTGCCCCAGAGCGGCAGCAAAAGAGCCAGGGCGGCGAGATAGACGATCAAGGAGAGGATCATGCCGTTGCGCATGTCCCGACCGCGCATGGCGCCGACGAAGACGCCGTCGAACAGGAAGCTCCAGAACGAGATCAGCGGCGTCACGGCGGCCCAGATCACGTAACGGTCGGCCAGCTCCAGTACCGCCGGCACGCTGGTCAGCAACCGGATGAAGAGGCCGCCGAAAAGCAGATAAATCAGCGCGAAACCGCCGGCAAAGATCAGGCCCCAAATGCCGGCGACCCGGACCGCCTGGCGCAACGCCGCCCGGTCGCGAGCGCCGATGAAGTTTCCGACCAGCGCTTCGGCGGCGTGGGAGAAGCCGTCGAGCCCATAAGCGGAAATCTGCAACAAGGTCATCACCACGGCGTTGGCGGCCAGGATGTCGTCGCCGGCGCGGGCACCTAATGCCGTAAACAGGCTGAAGGCCGAGAGCAGGCAGAAGGTGCGGACGAAGATGTTGCCGTTCAGCGCCAGCATCTGCTTGAAGCGGGCGAAGGCCAGGACCCGCCGCCGCCGCAACTGTCCGCTCAAGCCCTTCAGGCTGTTGAGCGCGATCAGTACCGCCGCCGCCAGCGCCACATATTCGGCGATCAAGGTTGCCGCCGCGACCCCGGCGACACCCCAGCCGAAGCCGATGACGAAGATCAGATCGAGGACGATGTTTAAGCCGTTCATCAGCAGATTGACCCAGAGCGTCGCCTTGGTGTTCTGGATGCCGATAAACCAGCCAAGAATGACATAGTTCGCCAATGCCGCCGGCGTACCCCAAATGCGAATGTCGAAATAGGTCTTGGCCAGACCCTCGACCTGGGCGCTGCCGTCGAGCAGGGCCAGCGCCGCCATGATGATCGGCCATTGCAAAATCAATACGGCGACCGAGATAATACCGGCCAGCAGCAACGCCCGCACCATGGCGGCACGCACCTCGTCGCCGTCGCCGGCGCCCCAGGCATGACTGGCGAAACCGGTGGTGCCCATCTTCAGGAAGCCGAAGCCCCAATAGATGTAACTGAAGATCATCGCGCCGACGGCGACGGCGCCGAGATGATAACTCTCCGGCAAATGGCCGACCACGGCGGTATCCACCGCCCCCAGCAGAGGGACGGTCAGGTTGGAGATCATGATCGGCAGAGCCAGGCGCCAGACCCGGCCATGGCTGACCTGCTCCGTCATCTGCCGGCTCGCCTTCTTCATGCTCGCTTGATACGCTGTCCCGCACCGCTTGAGAAGCCGACAAAGTGCCTGTCTCACGAGATGCCCGTTCCCATTGTCTTTCACCCTATTTACACATCCCGCGCGACGCGCAACCGGCGCTTCCCAGGCAACCGGAATCAGGCGATTTGGGACAGCCTGCAGGCGGCCGGGTTGGCGACGCCGCGGAATGTCCATCGGCCCGCGCCTGCGCCGCGCTGGTGGATCGAGTTGGCGCATGACGCCGATTATGTCGCCGACATGTTCGACGGCAGCATCGACGCGACGGCGATGCGCCGCGTCGGATTGGATTGGAGCGACGAGCTGATTGCCCGGATCCGCCATTCCATCGGCGGGACCGTGCTGGCCGGGAAGTTGGCGCTGCAATACGGCCTGGCCTGCAATACCGCCGGCGGCAGCCATCATGCCTTGAGTGGTGCCGGCGCCGGTTATTGCGTTTTCAACGATGTCGCCGTGGCCTGCCGGGTCCTGCAGGCGCAGGGCTTGGCCAGCCAATTCGCCGTGGTCGATCTGGACGTGCATCAGGGCGACGGCACGGCGGAAATCTTTTCGGGCGACCCGAGTGTGCGGACCTTCTCGCTCCATTGCGCGCAGAATTTCCCGGTTCGCAAGCAGAAAAGCGATCTCGACGTTGCTTTGCCCAAAGGCGCCGGGGACGACGATTATCTGGCCGCTCTGTCCCAACATTTGCCCGAATTCCTGACCGCGCAGGCGGTCGATCTGATCTACTATAATGCCGGCGTCGACCCCCATGATGGGGATCGGCTCGGTCTTCTGCGATTGAGCGATGACGGCCTGGCCCGGCGGGAAGATTACGTGGTCGGACTTTGCCGGCGGCTCGGCCTGCCGCTAGCCACGGTGGTGGGCGGCGGTTATGGCGACGATGTGGCGGCCCTGGCCGGCCGCCATATGCATGTTTACCGCGCCGCGGACCGGTATTTCCGGTACGGTGCTAAGGAGAAGTCGTGATGCGAAAAGTGATCGGCTATTACATGTCCCCGATCTCGCCCTGGACCTATCTCGGCGGCAAGAAGCTGCCGGCGGTCGCGGCGGATGCGGGGGTGGAGATCGATATTCGGCCGATCGACGTGGCCGTGGTCTTTCAAGCCAGCGGCGGCTTGCCGCTGCCGAAGCGTCATCCGAGCCGGCAGGCCTATCGCATGTTTGAGCTCAGGCGTTGGCGGGATCATTACGGTGTCGACATGAATGTCGAGCCGAAATTCTTCCCTACCGATCCGGAACCGGCCTGCCGTTTTCTGATCGCGGCGAAACAGGCCGGCCTGGACGCGGTGGCGCTGTCGAACGCGGTCATGGCCTGTGTGTGGGAGCGGGAGCTGGATATCGCCCAGCCAGAGACCTTGATGCAGATCTGCCGTGAGACCGGCACCGACTTGGCGCTGCTGGAGGCCGCCGGCGGTGACCCTGTCTCTAACGCCTACGACACAGATACCCAGGCGGCAATCGACGCCGGCGTCTTCGGCGTGCCGTGGTACGTCTATGACGGCGTCCCGTATTGGGGCCAGGACCGCCTCGACCACTTGGCCGCCGCCCTGGCTGGATAGTTCAGCACTTGCGACTATTAAATAACACCGGTTCAATAAATTATGCTGAAAAAATAATATATTAGCGCCAATAAAAATAGTCTGACACTTTAAAAAATCATCGCCTTTTTAGGTGTCAGACTATTTTTTCTAGTTGTAAATTTTTTTATTTGCTTGGGAAATTTTATTCTCTGGTACTTTATTTGCCATTACGAGCCAGAGCGATGATACGCCGGGTTTCCTGCCAGATGTCGGTGGCGGCGAGGTCGGCGGGGGAGAACCAGCGGGCGGCGGCGGCGTCGCTGCCGGCGCGCGGCTTGCCGGATCGCCAGTCGGCGGCGACGTCGATCAGGGTATAGTGGTAGCTGATCCGCCCGTTATTGTCCTGTTGGATCGAATCGACCGTGTCGATCAGGCGAATGTTCGCGATGGCGACGCCGGTCTCCTCCTCAACCTCCCGGGCGGCAGCTTCGTAAACGGTCTCGCCCAGTTCCTGCAGACCGCCCGGCAGGCTCCAACTGCCTTGCCGGGGCGGCTTGCCGCGTTTGATCAGCAGCACGTCGTCGCCTTTGAAGACCACGACGCCGACACCGACCATCGGGCGATTGGGATAACGACGCTCGTCCATGATGTCAGGCCGAGGCGTCTTTGTGGATATAGCCGTCCTTCATAATCAGCGGCAGATGCGCGCCCTGATCTTGCAGTAGATTCAGATCGCTAAGGGGGTCGCCGTCAACGACGATCAGATCCGCGCGGGCACCCGCTTTGACGACGCCCAGTTCGCCGGATCGATTCAGCAGTGCCGCATTGACGCTGGTGGCGCTCTTGATCACGTCCATGGGCGTCATGGCTTCCGCCCGGATGGAGAATTCGAGAGACTGGTAATGGTGGGTCTCGCCAAGCAGGTCGGTGCCGAAGCCGATGCTGACACCAGCCTCCCGGGCCAGCTCCAACGAGCGCAGGCCAGCGTCCCGTACGTCCTTCAGCTTGGCCATGCTGACGGCGGGGAAATTGAACTCCTCGCCGTGGCGGTGCAGCGCCTCATAGGTCACCAGGGTCGGCACCAGAAACGCGTCATGATCGGCCATCAGCTGCGCCGTGGCCGCGTCGAGCAGATTACCGTGCTCGATGCTGCGCACGCCGAAGCGCACGGCGCGGCTGATCGCTTCCGGCGTGTAGCTGTGGGCCATGACATAGGTGCGCCAGGATTCCGCTTCCCAAACGATGGCGCGGATTTCGTCTTCCGAATACTGCAGGTTCCAGACCGGGTCCTGGGGCGAGGCGACGCCGCCGGAGCCCATGATCTTGATCTGATGGGCGCCGCGCCGCAGTTCGTTGCGGGCCGCCTTCTGCACCTCCGGCACGCCATCGGCGATCTGCGCCAACTCCGCCGCCATCGAGCTGCAGGCGCAGGTATCGATTTCCAGCGTCAAACGGCGGAAGTCGCCATGGCCGCCGGTCTGGCTCAACGCCTTGCCGGAATAGAACAAACGCGGGCCGGCGATCAGGCCGTTTTCGACCGCCATGGCCAGACCGAAGTCGGCGCCGCCGGCATCGCGCACGGTCGTGAAGCCGCGCGCCAGCATACCCTCCATGATCTCCCGCGCGCGCTGGCTGGTGTAGCTCATCGGCGCATTGCCCATTTGGCCGAGGTTTAAGGTGGTGGCGGTAACATGGACGTGGGCGTCTACCAGGCCGGGCATCAGGGTGCGGCCATGCAGATCGATGGTCCGGATGCCCGCCGGTGCGGTGATCGGCGTATCCGAGGCCTCCTTGATGGTGCCGTCTTCGACCAACACGTGGCCTTCCCAAGGCTCGTCGTGCAGGCCATCGATGATCCTCGCGTTCGACAACAGGGTCGTGGTCATTTCGCCTCCTTTTTCGGGCTCGCCATTGACGGCCCAATGCGGATTTGCAGAATAAGGCCGCGACACAGCATTCGAGAAGGGGTAATTCGCCCCGTCCTTTATCCAACATGACCATTCCGCGAGGAGGCGGCTTCACCGCCATGACGACAAATTCACTTAAACCCCTGTTCGATCCCCAGAGCATGGCCGTGATCGGCGCCTCGGAGGACCGCAACAAACTGGGCGGCCGGCCGGTCCATTTCATGAAGACGACCGGCTATACGGGTCGGATGTATCCGGTGAACCGCAAGGGCGGCATGATCCAGGGTCTGCAAGGCTATCAGAGCGTCAAGGATGTCCCGGAAGTGGTCGATCAAGCGGTGATCGTCGTGCCCGCGCCCTTCGTCGTCGAGGCGATCCGCGACTGCGCCGACAAGGGTGTGTCCTCGGCCGTGATTATTTCCTCGGGCTTTGCCGAGGTGGGGGAGGACGGCGTCCGTTGGCAGCAGGAAATCCGCGCCATCGCCGAAGCCAGCGGCATGCGCATCCTCGGGCCCAACTGCATGGGCATGATCAACACACGCAGCCATGCCATTGCCACTTTCACGACCACCTTCGAACATGGCTGGCCCAAGGCGGGGCCGATCTCGATCCTCAGCCAATCCGGCGCCGTTGGCGGCCATATGCTGACCATGGCGCGGGAGCGGGGCCTTGGCGTGCATGGTTGGATGACGACCGGAAACGAGGTCGACGTCGACGTCGCGCAATGCATTCAATACTGCGCCGAGGACGACACGACGGAAGTGATCATCGCCTATATGGAGGGGTGTAAGAGCCCCGAAACCTTAAAGCAGGCGTTGGCGACGGCGCGGGCGCGGCGCAAGCCGGTGGTGATCATGAAGGTCGGTGCCTCGGAAGTCGGCACCATCGCCGCGAACACACACACGGCCTCCCTGACCGGGGCCGATACCGTCTACGACGCGATCTTCAATCAGTATGGCGTCCATCGCGCCTATTCGTTGGAGGAGATGATGGAGATCGCGGCGGCCTGCGCGGTCGGCAATCTGCCGCCGTCCCGTAAACTTGGCATCGTCACCATCTCCGGCGGCGTCGGCGTGCTGATGGCCGACATGGCGGACGCCAACGGGTTGGACGTGCCGGCCCTGCCGCAGACGACCCAAGATCATCTCTACGAACTGATGCCGCTCGCTGCCGTCCGCAACCCTGTCGACACCACGGCGCAAATGCTGACCGATCCGGAGCTGCTGCGGGCCAATATGGCGGCGATGATCGACAAGAGCGGCTGCGACACCGTGATCGTGTTCATGAGCACCCTCGGCATGAACGACCGCATGGTCGACATGTGCATGCCGATCTTCGAGGATTTGGCCGGGCGCGATCCGGAAAAGCTGATGGTGATTTCCATGATGTCCAGGCCGCACGTGCAAGCGGCCCTGGAGGATCTCGGCTATCTGGTCTTGCCGGACCCGAGCCGCGCGATCGAGATTATTGCGACGTTAGTTCGGTTTCGCGAAAGTTTCGATCGCGCCGCCGCACTGGCGCCGCCAACCTTGCCGAGCGATGCGGCCGCGCCGCCCGTGGGTGTTGTCGGCGAGCATGAGGCCAGTACCGTTTTGGCCAGCGCTGACCTGCCGATGGCGCCGAGCCGAATTGTCGACAGCGCGGGTGATGCGGCCGCCGCCGCGGCCGAATTCGGTTATCCGGCGGTGCTGAAGATCGCCTCGCCGGATATCCAGCACAAATCCGACATCGGCGGCGTGAAGCTGAATTTAGCCGACGAAGCGCAAGTGAGAGCGGGCTTCGAGGAGATCATGGCCAATGCCAAGCAGTCCGCGCCGGGGGCCAAGCTGGACGGCGTGTTGGTGGCACCGATGATCGCCGGTGGCGTCGAATGCATTATGGGCGTGAATCGGGATCCGGTTTTCGGGCCCGTGGTGCTGTTCGGCCTGGGCGGGGTGTTCGTCGAAGTGCTGAAGGATGTCAGCTTCCGGGTCGCGCCGTTCGGCGTCGACGAGGCGCGGCGGATGATCGACGAATTGAAAGGCCGTGCCATGCTGGACGGGGTTCGCGGCGCACCGGCAGCCGACATCGACGCTCTGGCCGAAACCTTGGCCCGCTTGTCGGTCTACGCCCATGCCCATCGCGATGCGATCGAGAGCATCGACATCAATCCGGTCCTGGCGCTGCCCGATCGTGCGGTCGGCGTCGACGCGGTGATTGTGCCGCGTAGTTCGTAGGAATCGTCATTCCGGCCTTGCGCCGGAATCTCCTGCAAGAAAGCGCAGGTCATTCGACGAGATACCGGATAACGGCTACACCGTTTCCGGCATGACGAGATTCTCTTGATGTAGTGAGGCAATGTCGGCGTTACGCCGCCAAGCCCTGAGCTCGGGCGGCGTCTTTGCGGCAATGTTCGGCGCTACCGAAAATCTGTCGGTCGAAGCTGACCCGCTTGAACCAGTAATGCAGACCCTGAAGATCGGTGAAGCCCATGCCGCCATGGGCTTCCGTGGCGGTGCGCGCGACTTCGCGGCCGATATCCGACAGATGGGCCTTGGCCTGCGCCGCCAACAGCGTCGCCTCTTCCGGCGACTGCGTCTGGGCGAAGCCGGCATACCAGACGAGGGCCCGGCATGGCTCCAGCATCGTGACCATGTCGGCGCACATATGCTTCACCGCCTGGAAACTGGCGACGGGCCGATTGAACTGATAGCGGTCGGCGGTATAGGCCACGGCCTGGTCCAGCATGGATTGGCAGGCGCCGAAGATTTCCGCCGCGGCGGCACAGCGGGCCAGATCGAGAACGCGCTGCAAACAGGCCGGATCGTCGGAAATCCTCTCGACAGTTACCTTGTCGAAGGTAATCTCCGCGATGGGGCGAGCCGGATCGACGCTGGCCCGCGCGTTTAGGGACAGGCCGTCGGCATCGGCCGGACAGACGACAACCGCGTCTCTGGTCAGGACCAATACATGCGTGGCGCCGGCACTGTCGATGACACCGCTGACCTTGCCGCTCAGATTATCGCCGTCCAGGCTCAACCGCGCCTGGCCGATGCTACCGTCAACGGCGGTCAGGGCGGCGGTAAAGCGGATGTCGCCGGCGGCGAGGCCAGGCAGATAGCGGTCCGCCGCCGTGCTGTCGCGCAAAGCGGCGGGCGCCAGGATCGTGCTCGACAAATAGGCCAAAGGCGCGGCCGCGTAGCCCATCCGCTCCGCCAGCACCATGGCGTCCAGACCGCCGAGGCCGCTGCCGCCATGGGCTTCCGGCACCAGCAGACCGGTCATGCCCAGTTCGGCAAAGGCCTGCCAATCGTCCGGCCGGAAGGCCGCACCCGCGGCCGCGTTGGCCCGCAGGGTGTCAAGATCGTAGCGTTCCGACAGAAACCCCGTCAGAGAGTCGGCGATGAGGGATTGTTCCTCGCTGAGACCGAATTCCATCTCCTTACTGCCTTCCCGGCCGCAGATCGACCTTCGGTTCGCGCGGCATGTTCAAGCCGCGTTCGCTGATGATGTTCTTCTGGATTTGCGAAGAGCCGCCGCCGATGATCAGGCCGATATCGTACATATAGTCGATCTGCCAGATGGTAGCGTCGTCATAGTCGCCGTCCTCATTGCCCGGATCGAAGGGCAAGCCGGCGGCGCCTAGGACATCGACAGCCAGCGCCGACAATTTGTGGGCCAGCACGGTGCCCGAGTATTTCACGATCATGCGGGCGATGCCGCTATCGCGCCCCCGCGCCTGATCGGACAGCAGGCGCATGCCGTGATACTTCGCCGCCAGGCACTCGCCCTGCAGCTTCAGCCAGCGGTCTCTGTATTCGGCCATGTCGATAAGCCGCTCGTTGCCGATCTTGGTGGTCTCCATCATTTCGCGGATGCGCAGCAAACGGTGCATCATCTTATGCGGATTGCCGAGCAACAGCCGTTCGTGCTTCAGGGTGACGTTGGCGACGGTCCAGCCGTCACCGCGGCCCATGACGATCTGATCCACAGGCACCTTGACGTCCGTGAAGAAGACTTCGTTGAAGCTGGCGGTACCGGTCATGGTCATCAGCGGCCGGACTTCGATGCCTGGCGTGTCCATGGACAGCAGCAGGTACGAGATACCCTTATGCTTGGGTGCGTCCGGTTCCGTCCGCACCAGCACGAACATCATATCCGCGTAATGGGCTGACGAGGTCCAGATCTTCTGACCGTTGATGACGAAATGGCCGTCTTCCACATGGGCCTTGGTCTGCAGGCTGGTCAAGTCGCTGCCCGCGCCGGGCTCAGAGTAGCCTTGGCACCAGATCACCTCGCCATAGATGGTCGGGCGAATCCACTTATCCCTTTGTTCAGGGGTGCCTACCTCAAGCAGGGTCGGCACGAACATGGAGATGCCCTGGTTCATAATCCCCGGAAACACCCCGGCCTCGCTGAACTCTTCGGAGATGATGGCGCTGGCCAACACGTCCGGCTCGGCGCCATAGCCGCCATATTCCGTCGGAATATCGCGGGCAAAGAAACCTCGCTCGATCAGCATTTTCTGCCAGTCGAGTTGAGCTTGATTGGGCCGCGTGCGCCCGCCGCCCGTCTTCGGCGAGAGATGGCCGTAGTCCTTGATGAAGGCGCGAACGTCTTCGCGGAGGGCATTATGTGCGTCGGAAAAATCGAGATCCATGATTGCCTCTAATATCTACGCGACGCGCACGATCGGCAGCGCCAATTCGTCGTCGACCATCTCAACGCCGAGGGTAACGTCGCGGCCGACCGACATATCGGTGGCGTCGCCATCGACGAGCCGGCCGACCATGCGCGGGCCTTCCGGAAGCTCGACGGTGACATAGACGGTCGGCAGATGTTTCTTATAGGCGTGGTGGAAAGCATGGTGCGACACGGTCCAGGTATGCACTATGCCTTGACCCTGCATCTCCCGCCATTTGACGTCCATCGAGTAGCAGTCCGGACAGACCGGGCGCGGATAATGGCGGAAGGCGCCGCAATTGCCGCATTGCTGGATCAACAGGCGACCTTCCAGCAGACCATCCCAATAGGGTTTGCTGTCGCGGGTCGCTTTCGGCCGCAGGCCTTTGATTTCGGGAGCTTCCATCGCCGCTACCTCCGTAGAATAGCGACGGAACCGTCGCCCATGTCGCCGTAGCCGGTCACCAAGCCAATTTCGACGTCCGCGACTTGGGCCCGACCGGCCGAGCCGCGCAACTGTTTCACCAGTTCCGTGACATGGTTCATGCCGACAATATGCGCTTGGGAGAGCAGGCCGCCATGGGTATTCACCGGCAAGTCACCGCCAAGCGCGATACGGCCGCCGCTGACGAATTCGCCGCCTTCGCCCTTCTTGCAGAAGCCCAAATCCTCCAACTGACACATCATATTGAAGGTGAAGCAGTCGTAGATTTCGGCGACGTCAATATCCCCTGGTGTTACGCCGGCCATGCCGAACGCGCGCGGCGCGGCCTTGGCGGTGCCGAACTCGGTCATGTCCGGGCGTTGCGTGATGGCGCTGGGGCTGTCCGGATGACCCTCGGCGACGCCCATAACATAGACCGGCTTTTGCGGCATGTCCGGCGCCCGCTCCGCGGCTGAGATCACCGCCGCTGCCCCGCCGTCGCTTTCGAGACAACAGTCGAACAGGCGCAGGGGGTCCGAGATCATACGCGACTCCTGATGCTCCTCCAGGGTCAGCGGCGTCTTCATGATCGCGTTGTCGTTCAACAGGGCATGCTGGCGCATGGTTACGGCGATTTCGCCGAACTGCTCGCTGGTGGTCCCGTAGACTTCCATATGCCGGCGCGCCATTTGGGCATAAAGCTGCGGCGGCGCCATCATCCCCATGGGCATTTCGAATTCGCCGATCAGCTTGAACTGCGGCATATCCTGGACCCGATCGCCAATCCGGCCGCCCGAATAACCATTGCGTCCGAACGGGATCAAGACGTGCTTGCAGAGGCCGGTGCTGACCGCCATGGCCGCCAGTTGGATCCCCGCGATGGCGCTGGCGCCGCCGAGCGGCGTCGTCGCCGACAATTTCAAGTCTTCGATGCCGAAATTGGTGATGAAATCTTCGCCCACCGCGTCGCCGGTGGAATAGGGGATCACGCCGTCGATATCCTTGGGACTGATACCGGCGTCGGCGATGGCCAGCAAGGCGGCTTCCATCTGCAACGCAACCGGGCTTTTCCCGGAACCGCGGGTGAATTCGGTCTCACCGATCCCGGTGATCGCCGCTTTGTCGGATAAATTGGTCATGGCTGCCTGAGCTTGAATGAGATTGGTCGAAAAAACGAGCAAGCGTTAGTATATACGGCGCTTCCGAAAACGAAGGCAAGGGCGGGGCCGGGTATCGTATATCACCTTAATCTTATTTCAGACTGTTCATGCCGCGTCCGGGCAGGCAGAATGCGGGCGAGTCGCAGTTTGGGAATAGCGCTTGGTCAAGATCGGAAAAGCGGCGGGGAAGCCGAAAAAGCCTTGGGAGGCATCGATGTCCGTGGCGCTCGGCCTCGGGCTGGGCTTTTTCGTTCTCACGGCGGTGGGCAGCGTTCTCGGCATCGGTTTGGTCAGCGGGTACCGCAATACGGTCAGCTTGCTGCAGGAGAAAGCCGAGCTTCTGGTCAGCTCGGAAGCGAGCCAGGCTGCCTTCTATTTCGATGCGGCCCAGAACCAGGTCGATTTCATCGCCGGACAGATCAAAAGCGGCGATATGATGCCGGGGCCTGAGGAGGAATTCACCGCTCTGCTTATGGGTGCGTTGGCGGCAACGCCGCAGATTGTCCGCATCCAATATGTCGCCGCCAACGAGAAGATCGTTGCCGCCGAGCGCCAGGACGAGGAAACCATGCCATTATTCCTCTCGGTCGGCGACGATGCGGGTTTGCGCCGTATGATCGAGGAGGCGGAGCAACGCAAGAAGCCGTTCTGGGGTCCGTTGCTCTGGCGTCAGGAGTACAAGCAGGCGACCCTCAATTACCACCACCCGATAGTCGAAGGCGATACGGTGACCGGCATGGTTTCGGTGTTGATCTCCGTCTACCGCCTGTCGGAGCTGATCGCGGAACTTGAGGAAACGTTCGGCGCCAACCCGTTCATTCTTTATGGTCCCGACGCGGTGCTGGCGCATCCGCTCATGGCGTTCGGCTATCCCGACCTGCATTTCGGCCAACCGCTGCCGAAACAATCCACCTTCTCCGATCCGATCGTCAACGCCATGTGGCAAGTGCGGGACGAGAAGCTGCTGGAGGAATGGATGATGAGCGGACCCGGCATCCGTTTCGTGAAAGTCGGCAAAGAGGCCTATATCATCCTCTATAAGCAATTGGAGGGCTATACCGACCGTCCGCTCATCGTCGGCACCCATTTTGCCTCGGTCAATTTGATGGCGGAGATCTTCCGGCTGAAATGGGCGATCATCTCCTGTCTCGTGATTTCGATCCTGTCGTCTATCGCCGCCGCTTATATCGGCCGCCGTATTTCCTTACCCGTGCGCCGGTTGGCGGAGGGGTCAAGCAAGGTTCATCAATTGGACCTGGCCAGTGTGGAGCCGATCCCCGGCAGTTTCTTCAAGGAACTGAACCACGCGGCTAATGCCTTTAATGCCATGCTGGATGGGCTACGCTGGTTCGAGCGCTATGTGCCGAAGACCCTGGTGTCGAGCCTGATCCGCATTCACAGACATCGCGGCATCGAATCCGAATACCGCGAGATCACCATCATGTTCACCGATATCGTTCGTTTCGCCACGCTATCGGAGAAAATGACGGCGCCCGAGGCGGCGGAGTTTCTCAACCAGCACCTGACCATGGTCGCCACCTGTATCGACGATCAGGGCGGCACGGTGGATAAGTTTATCGGTGACGGCGTGATGGCGATCTGGGGGGCGCCGGAGATGTTCTTCGATTCGCCGGATCGAGCTTGCCGCACGGCCCTGGCGATCCGGCGGGAAATAGAGAACTACAACGCCGCGCAAAGGGAAAAAAACAACCCGGAGATCCGCCTGCGCATCGGTATCCATGTCGGTCAGGTGATGGTCGGCAATATCGGCAGCCCAGGCCGCATCAACTACACAACTGTGGGCGATCCGGTGAACGTGACCAACCGGATCGAGGAGATGGCCAAGGAGGTCGGCCATGTCGACGAAGACGTCAATATCCTGCTCTCCGAAGATCTGCGGGGCAATCTGAAGGCGGAGTTCGAACTCGAAGACCTGGGCGAACGGAAGCTGCGCGGTCGCCGCAGCAGCGTTCGGGTCTTCTATCTCAAGCGGGAGCTCACCTCTCTCGACGATACCCGATAGGCGCCGTCGACAAGTTCAGGCGCGATGTGGCTAACGTCCGTTTGGGCGGCGAAGTCGACATCTTGTTTGAAACCCATATCGTGAAGTTCTTGACCGGAGACGCAATCGTGAAGCGTCGCGCCGATATCTCGATGCCGATCTAGGAAGGCTCGCTCCGCCGCCAGCGCTTCCGCGGATTTCTCGCCCTGCAAGATGGAAATGACGGCGCCGGCGCCAAGCCAATCTTCAAGCGCTGGGCGCAGGCTGCCGTCCGGCCAACGCTCGCCGGCCGGGACAACGAGAACGCGCGGCGCCTGCTCCTTAACTGCCTCGGCGACCGCCCTGTAGTTTCGCAGACAGGCGGCGAAGACAAGCGGGCTCGCCGCCTTCGTCGTTAGTGTGGAGCCATTGGGCGATGGCAGCACCAGAATATCGCCGGCTGCCAATTGCAGCAAAGTCGGCGGCGACAGACTGGGCCCGCCGCTCGCATCTTGCCGTTGTACCGCCAACCGACCCCCAACCTCCCCGGCGAATGCCCGCGCCGCGCCCAAATCGCCACGCCATGGATAAGGGTAAACCACCGCGCCCGCGGAAAGGGCGGCATCGAGCGAGGTCGAAAACGACAGCACATCGACGATAACGGTCGCCTCGAATTCCCGGCCCATCGCGACGCCGCCTGTGCCCCATTCGCAGTGGATGTCTGGGTTTGGCCTTTTCAATCCAAGCACACCTCTTCTCGATCTAACCGGCCAACACCTTCGGCAGCCATAAAGTCAGCGCGGGGAATAGGATCAGGACAACCACACGGACGATTTCAGCGGCGAAGAAGGGAAGGACGCCGATGAAGGTGTCGCGCATGGGCACATTCTCCGCCTGGGCGGAGATGATGAACACGTTCATACCCACGGGCGGCGTGATCAGGCCCAATTCGACGACGATGAGAGCCAGGACGCCGAACCAGATCTTGAGATCCTCCGTATTCATGCCGAAGGGCGAGGTCTCGGCGGTGGCCAAATCGCCGCCGTTCATGGTGACCAGCACGGGCCAGAAGAATGGGATCGCCAGCAGGATCATGGACAGACTGTCCATCAAACAGCCGAGCAGGATCAGGGCTGCCAGCAGGATCACCAGGGTGACCATCGGCGTCAGACCCGACAGGGCCATCCATTCGGCCATCGCCTGGGGCACCCCGCCGCGGGACATGAAAATCTTCAACAACTCCGCCCCGAACAGGATCAGATAGATCATGCCGGCGGTGCGCGCCGTTTCCAGCAGGGACTCGCGCGCGTCGATCAACGACAATTGTCGCTTGATCAAACCGAACAGCGTCACCATCACCACGCCCACCGCGGCGGCCGGTGTCGGATTGAAGAAACCCAGATAAATGCCGCCGATGACGACGGCGAAGACGAGCCCGACCGGCAGCACGTTGAGCGTCGCGGCGACGAGTTCCTCTCGGGACGCGCGCTCGCCCTTGGGGCCGGCTTCGGGCGACACCAAAACCACAACCAAAATCGTCAGGATGAAAAACAGAACCGCGATCAAACCTGGAATGAGCGCGGCCATGAACATGGTCACCACATTAGCTTCGACGATGATCGCGTAAATGATCAGTACCACCGACGGCGGGATCAAAATACCGAGCACGCCGCCGGCCGCGATGGTGCCGGTCGCCAGCTTCGACGAGTAATTGTAGCGCTTCAGCTCGGGCAACGCGACGCGGCCCATGGTCGAGGCGGTGGCAAGGGAGGACCCGCAGACGGCGCCGAAGCCGGCGCAGGCGGCAACGGCGGACATGGCGACGCCACCCCGCATCCAGCCGAGCCAGGCGTTGGCGGCGCGGAACAGGTCGGCGCTGAGTCCGGAGCGCGAAGCGATGGCGCCCATCAGGACGAAGAGCGGCACCACGGACAGGTCGTAGATCGAGAATTGCCCATAGGCGAGATCCTTGAGTTGACTGAGGATCACGGTCGGTCCGTTCAGCAACGCGACGCCGACGCCGCCGACGACAATCATCGCATAGGCGATTGGCAGTCGGATGGCGATCAGCGCGACTAGCGCCCCCAGACCCAGCAGGCCGATGAGGATCGGATCCATGGTCAGGGCACCTCGCGGCCGAGTAAATCCGCCACGGCGTCTTTCAATGTGATTAAGGACGCGACGAAGAGCAGAACCAGGGAGATCAGGGCCGGCACGAACGCCCACCAGATGGGGATCTCCAGAATGCCGGTAAACTCCGCATATTCCCGATAATCCTGTAGCCCCGCGCTCATCCGCCAAACCATCAAGGCGGCGAACAGCAAAGCGACTATGCAAGCCAGTACCGACATCGCGGCGATCGCGCGCGGCCCGGCCCGCATGGTGAAAATGTCCGCCGAGACATTGGCGCCGGCCAACTGGCAATAGGGCAGGAAGCAGAAAGCCGCGATAGCGGCGCCCATTTCGGTCAGTTCGAAATCGCCGGGGAAGGGCCTGCTGGCGAGTGCACTGGCCAGGATCGACCAGCCGTTGACCAGCACGACGGCGATCAGGACGAGGCCCCCCAGTAGCGCCCAACCGGTGATGACGTGACGGGCCAGCCGGATCAAACCCGACCGGCCGTCACGGGTCGCCATCGACATGGCTCAGTTGGTCGGCATGTTTTCGGAGACCAGTTTGACCGCCCGTTCATAGAGCGCTTTGCCGTCGATACCCTTCTTGTCCATTTCTTTGATCCAGCGATCGACCACCGGTGCCGTGGCTTTCTCGAACGCGGCCCATTCGGCTTCCGACAATTGTATATGCTCATTGCCGGACTTGGTCGCGAGACCGATGCCGAAGGCTTCGGCGCCGTCCCAAATCTCGCCGACTTCCCTGTGCCATTCCGGGCCGGAATTTTCCGTGAAGATTTTCTGGATGTCGGCGGGCAACCCCTTCCAACGGCCCTGATTCATGATCACGGAGAATGTCGTTGTGCCGAGGCGTTTTCCGTTCGGGCCTTCGATCTGATACTTGGTCTGCTCCTGAATCTTCAGCGGCGGAATGATTTCGAAGGGAATTAGCGCGCCATCGATCACTTTCTTTGACAGGGCGACTGGAATTTCGCCGACCGAGGTTTTCACGGGACTGGCGCCCAGCGCCTCCAGTACCCAGGACCCGGTGCGCGATGGAATACGTATCTTCTTGCCGGCGAGATCGGCGGGCGATCTGACGACTTCGGCCGCCATGTGAAGGGCCTGACCGCCATGGACATGTTGGAACAGCGCGACAACGCCTCTGAAGTCCTTCTTCAGCTCGTCGTTATACATGGCGTACATCGCCCGGTTGACGGCGGCGCTGCTGCCTTGATGCACGCCCGGTAGCTCGAATACCTCCGTGCGCGGGAAGGAGCCGGCGGCATAAGCGTTCACGATCCAAGCAATATCGACGACCCCGTCGCGGACTTGGCGCGGCAGCTGCGGCGGCTTGCCGCCTAACGTCATGGACGGGAATATCTCGATTTTGATGCGGCCGTTCGAAGCGGCCATGATGCGGTCGGCCCAAGGCTGCAGCATCTTGGTATGCGCCGGTGCCTTGGGGCTGAGGAAATGGTGCAGTTTGAATTCGAATTCGGCGGCGAATGCCGAGGTGGCTGTCGCGACCGTAATGGCCAAACCCAAAGCGATGGCCCTGGTTTTGATAAATGCGTTCATGAGAATGCCCTCCTTGCTATGACTTGCTGAGCAATGAGGCACCGGGCAAAGCAACTGACGAACAGATGGACCAGCCGTTTCCATCCCGCTATCGGGCGAAAAAGCCAATTCTCATATGGTCATGCAGGCTTGGCGATCGGCACCTTCACGTCAGATAAGAATTTTTTTGCAACTCGATTTTGTCAAATGCGTATTTGTAACAACCCTAACATTAACCGACTTTTGAGTATGCCGTACAGTATCGTTTGCGATGCGTTTAGATCGCCGGCATCTCGCGGCGGAAAAGCTGAGCCTCGACCTCGGCCGGATCTTCCTGGAACTCGCGGGCGGCTTTGTGGCCGGCATAGACGGCGTGGGCGATCGTGGCCGGGGCGTTGCAGTCGCCGATCCGCGTAGCACCGCTAAGGTTGGCGAAGGCGCCGCTCGATATGCGTTCGGTGACCAGAACGGCGCTGTCGCAGGCAATTTCGCGGCCGCCCCCGCTATAGACGCAAGTCAGATTGGCGCGCCCGTCGTCGAAGCCGACAAGCGCTTGACCGGTGACGATCTCCACGCCCAGATCGATCAGGCGGCTTTGGATTTTGTGCTGCTCCAGCGTGTTGTGGGTCCAGGCGGAGACGTCGGCGGCCGGGGTCGCCAACGTCACGTCGATGCCGTCATTGCGCAGCTGCTCGGCCAATATCCCGGCCATGTAGTAATGGTCGTCGTCATAGATCAGAACCCGGCCTTCCGGCCGGCGTCCGGCCATCAGATCGTCCGGCGTGAAAATCGACAGGCGGTCGAGATCTTTTAAGGGTTTTCGGTTTTGACGGCCGATCCCGTCGCGGCGCCATGTCGCGCCGGTAGCGACGAAGATATGCGCGGCGTCCACCTCCCGCACCGCGGCAACGTCCATCTCGCTGTCGAAAAAAATGTCCACATTGCCCATCTGCTTCAACAGGCCGTCGCGGTAATCGGCGACTCGGGCCCAACTGGCGAGGCCGGGTAGGGCCGCTTCCCGCCGCGCGCGTCCGCCAAGACGATCCGACGCCTCGGCCAGCAATACCGGATAGCCGCGCTTGCCCAGCTGCAGGGCGCATTCGAGGCCGGCCGGGCCGGCGCCAACTACCAGTACCCGGTCGTCGCTGTGCTTCGGCTCGATCCGCTCCGGGTGCCAGCCGCGCCGCCATTCCTCGCCCACTGTCGGATTCTGAGTGCAGCGCATGACCACATCCCGATTGTCGCCCGACACGCAGATATTGCAGCCGATGCATTCGCGGATATCCTCCAGCCGGCCTTCGGCGATCTTGTTCGGTAGAAAGGGATCGGCGATCGACGGTCGGGCGGCGCCGATCAGGTCGAGCACCCGCCGTTTGATTTGGGAGACCATGGCGTCCGGCGAGGTGAAGCGGCCGACGCCGACCACCGGTTTGCCGGTGACCTGCTTGACGAAGCTGGTGAAGCGTTCCTGATAACCCTCCACCGGTTCGAAGCGGGCGGTGGCGCTGTCGTTGGACCAGCCGGAAACATTGACGTCCCACAGGTCCGGCAGATCGGCCAGCATCTCCACCACGTCACGTCCTTCGCCGGAGGCTTCCATGCCGTCCGCGCCCATTAGTTCGTCGGTGGCGAAACGAAAGGCGACGGCGCAGTCGCCGGCGGCGACCTCCAGCGTGTCTTTGAGAATCTCCCGGGTCAGCCGCACCCGGTTCGCCAACGCGCCGCCATAGTCGTCATCGCGTTGATTGTAACGGTCCAGCATGAAGTGATGCAGGATCGACATGTCGTGGCCGGCATAAACATAGATGATGTCGAAGCCGGCGCGCTTCGCCCGCTTCGCCGCATCCTTGTGCCAACGGCGCAGATCGGCAATGTCGGTGGCGTCCATGGCGCGTGCCTGTACCGGATCGTAGCGATCGAAACTGATTGCGGACGGTGCGATGGGAACGGCGCGGCTCATCAAATTTGCCGCATGCTGTCCGTTATGCACCAGCTCCACCGCGGCCAGGGCGCCGTGCTCGTGTAGCGCCTCGGTCATCAGCGCGAGCGCCGGGATATCCTGATCGTCCCATAGCCGCTGTTCCACGGAGGGCGCGATGTCGCCGGACGGATGGATTTCGCATTCCTGGGTCGAGACCACGGCCCAGCCGCCTTCCGCCTTCACCTGACGCATCGCCGCGTGGGTGCGGGGGCGAAGATGTCCGGCGCCGTCGCAATGGGGGACTTGATAGAAACGGTTACGCGCCGTCACGGGTCCAATACGTACCGGCTCGAACAGGACGTCGTAGGGGCTGGCCACGCTCATGACAGGGGCGGCACCCAGGCGTGACGGTGTTCGGTGTAGACCTCCTGCTCAGGGCCGGGGAAATCCGGGTCGGCGAAGGCGCCGATGGCCACCGCCATCCGGTCCGGCATGCGCGACGGTTGCCAATAAACGGTGCTGCCGCAGCTCGGGCAGAAGTGAAAGGTTACCTGATGCCCGCTGTCCGACGGTCTGGAGTAGTCGCTCGCCTGCCCGGCGATCTCAACCCGGTCGTGCGGATAAAAGGCGGCGATGCCATAGGGCGTGCCGGTGCGTTTCTGACAGGCTTTGCAGTGGCACAGCGACACCCGCATGGGTGCGCCCTCGCAGGTCGCGGTCAATTGCCCGCAACAACAGGATGCCGTTCGTTTCTTCATGGTTGGACTATAACACCGGGCCGAAACGTCGCAACGCCTGCTGTAAATAAATATGGTAATGAATGTTTTAAATACAAGTATTGCTATTATTGCGCCAAGTCGACATGTTGCGCGCCGTTATCCATAGCGCGGAAACAAACATGACTAAGAATGAAGAATTCGAGATCAACATCATCCGGCCGGACGAGCGGAAAATCGCCGCCACCGAAGCCGCGTTAAGAGGCTTGATTTCCCGATACGACCTGACACCCTATCTGTTCACGCGGAAAATCAATATTCAGCCCTTTGTTATTCCGCACAGTCATCCGGTTCTGACGCTAAACACGCGTCTATTCGACGATCCGGACAGATTGCTATGTACCTTTCTGCATGAACAAATCCATTGGTTTTTGCCGTGGGAACGAACCAGACTGGCCATCGCCGAGTTCCGGGTTATGTATCCAGATGCCCCTACCGGCTTTCCCGATGGCGCAAGGGATCTAGATTCCACCTATCTGCACCTTGCCGTGAATTGGCTCGAATTACAGGCTGCGGCCCGTTATCTGGGTCGGGAGAAAGCCGAGCGGATCATGCGTGAACAATCGTTTTATCGATGGATCTACCGTACGGTGCTGGCGGATGAGGCTGAAATCGGTTCGGTGTTGGCCCGGCATGAATTGATCATCGAGCCGGAAAAAAAGCCCGCTTGAACAATCCCGCCCGCCCGGCCTAACATCCGGCCAGGGTGGGAATGAGTGGGTTATGCCGAGAGTAAAGTTGGTCCGCGGCGACGGTACGCATACGGCGCGAGATTTTCAGAATCAGTTTCCGGATAATCGCCAGGTTTGGGGTGACGTGACCTTCACCTTTGATCGGGAAGATACGGATTACGATTGGCTGGCGGTGGTCGATAAGCTGACCATGGCGCGGCCTTGGCGCGGCGAAAAGCTGGCCTGTCCGCCGGACCAAACCATCCTGATCACCACCGAGCCGTCGCGGATTAGCTATTATGGGGAAGCCTTCGCCGGCCAGTTCGCCTACTTGATCAGCAATCACGATGCGTCGGCCTTACCGCATCCCAATGCCTGGCGCACCCAGCCGGGCAGCCGTTGGTTCTACGACAAACCCTTTAGCGAAATCGCGGATACGTCGCCGCCCGAGAAGACAAAGCTCTTGTCCGCCATCGCGACGGATAAACGGCAGAGCCATACGCTGCACAATCTGCGCTTCGAGTTTCTGCGGCAAGCGCTGGCGGCGCTGCCCGAAATCGATCTGCTTTATTCGCGGCCGGACGCAACGGAAACTTTCCAAGGCCTGTACGGAACACGGGCGACGTTGGTGGGCGCCAAGCATGAGATGATCGATCCCTACAAATATCATCTGGCGATCGGCAACCAGCAAGGCCCAGACATATTGACCGAACGGGTGACCGACGCGCTGCTCGGCTATGCCGTGCCGATTTCCTTTGGCTGCAGAAACATGGCCGACTATTTCCCCGCCGACAGTTTCGTCGACATCGATATCGCGGCCCCGGAGGCTGCATTGACAACGATCCGCTGGCTCCTGGCCGATCCGAACGACTATGCCCGCCGATTGCCCGCCGTGATCGAGGCGCGACGACGGGTAATGGAGGAGTTGAACCTGATCGCCATGATCGCCAAGATTGTCGCCGACCATCGATCCGGCGGCGATACCGACGACGGTCCGCGGCACCTATACGGCCGCCGTCTGATGCGCCTGCGAAATCCCCGCGATCTCCTCGGCTATGCGGTTTTCAAAATCCGCAACCTGATCCCCTCAGTTGGCGAGTAGCGCGATAAATCCGGCGTCGTTTCTCGCAACCCCGTGTCCGCCACCCCATTTACTTTAGTTAATACTTATATACAGTGAGCTTTATGACGATCCACATGCGCTTCACAGACGATTATCGATTCCTGATCTCCCATTGCTATGATTTGGTGGAGGTTTGGGACCTATACCCCTTTTACCAGGCCGCCTTGAGAAATATGCCGATCGGAACGGCGTATCGGGAGCTTTGCGTCGTCGATCGAGACGCGCGGTTTCAACAATTCGACTACACGAAGGTAGATGCCTATCTTCGAAAAACTGGCAAGCTCTTCGAAGCCAGGGAGATAACGACGGAACGCGTGGCCTGGGTCAGCGGCAATCGGGCGACGCGGTATTTTATCGAGATGTGGGAAGCGGCGGCGAAGACCCATAATCCGCCTGGCTTGGAATGGCGTTTCTTTGACGATGTCCAAACTGCCTGTACCTGGCTGAACCTTGATCTGGAGACCTACTTCGCTGTCCGCGACAGCATAGAATTTAAGAACACCCCGCCGCCAGACGACAATATTTGAACTGTTTCTCCCGCCAGCGCGACCCATAAAGGTCTTAGGCAAAGGAGAACTTGTCATGTTCCGCATCAATTATCGTATCCGCGTGGCCCTTGCGGCGGCAACACTTGTTGTATCCGCGGGCGTATTTCCGGTGGAGGCATCCAGGCTAACCCATATTGACGGCCATGCCCTGTCCAAGAATCGGGCCGATTACATTTCGCAACGTCAGATCGAACGTGCCCGTGGCGGCTATCGATTGTTCGTGCCCGGTGTCGGCAAGGTTCGGATCATGGCGTTGAAGGCCAAGGGTGGCGGCGCCTGTCTGATCCACAAAGGCTACCTGCTCGACCGCCTGCGCATCGATCCGCCGGCCGCCGGTCCGAAAACTTTTGTCGTCAACAAAATCGATATTCCGGAAGATCTCGGCCTCGGCGATCACATCTGCATCGGCGAAGGCAGCGGTTGCGAGACTATCGTGATCAAGGAATAGCGCGGCGTTCGCTCCGTTGGTTTTCCTGCAAGACCTGACAGCGATACATCAGTCGTTTCTCGTCCGCCGGGAAGCCGTCGCGGCGGTGGAGGCAGCGGCGGTTGTCCCAGATCACCACGTCGCCCGGCTGCCAGACCTGGCGCAGGCGGTGTTCCGGCAAGGCGGCATAGGCCCAGACCTCGTCCAGCAGCGCCTCGCTTTCGGCCAGGTCGAAGCCGTCCACATAGGCCCAGTCGCGGCGGCCAAGATAGAGGCAGCGGTGCCCGGTCTCCGGATGGGTCGCGACCATGGGATGCACAGCGCCCGGCGCATCGCGGGGGTCGTCGAAGGCGGTGAAGCCGGGCCGCATGCCGCCGACGCTGTTATGGGCCGCATTATGCTTGACCCGGACGTCGGTGATCCGCGCCTTCAGGTCCGCCGGCAGGGCCTCATAGGCCGCGTTCTGATCCGCGAACCAGGTATCGCCGCCCGCCGCCGGGATCAGCACCCCCAACAACACACTCGCCGGCGGCGGCGTCTCCACATAAGTCATGTCCGAATGCCACGCCGCCTCCGCGTTCCCCAAGCCACCGATCGGCTTGCCGTCCTCGACGATATTGGACAGCACCGTGACATAAATATTCTCGATCTTCGCCTTCTCCGCCGCCCCCATCCGCCCCACCGGCCGCTCCTCCAACGGCCCGAAGCGGCGGCTGAAGCGCTGCAGGCCTTCTTGGTCCAGCGTCTGGTCGCGGAAGCGCAGCACGCCATAGTCGAGCCAAGCGCGGTAGACAGCGGCGAATTCGGTATCGGTGATGGTGTTTAAGTCGACGCCGGTTATGTCGGCGCCGAAGTTTGGGGTAAGGGAGTGGATTTGGATCATGTAATGGCTTTCCATTATTGGTCGCCAACCTAGGTCGAGAACCGCACAAGGTGCAGGTCCGGATGTAATGAGTTTTCATCTATACCGCTCAAGAACATGGCTGTGCCGTCGAGCGCTGTCAACGTTGCGGCCGGCCGCAGGGTTAGGGAAATCAGCCTGGAGGGCGATGTCCTTCTTCCCGTAAATCGTTCGTTTGATCGTATTGCCGGCACAAGGTCAGCATATGTCCAAAGCTCAAAGGGCCGGTCGGTTGCGAGACCTGCGCCGGGCAAAGTTGCGGACCAATTTGTTGGGCAGATGGACTCATCAACGGATTTTCTTGATTGCGAAAAGGGCTGCTTTCGAAAAGGCGGAACTGTCCGTCGGACTGCTGGCCGCATCTATAAATACCAACAGCCAAACCGAGGGCGACTTCGGCGCGAGCTTGCGCGTGTCCAGCGCCAATCGCGTCGCCCTTTGACCGGTGTGTGATCGCGCGCAGATGCTCGCGGTCTATGAATTGAACGATCGGGTCGACGGCGGTCAGGGTCTGCGCCACGTCTTGCACTGGCGGGTCGGCAAACTGTTCGCGCAGGTCTCGGGCGTGCCGTATTATACCGCAGGCGGAAGATAGATTGTCGAACGCAAACAGGAATTCGGAGGCGCGGGCGTTCGGGTAGCACATAATCTCGAACGCTCGCCGGGCGATCGGGCCGAACAGGCGGCGGCCGTCTTTCGCCGGCAGGCCTTCGAAGACCGTTTCGTCATCAGTGCAGCGCAGGATGCCGAATTCGATGGCATAAACCACTTCCGTCAGCCGCAACGCCGAAGCCGCCTCGGCCTCCCGCCCGGCCCCCAAATAGGCGCGAACGAGCCAAGGCAGCGGGCCGAAATTCGGCTGCTCGAACAACTCCCGCCCCAACGCCGCCCGTAGTGATGCCACCGCATCTCCATACCGCCCGGCCCGATACGCCGCGATGCCGGTGCAGATATCGGTATTGTAAGCGTCGTGTCCGAGAATCAGCGCATCCGGTGGACAGTTGGCAAACGGATCGGCGTATGACTGTCGGCTTGATGCTAAAGACACCGACAAAACAGCAACAAATGCCGTGAGATATATGATGGGGAAAGGTCGCGTCATTTAATCACCTTGGTTGGGTCAATCAACACACCTCTGCGGCGAATTTCAACGTGAACATGGTCAATAATCCCAGGATATCTCGGAGACAAACTCTGCTGAACACCTATTGGGTCGCCTGCGCCAACCATGCGCCCGACACTAATATGGGCCGAGGGTCTGACGTAGAAGTGGCGAACCGAGTTTCGGAAGTTATCAGTAACCTCAATGTACCTATAGGTCGTATTGCCTTTGTAGGGGTAACCAATCTTGGTGACCTTACCGGAAATAACGCTAACTATCGTTTGTCCTGGTCTGGAAATGTAGTCGACACCCCGATGTGATCCGTGAGTACGGCGAGCGCCAAACGCACCGTTTCCATGCTTGTCTGTACCGCGAACCGCGCGGCCGGTTGGGTTGACCCAGGTAACTACATGAGGCGGCGCGGGAGGTTTCCGTCCAGGTGTCGGCGGGTTGATGATTGATGCTGCAGTTGC
This sequence comes from Alphaproteobacteria bacterium, assembly GCA_965216645.1. Lineage (GTDB taxonomy): Bacteria > Pseudomonadota > Alphaproteobacteria > CBDCGJ01. The sequence continues at coordinate 2,367 of CBDCGJ010000018.1, read as the reverse complement.
CGAGATATTCCTGCTTTTAATTTTCGCAGCGACTGCAGCACTGTTGCGGCCGGGATTTGGCTGACCGAAGGAAAAGTTTGGCTATGTGGATGTCGTTGAAGTGCTCGAAATCGACAATGCTGGAGAATGAGCCAATTTCAGTTCTCGATATATGTTGGCTTGCACGGTTGCATCTAATCCTGCTGTAGCTTCTCTTAGTGCTTTGTCGAATCTTGCCGATCTATTGCAATAGACACATAGGACTTTATCTGATCCTTTTGGTCCCGTTCGTTCGTCGATCTGCCTGTAAAGTGATGCCGAACATTTCGCGCAGATAAGTTCGCTTTTCATAACTCTTGTCCGACTCCTATTTTATCTAGAACAAAATAAGAACATAATTTAATGTCCAGTCAAATCAAGATTGTTTGTGGGATGCCTATGTCCGACTTGGGTTTTCACTTGAGGGTATGGATATCTAAGTTTATGGTTTGTTGTTGGTATTTTTTGTTCTCGTCCATTGTGTGCTGTTTTCAAATGAGCCGCTGATACCGCTTCGCTCCCTCTACTCCGTCACTCAACAACTCCGCCAAGTCCCGCGCGACCTCCAGCGGGTAAACATCCGCCGTCGGGATCTGCGCGACTGGGATGAAGCGGGGGTTAATGATGTGAGGTTCGTTGGCGATGGGGGTGCTAGTGGGGGCTTCGCATCGGACGAACAATTCTAGTGACGTCGTTTCGCCTTCGATATAAGTCCCGACGGCCAACACATTTCCAACGATGACGGGAAGGGAGAGTTCTTCCATCAGTTCGCGACTCAGGCATTCATCGATGGTCTCGCCCGGTTCCAACTGGCCACCCGGAAAGCAGTTCCATTCCTGGCGCCCGTCTGTCTGCGTCACCACCAACACCGCCTCATCTCGCGTCACCAAGCCGGCGACGCGAACTCGGACGTGTCCATTTTCTACATTCATCGGCCATGCCAACAATTATTTTGGGGATGTTCGGTCAAATTCATCGGGTGGATTACCTTACTCTGGAGATCATGATCAGTTGCGAGAAAAATTCTAGAATATCCCTATTATCCATATTATATATATTTTATCGGTTTTAGGAGCAAACAATGTCGGACGATGTCATTGAAGTCAGTGCCACGGACGTACAGAGCCGGTGGGGCTACTACCGTACGCTAGCCCATCGGACCCCGGTGGTGACAACAAACCATGGTAATCCGGACTTGGTGATCATGGCGGCGGCGGCTTGGCAGGAGATGGTCGAGGAACTGGAGCGGTTGAAGGGGTTGCAGACTAAATCCCTGCGGCCCTGGGAGTTGCCGGCAGATGCTGTCGCTGGCCTGCAAGACAACACCCAAATCCCCGAGCGTTTGCGGCAATACGACGACGAGTTGGAATAGCCCAATCCCATGCCGGATTTGCCGGAACCAGAAGTCGGGCTGGTCCTCAGCCATCTGTTTTTATGGTCCGCCGAGCATGCCGAGGGACGTGAGGAAGGCCGTAAGCCTCGTCCGGCCGCCGTCGTAACGGTGGTCGCCACGCAAAATAATCGGACGACGGTTTATCTATCACCGATCACCTCGCAGCCACCGGCCGACCCGACATTGGCTGTCGAAATCCCGTCCATCACCCAAAACCGGTTGGGTCTGCGCCGGCGGTCGTGGATCATGGCCGACGAGTTGAACGCCTTCGACTGGCCCGGCTTCGACCTCGTCCCGAATACCGAGGGCAACTATGTTTACGGCGTGCTGCCCTACGGCCTAGTCACATCCTTGCGGAGCAAGATCCTGCAATGCAGGCGCGACGGGCTGCTTTCCGTCGTCGATCGCAACTGATCCACCCCACCCCCTTCCCTTTTCCCCTCACCCGCGCTATCAAGGCCTCGTCATTTTTCGACACTTCACGACCGGGCTGGCCGCGCCGCCGGCGCACCGCGCGCCGCGCCGCCTGATCAATCGCCACACCGATATCTGAGGAGATTGAGCCCATGACCCGTCCCGGACATGACAGCCTGAACACCCGCCGCACGCTGAGCGTCGACGGCGCCGACTACGACTATTTCTCCATTCCCGCCGCCGTCGAGGCGGGCGCCATCCCGAATGTGGACCGGCTGCCCTTCTCGCTGAAAGTGCTGCTGGAAAACATGCTGCGCTTCGAAGACGGCCGCAGCGTCACCGTCGACGACGTCAAGGCCGTGGCCAAGTGGCTGGAGAACAAATCCAGCGACCATGAAATCGCCTACCGCCCGGCCCGGGTGCTGATGCAGGACTTCACCGGCGTGCCCGCCGTGGTCGACCTGGCCGCCATGCGCGACGCGATTGTCGAGATGGGCGGCGATGCGGAGAAGATCAATCCGCTGAGCCCGGTCGATCTGGTC
>CBDCGJ010000017.1:0-79074 GCA_965216645.1 Alphaproteobacteria bacterium | reverse complement strand
GCCCGTGTCGTTGCCCTGAGCAAATCGTCGATGACGCGTTCGAGTTGTTTGATGGTGTTGCAGGTTTTGGCGACGTGGCAGAAGGGGCGGTATTTGGGCATTTCGCTGTCGCCGGTGCCCCAGAAGGTTTCCGGCTCCGGGTTGAGCCAGATGACGCGGCGGCTGCGCTCATGGATCTGGCGCATGATCTGGGCTTCCGGGTCGGTGTAGTTGGAGCGGGCGTCGCCCAGGAAGATCACCGTGGTACGCCGATCGATATGATCGAAATGCTCGTCGCGCAGGTCGCGCAGGGCCTGGCCGTAGTCGGTCGGGCGGAAGCCGATCTTGCGCAGGATCTCCGGGATCGCGTCCTCGATGGCGTGGTTCTCCAGCTCGTCGCTGATCTCCACCAGCTCGCTGGAGAAGGCGTAGCTGTGCAGTTCCGAGATCACCTCGTTGAGGCTGTAGAGGAACATCAGCAGAAAGCGCGCGGCGGCCGCGACGGAGCGACTGACGTCGCAGATCGCGACGATCTTCGGCCGGTCCACTTTCTTCTGCTTCCAGATCGTGTTGAAGGGCACGCCGTCATTGGCCATGTTGACCCTGAGCGTGCGGCGCACATCGAGCTGACCGCGCCGGGCCTGCTTATGCCGGCGCATGTAGCGTGAGGCCAGTTTCTTGGCCATGCGGCGGACCACCCGGCTCATCCGCTGGAAGTCGCGCGGATCGACATTGGAAAGGCGGGTTTGCTGCAGGAACTCTTCTCGTAGTTGCTCGCCGGCGGAACGGGCATAGAGTTCGAACTGACGCTCGACGAAGCCGCGGGCCTGTTCCAGAAGCTGGTTGCGCCCGGCTTCCAGCGCCTCCGCCATCTCCGCGCCTTCGGCATAGTCCCGGTCGATCTCGGCGATCATCCGTTCCAACTCGCGCAGGCCCATCTCGTCGACCAGGCGCCGGGTGAAATAGCCGCGCTGGGTGAAGAAGCGGATATTGCCGACATTCGAGGCATTGGCCGCCTGTTCCATGCGCTGGGCCAGTTCCTGCTGATCGCCGTCGAGCAGCAGATCGGCCAATTCGTTGCCGGTCTCGGCGTCGCCCTCACCGAACGACTCGTCGCTGTCCTCGGGCAGAGTTTCGCGGAATTCGTCGCGGGGCGAAGAACAGGTCGAAGGTCTCGTCGAAGCGTTCCTTCTCCTCGACCGACTTGGCCATGGTGACGCCCAAGGCGTCCTTCAGCAGCTGCCGGTTTTCATAACCGAACGTCGCGATCACCTCATGGGCCTCGATCCGCCTCGGCGACGGAGACCCGGACTTCGGAGGCGCGGAGGGCCCGGATGAATTGTTCAAGCGGTTGCTGCAAGATAGCCGAGCTCCGCCCCCTTCTTGGCGTTGCGGATCAGTTCCGTGGTCTGACCCTGCGCCGTGGCGATGTCCTCCTCGAACTTCAGCAGCACATTCAGGGTCTCGTGCACCAGATCGCGGTCCAAATCCTCCGAATGCAGCAGTACCAGCACGCGGGCCCAATCGATGGTCTCGCTGATCGAGGGCAGTTTCTTCAGTTCCAGTTCGCGCAATTGCTGGACGAAGAAGACCAACTGTTTGCGTAGCCTTTCGTCCAGGTCGGGGACGCGGGCGGTGACGATCCGCTCCTCCAACTTGGCGTCGGGCAGGGGGATGAAGAGATGCAGACAGCGCCGCTTCAAGGCGTCGCCCATGTCGCGGGTATTGTTGGAGGTCAGGATGACGATGGGCGGTGTCTTGGCCTTGTAGGTGCCGATTTCGGGGATCGTGACCTGGAAGGCCGAGAGGATTTCCAGCAGGAAGGCCTCGAATTCCTCGTTCGATTTGTCGACTTCGTCGATCAGCAGCACCGCGCCGTCATCCTCCTGCAACGCCTTCAGCAGCGGCCGGGGCTCCAGGAACTGGTCGGAAAAGAAGACGTCGGAGAAATCGTGCAGCCGGGCCATGGATTCGTGCAGATTGCTGGCGCCTTGCAGGACGTCGCCGATCTGCTCCTTCAACACCTGGGTGTAGAGCAGCTGCTTGCCGTATTTCCATTCGTAGAGCGCTTTCGATTCGTCAAGGCCCTCATAGCACTGCATGCGGATCAACGGCAGGTCGAGATAGGCGGCGGTGGAGAGCGCCAGCTCGGTCTTGCCGACGCCGGCGGAGCCTTCCACCAGGATCGGCTTGTTGAGGTTCTGGGCGACCAGGATCGCCGTGGCGATCTGGCGCGAGGCGATATAGGAGACGCTGCCCAGCCCTTCGATGATGGTCTCGATATCGGCGAGTTTTTGCGCGCGGAGGTCTGTCATGAAAACTGCTTACTTTCGGCGTTGAGTGAGTCGGCGATAAGTGATCGTCCGTAGCGAATGGCCTTTACCTGGTGCACCGAGCGGGCGATGCCGCGCGACTTGACCAGATCCCGGCGCATGGCGTCGAAACGCGCCCCAGGGGTGAGCCGCGCCTCCTTGATAAAGCCATCGATGCGGTTTTGCAAATGAACGGAAATCTCCCGGAAGCCGGCGGATTGCTCGTTCAAGCTGTCGATATCGAGTGAGGGTCGGCCGGTTGCCGCAACTTCATCGTCCCGCAATCGCCCTTCTTTACTCTCGTCATCCCGGAATCGCCGTAGGCGATATCCGGGATCGTCCGAAGCACCGCGCCTGGGACGATCCCGGCTCTCCGCTTCGCTGCGGCCGGGATGACGGGAAGAAGTTTCGCTGCGGCCGGGATGACGGGAGGATAGCGCGGCGTCCAGATCTTCCGCCATGGCCTGGCTCAGTCGGCGCAGGGCGCGCTGCTGCATAGCCATGCGGCCGAGGTCGTTCAGTCTGTCGTCCCCGTCGGGGTCGAGACGGGCGAGTTCGGCGAGCAGGAAGGCAGTGCTGCCGGCGCTGGCCGCGGTGCCGAGGGCGTCCTCCACCGCGCGCATGCGGAGCGAGAAACGCTTGAAAGCGTCGCCTTCCGTGCCCAACAGGTTTCCGGCCGGGACCCGGCAGTCGGTCAGGCGGATGCCGCAATGGCCGGAGGGGCGGAGATAGTCGATCTCGATCCCGGGCGTTTGCTCGAACCCGGGCGTATCGCGCGGCACCAGGAAGGCGGAAAACCGCTTGCGGCCCGTCCGTTCTCCGGTAATCGCGAGCACGATGAACAGACCGGCGAGGGGGCCGTTGGTCAGATAGGCCTTCTCGCCATTCAGGATGTAGCTGTCGCCGTCTTGCACCGCGGCGGTCTGGAGATGCTTCGGATGGGCGCCGGCGCCGGGCTCCGAGATCGCCACGCAGACCGAGAATTCGCCGGCCGCCAGGCGCGGCAGCCAGGCCCGTTGCTGACCCGGTGTGCCCAATCCTTCGATATGCAGTTTCGCGGCCATGTTGTGGACCAGCCAGGTGGTTACCACACCCTTGTTGCCACCGGCTTCGGCCAGTGCATAGGCGCAGTCGGCGAGGGTGCGATAATCACCGCCGCCGCCACCATGAGCTTCGGCGATGCCGAGGCCGAGCAGTCCGCTATTGCCCAACGCTTGCCACAGGTCGTCGGGGAATGTCGCCGTCTCATGCAGGCCGTCGCGGGCGGCGATCTCGCGCCGCGCGAAACCTATCCAGTCTTGCCGGTCAGCCATGGGCTTCCACCAGACCCCAGGCCACTTCCGACCGAATGCGGCAGACCTCCTTGAACTCGAGGGCGCGGGAAGACGAGGCATTGCCGTCGAGACCGCGCTTATAGACGCCCTGCACGATCGACGCGGCTCGGAACAGCGAGAAGGCGATGTAGAAGTACCAGTCGTCGATTCCGTCCCGGTCGGAGAAACGGCAATACATGTCGATCATTTCCTGCTCCTCCGGCAGCCCCAGCGCCTTCAGGTCTTGCCCGTGAAATGCCGGCTGCCCGCCGCCGCCCTGGCCGTAATAGCCCATGCAGCAATAGGCCAGATCGCAAAGCGGATGACCGATCGTCGACAGTTCCCAGTCCACCACCGCGGCAATCTTGGGGGCGTCGGCGCGGGTGATTGTGTTCTCCGGCCGGTAGTCGCCATGGGCGATGGCGACGCTGTCGTCCGCCGGCAGGTTCTTCGGCAACCACTCGATCAGCCGATCCATCTCCGGAATGTCCTCGGTCTGGGCCGCCACATACTGCTTGGTCCAGCGGGCGATCTGACGCTCGATATAGCCGCCCTTGCGGCCATAGTCGCCGAGGCCGTGGGCGTCCACGTCGACCCTGTGCAGGGCCGCGAGCACGCGCATGAAGTCTTCGTAGTAAGCGGCGCGTTCTTCGTTCGAGGCCAGTTCGCTCAACAACGGATCGCGCAATACCCGGCCCTCCACCTTCTCCATCAGGAAGAACGCGGTGCCGATGACGCCGTCGTCCTCGCACAGGCCGTAGGTTTTCGGCACCGGCACGTCCGTATCGGCCAGCGCCGTCATCACCCGGTATTCCCGGTCCACCGCATGGGCGGAGGGGAGCAGCTTCCCCGGTGGTTTCTTGCGCAGGACGTAATCCCGACGGCCGTCGCGCAGCAGGAAAGTCGGATTGGATTCGCCGCCGGCGAACTGCCGCACCTCCAACGGGCCGGCGAAGCCGTCGACCCGGTCACGCATATAGGCAGCCAACGCCGCTTCGTCAAAGCGATGGGCGTCACGGACGGGGATGGTTTCGAGATCGATGGTCGATTGAGTCATGGTCGGCCACTAATAGGCCATCGATTGCCGTGGGGCAAATCCGCGGCAAGGCTGCAGAGCCGTCATGTATGGACCTTTCCGGATTTGCAAGAAGAAACTGTGGCTTTGACCCACGCTCATGTATTCGTCCTGTTTGCGGGTTTTGTTGCCCTGGACGGAATGGGTCGATCGCGGCCCGGGTCGGTACAATCATCCCGACGACCTTTTTTGGTCGATGACGCTCCGTCCTGACCCGGGTCTCGGTCCTGCCATGTCTTCTTCTCGCGGTGAATGGGGTTTGTCCTTTTCTGCTGTGTTTTGCTGGTCTTTTGCGTTTCGTTCGTGGTTTCGGTTGCGTGGCGGTGGTCAGCTTCAGCCGGCGGGATTGAAGCCGGTTTGTTTGCTCAGGCAGGCCCAGGCGATGCGGGCCAGTCGGTTGGCGACGGCGACGGCGAGGACGTTGCGATTGAGGTTTTCGGCGCGCTTGCGCATGATGAAGGCCTCGAGCCGGTTGCGCGGCTGTTGCTGGCGGCCGGCGACGGTGATCAGGCTGTGCGCGCCCTGGACCAGCCATTTGCGGATCAGGGCGTTGCCGCGTTTGGTGATGCGCAACAATCGGGTGCGCCCGCCGGTGCCGTGCTGTCTGGGCACCAGACCGAGCCAGGCGGCGAACATGCGGGCCGAGGCATAGAGGCCGGGATCGTCGACGGCGGCGATGAGGGCGGCGGCGGTCAAGGGGCCGATGCCGGGGATCGAAAGCAGCCACGGGGCGCGCTCGTCGGCCTTCAGCTGAGCCTTGATCAGGCCGTCGAGTTCGCGGATCTGAGCCTCGATCTCGAGCAGCATCAGTGCCTGCATTTCCAGGCCGCGCAGGAGCGCCGGAGCGAGTTCGAGCTCGGCCAGCCAAAGCGGCAGCTGGCGGCAGAAGCGGGCCCGGCCTTTGGGGTAGACATGGCCGTATTCGGCCAACAGGCCGCGCAGCCGGTTGACCGTCTCGGTGCGCTGGCCGAGCAGGCCCTCGCGCAGGCGCAAGAGGCTGCCCAGGTCCTGCTGCGTCATCGTCTTCACCGGGATAAACCGTGTGTCCGGCTGCCTGGCCGCGGTGGTGATGGCGCGGGCGTCCCGCGTATCGCTCTTATGCGCGCCCAAAAACATCGCCACCCGGCGCGGATGGATCAGCACCACCTCATGGCCCAGTGATTGGCAATAGCGGCCCCAATAGTTCGCCCCGCCGCAGCTCTCCATGGCGATGCGACAGGGCGGCAAGGCCGCCAGATAACGCTTCAAAGCGGCGCGGCGCAGTTTCTTCTCCAACACCGTCTCGCCCGCCCCATCGGTCCCGTGAATGTGAAAAATGTTCTTTGCCAAATCGATGCTCAACAATTTAATCTCCGTCATGGGCCTTTCTCCTTTCAAATCTGTCTCTCTGGCTCATAGAAGTCGTCATTTGAGACAAAGAAAGAGGGAAAGGTCCATCCCATCATCCCGGATGCACTGCGGCGCGCAGTGACGCTGTGCTGGTCCGGGATCCATTTCGAAGAGCTGTATGCTATCGGCCACCATGGACCCCGGACCAGCAGCGCATCACTTCGTGCTGCGCAGCATCCGGGGTGATGTGTTGTCTAAGTGCCGTCGCACCGTCAACTATACCAAATTCCTCTCCGCCAACGCCCAGGCCGTCTCCGCCAGGGGTTTGGCGCGTTTACCTTGTTCGACGGCCTGGTCGCTGGAGGCGGTGCCGTCGATAGCGCGTTTGGCGATGCCCTGCAGGATCGCGGCCAGGCGCCACATATTGTAGACCATGTACCATTCCAGGTTCGCGATCTCGTCCCAGCCCATGCGGCGGCAATACAATGCCGCGTATTCGCTTTCGGTCGGAATACCCTGGGCCGCCAGGTCGATATCGGCGATGCCGCGGAATTCATCTCCGCTCATACGCCAAGACATCAGGTGATAGGAGAAGTCGGCCAGCGGATCGCCCAGGGTCGAAATCTCCCAATCCAACACGGCGAGCACCCGCGGCTCCGTCGGATGGAAGATCATGTTGTCCAGGCGATAGTCGCCGTGCACGATCGACACCGTGTCGCTCGGCGGAATAGTGGTCGGCAGCCACTCGATCAGATTGTCCATCGCCGGAATACGCTCGGTTTCGCTGGCGCGGTACTGTTTGCTCCAACGGTTGATCTGGCGGGCCACATAGTCTGTGGTCTTACCGAAGCCGTCCAAGCCGACGGCTCGATAGTCGACAGTATGCAGGGCCGCGATCACCCGGTTCATGTCATCGTAATATCGGGCGCGGTCCGGCTTGGCGATGGCGGCGAGGCTTTGGTCCCAGAAGACCCGGCCCTCGACGCAGTCCATGATGTAGAACATGGTGCCGACAACGTCTTCGTCCTCGCACAGGGCATAGGTCTTGGCCACCGGCACGTCCGTCTCGGCGAGGGCGGAGATGACCCGGTATTCCCGGTCCACCGCGTGGGCGGAGGGGAGCAGCTTTCCGGGCGGTTTGCGGCGCATCACATAGGATTTCCCGCCGGCGGTCAGTTTGTAGGTGGGGCAGGATTGCCCGCCTTTGAACTGCTCGACCTGAAGTTGGCCGTCGAAGCCGTCGACATGGCTTTCCATGTAGCGCTGCAGATTGGCAACGTCGAAACGGTGCTGATCGCGGACCGCCTGCGTGCCGACGAATTGATTTTCGAGATCGCTCATGACGACGGTTAATAGCCGGGATTGACGGACGCCGACAATAGGCGGCGAGAGAGTGGCTTGCCGCCGCCGATGATTTCGGCGACCATGCGCCCATGTCATCGGGTCCCCCCAGCGTCTCCCCCCTCGCGCGCATTCCCTTCTTCTACGGTTGGATCGCCGTCGCCGTGGCCTTCATCACCATGGGCGTGGGGGTCAATGCGCGCAGCGCCTTCTCTCTGCTCTATCCGCCGATCCTGGCGGAATTCGACTGGTCCCGCGGCGAGACGGCGGCGCCGTTTGCCATCGGCTTCCTCGCTTCCGCCGTCATGGGGCCGTTCATCGGCATGGGTATCGACCGGCTGGGGCCACGTTACGTCTTTCCGTTCGGTGGCGCCATCGTCGCCCTCGGCCTGGCGCTGGCGACCTATGCCACACAGCCCTGGCATATGTTCCTCTCCATGGGCGTGCTGGTGGTCGGCGGCAGCGTGATCATCGCCTATGTCGGCCATTCCGCCTTCCTACCCAACTGGTTCGTCCGCCGGCGCGGCCTGGCCATCGGCGTCGCCTTCTCCGGCGTCGGCGTCTTCGCCATCTTCATGATGCCGGCGCTGCAGATCATCATCGACCACTATGGATGGCGGGCGGCCTGCTGGACCCTGGCCGGTTTGGTCTTCGCCGTGGTGGTGCCGCTGAACATCCTGCTGCAGCGTAAGCAGCCCTCGGACCTGGGCCTGCGGCCGGACGGGGACGATGCCCCGGCGGCGAATGCCGCGGCGACGGCCGGCGCGCCGCCGGACAATGTGGTGGACAAGGACTGGGTGGCGATCGAATGGACTCTGGGTCGGGCCATGAAAACGGCCCGCTTCTGGTGGCTGGCCCTGGGTTTCTTCAGCGCGCTCTGGGCCTTCTACGCGGTGCAGGTGCATCAGACCAAATATCTGGTGGAGGTCGGCTTCTCCGCTGACGAGGCGGCGTTGGCGCTCGGCTTGGTCGGCCTGATCGGCGTGCCGGGCTTGCTGGGGCTCGGCTATCTGTCGGACCGGATCGGCCGGGAATGGTCCTGGGGCATCGCCAATTTCGGCTTCGCCATGTGTTATCTGCTGCTCTATCTGCTGCAGTTCCAGCCGGCGCCCTGGCTGATGTATGCCATGGTCGCCTTTCAGGGCCTGCTCGGTTACGGCATGGCGCCGAACTACGCCGCGATCCCGGCGGAGATCTTTCAGGGCAGGCATTACGGCGCCATCTTCGGCGCCTTGAGTGCGGCGGCCACGGCGGGCGGCGCGGCCGGCCCCTGGGCGAGCGGCTATCTCTACGATCTGTTCGGCCGCTATGACGAAGCCTTCTGGGTCGCCTTCGGGTTCAGTTGGTTGGCAGTCGTTTGCATCTGGATGGCGGCCCCCCGCAAGGTCCGCAGCGTCGCCGGCCGCACCCCCCAAAGGGCCTGACAATTCTTAGCTTTTTCGCCATGTATCTGCGTCATTGTGGGAATCAAAGGGTCAGACCCTTTGAAAAAGTACATCGGCGATAAATGCCTATTTTTAGTCGATTTCGAGCTTGTAAATAATCAAAGGGTCAGACCCTTTGATTTCGGTTTCGCACCTTGCTTCGATCTGTTTCGCGCCGGTTTGGCGGCGTCTCGCAGGCAGCGGCGGAACCAGCGGTTGGCCGGGTCGTCCTCGGCCGTGCGATGCCAGAGCAATTGGCTCTCCAGGGCCGGCAATTCGACCGGTAGGGGTTTGGCCTTAACCGCATAGCGCCCGGCCAAGGCGGCCGGCGCCGCTAAGGCCATGTCGGACGCCATCACCGTATGAAACGCCGCTTGATAGGTTTGCAGGCGCAGGGTCGCACGCAGGCGGTGGCCCTGTTGGCGCAGCGCACCGTCGACATAGCCCGCGCCATGCCGGCGGCTGGAAACGATGATGTGATCCAGGCCAAGATAACGGTTCAGGGTCAGCCTGCCCCGTGCCAGCGGATGCTCCGCGCGCAGGACGCAGACGAAATCGTCCGCCATCAATGTTTGACGCTTCAATCCACGGCCGGGCACCTGAGCGATATCGACGGCGGCGTCGAGGCGGCCGCTGGCCAGCTCCCGAGCGATCTCGTCGCGCTCCACCTGGAAGCAGCGGAGCTGCACTCGCGGCGCCTCCGCCCGCAGGCGGTTCAGCAAGGCCGGCACCAGGACCGCTGCGCCGATATCCCCGACGCTCAACGTGAAGAAGCGGTCGGAGCGGGCCGGGTCGAAGCGGGCCCGGTCCTTAATGCTTGACTGTAATTGGGTGAGAGCCTGACGCACCGGACCGATCAGATTGTCCGCCACCGGCGTCGGCCGCATGCGCCGCCCATCGCGCACGAACAGCGGATCGTCGAGGCTGTCGCGCAGGCGGTGCAGGGCATTGCTGACCGCCGGTTGGGTGATCGACAGGATCTCCGCCGCCCGGGTCAGGCTGCCCTCCCGATAGATCACGTCGAAAACGACGAAGAGGTTCAGGTCGATCTGTTCGAATCGCATAATCATAAATATCATGAATGTTTAGACATTAATAAGATAAATTCGTGTTATTTATTGGTTGAGCCTATCGTTCCCTCTACCGCCGGAGAGAGAGGAGACGCAAGATGGATTTCGATTATTCCCCCGCCTGTCAGGAGCTGCGCATCCGGCTGCTGAACTTCATGGATCAGCATATCGTGCCCCGTATCCCCGAGCATCGGGCCGAGGTCAAAAAGGGAAATTTCCCGGTCCCGTTCATGGCCGATTTGAAGGCCTTGGCGCGGGAGGAAGGCCTGTGGAACATGTTCCTACCCGCACTGAAGGAGGACGAGCCCGGCCATGGCCTAAGCAATCTCGACTATGCGCCGTTGGCGGAGATCATGGGCCGGGTGCCCTGGTCGGCCGAGGTCTTCAACTGCAACGCGCCGGACACCGGCAATATGGAATTGCTGCATATGTTCGCCAGCCCGGCGCAGTATGAGGAATGGTTGCGGCCACTGCTGAACGGCGAGATTCGCTCCTCGTTTGCCATGACCGAGCCCGACGTGGCCTCTTCGGACGCCAGCAATATCCAGACGCTAATCCGCCGCGACGGCGGCGACTATGTGATCAACGGCCGGAAATGGTTCATTTCCAACGCCGCCCATCCCAACTGCCGGCTGTTCATCGTCATGGGTAAGACCGATCCGGACGGGCCGCGTCATCGGCAACAGAGCATGGTGCTGGTGCCCAAGGACTGGCCGGGCGTTGAGGTCGTGCGCAACATCTCGGTGCTCAATCATCACTCCCCCGCTGGCCATTGCGAGGTGATCTTCCGCGATGTGCGGGTGCCAGCGGAGAACCTGCTGGGCGGGGAAGGTGACGGTTTCATGATGGCGCAGGCGCGTCTTGGCCCCGGCCGCATCCACCACTGCATGCGTTCGATCGGCGCCATGGAGCTGGCCTTGGAACTGATGTGCGCACGGGCGCAGGAGCGTAAGACCTTCGGCAAGTATCTGCACGAGCATGGCTCGGTGATGGAGGAGATCGCCCGCTCCCGCATCGAGATCGAGCAGGCGCGGCTGCTGGTGCTGAAGACCGCCTATCTGATCGACAAGGTCGGCGCGCGGGCGGCGCGTAAGGAAATTTCCATGATCAAGGCGCTGATCCCGCAGCTGCATTGCCGGGTCGCCGACCGGGCCATGCAGGTCTTCGGGGCCATGGGGATCAGTCCCGACACGCCGCTCGGCGATATCTATACCGGTGGCCGCACCCTGCGCTATGCCGACGGTCCCGACGAGGTGCATCTGCGCGGCGTCGCGCGGCAGGAGATCCGGGAGAGCGCCGAGCGCCTCGACGAAGCCGCCCGCTACCTGACCCCGCCGGCTTGACCGAGGGTGACAGTGTCCAATGGCAGCGCGAATCGACATCAAAGCGTCAGAAATCAAAGGGTCAGACCCTTTGATTTCGATATCTGCCGTCTATGTGGGAAAATATGCAGCTTACGCGGATTTCGGTATTTCAAAGGGTCAGACCCTTTGAAATTGATCGCACGCCGCGCCCGCGGGTCTCTCCCGGGTTCGTTCAGCTCCATCGACAAGGCCTGCTGGGGCGCCTTTGGTGCCCGTCGACGGTTGCCTTCTGCATGTCCGGTCTGTCCTCAGCATGGCCTGAGGCATCGCCGGCCGGGCACCAAAGCACCTGACCATCTTCGGCTATTCCGGCATAGACCGGGGCTCAATTGGAAATCAAAGGGTCAGACCCTTTGATATTCGGTTACGCCAATGGTTCCTTTAAAATCTGGGAAATAGCTGCCCTATCCATATTCAAAGGGTCTGACCCTTTGATTTAGGTGATGGGCCGCTCTCGATTTGTGTGATCCGTAATTATCCGTGTTTATGGACGGGTTCCGTTCGAAGGGACGATGGCTGTCCCCGAAATCGTCGGCATGCTTGCGCACCCCGCCGTACTCTGCCGCGGCGAGCCGGCTATCATGAGATCGGTAGGTTCTGCTTCGACAGCGCGGCCGCTTACGCCACCAGCACCGGTTTCTGGCCGATCACCCGGCGTTTCTTGTTGATGTCGCGCAGATAGTCGATGCCCTCGGCGGCGATGGCGTCGCCGACCATTTCGTCGCTCTCGCCCTCGAGCTCGTCGACGTCGACCCACATGGCATAGATCTGCCGGGTCCGGTCCGTGATGATGCCGGCCTTGACCAGGGTCTTGATCAGCACGCGGAAAATATTGGTCTGCTCCTTCAGCAGCTCGCGCCGGTCGTCGTCGGAGAAAACCTCCTGACAGGCCTCCCGCACCCACTCCCAATCGAGGCCGAATTGTCCGTAAATGTCTTGCTTCTGTTCCACATTCACCAAATTGAACAGCAGGGTTTCGAAGCAGCGGGCGGCCCAGTCCTCGACCCGGTGATGTTCCTTCTCGCTCAGCTTCGGAATAGTCCGCTCGGCCCAGATCTTGCCGAACTTGTGATGGAACGCCTCGTCGGTCATCACCAATTGGGTCAGACGTTTCAGGGTCGGATCGAAGGTTTTCGAATGGATGCTGGCGAAGGCGCCCATGGCCAGGCCTTCGACCAAGAGCTGCATACCGACCAGCTTCTTGTAAATCTCCTCGGCGCCGACCAACTCGTCGAGCAGGCTGCCGAGGGTGTTGCCGACCGGACAGGGCGTGCCCCAGCGGGCTTCGATATAGCGGGCGAAGCCGGTGACATGGCGGGCTTCCTCACGCGCCTGGTTGGCGGCGTATTCCTGGGCGCCCGGGTCGGTGAGCAGGTGACAGAGGCTGGCGCTGAGAGACAGCGCGCCCTGCTCGCCATGCAGAATGTTGCTCAAATTCCAGCGCATGATCTGATTGCCGAGCTGGATCTGCTGACCTTCGTCCAACCTGTCGACGACGGCGGACTTCAGCTCGATGAGCTGATCCGCCGGCATGATCGGCTGCTTTTCGACATCGAAATCGTCGTCGAAGTCGATATAGCCGGTGTCCATCGGATCCCAGAAATGGTCGTGGGTGGCGGAAATGATGCCGTCGAACGCATCGGTGCGCCGGCCATAGCGGTCGACCTCAATCATCGCGCGGAAGTCGTCGCGGGAAACGGTCTCATAAATCGGATCGACGGTAATGTGGTCAACCATAGTCTCACAATCCCCAAGCAGCTACGTCGCTGGCGAAAACATATTCGTCATTCGGATAAATAGCAATGTATGGAATCCGCTAATAAATCGTTAATTTTCAGTTTCGAAGGCGGGCCTGGCGATATCGGTTCGGCAGAATCCCTGCGGCCAATCGATGGCGTCGACGGCGGCATAGGCGGCGTCCGTGGCGGTCCGTACGTCGGACGCCAGGGCGGTGACGCCAAGAACCCGGCCGCCATGGGCCAGAATGCGCGTTCCGTCCCGCTTCGTGCCGGCATGAAATACGGTGACGCCGGCCATCGCGTCGGCCCGGTCGAGACCGCGGATTTCGGAACCGTTCTCGTAAGCCTCCGGATAGCCCTCGGTCGCCATCACCACGCAGACCGCCGCGTCGTCGCGCCAGTCCAGATCGACGTCGGCCAGATTGCCGTCCGCCGCGGCTTCCAATGCCGGCAGCAGGTCGGAGGCGAGGCGGGGCAGGATCACCTGGGTTTCCGGGTCGCCGAAACGGACATTGTACTCGATCATCTTCGGTCCCTCGGCGGTGATCATCAGGCCGGCATAGAGCACGCCCTTGAACGGGCGCCCTTCCGCTGCCATGCCGGCCACGGTGGGTTCGATGATGCGCTGCATAGTCAGATCGAGCATGGCCGCGTCGAAAACGGGGGCGGGGGAATAGGCGCCCATGCCGCCGGTATTGGGGCCGACATCACCATCGCCGACCCGCTTGTGATCCTGAGCACCAATCAACGGCAATATGTTGGTGCCGTCGCTGAGGGCGAAGAAGCTGGCTTCCTCGCCGATCATGAATTCTTCCACCACGATCTCGTTGCCAGCGTCGCCGAAGCGGCCGGCCAGGATGTCCCGGGCTGCCGCCACCGCCAGGTCGACCGTGTCGCAGACGATAGCGCCTTTGCCGGCGGCCAGACCGTCGGCCTTCACCACGATGGGCGCGCCCTGTTCGCGGATATAAGCCTCGGCCGCGTCGGCATCGTTGAAACGCCGGTAGGCGGCGGTGGGGATATTGTGGCGCTGGAAGAAATCCTTGGCGAAGGCCTTGGAGCCTTCGAGGGCTGCTGCCGCCTTGTTGGGGCCGAAAGCACGGATACCGGCGGCGTTCAGATCGTCGACCAAACCGGCCACCAGGGGCGCTTCCGGGCCGACGACGACAAAGTCGATGGTCTCGTCCCGGCAGAGTTTGATCAGACCCGGATGATCGTCGACGGCGACGGCGCGGCAGGTCGCCACTTGCTCCATGCCGGCGTTGCCCGGTGCGGCGAACAGTTGGTCGATTCGCGGCGACTGAGCCAGTTTCCAACATAACGCATGTTCGCGGGCGCCGTTGCCCACCACCAGAACCCTCATCGCTTCCCCTCTTTAGCCGCGCGCGGTTTCGCAATCTCGCCGGGTCTTGTAGCATGGCGGACATTTCGGAACAGCAGAATCCTGCCATGAGCGACAACTTGGACTTGGAACCGGCGCCGAATCTGCCGGAATTTTCGGTCACCGAACTGTCCTTTGCATTGAAGCGGACGGTGGAGGACAATTTCGGCTATGTCCGCGTGCGGGGGGAAATCTCCGGCCTGGCCCGGCCGCGCTCCGGCCATGTTTATTTCGCCCTCAAGGACGAGAAGTCGGTGATCGACGGCGTCTGCTGGCGCGGCGTCGCCCAGCGCCTGCGCTTCAAGCCCGAGGACGGCTTGGAGGTGGTCTGCACCGGCAAGCTGTCGACCTATCCGGCCCGCTCGAAGTATCAGCTTGTCGTCGAGCAGATGGCGCCGGCCGGCGTCGGCGCGCTGCTCGCCCAGTTGGAGGAGCGGCGCAAGAAGCTGGCGGCGGAAGGCCTGTTCGATGCGGAACGTAAGCGGGAACTGCCGTTCCTGCCGGAGGTCGTCGGCGTCGTCACCTCGCCCACAGGCGCGGTGATTCGCGACATTCTGCACCGCCTCGCGGACCGCTTTCCCCGCCGCGTCCTGCTTTGGCCGGTCCTGGTGCAGGGGGAAGGGGCGGCGAAGCAGATTGCTGCTGCCATCGACGGCTTCAACGCCCTGCCGGCCGACGGGCCGGTGCCGCGGCCGGACCTGCTGATCGTCGCCCGCGGCGGCGGTTCGATCGAGGACCTCTGGGCTTTCAATGAGGAACCGGTGGTGCGCGCCGCGGCGGCCAGCGAGATCCCGCTGATCTCCGCCGTCGGGCACGAAACCGACACCACCCTGATCGATTACGCCAGCGACCGCCGCGCACCGACGCCAACGGCGGCGGCGGAGATGGCCGTGCCGGTGCGGGCCGATCTGATGCTGACCCTGAACGATCTGGAGAAGCGGAAAGCTCAAGCGGTGCGGCGGTTGCTGGACGACCGGCAGCGGGCCTTGACCGGTCTCGCCCGCGGCTTGCGCGGCCCGCGCGAATTGCTGTCGTTGGCCAGCCAACGCTTCGACGATGTCGGCGAGCGGTTGGGGCGGGCCATGCTGGCGCTCCGGCAGAACCGGGTACAGCAGCTGGCGGCGGTCGGCGCCGCGTTTCGCCCTACCCTGCTGCAACGGGAGATCGCGCGCCAAATCGAACGCCTGTCCGGCCACACCCGCCGTTTGGGTCAGGCGGGCCGGCAATCGGTGCGGGAGGCGGAGCAACGTCTGTCCCTGCAGGGCAAGTTGCTGACCTCCTATTCCTATCAGAACGTTTTGGCGCGGGGCTTCGCCCTGGTGCGGCAGCGCGACGGCGCGCCGATCCTGCGGGCGGCGGACACGGAGCCGGGCCAGGGCCTCAGTATCGAGTTCGCCGACGGCGCAGTCCCGGCCACCGTCGACGGCACAGACTCGCCCAAGAAACCCGCGCCGGCGAAACCACGAAGAAAGAAGACAGACGACGATGCGCAAGGTACTTTGCTTTAGCTTTTGGTTGCTGTTGACCGCCGCCGTTACGACGGCCCAGGCCCGTGCGCCGTATAGCCTTTCTGGCGAACTCGTGCAGGGCGGGTTGGTGATCGGTCAAACCGATCCGAAGGCTAAGGTTACCCTGAATGGCCGCAAGCTCCGGGTTTCGCCCAGCGGCAAGTTCGTCTTCGGCTTCCACCGCGACTACAAGAAGAAGACCGTGCTCGACGTCCGCCTGCCGGACGGCAGCCAGCAAAAGCAGACCCTGAAGATCGCGACCCGTACCTACAAGACCCAGCATATCCGCGGCCTGAAGAAGGGCATGGTAACGCCATCGAAAAAGGCGCTCGAGCGGATCAGACAAGAGAACCGGCAAATCGGCATCGCCCGCGCCAACAACAGCCCGCAAGCTTGGTTCGAAAGCGGCTTCATCTGGCCGGTCAAAGGCATCGTCACCGGCGTCTATGGCAGCCGACGGGTTCTCAATGGCCAGCCGCGCCGGCCCCATTACGGCATCGACGTCGCCGCGCCGGCGGGGACGCCAGTGGTTTCCATGTCCGACGGCAAGGTGACCATGGCGGCCAAGGATCTCTACTTCACCGGCGGCACCATCATCATCGACCATGGCCACGGTCTCTCCTCGACCTACTCTCACATGCTGGCGGTCGACGTGAAGGTCGGGCAATTGGTCAAGCAGGGGGAGCGCATCGGCACCGTCGGCAGCACCGGCCGCTCCACCGGCCCCCATCTCGACTGGCGCGTCAACTGGTTCCGCGAGCGGCTGGATCCCGCCCTCCTGGTCCCGCCGATGCCGGCGATGGCGAAGAAGCGGAAGAAGTAGGCGACCCGCTAATATCCCCGGATTTCGGCAATCAACCGCCCGGTGTCATGTCGACAAGCGTCGGCTTGCCGCTGTCCCCGATGGACCGGCGGTGCATGGTCGATTTGTCGGCGCCGAAGTCGATCCGTTTCAGGTCGACGACATGGACCCGGCGGTCGAACTGCGTGTGAAAGTAAAATTTCAGATTGGTCGAGTCCGCTGCCGTGGTCCACTGCGTGGCGCTGTAAAGAAGATCTCCGCTCTCCACATCATCCTCCGCCCCTTCGGCCGCGCCGATCGGGATGTTAAAATTGTCAAGAATACGGAAAGCTTCGCGCACCGTGTCGTAGGCGCCGCTGGTCTTGCGGGCCGAGTGGGAAAACGCCGCGGCCCGCACGAAGCGAGACGGCGGGGTGAAGTCGCCGGGCAGACCGATCATGCCGCTGCCGGCGCCAAGCGGGGCGAAGTCGTTGCCGGCCACCGTCCTGGTCGGCAGGGACACGCCTGAGAGATTGATGTAGTTCCGCAAGTTGGTGAGATGCCAGTCGTAGGTCGGCGAATTGGTAATCACGCCGAGCGGCGCGTCGAAGACGACCGGCTTGCCACCGATATATTCGACGACGATCCGCCCGCCATGCCGATCCGCCACGAGCATGTGGAGGGGAAATGGAAAGCCCAGCTTCGGATCGTCGATGGCGACGACGCGGATATTCTTCAACCCCTCGCGGACTTCGTCGACTGTCTCGAACATCGACAGGACATAACCGGCGAGGTTGATCCCGGCGATGGAGCGGTCGGCGGCGTCGGGGTCATAAGACTGATACTCCGTAAAGCCCGGCAGGTAGAACAGTCCGGCCGACAGGCCCGCTTCGTTGATGCCGTCGCCTGGCGTGGGATGGCCGAGCATGCTGGTTCCGACCACGCCGTATTTCCCGGCCCATGTCGCGCCGGGTCGACCGTCGGGCATCTTGCCGACATCGTAGACATAACCCCGCGGCACAATGTCGAGCGTCGGCTTCAGATCGAAGGGTCCCCACTCCACGGTGCGGGCGCGTACGATAGAGCCGTCGGACCCGGTGAGCATGATGCCCGTGCAGGCCCAAACCACCGAGTAGCTCGCCATGACGAAGCCGATTGCGATCAATATGTTTCTAACAAAAGTGTGAAGTTTCATATCCCACCCTCCTTGGCGCGCGCGAAACTGCGACGCCCATGCACATCGGCATTCTTGGATATCTTTAGAATATTAGCAATATACAGTTATTATTCGCCGGCTAGCGAATGTGCGGCGATTTTGTCTTTAGACCGCCGACTTAACGTCGGCGAAGTAGTTGCATCTGAGCCAGGTCTTGATGTCGCGGCGCAGTTTCGTATCGCCGCTTAACCGAATGTGCTGTCGGCGCAGCGCCTGACCGAGCCTCATATCGCCCATCCACACCGCGGTCAGCGTCCTGACGTCCGTCAGGACATACAGATCGATGTTGTGGCCGGGGTCCTTCATGCAGACATCGACGTCGCCGTCCTCGACGACGAGCCACCAGCGGCGATGCTTGGCATCGAAGTCGCCGAACTCGAAATACAAGACCGTCCGTTCGCGCGAGAAGTAATCCGCCTTAATCGTGCGATGGATGTCCCACATCAGCAGGGAGGGATCGAGATCGTCGGGGGTCAGCTTGCTGCGGGCCCAGCGATGGCCCCAGATTCCCATCTGCAGAAGGATGGGTTTCAACTCCCGGCCGGCTTCGGTCAGCTGATAGCGGACCTTCTTGTTCTCATGGGATCGAGTCACCACGCCCGCCGCCTCCAACGTCTTGAGCCGGGCCGACAGCAGCGACGGCGAGATCAGCGGCAGGCCTCTCTTAAGAGCGTTGAAGGACTCGCCGCCCGCGCCCAGTTCGCGAACGATCAGGATCGTCCATCGTTCGCCCAGAATTTCCGTGGATTTGGCGATCGGGCAAAACTGGCCATAGCGATGCATGACAAACGCTCCCAATAAATTTCAGTATGGAATTTATACCACATTTCATTTCTCGGAATTTGTATTCATGTAAAAATATGTAATTTATCTTTGCTATTCAATGCTTTAACCGCAGATATGGGGCAAGCCAGAAATCGATCAAAATATTAGTACAAACTTTGTACTTTAATTACCCGCCCCTAGATAGGACGTTTCGGGTACGGACAACGCAAAACAAGGAGAAAAACCATGTTGCCGCAGAACTTTCGATTTTGGCTGTTCGATCACCTGTCGAAGAAAACCATGCGTTTTGTCACGGCGGTACCGGCGCGCTCGGCGGACGGTTTGACCAAGCGGGTTTACGACATGATCAAGGAGGATTTCTTCGTCAACGGCTCGTTGACCAGCCGCTCGCGGGTGCCGGAGCTGATGGCCGCGATATGGACGGCGGGCCGCGAGGCGATGCTGGTGGAGGATAAGGTCGACCGGACGACGAAGGACGCGATTTGCGCCTTGCTGTCCCAGATCAACGACTGCCCCTATTGCGGCGATATGCTGATCAGCCTGGTGCATGCCGGCGGCGACCACCAGACCGCCAAGGACATCTTTCTGCAGGACTCCCTTCAAACGGAAGACGAACTGATGCGGCGGCGGTTGGAATGGACCCAGGCCGTGGCCGGCGCCGGCACCGATAAGGCGCCGGATCTGCCGTTCGACATCGATCAGCTGCCGGAGGTGTTCGGTAGCCTTCTGGCGATGAACGACATCAACCGTTTCAGCCATATCGTCATGGCGGATACTCCGGTGAATGCGCCATTGGGATCGCGGTCAGCGAAAGCGACGGCCTTGCGACTGTTCGGTTCGGAATTGACCGCGACGCGCCAGGTGTCGCTCGAGCATGGCCGCGCCCTGGCGCTTTTGCCCGCCCATCCCCTGCCGGCGGATCTGGCCTGGGCGGAGACAAACCCGCGAGTGGCGCAAGCGCTGGCGAGCTATGTCGGTACGGTCGAGGCGCAGGCCCGCGCCGTGATCACGCCGGCGGTTCGGGAAACGGTCGCGGCGGCGCTGGCCGACTGGAACGGCGAGGTGATGCCGATCAGTCGCTCCTGGGTCAAGCCGGAAGTCGCGGGCTTGAGCGGACGCGAACGGGCGATCGCCGAGCTGACCATCGTTCTGGCCAAGGCGACCTATCAGGTCGACGAAACCATGGTCGAAGCTGTCCGCGCGGACTGTGCCGACGACGCGGAATTCATCCGCATTCTCGCCTGGGCCTCCTTCACCGGCGCCCGCCGCGCCACGGCGATCATCGCCGACCGGTCCGGTTGGCAGGGTAGGGCGCAAAGTACGATGGCCGCCTAAGTCGATATAGACACAACTGAACGACAACCACGTATTGTCGAACATGATACCGGGAACGGCGGGGGCCTCCTCCGCCGTTCCTCTATTGTTTGCTCTCCGGACGTAGTCTTCCGATGTCGGAACGGCAGCTCGTTCGAAGTAGGTTGCACCGACGACTAGCTGCAGGATGTCGACGGCCCGCCAGTGATTGGCTATGATTATTAGTGATTTCTCATAAATAGTTCGACGGAGAAGGCAAATGACCGAAGCGATGCTCTCAGGATTCTTCGCCATCAATGTCAAACCGGACTGTCGCGAGAAGTTTATCGAAGCGAGCATCGAGGAAGCCAAAGGGGTCATTTTGTCGGAGGACGGCGTTTTTCAGTTCCAGATCCTCGTCGATCAGGAGAATCCGAATCGCTTCTATTTCTACGAAGTGTTTCGCGACCAAAGTGCGATAAACACCCATTGGGAAACCGAGGTCTTCAAGACCTGGTGGCGGTCGATTGAACCGATGTTGGATGGTGCGGTCGAGACGGTATCGTTGATGAAGACGATATTTCCGTCGGCCGAAGGTTATCTGTCGCAGAAGGGCGGATTGTCCAACTGGTGATCGGGCATTCTCGTCGATCCGACTTGGGCGCGTGGTCATGAATAGCCGAAGGCCAATATTCTGGTACCATTCGCGAACGCGACACGCGTGCATTGCGAGGGAAAAAGTGGAAACTTCGGGAGAAGGACGTCGGAATGGCAAAAATCGCATTTCTCGGAACTGGACAGATGGGCAGCGGCATGGTCGAAAATCTGCTGGCGGTGGGCCATCAGGTGAGCGTTTGGAACCGGTCGCCGGACAAGGCGGCGCGGTTGGCCGCCAAAGGGGCGGTCGTCGCTTCGTCGCCAGCGGACGCGGCGGCAGAAGCTGACGCGGTGTTTTCTTCCGTGTCCGACGATGCCGCGTCGGAGCGGGTCTGGCTTGGAGAGGATGGCGCCTTGGCGTCCGTCAAAGCCGGGGCATTGGCGATCGAAACCAGTACGATCTCCCACGGCTTTGTCGGCCGACTCTCCGCCGCGGCCGTGGCACAAGGCTGCGCCTACATCGATTGCCCGGTGAACGGCATGCCGGCGGTCGCCGCGGCAGGCGACCTGGTTCTGCTGGTCGGTGCCGCCGCCGCCGACCTGGAACGGGCGCGACCGCTGCTGGAGAACATTTCCTCGCAGATCCTTCATTTTGGTGAGGTCGGAACCGGGACCGCCTTCAAGCTGATCAACAATCTTCTGGGCGCCGTCCATATCGCTTCGATCGCCGAAGCCGTCCATCTCGCCCACAAGCTGAAGCTGGACCCGGACACCATGATCGCGGCCGTCGAAAGCGGCCCCTGCGCCAGCCCGCACGTCACGCGCATGATCCGGCCGATGGCGGAACGACGGTTGGCCGACCAATTCGGTCTTGCCATCGGTTTGCGGGAGAAGGATTCGCGCTATTGCCTGGCCATGGCGCAAGCGCTCGACACCGGCATGTCGGTCGGTAGCGCCGCCCACGCATGGTATCGCCTGGCGGCGGAAAGCATGGCGGATCAGGACGATTCCGCCATGCTGCGTATCGCGACGGAGCGTAACGGCACCCTGCCGAAGACATAGGGGGCATCTCAGCCCATCGAGGCTATCTGATTGGCGTCCGGAATCTGGTGTCAGCGTCAAACCCGGCGCATCTTTTCACTATGGGTCCGGCCGGATGTTCTGATTGAGATGGAACATGTTCGTCGGATCATATTTGGATTTGATCGCGACCAGACGTTCGTAGTTCGCATCGCCGTAAGACGCCCGCAGCATTTCGTCGGTATCGTCACCGCTGCCAACGAAGTTGAGATAGATGCTACCTGGACCGTCGTCGCACATCTCTTCCCAGAATTCGCGAGCCCAGGCGACCGTGCGTTCGCCGTCGGCGGAATCCGTCCAGGCGCTGTCGATGCTCAGCATGATCGGCGCCGCGCGCCCGCCCAGCGCCGTCGCGTCCGCCGGTACCCGGCCGCTGGCGCCACCCATAAGGCGGATCGGTATCAGCGTCCAATCGGTGGGTCGGTCGCGACCGCGCGCCACGATGCGGTCGATCACAGCGTCGTCCAAGTTGTCGAGGTAGAGCGACTTCCAATAATTGTAGCGTTCGCATTTGGTCTTGAAGAACGCATCGAAGGCCTGCTGCACGTCGGTATAGGGAATGATCCCGCTCATATCGAGCAGGACCGTGCCAAACTCCCGCATGGGCTGGATGAACCGTTCGCCCTCCGCGGTCGGACCGCAATAGAGGCCCGATGTCACGACGATCTCGCGTCCATGCAGATCTTCGGGAAACAACTCATGGGCCGGGATCGACCAGAGGGCGATCTGCGGCGTGAATTCGTCCGGCGCGTCGGCCAGGAAGTCGCGCCAACTGCGGAACACGCTAGCGGCTTCTTCGATCGGGTAGAAGGTCGCGCAGAACGCGACGTCCGGCCCGACTGGATGGGCCTCGAACTCGAAGGCCGTGACGACACCGAAGTTGCCGCCGCCGCCTCGGACGGCCCAGAACAAATCCGCGTTTTCGTCTTCGCTGGCGACGACATAGTCGCCGTCGGCCGTCACCAAGTCGACGGAGACGAGATTATCGCAAGCGAAGCCGTGCTTGCGAGTCAACCAGCTATGGCCGCCGCATAGGGTCAAGCCGCCGATGCCGGTCTGCGAGACGATCCCCAGTGGTACCGCCAGGGCGAAAGCCTGCGTCTCGTGATCGACATCGCCGATCGTCGCGCCGCCGCCGGCCCGAACCCGACGCCGCGCCACGTCGACGCGGACATGGTTCATCGCCGCCAGGTCGATGACGATGCCGTCGTCGCAAACCGCGTTGCCGGCGACATTATGGCCGCCGCCGCGCACCGCAACTTCCAACCCTTGGTCGCGGGCGAAATTCACCGCGGCAACAACGTCTGCGACCCCTGTACATTGGACGATCACCGCCGGACGTTTGTCGATACCTTTGTTCCAGACTAGGCGCGCCTCGTCGTAATCCCGGTCGCCGGGGAAGATACAGGCCCCGCGATGGCGGGCGACGAATTCCTCGTAGGCTTGTTGAGATTTTGCGGTGGTCGCTGCGCGGCTTTGGGACATTTCCAACTCCTTCAGTCAAGACGAACGGGACGGGTTATGGGCACTTCGATCATTTTCAAATACGTTCCGAGTGCCTTCAAGTTCAGCAAAAGAATCAATATGAGATTCAATTAATGTACTAGTTGCCGCCTAGCCGCTGCGCTATCGTTACTTGTATGAGGAAAAGCTACGGTCAGTATTGCCCGGTGGCCCGCGCCGCCGACTTGTTGTCCAAGCGTTGGACCTTGTTACTTCTACGGGATATTCTGGGCGGCGTCTGCCGGTTCAACGATATCCGCCAGGGCGTCCCGTTGATGTCGCCCTCCTTGCTCTCGAAACGATTGAAGGAATTCGAACAACACGGACTTGTCGTGCGCCGTCAGGTCCCGGGATCTCGCGCCGTCGAATATCGGCCGACCGCGGCGGCGCTCGAACTGCGGTCCGTGATTTTCCTACTCGGCGCTTGGGGCCAGCGTTGGTTGAGAGAGGGGCTAGACGAGGAGGAACTCGATGAAAGCTTGCTGATGTGGGATATCAGCATGATGCTCGACGCCAGCGAGTTTGGGTCCGGGCAAACCGTCATCAAGATCGAATACACCGATCGACCGCGTCTAAAAAAAGACAATTGGTGGACAGACGAATGGTGGTTGGTCGTGAAAAATGGCGAAGTCGACCTCTGCGTTCAAGACCCTGGATTTGATATCGATCTATACATCGTGTCGGACTTGAGAACTATGACCAGCGTCTGGCTGGACTACACGCCGCTGCACGACGCACTCGGCGCGGGATTGATCGAACTACACGGCTCGCGGCCGTTGGCCGAGACCTTCGAGCGCTGGTGGCCACGCTCCGTCCACACCCAGCACAAACCGCCGCCCGCACCGCTCGATCTACAAAAAATCATCAACGCCGCCCAAGCGCCCGCCAAATAACCGTTCTCGGCGTAAATCCCCGATCCGCTGGCCACGCGAACGGGGGTGGCCGTCGTGGGTGAATTCCGCTTTAATACGGCGGGCAAAACAACAGCCGAGGGGAGGCGGCAATGGCATTGCCGATTGGCGTCCTGACGGTGCATGCGGCGCTGGTTGTGTGGGCGGTCTTGTTGCTGCGGGGGGTGCGTCGGCAGAGGTTCAGGCCGTTCCTGTTCTAGGGCATTGGGCTGATGCTGTTTATCAACGCCGGCTACGTGATTTTCGGCGTGCCGGCGTCGATCGCCTCGTTCATCGAGATCTATGATGTGCTGATCAATGTCGGCCTTGGCGACCCCGCGGCGGCATCGGCCTTGAACTTCTGATAATCCGGCGCCGCGATGAAGCCGCGTTTGCTCTCCTCGAAATCGCGCTCGTCGGCGATATTCAGCGACTTCCGCAGCTTCTCCATCACCGCGATGGTATGTTCGGCGGGCGGTTTGCCCTTCGGATCGAAATGTTCCTGCGCCAGCATTACGGCGGGAAAAGCCATGGCGGCGACGAACGCCGGAACGGCAAGCCTTCTCAACATAAAGCCTCCAGTTGGAATATTAGAAATATCTGATTGAAACATACTCAAATCCGAACGGAGGCCAATTAGTTCATGCGGGAAAAAAGTTGTCCGGCGCGCGCCGGGCTAAGGTCATGTTTGTATGTTCGACCAGACACGGTCCTTTACCCTCGTGACCGGATCACGGATAATCGAATTAATGAGTGACGGTTGTTGCCAACATGATTTGGATGTCGCGGCATTGGAAACGCGGCAGCGGCGCGTTCTGATTTGGGTGCTCGCGATAAATGTCGCAACTTTTCTGATGATGGTTGCGGGTGCTGCGGTCAGCGGTTCCTCATCGCTCCTGTCCGGTATGCTCGACAATTTCGGCGACGCTTTGACCTACGGGTTGAGCCTGGCCGTCGTTGGGGCCGGTGCCGTCGCCAAGGCGCGCGTTGCCTTGTTCAAGGGGTTGTTGATCTATGGGGCCGCGCTGGCGGTGGCGGTTCGCATCGGCTGGCAAATTTTTCATCTTGAAACGCCGATCGTGGAAACGATGGGTGCCGTCGCACTGCTGAATTTTGCCGCCAACCTGATCTGCCTGCGCCTATTGCATCCCTATCGGAATGCGGACGTAAACATGGCTTCCGTGTGGGAATGTTCGCGGAATGACGTTTTCGAGGGGCTCGCCGTGATCGCCACGGCGGTCGCGGTCTGGGCGTTTGCCTCCGGATGGCCGGATGTTTTGATCGCGACCCTATTGCTTGTTCTGTTCCTAAGGTCCGCGACCCGCGTTCTCCGCAGCGCTATCCAGGAATTGCGTCCGGCACATTGAGTTTTACGGATTCGGCCACAAGGATGATTTTTGCGGAATTGAGTTTGAGACCGAACGCTCACGTCTTTACTTCGACGATCCTCCCTCACCTGTCGCAGTCCGCACGGCGGCAAAGAGCGTAATTCCGCAGATGTGCCCCGGCAATCGCGGTTGCGCCGATAAGCGTCACGACGCGTTCGCCGCCTTCGCCAAGGATATCGTGCCCGAGAGCCGCGGCGCCGATCAGAAAGGCCAAACCGGCGAGACCCAAGAAAGCGACTATCCGATTCTTGTGTTTCCGGCAACCCATCGTAAGCGCAATCAAGCTGAGCGGTATGACCAGCCATAGCAATAGAACGTGAAACGACTCCTTACCGAACATGGTTGCGCCCAAGGCGGGAAAGACGCCAAGCAGAAGTGGTAGAAAGAGGCAGTGAACGGCACAGAAAGCCGATGTCGTCACGGCGAGCTTGTCCATCAAGAATATATGTTTAGAGATCGAATTCATGACACATCCATTGCCTCGGGGTTCGGGATACGTTTTGTTTTCATTAAGTATCGAAAATGTTATTACATAACATATTTAACCATGCAACTACCGGTTCGATTCATATCGGGTTATATCGGTGGGAGGTCTTGTTCGGGTGCACCTATTCGTGCCGAAACGAACATGCAAACTGGAAAGCGGAACCATGAGCAAATCCGAACTCTATGACGTCTGGTGGAACGATGCGTCGGAAGGCGAGCAGCGGATGGAGGAAAGTCACGATCAGCATTGGCAGAAAATTCTGGAGACGATCGTGGAAACAGACCTGGACGGTCGCCATGTCCTCGATTTCGGCTGCAACCAAGGCGGCTTTCTGCGGTTCCTCTATCGTCAGCGGCCGTTTGCGTCTGGCTTGGGGGTCGATCTGGCCCGCCAATCCGTGGACATCGCCAATCAGCGCAAGGGCGATCTGCCGCTCGACTATGTCGCGACAGCCAGCCTTGAGCCTTACGCGAACCGTTTCGATTTGGCCGTCAGCAGCGCCGTGATCTATCTGATCGAAGATCTCGCCGATCACGCGCGCCAAATACGCCACGCGTTAAAACCCGGCGGCGTCTATTACGCGGCTTACAGCGATTACGACGAAAATCCCAGCTTACCTTATCTGCGCGAAGAGATTGATCGATACGGTGCCGTAAAGATGCAGCTGCACAGCCTGGACGATCTCGTCCTGGCCTTCCAAAACGAGGGATTTACGGTTGGCTTGCAGCGGCTGCAGCCCACGAGTTTCACCCCGGTCGCCTTACCGGACCGCTTTTTCCGGCGCGTCGCCGACCGAATGCAATACGAGTATGAACAGGCCTACGTCTTCCGCTACGTCGCGCCGTCCTGATCGGCTCAAGACGTCTCAGCCGCGGTCGGAACCGGAACAAAGGCTAAGCCGAAGGTCGTGGCGCGTCGACTGCGGTCCACATCAAATATGAGGAGAACGAGACAGGTGTCCGGAGAGATTCTGAATGGACCGGAAATAGATCGATGCCAGCGCCATTCGGGCAAAGTGCGCGAGAGCTACGTCTTCGAAAACGGCGTTCGCGCCATCCTCGTCACGGATCGCGTTTCGGCCTTCGATTATGTGCTTGGCGCGATCCCTGGGAAAGGCGCGATCTTGAATGCCATTGCGGTGGACTGGTTTAAGCGGCTCGACGATTTGGGTATCCCGAGCCATTTTCTTCATCAGCCCCACCCCAATGTCACCTACAACAGAAACGCGGATGTCGTTCCGATCGAGTTTGTCGTGCGGGGATATCTGACGGGTTCGACGACGACGTCATCTTGGTATGCGTATCGAAATCATTCGCGCGTGATTTCCGGGGTGGAAATGCCGTCAGGTATGAAGAAGAACGAAAAGTTCAAGGAAACCATCCTGACGCCTTCCACTAAGGCGATCGATGGCCGCGACGAAAACATATCGCCGGCTGAGATCATCGAGCGCCGGATCATGATGCCGGCTTTGTTCGAGCGGGCGGCAGACATGGTCATGAGAGTTTTTGCGCATGGGCAGGAGGTCGCCGCCCAACACGGTCTCATTCTTGTCGATACGAAATACGAACTTGGCCTGCTTCCCGACGGGACGCTCTTGTTCGTCGACGAGGTACACACGCCCGACTCGTCGCGATACTGGATCTCCGACACTTACGAGCAGCGTTTGTCGAACGGTGAAGAGCCCGAAAGCCTCGACAAGGAATTCGTGCGCCGGATGCTGATCGAAAACGGCTACGATCCCGATGGCGATGCGTCTCCGGCGCCGTATTTTACGGACGATGTCAAGCATGCCGCAGTCGGCAGGTACCGCGCGTTATCGTCGAAATTCGGTCTGCTGCCGGCAAATACCGACGACAACGTGCCGAATGTGCGGGACGTTATTGAGGGCGCGAGGCATTTCGCTTTTGCCTCGTAGCCCCATCATCTCTGGGCCAGCGTTTATGCAACCAGAGCCATTGCTCAGGCGCCAGGCGGACCCAGTCTTCGATCATGGCGTTGAGCTCAGTCATGACCTCGAGGACATCGGCATCGCGGTCCTCGCTGCGCTTGGCATCGAGCGGCTCGTGCAGCGTCACTTGGTAGCTGTTGTCCGGTAGGCGCCGGCATTGCGCGGGCACGATCGCGACGTCGAGGCGGCGGGCCAGCTGCGCGATCGCCGGGGCGGTCATGGCGGGACGACCGAAGAAGGGGACGGGCAGGCCTTCGTTCATCTTCTGATCGATCAGCATGCCGACGCTCTCGCCCTTGCGCAGCGCCGCCAGGAGCTGCCGGCCCCCGGCCGCGCCCTTGGCAATGGTGCCGAGCGCGATATCGCCGCGCATGTCGGTAATCACCTGGTCGAACAGCGGATTGTTGGCGGCGCGGAAGACCACATGGATCGGGCAACCGAGCTGTCGGGCGACGAGCGGCAGAAGCTCCCAGTTGGCCTGATGGGCGGCGGCAAACATCACCGGCCTTCCGGCGTCGATTTCGCGCTTAAGTCCGCCGGCGCCTTCGACCTCGATCCGGACGGGACCGCTGCCGTCGATTTCGAAAGTCTTGATATGGGGCAGCTCGCCGACAGTCCGGCCCATGCCTCGCCACATCGCCCGGATCAGACTTCGGCGCCCAGCCCTGTCCAACTCCGGTAGCGCTCGGCGCAGATTTTCCTCCGCCGACCGGTTGTGCGGCAACCAGGCCAGCGGCGTTGTCAACGCCGCGCACAGATCGGCCGCCTTGTCCGCCGGCATCCGCGCAAACAGGCCAAGTAGGACACGGGTAAGCGCGACCTCGATCCGATGCTTCAGGCTTACCTTCGTTTCGTCGCTCATCACTTCGCCAGCCGCGCCGTCAGTTCGCGCAGAAAATCCGCTTCCGCGTCCAATTGCAAATCCATTTCGACGACCTCGACCATCTCGCGGGCCTCGGCCGGCAGACGCACGGCGTCTTTCGCGGTCGTCACCGCTACCGCGTCCTGCGCCACGGCCCGTTCGATCATTTCCATTACCTCTTCCGCCGCGAAAGCATGATGGTCGGGGAAGGCTTGAAAGTCGACCAACTCCGCGCCCAGGTCCCGCAGGCTGGCGGCAAACTTGGCGGGTCGGCCGATGCCGGCGAAACCGAGCACCCGTTGGCCGATGAAACGCTCGCTGTCGCGGGTCGGCACCATGCGCGCATCGAAGCGGGGCAGGGATGGCGGCAGGTCGAGCGGCCGCATCGGTTCCTGTCCGCTTCGCACGATGAGCGCCATGTCCGCCCGGGCATAGCCGTCGTCGGGCCGCTCTCGCAAGGGGCCGGCCGGGATCAGGCGGCCATTGCCCAGACCGAAACCGGCATCGAAGACCAGGATTGACATGTCTTTGTAAAGATAGGGATTCTGGAAACCGTCATCCATGACGACTATTTCCGCACCGGCGTCGGCCATGGCCTGGGCGCCGGCGGCCCGGTCGACGGCCAGCCAAGTCGGCGCCGCCGCCACCAGCAGCAGCGCTTCGTCGCCGACTTCGTCGACACTGTGCCGCGCCGGGTCGACCTGAAGCGGACCGCGCTCGCGGCCGCCATGGCCGCGGGTGAGGAATTGCGGCGATCGGCCGAGCCGGCGCAGTAATCGGGCCAGCAGCAAGGCGCTGGGTGTCTTACCGCTACCCCCGGCCGTCAGGTTGCCGACGCAGATCACCGGCGCCGGTGCTCGCCACGGCTCGGCCGCTGCCATGCGCCGACGCCCAAGCCAGCCGTAGAGCGCCCCAAGCGGCGCAAGCAGACGCGCGGTCGTGCCATCCGTCGACCAGAATGTCGGCGCTTGACGGAACAGGCTCACGCGTCACTCTCTTTCGGAAATAGATGCGGTGCCAATCGTCCCAGCGCCGCCATGGCCTGATCCAGGATTTCGTCGCCGGTGGCCGCCTTCTCGGCGCCGGCGGTGGCCATGGCACGAGCCTCCCCCGGGTCCGTCAACAGCGCGGCGACATGCCCCGGCAAAGCGTCGGCGCTTTTGATAACTTTCAAACCGCCAGCAGCGCTCAGATCCTCCGCCGCCCCGGTGAAGTTATGATGTACGGGGCCGATCAGAACCGCGCAGTCGAGCCGCGCCGCCTCCAGCGGATTATGCCCACCGACATCGACCAGGGAGCCGCCGACGAAGGCAATCGGCGCCAGCCGATAAAGCAGGCCAAGTTCGCCCAGGGTGTCGGCGAGATAGATGTCGTGACGGTCCGCAACGGCGTCGTCCCGCGATCGTATGGCCACGTCGAGGCCTCGGCCACGCAACATAGTCGCGATCTCGTCACCGCGTTCCGGATGGCGTGGGGCGAGGATGGTAAGCAGGTTTGGCCAGCTCAGGCGTAACTCGCTATGGGCCTGGGCGACGATTTCTTCTTCGCCCGGATGGGTGCTGGCCGCTAGCCAAAGCGGTCGACCGGCCGTCGCAGCCTCTAATTCCGCCAAGGCGGCCTCGTCCGCCGGCAGCGCTTCCGCGGCGGTTTTCAAATCGCCGGCGAAGCGGGCGCTGTCCAATCCGATGGTTCTCAAGCGTTCGGCGTCTTGAGGACTCATCGCCAGTGCGCCCTGAAAGGTCGACAGTAGGCGGCGCGCAGCTGTTGGAAAGCGCGCCCATTGCCGTTGGGAGCGTTCGGAAATTCGGCCATTGACCAGCAGAGCCGGGACGCGGCCATCCTTCATAGCGGTCAGCAGATTAGGCCAGAACTCGCTTTCCAACCAAATCGCCAGGTCAGGCCGCCAATGGGCGAAGAAGCGGCCGACCGCGCCGGGCGTGTCGACCGGCACGAATTGGTGGATCGCGCCCGGCGGCAGACGCTTGGCCATCAGCTCGGCGGACGTCACGGTGCCGCTGGTCACCAACACGGTTGGCGACGATGGCGCAGCCAGGATGCGGTCGATCAAGGGCAGGGCGGAGAGGGTCTCGCCGACGCTGGCGCCGTGCAGCCAGATCAGCGCGCCGGTCGGGCGGGGCAGGCCCGCATGGCCCAGGCGTTCGCCCAGGCGGGTCGCGTCCTCCTTACCCTGAGCTAGCCGGCGCCGCAGCAGCAGCGGTGCGAGCCATTCGGCGAAGTGGGAAGCCAGGCGGTAAAGACCGATCACGGCGCGCTTCCGCTGGGCAGGGGCGCGGGGTCGATCGGTGCTTGGCCGACCGCGTCGTCGGCCCGCCGCGTGACGTCGTTCAAGGCGGCTTCGAGCCGCTGCCGGGCGGCGGCCTGCGCTTCTTCCGACATGCGGCGGTCGACTTCGATCGGCGGTCCAAAAACGAATACGCCCTTGGAGAAAGGGAAGGGCAGCAGGAAGCGGTCCCAACTGTTGAAGCACTTGCGCAGGCTGGTGGCATAGGCCACCGGGACGATCGGCGCGCCGGACAGGCGTGCCATGGTGATGACGCCATCGCTGGCGCGCATGCGCGGCCCCTTGGGGCCGTCTGGCGTGACCCCGACCTGATCGCCCTGGCGCAGCGAGGCGACCATTTCGCGCAGCGCCGCGGCGCCGCCCTTGTCCTTGCCGCCGCCCGGTTTGGCGGAGGAGCCGCGGACCGAGGAAATGCCGAACCGCTGGACCACCTTGGCGATGATCTCGCCATCCCGGTTGCGGGAGACCATGGGCTGCAGCCGCATGCCGGGCCTGAGCGCGAAAAAGATCAGGGCGAGGCGGCCGTGCCAAAATGCGAAGATCACACCGCCATGGCGCGCCACCGTGTCGTCCAGATAGGCGCCGTCGACTTCGCGGAAGCGGCTGGTATGCCAGACCAGCTTGAGATAGCCGGCCAGCACGGCGGCGATCAGCGTGTTTAGCCCGTCCGACTTGAACCATCGATTGAACCAACCGCGCATCGGTCTATCCCGCCGTTGCCGCCATCGGTTCGATCGTCGCCTGATCGCGGAACTGCATCCGATAGAGCCGGGCATAGGCGCCGTCCTGAGCCAGCAAGGCGTCGTGGGTGCCGGATTCCACGATACGCCCCTTATCGAGCACGTGGATCTCGTCGGCGCCCATGACGGTCGACAAGCGGTGCGCCACGACCAAAGTCGTCCGGCCTTGGCGGAGTTTATCGAGGGCCTGCTGAACCTGGCGCTCGGATTCCGTGTCGAGGGCGGAGGTCGCCTCGTCGAGCAACAGGATCGGCGCGTTCTTCAGCACCGCGCGGGCGATGGCGATGCGTTGGCGCTGGCCGCCGGACAGTTTCACGCCGTTCTCCCCCACCAAGGTGTCGTAGCCCTGAGGCAGGTCCCGGATGAAATCGTCGGCGGCGGCCAGACGCGCGGCTTGCGTTATCGCCGCCTCGTCCGCTCTCGGATCGCCATAGGCGATATTGGCACGCACGCTGTCGTCGAACAGCACCGTGTCTTGGGTCACCAAGGCCATGGCGCCGCGCAGGCTGGACAAAGCAACCGCGCGAATGTCCTGCCCGTCGATGGCGATCGCGCCCTCGCTGACGTCATAGAAGCGGAGCATCAGATTTAGTAGCGTGGTTTTGCCGGAGCCGGATCGGCCGACAAGGGCCACCGTCTTGCCCGGCTCTATAGCGAAGGAGACGCCACGCACCGCCGGGGTTTCGTCGTCATAGGTGAAGGCCGCGTCTTCGAAGGCGATTGCGCCGTCGTGCAGCGCCAGGTCCGGCGCGTTCGGTCGGTCGACGATCTGCGGCTTGACGTCGAACAGGCGGAACAGCCTTTGCGCCGCCGCCAAGCCTTCCTGCATGGTGTTGTTCAGGCTGGCCAGGCTTTTCACCGGTTGGTAAGCCATCAACAGCGCGGCCAGGAAGGACATAAAAGCACCGAGGCTGAGTTCGCCCGACAACCCGCGGGAGCCGCCATAGATGATGGCAATGCCAATAGCGATGCCACCCAAAGCTTCCATCAGCGGACTGGTGATCGCCCGCACCCGGGTCATCACCATCAACTGATGCAGGCGCTTGCGCACGGCGCTGCGGGCGCGGTCCGTTTCCCGCGCCTCCATGCCATAGGCCTTGACCACGCGCGCCGCCTCCAAGGTGTCGGAGAGATGGGCGCTGAGATCGCCAGTGGCTTCCTGGGTCTTGGTCGAGGCCTTGCGGGACCGCTTGCCGATCTTGCGGATGAACAGGCCGGCAAGCGGGAAGATGAAGACCACCACGATGGCCAATTGCCAGTCCTGGATGAACATCACCACGATCAGGCCGAGAACGGTCACCAAATCCTTAGCGATGCCGGTGACCGCCCGGCTGACCGCGTCGCGCAGCAGATTGACGTCGAACAGGAAGCTGGAAACCAATTGACCGCTATGCACGTTGTTGAGATAGGCGAGATCGGCGTTGATCAGATGTTCGTAAAGCTTCACCTGGGTTTCGGCGACGATGCGTTGGCCGGTGCCGTTCATCAGCATGGATTGGGCATAGGTGGCGACGCCCCGGATCGCCGCCACGGCGACGATCGCCGCCGGCAGCAGGTAGAGCATGGTCTCCGAACGATTGATGAAGATCTCGTCGACCGCCGGCTGCAGCAGCCAAGCCTGCCCGGCGGTGGTCGCCGCGACGATAACCATGAAAACCATGGCGAGGGCCAGCCGACCGGCATAAGGGCGCACGTAATCGCGCCACAGCCGACCCATCAGCTTGTGGGTCGCCACCGCCGTCTCGCCGGTCTCGTCCCGCTGTTTCCGGTTCTGGCTCAAACGCTTGTACCCATTCGTATATCCGCGGCCCCGAATTTAAGCTGTAATGGCGAGCCCTGTCACCTTTCAATTGGTGCCCCAAACGGTTTCGCAACGGATTGATTTGCATTAGGTTTAAGCCGCCGGACCACCGAAAAGGACGCTGACATGAACGCGCAACCTGAGTTTCTCGCCACCGCCTGCCCCCATGACTGCCCCTCGACCTGCGCGTTGGAGGTCGAACGGCTGGACGAGCGGACGATCGGCCGGGTTCGGGGCGCCGCCGAGAATACATTCACGGATGGCGTGATCTGCGCCAAGGTCGCCCGCTATGCGGAGCGCGTGCACCATCCCGACCGTCTTCGTCAGCCGCTGCGCCGCACCGGCGCCAAGGGATCCGGCGAGTTCGCTCCGCTCGACTGGGACGATGCCCTCGACGAGGTTGCGGAGCGGTTCCTGCAAGCTGAGCGGGCGTTGGGCAGTGAAACGGTCTTTCCCTACTACTATGCCGGCACCATGGGTCTGCTGATGCGCGACGGTATCAACCGACTGACCCATCTGAAGAAGTATTCGAAGATGTATGGCACCATCTGCAACATGCTGGCGATGACCGGCTTCGCCGCCGGCACCGGCCGGCTCACCGGTACCGATCCGCGGGAGATGGCGAAGTCCGACCTGATCGTCATTTGGGGTGCCAATCCGGTCAATACCAATATCAACATCATGAGCCATGCGGTGAAAGCCCGGAAGAACAACGGCGCCAAGATTGCGGTGATCGACGTCTACGAAACCAACACCATGGCGCAAGCGGACATCAAGATCGTCCTGCGTCCCGGCAGCGACGCCGCTTTCGCCTGTGCCGTCATGCATGTGCT
The DNA here is from genome assembly GCA_965216645.1 of Alphaproteobacteria bacterium. GTDB lineage: Bacteria > Pseudomonadota > Alphaproteobacteria > CBDCGJ01. The sequence continues at coordinate 44,732 of CBDCGJ010000017.1, read as the reverse complement.
GTTCCGCGACGGCCTGGCAGACCGCGACTATCTCGCCAATTACACCGACGCGCCGGACGAGTTGGAGGCGCATCTGGCCAGCCGCACGCCCGAATGGGCGGCCCAGATCACTGGCCTGACGGTGGCGGAAATCGAAGCTTTCGCCCGTCGACTTGGTAACACCAAGAAAACCCTGTTCCGGCTGGGCTATGGCTTTACCCGCGGTCGCGGGGGCGCCGTCAGCATGCATGCCGCGGTCTGCGTGCCGACCGTAATGGGCGCCTGGCAGCAGGAAGGCGGCGGCGCCTTCTACAGCAACAACGATATCTATCATTGGAACAAAGCGTTGATCGAGGCGCCGGAAGCACTCGACCCGAACATCCGCCTGCTCGACCAGACCCGGATTGGGCCGATTCTGACCGGCGATGCGGATGCCCTGATGGGTGGCCCGCCGGTGACGGCGATGCTGATCCAAAGCACCAATCCGATGGTCATCGCGCCGGATCTGAACAAAGTCCATGCCGGCTTCGCCCGCGATGACCTGTTCGTTTGCGTGCATGAGCAATTCATGACCGACACGGCGAAGATGGCCGATATCGTGCTGCCGGCGACCATGTTCCTGGAGCATGACGACATCTATCAGGGCGGCGGCCATCAGCATGTCATGCTCGGCCCGAAGCTGATCGACGCGCCGGAAGAATGCCGAAGCAATCATGAGGTGGTGACGGGCTTGGCACAGCGATTGGGCCTCAGTCATCCGAGTTTCGAGATGAACGCGCTGGAGATCGTCGACCAAGTCCTTCAGGAGAGCGGTTTCGGTACTGCCGAGGGCTTGCGCCGCGACCGCTGGATTGATGTTCAACCGGATTTCGACCGGGCCCATTATCTGGACGGCTTCGCCCATCCCGACGGTAAGTTCCGTTTCAAGCCGGACTGGGCCAGCTGCAAACCCCACGGTTTCGCCGCGGTCGGCGGTGCGGAAGCGATGCCCGGTCTGCCGGACCATTGGTCGGTGATCGAGGAGGCGACGGACGAACGGCCCTTCCGTTTGGTCACCGCACCGGCGCGGAACTATCTGAACAGTTCCTTCACAGAGACGCCGACCTCCATCAAGCGGGAGGAGCGGCCAACCGTGAAGCTACATAGCACCGACGCGGCGCAGATCGGTGTCGGCGAGGGCGATATTGTCCGCTTGGGCAACGAGCGCGGCCAGGTCCGCGTCCATGTGGAGATCTTCGACGCCCTCCAGCGTGGCGTCGTCATCGTCGAAAGCATCTGGCCCAACGCGGCCTTCCTGGACGGCATCGGCATCAACGCCCTGACCGGCTCCGACCGCATCAGCCCCACCGGCGGTGGCGCCTTCCACGACAACAATATCTGGATCGAAGCCGCCTGACGCCGTGCCCGCGGCGGGCGCACCGACCGCGACGCCCTTCACGGCGGTCGCAAGACATCAAGGTACCCGGTGGCTGACGGCGACCTAGCCGGCTGTTGAAACAACCGACCGCGTAAAGCACTCGTCATCCCGGACAAGCGTAGCGCGATCCGGGATCTTGGGCAGAATGGAACACAGGAATGAAATTGCGCTCCATATTGCCTGAGATACCGGATAACGGCTACGCCGTTTCCGGTATGACAGCAAGAGAATCGTCTATGGCACCGAGTTGGTCGTCATGGTTACCCGGTTGTCGCAAATCGATGCTGGTATACCATTGGTTTACCAGCTTGTATCAACTGAGCGAGTTGGCCGGCCCGTGGCGATCGCCGACATGGGCTACGGTGACAGTTCCATCTCCGGGGTTAGCCGGTTAGGATCGTCGTCCTTGGATTGAGAGGCAAGGGAGATCGTCATGGCCGTCGTGTTGTTCACCGTCCGCGCCACTATCGCGCCGGATCGGGAGGAAGCCTATAACCACTGGTACCATACGGAACATATTCCGCAGCTGCTGCGCTACAACGGCGCGGTCGGCGCCCGGCGCTACCGCAAGATCGACGGCGACGAACAGTATCAATATGTCACCCAATACGAGTTTGCGAACGAGGAGATCTATCGGCGCTTCGTCGAGAGCGATCACTTGAAGGAGATGATCGCCGAATACGACGCCAACTTCGGCGACGCCTCCGACCGCACCCGCGACGCCTGGGTCCAGGTCTGGCCTTAGACGATCTGGTTTTTCAGCGCCGTCTCGCCGCGGGCCAGGCGGTCGAGATTTTCGCAGAGGGTGTCGATGACGCGGGTTTCGTAGGCGCGGGTTTCGCCGGCGCTGTGCGGGGTTAGCAGGACATTGTCGAGATCCCAGAGCGGGGAGGCGGCCGGCAGCGGCTCCGGCTCCGTCACGTCGATGCCAGCGCCAGCGAGGGTGCCGGCGGTCAGGGCGGCGACCAGATCCGCTTCCACCACGCAGCCGCCGCGGGCGACATTGATCAGACGAGCGCCGGGCTTCATGGCGGCGAAGGCGCGGGCATCCATCAGGCCGCGGGTTTCCTCGGTCAAGGGGCAAGTCAGCACGACCATGTCCGTGCGGGGCAATTGGCTGAGAAAGGCTACGGGGGCGTGGAGCTCGTCGACCTCCGGAAGTTCGACGCTGGTATCCCGCTTGACGGCCAGGACGGTCATGCCGAAGGCGCGGGCGAGAGCGGCAACCCGACGGCCGATGGTGCCGGCGCCGTAGATCAGGATGGTCTTGCCCATCAGTTCGTCTTCCCGTGCGCCCAGATCGCCGATCATCGGCCGCCAATGCCGCTGCCTTTGATTGTCGCGGGACTGGGGCAGCAAGCGGGTCAGGCCGAGCATCAGGGCCAGGGCATGCTCCGCCACGGCATTGGCGTTGACGCCGGCGGCGTTGGCCAGGCGAATGCCGCGCGCCGACAGGGCCGCCTGATCGAACTGATCGTAACCGACCGCGCAAATTTGGATGAAGCCGAGCCGGGTCGCAGCGTCGAGCATGTCATTGCTCCAGAAACCCGAAAGCACCAGCACATCGGCTTCGCCAAGGCGAGCCCGGGTTTCCTCCACACTCCAAGTCTGAAAGGTGGCAATCTCCGGCCGGCGGTCGGCAAACGTGTCGGCCAGTCGATAGGCGCTGTGGGCGAATTGGATCGTTAAATTTTCCGGCGCGCTGAAATCGGGCATCAGAGCTCCAACACCGCCTTCGCCAGCACGTTGCGTTGGATTTCGTTGGAGCCGCCATAGATCGAGGCGGCGCGGCGCAGCAGATGCTCGTGCATCAGGCCGGCGCCGTGATCCGGGCCGACGGCCGGTTCGTTCACCTCGGGATTCCGCGCCTCGGCATGGTCGACGGCGGCGTAGTAGCCGATGGCCTGGATGCCGAGTTCGTTGAGGGTTTGCTCGATCTGGGTGCCGGCGATTTTCAGGATCGAGGATTCCGCGCCCGGCGCCGCGCCGTCGCGGGCCGCCGCCATCATCCGCAGATTGGTAATTTCCAGTGCCTGCAAGTCCGCTTCCACCGCGCTGACCCGGCGGCCGAAAGCGGCGTCGAGACCTTCGGCGGCGGCGATCTTTTTCAGGCGGGCGACCTTGGTCTTTGACTTGGCCACGCCGGCAATGCCGGTGCGTTCATGGCCGAGCAGGAATTTGGCATAGGTCCAGCCCTTGTCCTCCTCACCGATGCGGTTGGCGACGGGCACTCGCACATTGTCGAAGAAGACCTCGTTCAAATAGTGGCTGCCGTCGATGGAGATAATCGGCTTCACGGTCAAGCCGGGCGAGGTCATGTCGATCAGGATGAAGCTGATACCGGCCTGCGGCTTCACTTCGGTATTGGTGCGGACCAGGCAGAACATCCAGTCGGCGTGATGGGCGTGGCTGGTCCAGATTTTCTGGCCGTTGACCACGTAGTCGTCGCCGTCCCGCACCGCCCGGGTCTGCAGATTGGCGAGGTCTGAGCCGGCACCCGGTTCTGAGTAGCCTTGGCACCAGAACTCCTCGCCAGCGAGGATCTTCGGCAGATAACGGGCTTTCTGTGCGTCGTTGCCGAAGCTGTAGATGACCGGCCCGACCATGGATAAGCCGAAAGGGGAGAGCCGGGGGCAGCCCGCCGCCTGATATTCCTCGTCATAGAGAAATTTTTGCGTGATCGACCAACCGGTGCCGCCATGTTCGACCGGCCAGCTCGGCGCGGCCCAACCCTGATTGTGCAAGATCTGGTGCCAGCGCTGCACCTGTTCCTTGGCGACGTAGGAGGGGAAGCGTTGACTGCGCCGGCGGATATCGTCGGGCAGGTTGTCCTCGAGAAAGGCCCGCACTTCGGCTTGAAAAGCCCGTTCCTCGTCGTTGAAGGTGATATCCACGTCCGTCCTCCGTTTGGTTGCCGGCTTCAATCTACACCAGTCCACCCGACGGTCAACGCGCTTCACCGGCCGCCGCGAAGCTGCTATCAGGGTGCCGCCGGCGGGATTGGGAGGCGGAAGGTGGAAACGACGCGCATACACATAACCGGCGCTTCCGGCGCCGGAACCACGACGCTGGGCCGGGCTCTGGCGACGGCGCTGTCGGTTTCCCATTTCGATACGGACGACTTCTATTGGCGGCCATCGAACCCACCGTTTCAAACCAAGCGAACCCGGGACGAACGATCGGCCTTGATGGAGACGATGTTCCTGCCAGGCCCCGATTGGGTGCTGAGCGGCGCCGTCGGCGATTGGGGTATCGATCTGGTGCCTTATTTCGACGCCGTGGTCTTCGTCGAGACTCCGACCGACATGCGCTTGGAAAGATTGCGCGCCCGCGAAGCAAATCGCTTCGGTGCCGACGCGGTGGCGCCGGGCGGGTTTTGGCATGAGGAGTTCGCGTTCTTCATCGAATGGGCCAGCCATTACGAGGACGGCACGCGCGAAGGCCGCAACCGGGCAGAGCATGAAAGCTGGTTGGCGACGCTGTCCTGTCCGGTGCTGCGGGTAGACGGCCGTTCGCCCGCTGCCGAAACCGCCGCCGATCTGGCGGACGAAATTCGCGCGTTGCCGTGATTTCCCTTGCCGCGCGCCGAACGGTGTGGATGATCGGCTGCCAGTGTCACGAAGCCGAGGATGATCGATGAAACTTTTCTATTCCCACAATTCCCCTTATGCCCGGCGGGCGCGGATCGCCGCCCGGGCCAGCGGTTTGCCGGTCGAGGAGGTCGATGTCTCTCCTCTCGGCACGGTCGATCATCCGCTATTCGAGCATGGGCCAGGCGCCAAGGTGCCGGGTCTGCTGACCGACGGCGGCGCCTTTCTTTGCGAGACTCTGGTGATCACCAACTATCTGAACGAGATGTCCGGCGGCAAGCTGCGGCCGGCAGAGGGCAAGGAAGCGGACATGGCGCTGGAAGGCGTCGGGTCCCTGCTGATGGATACCCTGTTTCATTGCAGTCACGAGAAACGGCGGGAGGATGGCGAGCGCTCGCCGTCGGTGATCGAGAAGGAGAGCGCCCGCGCCGCCCGCTGTTATGACGAGTTGGATCGGCGCCTGTCCGGACAATCCGCCAGCTTGACCCTCGGCGCCATCGCCGCGGCTTGCAGTCTCGGCTACGCCGACTGGCGCCACGCGGAAGACAATTGGCGCGGGGGCCGTCCCGGTCTGCAAAGCTGGTTCGATGCCATGATGCAGAATTCGGACGTGGCCGAAACCTATCCGAACTTCTGATCGCCCCGCCTGACCTTCCGCCCATAACGCCGTTGGATTAGGCCGCGCTTCCCGCTAGGCTCGTCCCATCGCAATCGTGACGCGGGAAAGGACAGCGTATGATTATCACCAACCTCGAATCGATCCCCGGGCGGGAGGTGGCCGAGCATCTGGGCGTGGTGCATGGCAGCACCGTACGGGCCAAGCATATCGGTCGGGACTTCATGGCCAGTTTGAAGAATATCGTCGGCGGCGAGTTGAAGGGCTATACGGAGCTGCTGGAGGATAGCCGCCAGGATTCGATCCGCCGCATGACCGAGGAAGCCCACGCCATCGGCGCCGACGCCATCCTGAACGTGCGCCTTTCGACCTCCAGCATCACCGCCGGGGCGGCCGAATTACTGGTCTACGGCACCGCCGTGAAATTGAAGCAGGCGGAACCATGGACGTCCTGATCGAATTCAGCAATGTCATTATTTTTTTCCTTTTGGTGCTGATCGGCTACGCGGTCGGCAGCTTCAACGAGCGCCGGCATTTCCGATCGATTCGCCGGCGCGAGGTGGAGCTTGGCGATCTCCTGGCATTCTCCGCCCGGCATCCCCCGGCGGACTATCGCCCGGACGATACCGCTTTAGTGATCGGTAGCGCGGTGATGTCGGTGGATTACTTCAAAACCCTGCTGGCTTTATTACGCAACATATTCGGCGGCCGCGTCGGCGCCTACGAAAGTCTGGTAGAACGGGCGCGGCGGGAAGCGATCCTGCGCTTGAAAGCCGCGGCGCGGGAACGCGGCGCCGACTATGTCTTTAATTTGCGGTTGGAAACCGCGCGGGTGTTCCGCGGCGACCGCAATATGACGATATCCGTCGAAGTGATGGCCTACGGCACCGCCTGCCGCGGCGGCGGTAGATTGTGAAATATACGAACCGTCAGGCGCCGGAAGGGATCAACAGCGGTCACGACCGGCCGCTTCGGGAGCTCTTGACTCTTGGGCTCTACTTGATTGGCGCCGTCGTCTTGGTGCTCCTGGCGGCCCATTTCGGTCTGCGGGCCTTGGCCCCGCATATTCCCTTTTCCTGGGAACGCTCGGCGGCGGAGCTGAGTTTGCCGCTCCTGTCGGAGCAGGAAGCGGGTGAACCGGCCGTACGGGAACGGTTGCAACGACTGGCCGACGCGCTCTCGGCCGAGATGGCTTTGCCTGACGGGATGCCGATCACGATTCATTACTCGACCAAGCCGGTGGTCAACGCCTTCGCCACATTGGGCGGTCATGCGGTGATCTATGACGGCCTGTTGGCGCGGATGCCGAACGAGAATGCGCTGGCGACCTTGCTGGCCCACGAGATCGCCCATGTGAAACACCGAGACGTCATCGTCACCATGGGCTCGATGGTCGCTTCCGGTCTGGTGCTGGGTGCAGTCCTCGGGGCGGACAACCCTCTCGCGCGCCTGCTGACGGGCGGTGTCGCGGTCGGCCATCTCTCCTTCCGCCGCGATCAGGAAAGCGCCGCCGACCGGGCGGCGCTCGCCGCGCTGCAGGCCCATTACGGCCATGTCGGCGGCTACCGGGATCTGTTCGGCGTTCTCGGCGAGGTCGGGAAGCGAAGTAGACCCGCCTTCCTCGCCTCCCATCCGGACATCGACGACCGTATCAAGTCCCTGGCCGCCGTCGCGGAAGAGCGCGGTTGGCAAGAGGGGGCGGGCCGACGCGGCTTGGATGCGCACTAACTACGTTTGCTCAATGCCCAACGCCTTCACCAATAAGTCCAGGTGCAAGTAAATACGATGTCGTTTGCCGGCGCCGGACGATTCCCAAAATTCGGCGAAGTTCGGTCCGAGTTTATATCGATCACCGTCGGCCTCGAGTAGGCCCGCAGCGCCTAAATGTTTCACTGCATGTTCGACTTCCGACGTCATGAACCCGGTTCTATTGATGAAGTCGCCCGCCATTTGCACATCTTTCCATTCGGCATACTCGCCGTCGCCTTGGACATATTTGACGGCCAGTAAGAACCAGGCGTCGGACCACACGAATTCGCTCATGGGTGACTAGCCTCCGTCCTTAGGGCCGCATGTGGAACGCCGACGGGCCGGGGCGGCGGGTGTCGGCGACCAGGTTGGCGAACTCGCAGAGATGGAAGCGGGTGTCTCGAGGGTCGATGATCTCCTCGATCTTAAAGCGTTCCGCCGTGCGGAAAGGGGAGCGGACCTGGTTCATCCGCGCCTCGATCTCCTTCAGCAGCGCGTCGGGATCGTCGGCGGCGGCGAGGTCGGCCTTATAAGCGGCTTCGATACCACCCTCCAGGGGCAGCGAGCCCCAATCGCCGGAGGGCCAGGCATAGCGGTAATGCAGGCGGGTATGGTTCATATGGCCGGCGCCGGCGACGCCGAAGACCTTGCGGATGACGATGGAGCACCAGGGCACCGTGGCTTGATAGACGGCGGCGAGGGTGCGGGCGCCGTGGCGGATCGTCGCCGCCTTCTCTCCCGCGACGCCGATGACGAAGCCCGGATTGTCGACGAAATGCACTACCGGCAGATGGAAGGTCTGAGCCAGGTCGACGAAGCGGGTGACCTTGTGGGCCGCGTCCGCCGTCCAGCCGCCGCCGAAATGGTAGGGGTCGCCGGCCAGGACCGCGACGGGCCAGCCGTCCAAGCGGGCGAGGCCGGTGATCGCCGATTTGCCGTAGCCCTTGCCGATCTCGAAGAAGCTGCCCCGGTCGACGCAGGCATTGACGATCTGCCGCATCTTGTAGACCTTGCGCCGGTCCCGCGGCACGATAGAGAGCAGTGTCTCCTCCCGCCGGTTCGGATCGTCCGTCGGTTCCTGGCGCGCCGGCAGATGATGGACGGAGCGCGGTAGATAGGACAGGAATTGCCGGGTCTTCTCGAAGGCCTCCTCCTCGCTTGCCACCACGTCGTCGACGGCGCCGTTGCGGCCGTGAATTTGGGTCCCGCCCAGTTCTTCCTTGGTGACCTGTTCGCCAAGCGCGGCGACCACCGGCGGTCCGGCGACGAAGAGTTGGGAAATGCCTTTGACCATCAGAGAATAGTGGCTGGTCACGGCCCGCGCCGCGCCGAGGCCGGCGACGGACCCCAGCGCCAGGGCGACCACCGGCACCTGCCCCATATTGGCCACCACATACTGCCAGCCTGGATTGGCGGGGACGTAAGTATGGCCATCCATCTCCAACGATTTCACCGAGCCGCCGCCACCGGTGCCGTCGATCAGGCGGATCAGTGGGATTTCCATTTCGAAGGCCATCTGCTCGCCGAGCGCCTGCTTCTCCCAGATCGAGGCGTCGGCGGCGCCGCCGCGGACGGTGAAGTCGTCGCCGGCAATGACCACGTCGCGAGCGTCGACGCGGGCTCTGCCGACCAGTGTGTTGGCGGATTGGAAGCTTTCGAGCTCGCCCTGGTCGTTGTAGCGGGCGGCGCCGGCGATACTGCCGATTTCGCGGAAGCTGCCAGGGTCGATCAAGGCGGCGATGCGTTCGCGCACGGTCAACTTGTGATGATCGTGTTGCCGCTTGACTTTCTCCGGACCGCCCATGGCCTCCGCCATTTTCCGGCGGCGTCTCAGTTCGTCGATTTCGGATTGCCAGCTCATTTCTCGGCCTTTCGTGAATGAATCGTCTCGCATCCATCATAATGCGGACACTGTTTGGTTCCAGGGTCGGCCTGTTCGACACTTATTGTGCATCAACTGGATAGCATCTAAAATAAGTATTTATTAGAAAATTTTAATTATATAAGTAGTGAAATGACATTTACATATATTCGGCACGCCGCATTGTCCGCCGGCGACGCGACGGGCGTTATCGAGATCGACGCACTCGTCAAAGGCGGCGGTGCGAAATGGGGGCCTCCATATAGTTATGGCGCGCCGGTGACGGTGACGTTTTCCTTCCTGTCGGAAGACCCCGGTTATTCGCCCGATTCTGTTTCAGGCAGCTTCGCGCCCGTCACACCCGTCATGAAAGAAGGCGTTTACCAAGCGATTGCCGAATGGTCGGCGGTCACCAATATCGAGTTCATCGAAGTGTCTGCCGAGCAGGGCGGAATGATTCAAATCGGTACGGCCGATCTCTTGAACGGGATCGGCGCGGCCTACTATCCTGGACCGAACGCGTATTCTGGCGATGTCTGGATCGACAACGAATTCTCGTTTTGGCGTCCCGGCCAGCTTGAATCGATTATTCTGCATGAATTCGGTCATGCCCTGGGTCTGAAACATCCGGGCCCATATGGGCGCCATCCCGAGCCGCCATACCTGCCCGACGAACTCGACACGCGTGAGTACACCGTGATGTCGTATAATGTCGGTCCTAGTTATCCAGACGGTATCGGACCGGCGGATATCCAGGCGATCCAATATCTCTACGGCGTCCCCGGGCAGGCCTATCACAATGGGACCGCATTGGGAGATATTCTCTACGGCACCGGTTTCGACGAAACCATGTTCGCCTATGGCGGCGACGACTACCTGTTCGGCAGGGTCGGCCACGACAATCTTTGGGGCCATGAAGGCGACGACGTCATCTACGGCAATCAGGGCGCGGATATCATTTATGGCAATGTCGGCGCCGACCGCCTTTATGGTGGGCAGGATGGGGATATGATTTTCGCCGGTCTGGGCGCCGATCTCGTCTACGGTAATCTTGCCGGCGATATTGTTTACGGCAACTTGGACCATGACACGATATATGCCGGCCAACATAACGATGTCGTCTTCGGCGGGCAGGGAAACGATGTCATCTTCGCCAATGCCGGCGACGATCATGTCTTCGGCAACAAGGGCGACGAAACGATCCATGGCGGTCCGGGACTGAATACCTTGGTCGGCGGTGCCGGCGCGGATACGTTCTTCGTCGACAACGACGATATCGTGGTCGACCCGGGACCCGAAGACACGGTCATATTGTTGATGGGATGAAGGGGGCGCCGCCCGACGCGCACCTGTCGGCCGTCATGCCGCGTCGACGGGGAAGTCCAGGTAAAAGGTGCTGCCGACGCCGGGCTCGCTGTTGAAGCCGATACTGCCATGCATGGCCTCGGTCAGGATTTTGGCGTGGTAGAGACCAATTCCTGTGCCATCGCCGGCCGCGGTTGCGTTGCGGCCGCGGCTGAACTGCCGGAACAATCCGGATTGGTCTTCCTCTTCGATACCCGTACCCGTGTCTTGCACGTAGATGCGTAGCCGGTTGGCGCCGATCGATTGCGCGCCATAGAAGACCCGTCCGCCGAGCCGGTTATATTTGATGGCGTTGGACAACAGATTGAACAGGACTTGCCGGAGCCGTTCCCGATCCACCTTGATCGGTAGTTCCGCCGCGCCCTGGTCGACGAGCGTGACGCGTCGCTCCGCCGCCACATCCCGGATCTGGGATAGGGCGTCGCGTAGAACCGACCGCGCCATGACGCGTTCCATCCGCAAGTCGGCAATACCGTTTTCGATGGCGGTGAGATTGAGCAGGCTTTCGATCATGCCGAGCAGATGCCGGCCCGCATTGATGATGTGATCGACCGATTGATCCAATATCGGGTCCTGGTACTCGTCGCTACGCTGGGCCAATAATTGGCTGAACCCCAGAACCGCGTTTAGCGGCGTGCGCAACTCGTGGCTCATCGAGGTCAAAAACTCGGATTTGGCGTTGTTCGCGCGTTCGGCTTCCGCGGCGACGGCCTGAAGATCGATGGCCAGATTTTCGAATTTTTCCTGGATCGAAAGATTGACCGATAGACTGTTTTCCAAGGCGTTTTTCACGCGGTTCAAATCGTCGCTTTTTTTCCGCAACGCGCGCTGATTGCGGGCGAAATCAACGCAGAAGACGAAGTTTGCGACCGACTCCGCCAGCCGATTTAAACAATCCGGCTCCACCTCCACCGCGGATGTGGCCAACAGCCCGACCCGTTGTTCGTTCGCATGAAGCGGTAGAAGCAAGGACTCATTTTCGGTCCGCGGCTGCCCGTGGCAAAACCAAAGGGTGCCGCTAACGGAGTCGACGACTTTGGTCAATCGCTGGCTATCTGGACCGAACGTACCCAACGGATAACAGGTCGACAAACCCTCGTCCCAAATGAAGAGGCCGGCGCTTTCGACTTGTAACAAGTCGCAGACGATCTCGAGCAACTGCGTGGCTTCCGACTGTCCGCCGCTCTCCTCCGCCAAAACCCGGAAAGAGAGCGCGTCCAAATCCCGCAGCAGATTTACTTTGCGGGTAAATTCGCGCATTGCGATCCTTATCAGGCGGGAATCAAACAGACGAGGGAGGTGGCGCAGCCCTGGCCGGAGAACTCGTCGTGGGTCCGCGCCAATTGGCCGAAGCACGCGCAGCCCATGAGCGCGCTTGGCTCGACAGCTTCCGCCGTTTGCCGTGCCAGCTCCTCAAAACGGTTGTCCAAATGCAAACGGGTGGCGACGCATTCGAAAACCAGTGCGCCGGCGACTTTTTCGGAGTTTATGTTCCGGCGGGCCCGATCCAACGCCGTGCGGCCGCTGGCGACAATATCGCTATTGTCTTCGCTCGACATGATGTAGACCACCTCGCCTTCGGAGATTTCGGCCGCGCAGAGCAGGACGCCGTCAGCGGTGAGACCGAGGGGAACACGCAGCTTCGGCCGGACCGAATCCTCCACCTCGACACCGAGGATAAACCGCATCAGGAACCCGGCTTCACCGCCTTCTTCGATGGTTAGATTGTGCCGGTCGGCGAAGTCCTTGTAGACCTGCCAAGCCGGTCGACCGTTCAGTTCGTAGAGATGTTTGCCCTCGGCCCTGGTGACCCGATAGGGACCATCTAGGGGACGCCAGCCATGTTCGGCGGCGATCGCAAATGGTTCGGCGGTCAGGATCTCGGCAACCACGAAGGAATCGGTCAATACCTGATCGTCGTGGAACACATAGGTGCTGCGAAATTCCGCATTGTCTGCCGCGGCGCCACCGAAAAGCTGATATTGCATCCCGGTTTGCGTGATGAGTTCGTCGATCAGGTCTTCTCCGGCGCCGGCCAGGCCGTCCGTGAACAGCAGCAATGTGCGGCCGCGCCAGCCGGCCCGGATACCTTTGTCGGCGGTACGGGCTAGGAAACCGGATGTCGCCTTGCTGACCGCCAACCTAATGTCTTGATTGTATTGGCTGGCCGACCCGAGGCGCACCTCGAACTTGTCGGAAGCGATCATGGTGACCACGACGGCCCCGGTCGCGGCGGAGTTATCGGTAAATTCGCCGGTGCTGCTACAGCCGATCAGCGGCGCGTCACCGGTCAATTCGCGGATCGCGCCGACCACTTCGTTCAGATCGTAATCCGCGTTGGCATAGACAATACAGAGCTTCAGTTGATCGCGGTTCCCCATCTTGTCCATTGCCTGCTGCGCCGCCTGCCGAGCCGTTTCCCGGCTATCATCGCCGCTGGCCAGCGCGGTTCCCATCCATGTCGCCATTTCGATGAAGTCTCCTTAACTCATAAAAATTTCGCCAAAATGCCGGTCGAAAAGACGCACATTGGGCGTGAACGACGCTATAATTAGGGGAGTGTGGTGAAAAAACTGTTAAACTTGATACGGTTTAGCGTACACGTTTCGATCAGAAAATGGCGCGATATTCGCGCTTCCGGTGGCTTCCGCCAGGTCGGAAGACGTTGCCGGCCGCGCCCTTTCGGTACAGTTTCCCGCCATTCAGAATCAACTAAACTTCATTGGTAGCCGTTCAAGGCAAGAACGCGGCCGGTCATAGTTGTCAGTTTGAAAGACAACGACGCTAAATTTACCAGTTTTTCCCCGCCGGACGAATATCGTCGATGAAGTCCAGCAGTTCCCCATGCAGCCGCGGCGGGGCGATGATGAGGGAGCGGTGGACAGGTGTTGGCCGATTGTAGAGGAAACCTTCGCGCCGGCTGGTGGTGACGGCGCCGCCGGCTTCCAGCACGATCAGCTCGGCGGCGGCGATATCCCAGTCCGACTTCTCCGCCAGGGAGACGCAGCCGTCGTGGCGGCCGCAGGCGACCATCATCATCCGATAGGCGATGGAATTGACATAGGCGTAGGTGGCGTTGCGCGGCATGTTGCGCCAGCCGGCCCGCTCGAAGATCTTCCGGCCCGCCAACAGTCGGGCGCTGTCGAGTTCGGCGTCGTGATTGACCTGGATGGCCTTGCCGTTGAGGCGGGCGCCACCCCCGGCCGTGGCTTCGAACAGCTCGTCCTTGGCCGGATTATAGACGACGCCGGCGACCGGCCGGCCATGTTCCACCAGACCGGCGCAGATGGTGAACTCCGGCGTTTTCTTGAGGAAGCTTCGGGTGCCGTCGATCGGGTCGACAACCCAGACCCGGTCCTTGTCCAGGCGGCCGCGGTCGTCGTCGTCCTCCTCGGACAGCCAGCCGTAGCCGGGCCTGGCGCCTGTCAGTGCGTCGCGCAGCACGTCGTTGACGGCGTGATCGGCTTCGGAGACCGGGTCGTCGTCGCCCTTGTCCCAGCTCTTCACTTTGCCCTTGAAATACTTCATCGCCACCGGCCCGGCGTCGCGGGCGGCGGCGGTCAACAGCGCCAACTCGGTTTCGAAATCGCTCACGCGCCGGCCACCGCCATGTCGTCGATACGGATCGTCGGCGCGTTGTGGCCGTAGCGGAACTCGAGATCGCTGGCCGGTCGCAGGCGCGCGAACATGTCGGCGAGATTGCTGGCGATGGTCAGTTCCGAGACCGGGAAGCTTTTCTGCCCGTTCTCGATCCAGAAGCCGCTGGCGCCTCGACTGTAGTCGCCGGTCACCTGATTGACGCCGAAGCCGATCAGTTCGGTGACGTAGAAGCCGCTCTTGATGTCCGCGATCAGGTCTTCCGGGCTGTCGCCGCCCGCTTCGAGATACAGATTGGTGGTCGAGGGGGAGGGCGGGCCGCCGACGCCGCGGGAGGCGTGGCCGGTACTGGTCAGGCCCAATTGCTTGGCCGACGCGGTGTCGAGCAGCCAGGTGGTCAAGACCCCGTCTTCCACCAGCGCCCAGCGTTTATTCTCCGCGCCTTCGCCATCGAAGGGTTTGGAGGAGAGGCCGCGCGGCCGGTGCGGATCGTCGATCACGTTCAGGCCCGCCGGCAGGATCGCCTGACCCAGCTTGTCCTTCAGGAAGCTGGTGCCGCGGGCGACACTGGCGCCGTTGATCGCGCCCGCAAGATGCCCGAGCAGGCTGCGTGAGACCCGCGGATCGAAGATTACCGGCGCCGTCTGGGTCTCGACTTTGCGCGGGTTCAGGCGGGCAACCGCCTTCTCGCCCGCCGCCCGGCCGATGCGCGCCGCGTCCCACAGGTCTTCCGCGTGATGGCAGGAGGAGAATTCGTAATCCCGCTCCATGCCCGTGCCCTCGCCGGCGAGGACGGAGGCGGAGAGGCTATGGCTGGAGCCGCGATAGCCGCCGGCGAAACCGCCGCTAGTCGCCAGGGCCAGGGCGACCCGGCCCCAGCCGGCGCCGCCGCCTTCGGAATTGGTGACGCCGTCGACGGCAAGCGCCGCTTCCTCCGCCGTCCGCGCCATGTCGTACAGATCGTCCGGCCCCGGCTCGCCGTCGTCGAAGAGGTCGAGGTCGCGGATGTTCCGGCACATCAGGTCCGGATCGCCGAGGCCGCAATAGGGGTCTTCCGGCGCCGCCTTTGCCATGGCCACGGCGCGGGGTGCCATCTCCTTCACCGCCGCCAGCGACAGATCGTCGGAGGAGACGGCCGCCTGCCGCTGGCCGACGAAAACGCGCAGGCCCAGGCTTTTCGATTCCGACCGCTCCAGATCCTCCCGCGCACCGAGGCGGTAGCTGGCCTCGAGCGAGATGCTCTCATACATCAACGCGTCCGCCGCATCGGCCCCGGCCGCCTTGGCCTGGGCGATGGCGTCTTCCAGCAGGTTCAATTGCGCGGCGATCTCGCCGTCGGGCTCGGTCATATAGGACTCCATCAACACTTTTCGTCATCAACGCTGTTCTGTTTTTCCCTTTCTCGTCATCCCGGAATCGCTTTAGCGATATCCAGGATCGTTTCAGACACCGAGCCTGTGACGATCCCGGCACTCCGGCCGGGATGACGGAGAGGGTATGTCATTCCGGCCTTGAGCCGGGATCTCGTCGAAACAGGCGTGTCGTTCGGCAAGAGATTCCGGCGCTCCGGCCGGAATGACGATCTAGATTGGTTCAATAAACCACAGATGGACACAGATAAACACCGATCAAGAGGGTGCGCCTTTACAACTGCGATTGTCCGTATTCATTCGCGCTTCTTGGATGGTCAGCGCTTGAACTGCTTGGCCAGCGCCAGGGTTTGCTGTTGGTAGTTAGAGCCGATGTCGACGCCGTAGAGCTGATCCGGCACTTGCGTCATCGGTTCGTAGACCAGGCGGCCGATGGTCTGGCCGTGTTCCAGCAGAAAGGGGACGTCGTGGCTGCGTACTTCCAGCACGGCGCGGGTGCCGCTGCCGCCGGCCTCCGCATAGCCGAAGCCGGGATCGAAGAAGCCGGCATAGTGGACGCGGAATTCGCCGACCAGCGTATCGTAGGGCACCATTTCGGCGGCGTGGTCGGGCGGGATCGTCACCGCTTCCCGGCTCGCCAGGATATAGAAATCGTCCGGGTTTAGGACCAGGGTGTCGCTATCCGTGTCCGTCCCGCCGCGGCCGCGGTAGATCGGCTCCCAATAATCGTCCGCTTCATAGATGCCGACCTGGCTGAGATCGATCAGCGGCGCGTGGTGGCGCGCGCGGTAGCCGATCAGGCCGCTTTCGTCGGCGCCGTGCAGGTCGATGGTCAGGGCGACGCCGTCGGCGATGGTCACCGGCGCGCCGTCGCCGGTCTGGGCCAGGGGAATGCGGTCATGCAGGCGCTGGGTCTCCCGATCGCCGAAGCTCTTGCGGCCCCGGCGCAGGCGCAGCTGGCTCAACCGGTCGCCCTGGCGCGCCAGGACGGAGAAGGTGCGCGGCGCGATCTCGGCGTAGAGCGGCCCGGTATAGCCCGCGTCGATCCGGTCGAAGGCGGTGGCGTAATCGGTGATCAGACGGGTGAAGATATC
Organism: Alphaproteobacteria bacterium; assembly: GCA_965216645.1. GTDB lineage: Bacteria > Pseudomonadota > Alphaproteobacteria > CBDCGJ01. Next base: position 28,094 of record CBDCGJ010000017.1, on the reverse strand, counting down.
CAGCCGCCCGGTGGAGCTTTTCGGATTGGCCATGCCGGTCAGCCGGTCTGGCAGGTCCAGCGCCTCCATCAGCGGCACGATATAGACGCAGCCCCGCTCCAGCACCGCGCCCTGGCTCAGGTCGATCGCATGCATCTGATAGGCGTCGATCTTCTCGCCCACCGTGGCCTTGGCGCCGGGCAGGAAGCTCGCCCGCACCCGATAGGCGCGGGGCCCAAGGCGCAGGTCGATGCTGGCCGGCTGTATCTGACCCTCCACCAGCGGCGCGTCGGCCAGGATCGTGCCTTCCGACACCAGCGCCTGCAACGCCTGCGCCGGCAACACGCCGGTTGCCTCGGCAGCGGCCGCCGCGGTGTCCGGAGTTTTTCGACCGAGAAGAGACATAAATACCCATCCGTTGAATGCCGGCGAAGATAACGAAAAGGCGAGGAAGCGACAATGGTGGATGCAGGACGGGGCGGGAGAACCGCTAAAGACCGTCAAGCCGGAAAACCTGCCAGCGTCTATCCGGCATAGCGGCGACATTGTTGGGAACCGAAGATACACGCGGATACGCACCGAATCCCGACCCCAGCGCGCCTGGCGGCCCACCGATTCCGGCCTTTCATTCCGCGACATTATTGCATACCGTGTCGGCATTAATCGTAAAGCAAGCGCGGATGCGGAACGCCGCGCGAATTTTCAGGTTCAATTTATGCAGAATACGTTTGTTTCGTTGCCCAATGTCAATTTCACAACCGGAATTTTAGCGAGAATAGGTCTGATGTTACTCGTCGCCGGCGGCGTCTCCGCCTGCCAGACGACAGCCGAGTCCATCAAATGGACGGAGAAAACGAACTACGCCGGCAAAGTCACGCCGACCGCCAGTCCGCAAAAAGTCACTTACCGACCCTTTTCCGGCGGAGAGACTTTCGTCGAGATCCGAATTTTAACGCGGAAAGACGGGAGCGATCAGCGAAAATCGGGCCGCTGCGGGGGCTCTTACCGTCAACTGCAGCAGGGCGACAAGATAGAACTTAGACACGACTCTCGACAATGCGCGCGCACGTTGTTCCGGCGGCGACGCAAACAGCTTTAGAACCACGCTCGCAAGCTACCTCGTCACCCCCTTCGGCGACATTGCCAAGGCGGAGGCTGTTGCGTCCGATGGGCAACGCCGGCCCTTGGGCAGCCAACATGGGATGTTTTCACCGCTCCGGTTTCCGGAGAGCGGGGTCAGCCACAATCAGGTTTTCGAAGCCAGGACGCAGTTCAAGATGGTTATGCGCTGGCGCTATCGGGGGACGACCGAATTCGAGGGACGCAAAGCGCTCTACTTCCAGATCGGCGGCGTCTGGCCCTACAATTTCCGCAATGTAGCGACAGCCGACAGCAGCATTGCCGGTTACGGCCTGATCGATGCGGCGACCGGTGCAATGCTTTATCAGGAAACTCTGGCGCAACGAAGTTTGATCATCGGTCACCATAATCCAGGCTATCAAGAGTTGTTTTTCAGTTATCGAGTGCGGATGCGATAAACAAGTTTTTCCCGGTGTTACCCTGAACAGGCGGGGATTATTCAAGTATCGTAGCCGTCTATGCCGACGTCGGGTCAGCCGCTGTCGCCTCGCGCGCCCCGGCGCCGTCCCCGACCGCCCCATATCCCATCACAATGGTCGCGACCAATGTCGACAAGACGGATTGGAAAATTTCCTATATTAAGTTAAACTTCACTTTAAAATCATCTAAGCCGACCACAGATGAACACCGTTCAACACAGATGAAATTGGATGCGCGGATGCGCGGATGCGCGGTTGCGCTTTGGCGGAATTGACGGCGACAGAGATGCGGGAGGAGAGGCGGTCGGCGCCGGCGCTGTCTCCAGTCACCCTGCATCCCATTGATATGGCCGCGAGCACAATCGGCAAGCGGAGCGAGAGTACAAATTTTAAAGCTGGATTTAACTTTTGATATGACTGAATAAGCCACCGATGCACATGGGGTAATCGCAGTTGGTCATTCTCCGGCCTAAACTGAGTTTGTTTGCAATTCGCTCTGTTAGGCAAAGAAGGAGAATGACCATGTTGAATTATGTCGGATTGGACGTTTCGTTGGAAGAGACCAGCATTTGTGTGATGGACGGGAGTGGGGAGACCGTTTGGCGGGGCAAGGCGCGGAGCTGCCCTGATGCGATTGCCCGGGCGCTTGAGAGATTTGCCGGCGTCATAGAGCGGGTCGTCTTTGAGAGCGGTTGCTTGTCGCCCTGGCTGTGGCACGGGTTGCGCGAGCGCGGTTTGCCGGCGGTCTGCATCGACGCCCGTCATGCAAAGAATGTACTGTCCCTGCGTTTGAACAAGACGGATGCGCTCGACGCGGCGGGTCTGGCGCAGATCGCCCGCATCGGCTGGTACCGCGAGGTTCGGGTGAAGGATCTGACGAGTCATGAGCGGCGCAGTTTGGTGGTGGCGCGGGACGCCGTGGTGCGGACCCGCCGCGATCTCGGCAATCAGATCCGGGGCCTTTTGAAGGTCTTCGGCTTAAAGGTCGGCAAAGCCGGCGGCGCTCGTTTCGCCGGGCGGGTCCGGGAACTGCTGGACGAGCGCCCGAGCTTGGGGGAGATCGTCCTGCCGCTGCTGGCGCTACGTCAGGCCTGTGACGAGCAACTGAAGCGGCTGGACCGCCTGTTGTCGCGGCAAGCCGCCCAAGACCCGCGTTGCCGCCTGCTGATCAGCGCCCCCGGGGTCGGCCTGGTGGTGGCGCAAAGTTATCTCGCGGTGATCGACGATCCAAGCCGGTTCTCCCGCTCCGATGCGGTCGGCGCCTATCTCGGCCTGACGCCGAGGCGCCATCAATCGGGCGAGGTCGACTATGTCGGCCGGATCTCCCGGCGCGGCGACCGGCTGCTCAGGGGCCACCTGTTCGAGGCCGCGACGGTGATCCTCTCGCGCCTGGGACGCTGGTGCCATCTCAAAGCCTGGGGTCTGAAACTGGCGAAGCGTGCCGGCATGAAGAAAGCGCGGGTCGCGGTGGCGCGCAAGCTGGCGGTGATCCTGCACCGCATGCTGGTCACTGGCGAAGCCTTCAGATGGCAAGGCAAGGAGGACGCGGCTTAGAAAACAACTTCCGTAACGGGCCCAAGCATCGCAAAGGCCCCGAAGGCTCCCCGCCGGGAGCGCGGTGCAAGGTGATCTCGCTATCTGTGTTGCCGACCGTTGCCAAACGCACCGGATACGGCGTGATGAACATGGAGACACCTTCACCAAGCGACCACCATGATGCGGCGACAACCATGTCGACCACGAAGACAACACTTCACCGGCGGTGGAGACTAATGGCCAGGAGAGCTTGACAAAACAGCATGCGATTAGACAACACAGATGGACATAGATGAAATTGAGTGCGCGGATACACTGTCGGGGGAGTGCCGGCGGCGGTGGCGTGGGGCGCGCAGCGGGAGGCGGTGTTGGGGGCCGAGCGGCGCATATCCGTGTTGATCGGTGTTCATCCGTGGCTTCTTTCCCACGTCCGCTGGCTCAATCTTCGGCGTCGACGCGGAAGCGGTCTTGGCCGAGCCAGATGGGGGAGTTGGCGAGGTCGATGAAGTTTTTTTCGTCTGCCAGCAGTTCTTTGCCGGCGGCGCGGCCTTCGGGGCTGGTCATGGCGCGCTCGAAATCCTCGCGGCTGGCCCACCAGGCCTCGACGATCCCGTCATAAGGCACCGGCCCCCCACGCGCCGCCGCCACCGCATCGCCCAGTTCGTCCGCCACCCGATGCACCTGCGCATAATGCACATACCCCAGCGCGTGCTTGTGCCTCTCCATCAACGGCCCGTGTTCTTCGCGCCAATAGCGGTGGAATTCTTCCAGGGAGAGATGGGGTAGGCGGCGTAAGCAGAAGGTGAGTTTGAGCATGGTTCCACCTGTTTTTTGTGTTTTAAGGCGATATCGCGATTGCCGTTGGTATACCCTGCTACGCGAGCCTATCGCGACAATATGTCAACCGCGTCGCAGCTTCGATAACTCAAGCTGCTCTTCTTTCGTTAACCAGGCCTCTTTCTTGCGCTGGCTCAAAAACATATTGCGATGGTGACGCCACTGAGCCAAGTATTCATGCAACAAATCGAGAATGTCTTTCTCGATTACCGCGAGCTCGCCGTCTCCAGGATGTTTTCGGCGCCAGTCTCCCAATTCCGTCAGGCGATAGCTTAACGAGCCGATCCGACGGGACAAATCGAAATACATGAATTCGGGATCGCTCTTTTGGGCGAAATACAGCGAGTTTGTGCTGGTATTCTTGTGGTCACGGTACGACAGAAGACATTCGTTCAAATAATACACGCCGTTCATCAACGCCGCGCGAAACGACAACACGTGATCCACCAACAGCCACATATCCAAGTTCCTGAACGGCGGGAAATCGTCCAGCAGCTCCCGGCGCAGGGCCATGGTGGCGGCCAGCAGCCCGGTCGTGTAGACCCGCGGCGTTAGGAATTCCCGCGGCAACTTGCCGCTATGGTCGGCTGAAATCAACGCTCCCGCAATTTTTCCGGACGCGGAAATCACGTCGGCGTTTGAGGTCGCCAGTGACGCGCCGGACGTTTGCAATGCATCGACCATGCGCCGTACCCGATGGGGATATGATATGTCGTCGCCGTGGGCGATCACCAGAATTTCGCCCTTCGCCATCTTCCGCAGATTGTTATAGTGTTCGGTGCCTTGATTTCTTGGTTGCGCGCATAAGACGACCCGGTGCGGCCCCTGATATTTGTCCAAGATGTCCTTGATCACGTGCATCGTGTTGTCGGTTGACGCATCGTCCGAAATCACGATTTCGAGCGGCCGATAGTCCTGGGCGAGGATGGCTCGAACCGCCTCGCCCACATACGTCTCCTGCTGATAGCACGGCATGATGACGGACACGGCCGGTTCGGAACTCGCGGTTGACATAGATGTAACCTTTCTTGGTTTCCCGGTGGATGTTACCTCGATCGGGTCCCGGGACCTTCAGCGGTGTTATCGTTCGATTCGTCGAAACCTGCCTGTCGAGCGTCGGGTCGATGGTGTTTAGAGCGCGACCGTGCTTACCGCACCGGCTAGGCTTTGACGTTGTCGTTCAAGCGACGCGGCGCTTTGTGCGGCCCAGTAATCCAATCGCGCCCGTGCCTTGTCGATTGCGGATGAAAACACCTCCGGATCCGGCTTTGGCGGTAGGAACGCACGGGTCAGCAACGCCGCTTGTCCCTTGAGCCGGGGATATTGCGCAATGACCAAATCCGGCGGCACCGGCAAGCGATCGTCGTCAACCCGGGCGACACCGCCGAAACCGAAATCGACGCCGGCCGCGCGGACGACTTCGGACGCTTTTTCCATTAGGCAGGAAACGACGATTTCGAAATGATTGGGGATTTTCGTTTCCAGCCGCAAATCGTTGAGGCCGACATGGATTTCGTCGACGCCGGGGATCGCCGTGACTTCGGCAATTCGGAACAGCGCGGCGGCGGTTTCGGCCAACAGTACCGTCCGCGCCCGTCCGTCGACCAAATCGACAAAAGTTCTGACTTCGTCGCCATGGCGGAACATCGGCAGCATCAGGACGTCGACGCCCTCGCCGATCAAGCGTTCGATCTGCTCGGCCGAGCCCGGATGGATGGGATCGGTGCGCGCGAACAGCGCGGCCTGTCGAAGCGCCGACCGCACCGCGGGCAATTCCGACATCCGATGGTTCGAAATCATCACGTCGCCGACATGGCCCTGCCGGTCGAGTTTGTTCAAACATTCGAGATCGAGCCCGATGCGCGTCACGCCGGCGGCATCGCCGGCGCGGACCCAATCCAGATTGTTGTTCATCAGGGTGAAGGTAAAGTCGCTGCCGAAGCTCATTAGGTTCGTTCGAAGCTGAAGGGAATATGCGGATGCTCCGCCGGCACCCGCCATTCATCCGGATTCTCGTAATCGTAGGGTTGGTCGAAATAGCCGACGAAAGAACTTTCCGTCTGCTCCATGTTCTGGAAGCCGTGCCAGACCAATGGCGGCAGAACCATCAATGTCGGACGCGCGCGGCTCAAGTGAAATTTATTGACCATGCCTCGGGTCGGCGAACCTTCCCGATCGTCGAATACGGCCGCCTTGATCGACCCTTGCACCACGAACAGCGCGTCCAGATGATGTTCGTGGCAATGCCAGGCGGAAATCACGCCCGGCCGGAAGGTCACGTAAAGGATATGGCGCACGGGCTTTTGAAATTCCGGCCATTCCGCGCGAAACAGCTCCGTCGTTATGCCGTTGCCGGTAACGATATTCTTTACTTCCCGAATTTCCAGCCCGTCGATCAGCGGCGCGTTCGGCCGCCAGTTTTCGTCGACGCTCTGGGTGTCCTTAATCGCACCCGTCAACATGGATTGTTTCCAATTTCAATTAACCGAATCCGTGGCAATATACTGTATGGCGGATGGCAATGGAACTTGTTCCGGCCCGGCCGCAATTGCGGACGGCCCCGCTTTCCGGCCCGGCCCCGGTTTGCGTTATAACGGCGGCTTGCCCCGCCGGCCGGACGCTCGGTCCTTATGCTCACCCGACCTCGACAATCCCGTCATAGGGCGCCGGCCCCCCACGCGCCGCCGCCACCGCGTCCCCCAGTTCGTCCGCCACCCGATGCACCTGCGCATAATACACATACCCCAGCGCCGCGCGGTGCTTTTCCATCAGCGGCCCGTGTTCTTCGCGCCAATAGCGGTGGAATTCCTCCAGGGAAAGATGGGGCAAACGGCGCAGGCAGAAGGTGAGTTTGAGCATGGTGGAACTCCTTATAAACACCAACTCAGACAGTTGAGTTTCATTCATTAGGTTACAGTTTTGTCGATTAGATTACGAACTAACCATGAATGTTGAGTTGTAGGCGCAACGTCTGGTCGGGTTATTTGATAGAGCGATTCTCAGGTATTCGCCTTTTGATCTAAAAAAATAGAAATAAATTCCTATATCTTTCTGGCCGACGGGCTAACGGCTCAAAAAAGTTTCTTGATTTAAGATCATGAAACGTTTATGTAGATATCAAGGAGATTAGATATGACAGCAGTAATTCATCAGCTGCATCCGTCGACAGAGATTGGACACTACCTACGTATTGGATATTCCGGTTATCGGCAGATTGAAGTTTTGCAAGCGTCGGGCAACTTTGCGTTTGCGAGGGTTGTAGTGGATGCTGCGCATTGTCACCTTCAAAGTGACCTTCTCGACAGTTTAAGACAGGCCGGATGCGAAACCATTTTGGACACGCGGGTTGCGGAACTATCTTCGACCTCCGGTTGGATTTCGTCGGCGAGAGATTTGCCCTGGGCAAGAGACGGTGATGGGCCGCTCCTGCCTGAGGCTGCTAAGCAGAGAGAACTTGCAATCAAAATTGCTGAGTTCGCGATTGAACAAAATTTTGATGCAGTTCTTGCGCCGACAAGAATGATATTGGATGGAGTTAAAGACCCCTGGTTTTCTTTGAATTTCGATCTTGCTCGGTGCCTTAGGCAAGAACTGGATTTACGCGGCGGTCGTCACATTGGGATAGATTATGCCGTTTTGCTGACATACCAACAGTTTTTAGATAGGAGCATCAGAAACGAATTAATCAATCGAATTTGTGATGTTGAACACGACAATATTTGGCTTCGAATAGGAAACTTTGGTTCAGACAAGTCGGCTGCTGGCATGAAGAAGTTTTTGTATGCAGCTCGAGACCTCCATAGTTCGGACTCACCAGTTATTGCCGATTGCTTTGGAGGGTTGCCAGCACTAGGAATGGCCGCGTTTGGTGCTATTTCAGGGTTTTGTCACGGCGTGGGTATCAACGAAAGATTCTATCCGAAATGGCATTTGGAAAAACCAAAGAAGTCAGGATTCAGTGGGCAAAAACGCGTTTTCTTTGCCAATATCGACGGCTACTTGAACGAATCTCAAGCAAATGAGCTGTTTAAGATTAGAAGTGCAAAGACGCTTTTGGGATGCCGAAACACTGGTTGTTGTCCGGGCGGATGGGAAGATATGATCAGCAATTGGAAAAGACATTATTTCAATCAGGTCACAGACAGAGTTTCCATTCTCGAAGGTATTCCGGATTTGCGTCGACCAGAATATTTTTTGTCTAAGCAAATTGCAGAAGCAGATAGAACGGCAAGAAGAGCGTGTAAATTAAACCTCCCTGAAGAATTAGGCGTGAAATTCCGCAAACAAAGCCGGAAATTAGATGATCTAAGGAGTGTTTATGACGAATTATTAGACACCAGCCACAATATTTCTCGAGCAATTAGTCCAATAAAAAGAAGTAGTGCGACAGCTGCAGCTGAGTCTAAAGGGGGATTATCATGAATGCAGTATCAAAAACTATTGAAGACCTAAGAGAAAGGGGTGGTTTGAAGGGTGTCGATGTTGCGAACATAGCACAGGTTTCAAAAGCTACAGTCACAAGATGGTCTTCGGGCAGCCATTGGCCTCAACCGAACAAACAACTCCTGTTATCGGATTTGCGTTACGTAGTAGATCGACTTTCAGAGTTCTATGGCCCGGGTGAAGTGAGGATTTGGCTGAATTCAAGAAACGAATTGTTAGGTGGGCAGCGCGCTATAGACTTGATTAACAGTGGTCAGACAGAGCAAGTTTTGGAAGCTATTGAAGGTCTGTCTGACCTGAGTTACGTCTAAGTTGGTCCAATGCCAAAGGCTCACGATCCCGATCTTTTGGACAGAATTGAGGCTAGGGTACCCGTTGATTTTGTGGGCGAATTGTGGCGGGTCACCTGGGCCGGCCGCGATCCCACCATCGGCGGGACGGGACGCGGGCGCTGGCATCCGGCCAATGCCTATCCCGCGCTCTATACCAGCTTCGAATGAGAACGGCGCGTTGGCCGAGATTTATTTTCATCTCTCGAAGGCACCGGTTTTCTCCTCCCAGATCGTGCGTATCCATCGGCTATCGATCACGGCCAGCCGGCTCTTGAGGATCGACGGACCAGGCGATCTCGACGGCCTGGGTTTGAGCGAGGCGACCATGCGGCGTAACGATTTTGCCCGCAGTCAGGAAATCTCCGCCGCCGCCCACTTTCTCGATTTCGAAGGCCTGATCGTGCCGAGCCTGCGCTGGCCGTGCAGCAATCTGGTGGTCTTTATGGATCGATTGGAGGACTTGGAAAGTCTAACAGTGCTCGACAGCCGCGATATCAACTGGCCGGCTTGGATAGCGGCTACAGACAAGCTTTCGCCGGGACCGGATTTCAAGCCATAATACCGGCCTCCCTCACTCGTCCGGAGGCCAAGCACAATGCCCACCACCCCCTCCAATCGCATCATCACCGTCGGCGCGGCGCAGTTGGGGCCGATCTCGTTGGACGAGACGCGGGCCGAGGTCGTCGATCGGCTGATCGGGTTGCTGGAGAAGGCGCGGGAGAAGGGGTGTGGGTTTGGTGGTGTTTCCGGAGCTGGCGCTGACCACGTTCTTTCCGCGCTGGCACTTCGAGGATCAGGATCGGATCGACGACTTCTTTCGAGCGGGAGATGCCGGGGCCAGGAGACCCAGGCGCTGTTCGACAAGGCGGCGGACTACAGGCATCGGCTTCTGCCTCGGCTATGCGGAGGATGGGTGCGCGACCGGTGGGAGAGGACGGCGGGGACCAAGCGCTACAACACCTGCATCCTGGTCGACCAAACCGGCGCCATCGTCGGCAAGTATCGCAAGGTCCATCTACCCGGCCATGCGGGACCACAAGCCGGAGCGCAAGTGGCAGCATCTGGAAAAGGCCTATTTCGACGTCGGCGATCTCGGCTTCCCGGTCTGGCGCACCATGGGCGGGGGTCATGGGCATTGTGCATCTGCAACGACCGCCGCTGGCCGGAGACCTATCGGGTCATGGGGCCTGCAGGGGGTGGAGATGATCATGCTCGGCTACAACACGCCGGCGACGGGAGCCGCCCTGGGGGTTCGAGCCGACCCATCTGGCCGGCCTGCACAACAATCTCTCCATGCAGTCCGGCGCCTATCAGAACGCCACCTGGGTGATCGGCGTCGCCAAGGCGGGGCGGGAGGAAGGCTGCGACATGATGGGCGGCACGCTCATTGTGGCGCCGACCGGGGGAGATCGTGGCGCAAGGCCGCACGCTGGAAGACGAGCTGGTGGTCGCCGATTGCGACCTGGACGCCTGCAGCCACTACAAGTCCACGGTCTTCAACTTCGCCGAACACCAGCCAGCCCGACCAATACGGCATCATCACCCGCCCAAGCCGGCGCCACCCCACCGCCGGAGGAGTAGGCGGCCCGCGGTCGTTCCCCAGGTCCGTCATCCCGGAATCGCTTTAGCGATATCCGGGATCTTCGCGAACACCGAGCCCTTGACGATCCCGGCTCTCCGCTCCGCTCCGGCCGGGATGACAGGGTGGGCTGTTGTGCTACGGCCGGGATGACGGAGGTGGGTCGCCCGCTCCACTGCCGGAGGAGCAGGCGGCCCGCCGTCGTCGACAACCACGGTCATCCCGGACAAGCGCAGCGCGATCCGGGATCTTTTCGAACGCCGTGCCCCTGTTTCGAAAAGATACCGGCTCAAGGCCGGTATGACGGGGTAGGTTGCTGCGCTATGGGCGGGGGTGATGGGGATCGGGTGGAAGCGAACCACAGATGCACATGGGGTAATCGCAGTTGGTCATTCTCCGGCCTAAACTGAGTTTGTTTGCAATTCGCTCTGTTAGGCAAAGAAGGAGAATGACCATGTTGAATTATGTCGGATTGGACGTTTCGTTGGAAGAGACCAGCATTTGTGTGTGATGGACGGGAGTGGGGAGACCGTTTTGGCGGGGGCAAGGCGCGGAGCTGCCCTGATGCGATTGCCCGGGCGCTGTGAGAGATTTGCCGGCGTCATAGAGCGGGTCGTCTTTGAGAGCGGGTTGCTTGTCGCCCTGGCTGTGGCACGGGTTGCGCGAGCGCGGTTTGGCCGGCGGTCTGCATCGACGCCCGTCATGCAAAGAATGTACTGTCCCCTGCGTATTTGAACAAGACGGATGCGCTCGACGCGGCGGGTCTGGCGCAGATCGCCCGCATCGGCTGGTACCCGCGAGGTTCGGGTGAAGGATCTGACGAGTCATGAGCGGCGCAGTTTGGTGGTGGCGCGGGGACGCCGTGGTGCGGACCCGCCGCGATCTCGGCAATCAGATCCGGGGCCTTTTGAAGGTCTTCGGCTTAAAGGTCGGCAAAGCCGGCGGCGCTCGTTTCGCCGGGCGGGTCCGGAGAACTGCTGGACGAGCGCCCGAGCTTGGGGGAGATCGTCCTGCCGCTGCTGGCGCTACGTCAGGCCTGTGACGAGCAACTGAAGCGGCTGGACCGCCTGTTGTCGCGGCAAGCCGCCCAAGACCCGCGTTGCCGCCTGCTGATCAGCGCCCCCGGGGTCGGCCTGGTGGTGGCGCAAAGTTATCTCGCGGTGATCGACGATCCAAGCCGGTTCTCCCCGCTCCGATGCGGTCGGCGCCTATCTCGGCCTGACGCCGAGGCGCCATCAATCGGGCGAGGGTCGACTATGTCGGCCGGATCTCCCGGCGCGGCGACCGGCTGCTCAGGGGCCACCTGTTCGAGGGCCGCGACGGTGATCCTCTCGCGCCTGGGACGCTGGGTGCCATCTCAAAAGCCTGGGGTCTGAAACTGGCGAAGCGTGCCGGCATGAAGAAAGCGCGGGTCGCGGTGGCGCGCAAGCTGGCGGTGATCCTGCACCGCATGCTGGTCACTGGCGAAGTCCTTCAGATGGCAAGGCAAGGAGGACGCGGCTTAGAAAACAACTTCCGTAACGGGCCCAAGCATCGCAAAGGCCCCGAAGGCTCCCCGCCGGGAGCGCGGTGCAAGGTGATCTCGCTATCTGTGTTGCCGACCGTTGCCAAACGCACCGGATACGGCGTGATGAACATGGAGACACCTTCACCAAGCGACCACCATGATGCGGCGACAACCATGTCGACCCACGAAGACAACACTTCACCGGCGGTGGAGACTAATGGCCAGGAGAGCTTGACAAAACAGCATGCGATTAGACAACACAGACAAACACCGATTGGGGACCGAAGCACCCGCCCCGCATCGGTGTTCCTCGGTGTTCATCTGTGGTTCCTTCCAAGAAGATGGAAAAATGACATACGGCCGGCTTGCGGACGGCGCCCCGGTCTGCTTTGCTCCGGTCCATGATGGACAAGACATATGACAGCATCGTGGTCGGCGGCGGGGCGCTAGGGGGTTGGCGATGCGCGTTCTTTCTCGGCCCGGCGCGGCCAGCGGGTGGCGCTGTGGTGGAGCGGGGGCGGTTGGCGCAGGGCACCACCGGGTCCAGCTTCGCCTGGATCAACGGCACCTCGAAATGGGCCGACGGCGCCTATCACCGGCTCAACGCCCTGGGCCTCGCCGGCTATAACGATCTGGCGCGGGAGTTCGGGGAGGAGGCCCTGGGGCATCGTCCCGACCGGCTATCTGAACGTGGTGCTGGCCGGCGACGATGGCCACGCCGCGGCGCGCCAACAATATGAGGCGCTGCACGGGCTCGACTATCCGGTTGCCTGGTTGGGGCACCGGGAATTGGCGGCGCTGGAACCGCATCTGACGCTGCCGGCGGAGGCCGAGGCGCTCTACGCGCCCGGCGATCTGCGCCTGGACGCGCCCCATTTCGTCGGGCGCCTGGCCGACGCCTTCCGGGCCGAAGGCGGCGAGATCCTGGAAGATTGTACGGCCCGCGCATTGATCGCGGATGAGGAGGGGGCGGGTCATCGGCCTGACCACCGACGCCGGCGACCTGGCGGGGTCTGCGGTCCTGCTGGCCTGCGGTCCACGACACGCCGGCGGTGCTGAGCGAACTGACCCGGTTACGACGGCTATGCCGCAGCCCGCTTCCCGCTGCGCCGGGTGCCGGGCCTGCTGTTGACGACGCCCGACCAGTCACCTTACCGGCGCCTGCGCCACGTGATCTATTTCGGCAGCGGGCCGGAAGTGCAATATGCTGCCCGACCCGAGCGGTGGCCCTGAAGCTCGGCAGCGATCATACGGACGGCATGATCGAGGAAGGGGCGGCGGACAACGCCTTGCGCGCCGCCGGCCTGGAACTGCTGCGCCGGGCCCGGCGCTGGCTGCCCGAAAGTCTCGACGACGCGGTGCTGGAAAACAGCCGGCTCGCCATCGGCGTGCGCCCCTATCCGGCGGAATGGGGTCAGCCTGGCCGGTCCGCTGCCTGGCGCGCGCGGGCTTTACGTGCTGGCCACCCATAGTGGCGTCACCCTCGCTCCCGCTCTCGGCCGCCTGATCGCTGACACCATCGCCGACGGCCAGGCGCCGGATTGTCCTCAAGCCGTTCGGCCTGGAGCGCGTCGAGGGCTTCGCCTGAGCCGTTGCAATTCGTTGCGTTTGCAACTATAATGCGCGCCTCGAGACGGAGCCGCCATGACCGACCGGGACGCGCCAGCCTTTGCAGATTTTGGTGTGATTGGGCAGTTTCTTGCCCTGTCCGACCGCGGCCTCTCGCGCGGCTCGCCACGCTTCCGCTGAATTCAACACCGCCGCGTCCGATCCCGTCGGGCGCTTAATTCAGCACGCGACGCGGGAGAGACCAACATGACCGCACCAGCCATCCAATCCGACGTCAAACAACCCGATTTCAGCCAAGACGGCGATCTTTGGGACAATCCCCTGGGCACCAACGGGTTCGAATTCGTGGAATTCGCCGCGCCCGACCCGGCCGCCCTGGCCGACCTGTTCCGCCGCATGGGCTTCCGGGCGATTTCCAAGCATCGCTCCAAGGACGTGACCCTGTTCCGTCAGGGCGACATCAATTTCATCATCAATGCGGAGGAGGGCAGCTTCGGCCAAAGCTTCGCCCGCCTGCACGGGCCCAGCATCTGCGCCATCGCCTTCCGTGTCGCCGATGCAGGCGGCGGCGCATAAGCAGCTGTTGGCCAATGGTGCCTGGGACTATCCCAATCAGGTGGGGGCCATGGAGCTGAACATTCCGGCCATTAAAGGTATCGGCGACAGTCTGATTTATCTGGTCGACCGCTATATGGCGACCGAGGCTCGATCTACGACGTGGACTTCGTGCCGATGGAAGGAGGAGGAACGGCATCCGGCCGGCGCCGGCTTGACCTATATCGATCACCCTGACCCATAACGTGCATCGCGGCCGCATGGACGAGTGGGCGGACTTCTACCAACGTCTGTTCAATTTCCGCGAGGTCCGCTTCTTCGATATCGAGGGGCAGCTGACCGGCCTGAAGTCCAAGGCGATGACCAGCCCCTGCGGCAAGATCCGCATTCCGATCAACGAATCCACCGACGATAAGTCGCAGATTCAGGAATATCTTCAGGCCTATCACGGCGAAGGCATCCAGCATGTCGCCCTCGGTAGCGACGACATCTACGGCTCGGTGAAAGTGATGCGGGCCGACGGCGTGCCCTTCCTCGCGACGCCGGAGACCTATTACGAAGCGGTCCGATGCCCGGTTGCCGGACCACGGCGAGGATTTGGCCGCGCTCAGGGAGAACCATATCCTGATCGACGGCGGGCTCGAGTCAGGGCGGCGGTCTGCTGTTGCAGATCTTCACAGAGAACTTGATCGGCCCGATCTTTTTCGAGATGATCCAGCGCAAAGGCAATCAAGGCTTCGGCGAAGGCAATTTCAAGGCTCTGTTCGAATCCATGAGAACAGGATCAGATTCGCCGCGGCGTCCTGAAAACCGAGGAGGAGTGAGCCCATGACCGTCGTTCGGGACGCGGATATCGACGCCTATCGCCGGGACGGCGCCGTCTGCCTGCACGGCGCTTTCGAAGAGCACTGGATCGAAGGCCTGCGTCAAGCCGTGGAAAAGGACAAGGCGGAGCCCGGCCCCATGGTCCGGCACAACACGCCGGAGGGGGAGCCCGGGGAGTTCTTCGTCGACTTCCAACTATGGCAGCGCTGGCCGGAGGCGCGGGCTTTCGTTTACGAGTCGCCGGCGGCGGAGATGATGGCCCAGTTTATGGGCAGTTCGACGGTCGCCTTCTATCACGACCATTTGCTGGTCAAGGAGCCGGGGACGGAAGCGCCGTCGCCCTGGCATCACGATCAGCCCTATTATCCGGTGGACGGCGACATGGTGGCGTCGATCTGGTTGCCGCTGGACCCGGTGCCGCGGGCGATCAGTCTGGAGGTGATCGCCGGCTCCCACCGTTGGGGCAAACGCTTCCGGCCGAAATACTTCAACACGGACAACACGGTCCTGACCGCGGATGACGGCTTCACCGACATGCCCGATATCGAGGCCGAACGAGGCAGCCACGAAATCCTGACCTGGGAGATGGAGCCGGGCGATTGCATCGTCTTCCACTCCCTGGTTGTCCATGGCGCACCCGGCAATCCGGAGAATAAACGACGGCGCCGGGCCTATGCCACGCGCTGGCTTGGGGAGGATGCCCGCTATGCCAGCCGGCCGGGCAAGATTTCGCCGCCGCTGGAGGGCCATGGGTTGGTCCCCGGCGATCCGATGACGTGCGAGATGTTTCCGCGGGTTTGGCCGCGCGCCTAAAAGGACCTACTCGGCGGCGGGTAGTTCGAGGTGGAAGACACTGCCTTCGCCGAGACGGCTTTCCACCCATAGCTTGCCGCCGTAGTCCGCCGCGATCTTGCGGCAACTGGCGAGGCCAACACCATTGCCGTCGATGCCGGCAACGGGACCGGGACGGGTAAAGATTTCGAAGACTCGGTCCAAATCTCTCGGCGCGATACCGCGCCCGTTGTCGGCGATGGAGATTTGCCAAATAGCACCGCTGCCGGGCCTGGCCGTGATTTCGATGACCGGTGGACGGTCCGGCGCCCGGTATTTGACGGCGTTCTGAACGATATTCTGCAGCAGGCGCACCATGGGCGCCATTTCTGCCTTGACGGTCGGCAGCGTGCCCGCCCGTACACGGGCACCGGCGCGGGCTATCTCGAGCGCGAGATGCTGCAACGCGCTGCCGAGGGCGGCGTTCAAGTCGACCGGCACCGGTACTCTCTTGTCGGCGTCAGATCGTGCCAGGGTCACCAGATCCTCGACGAAATGGATCAGCCGCGCGCTGCCTTCCGTGACGGCCGCCAGATAGGATTGCTCCCGCTGATCCAGTTTTTCCGCGGCGCTCAAACGCAACAGGTCGGCATAGCCGTTGATCGCGCTCAGCGGCGATTTCAGGTCGTGGCCGATGGTGCGGGCGAAGTCTTGCGCCGTTTCAGGCAGGATGGATTTTATTTCGGCGGATGAGGTCGGATTTGGCGCGTTCGTGCGCGATAGCCGGCCTTTGATCAGAATGGTCGCGCCATCCCGTTGGACCGGTTCGGCATCATAATGTAGCCAAGTAACCTTGCCGTCGCTGGTCAAGGCGCGGAAGTCGCCGCTGTCTCTTTGCCCTCGGTTGGCGCGCGTAATCAAACGCGGGGTCACCGCCAGCCGATCCTCTGGATGCATGCGATCGACCCAGTCGTCGAGATCGCGCCAACTCGACGCCGGAAAGCCGAGCCAGTTCTCGATCTGACGATCGAATCGAATGAATTTCTGTCGTTGCCAGTCAAAACGCCAAGCCAGCGAATTGTTCGCTTTTTTGACGGCGATGCGCGGAGGCTTCTTGCCGATGGATTGCGGAGTCGTTTGCATGGCCAAAATTTTCGTTCATTAAGATTAATAAATTCTGAATAATAAGGGAAATTATACTTACTTCGTCGAGTATAGTAAACAGTAAGTAAATATATTGATTTTTAGATGAAAATAATAGACTTCAAATACTATTCCGCTGTATTGCTAGCCTGTACGCAAGAAGTCGTACGTGGATCAGAACGATACCGCTAGGACAGGATGTCTATGATGTTAGCCGCGTTGAATTCCGCCTTGGCCGGCATGCAGGCCGCGAGCGACCATTTGGCCGTCGCCGCAGAAAATATCGCGAATGCGCAGAGTACCGGCGATGCGCCGGGCGAGGCGTACCACGCTCAGGAAGCGATCCAAACTTCCAAATACGGTGCGCCTTATGTGGTCGTGAGGGAGAAGCAACCCGCCACGGTCGAAACCTATGCACCGGATCATCCCGCCGCCGACGCTGACGGTAAAGTCGCCGTTCCGAACGTCGATCTGGGTGAGGAGATGGTCAATCTGCTCCGCGCCGAAGCCGCTTACAAAGCCAATATCGCAGTGATGAAGACAGTGCAGAAAATGAACGACGCCCTGTTCGATATTTTCGACCATCACCACCATCACCGGCACGCGTAGCAGGCAGCCGCAAAAGTCGACACCTGCAAAAATTCTCGTCATCCCGGGCAAGCGTAGCGCGATTTGGGATCTCGGGCAGAATGGAGCAAGCTATTGAGATAGTCCTCTATCCTGCCCAAGATACCGGATAACGGCTACGCCGTTTCCGGCATGACAGTGATGGAAATACGCCCGCCCGATTTGGCCCGAAGCGGTTCCCCGGTCTATGATATGGGGAATTGAACGTCTTCGGTTTGAGCATGGATCTTTATACCTATTATCGCTCCTCGGCCTCCTATCGGGTGCGCATTGCGCTGAACCTGAAGGGTTTGTCCGCGACACCGCACTATGTGCATCTGCGTGACGGGGCGCAGCGTTCGGACGACTATCTCAAAGTCAACCCGCAAGGTCTGGTGCCGGCGCTGACCGATGACGGGGCGACGATCGGACAAAGCCTGGCCATTATCGAGTATCTCGACGAAACCCATCCCGAGCCGCCCCTGTTACCCGCCGATCCGCGCGACCGGGCTCGGGTCCGACAAATCGCGCTGACCATCGCTTGCGATATTCATCCGATCGATAATCTGAAGGTGTTGAACTATCTGACCAGCCAATTGGGCGTTGGCGACGAGGATCGGGTGACCTGGTACCGCCATTGGGTGGCCGAGGGTTTGGCGGCGGTCGAAGCCTTGCTGGCCGGCGACCGGCGCACCGGGCGCTTCTGCCATGGCGAGACGCCGGGATTGGCCGATCTTTGCCTGGTACCGCAGATCTATAACGCGGAACGCTTCGATTGCGATCTCGACGCCTATCCCACGGCGATGGCGATCAACGCCAATTGCCTGTCCATACCGGCATTCGCCGAGGCCGCGCCGGACGTCCAGCCCGATGCGGAATGATGAAGGGACGAATTCATGAACGATAATGTGGTCCAGTTTCAACGTCGTGCGGATCTGCTGCGCGAGATGCTGGAGAGCTGCAACCGCGCCGTGGTCTTCACCGGCGCCGGCATCAGCACGGAAAGCGGGATTCCGGATTTCCGCAGTCCGGGCGGGCTTTGGACCAAGTATCAGCCGATCGACTTCTCCGATTTCATGGCCTCGGAGGAGATGCGGCGGGAGAGCTGGCGGCGCAAGTTCGCCATGGACGAGGTGATGAGCAAGGCCGAGCCGAACCGCGGCCACCGCGCGGTCGAGAAGCTGGTGCGCACGGGCAAGGTCAGTCACGTCATTACCCAGAATGTGGACGGCCTGCATCAGGCCGCCGGCGTCGACGACCGCCTGGTCATCGAACTGCACGGCAACTCGACCTATGCCAAATGCCTGGACTGTCACGAGCGCTACGACCTGAGCTGGGTCAAGGAAACCTTCGCCGCCGACGAGACCTTGCCGGAATGCCAGGCCTGCGGCGGCATCATCAAGACGGCGACGATCTCTTTCGGCCAGGCGATGCCGGAGAAGGAGATGCTGCAGGCCCAGGCGGCGACGCTCGAAGCCGATCTCTGCCTGACCATCGGCCCGTCCCTGGTGGTCTATCCCGCTGCCGGTTTCCCGGAGCTGGCGAAGCGCAACGGCGCCAAGCTGGTCATTCTCAATCGGGAGGAAACCCCGCTCGACGGTATCGCGGATCTGGTTCTGCATGAGGAAATCGGCCCAACCCTCGGCGACGCTGTCGGCGTCAATTGAGAAGTTCGTTCAGTAAGGAGGACATGCCAACGCCATGACAGAAATATCCTATGACCATTTGCCCTGGCCGGTGCGGGAGGAAGTGGCCCAAGCGCATCGCCGACAGTGGGCCAGGCTTGCGGAACCCGGCACCTGGTTAACGGGGGCGGAGCGCGTCGCCGTGGCGGCCGAAGCGCGCCACGCGCTGTCCTGCGAGTTGTGCCGCGCGCGCAAGGCCGCGCTCAGCCCCTTCGCCGTCGACGGCGAGCATGACAGCCTCGGGCAATTGCCGGCGGTCATGGTGGAACAGATCCACCGCATCCGCACCGATCCGGGCCGGCTCAGCCGCGCTTGGTATGATGGCGTCATCGCCGAGGGCGTCCGGCCGGAGCGTTATGTGGAAACCGTTGGCGTGGTCGTACATACGGTGGCCGTCGATACTTTCTGCCGCGGGCTTGGGATTGAGCTTTGGCCGCTGCCGGACCCGGTCGACGGGGCGCCGAGCCGGCTGCGGCCGCCGGCCGAGCCGGATATCGCTTGGGTGCCGACCCTGAACCCGGCCGACGTCGCCGGCACGGAATGGGACAACTTCTACGGCGGTCGCCCGGCGGCGGCGCATATTCATCAGGCCATGTCCCTGGTGCCGGCGGAAGTGCGTGGGTTTTTCGACCTGGCCACCGTGCAATATCTGTCGTCGCGGGAAATGCGCGATTTCGACAACGAGTTCCGTGCCATCAGCCACGATCAGATCGAGCTTGTGGCGGGCCGGGTTTCGGCGCTGAATCAGTGCGTCTATTGAACGACCAGTCATTCCCAACTGCTCCGTGCGAGCAGCCAACATGACGGTCGCGAAGTCGATCTTTCGGTGATCACCGGCGGCGATGGTGGTGATGGCGGCGTTGAACACGGCGACTTGCTGATCCGCTTTGCGGATGCGGTGGTTGGCGGTGACGAAACGGAGATCGCGCCCGTGCGTCAGGAGATCGCCGCCGCCCTTGGTGGCGCCGCCTTGACCGACACGGCGGCGGTGGCGGCCCTGTTCAACGCCATCGACCGGGTCGCCGATTCCACCGGCATTCGCATGGAAGACGAGAAGATGGAGATCACCAACGACTTCCGCGGCGACCTCGGCATCGATAGTTTCTACGCCGCCGATCAGAAAGGCCAAGAAGCCGCGGACTAGCGTAACTAGGTCGTCATCCCGAAATCGCGCCAGCGATATCCGGGATCGCCCAAAACACTGCGTCCGCGACGATTCCGGCTCTCCACTGCACTGCGGCTGGGATGGCGGAGATATCGCCGTCATTCCGGACAAGCGTAGCGCGATTCGGGACCTTAGGCAGGATGGCGCAGTTCACTGAAAATGCGCTCTATTCTGCCTGCGATACCGGACAACGGCATTGCCGTATTCGTCACGGCGGTGGATGAAATGCTTAAGGATTAGAACCTAAGGCAGATTTTGCCGAAGTGGCCGCCTTTGGGCATGCTCTTCAGGGCGGGGACGAGGTCGTCGAAGCCAAAGACCTGGTCGTCGACCGGCGGGGCGAGGTGGTGTTTTTCGATCGCGTCGGCCATCGCTTCATGCATGGTCCGGCTGCCGACGGTGATGCCCTGCAGGCGCATGTTGGTCATCACCACATGGGCCAGGTTGAGGTCGCCGCCGACGCCGCTTAGCACACCGATGGTGGCGATGGTGCCGCCGATCTTGGTGGCGCGGATCGATTGCTGCATGGTGCCGGCACCGCCGACCTCAACCACCAGGTCGACGCCGCTACCGGCGATTTCCCGTGCCTGGCCACCCCACTTCTCCACCTCCCGATAGTTGATCAGATGATCGGCACCCATGGCTTGCAGCCGTTCAAGCTTGGCGGCGCTGGAAGAGGTGGCGATTACCTCGGCACCCATGGCCTTGGCGAACAACAGGGCGAAGACGCTGACCCCGCCGGAGCCCTGGATCAGAACCTTATCGCCGGGCTTCACCTGGCCTTGCTCGACCACCGCGTTCCAGGCGGTGACGCCGGCGCAGGGCAGGGCGGCGGCTTGCAGGTCGTCCAGATTTGCCGGCGCCCGCACCGCGTCCGCCGCAGGCAGACGCATGAACTCCTGCATCACGCCGTCGACCGGCCCACCGAGTGCGCGGGCATAGTTTGCCTCGCTCGGCGGTCCGTCGTGCCAACCCTGGAAGAAAATTGGCGTGACCCGGTCGCCCACCGCAAAGCGATCCACGTCATCGCCCAGCGAAACGACTTCACCGACGCCGTCGGAAATCGGGACCAAGGGCAGGGCGCCGGCGGCACGACCATAGCCGCCCTGGACCATGAGATAGTCGCGGTAGTTGAGGGATGCGGCCAACATGCGGCAAACGATCTCGCCCGGTCCTGCTTGCGGTTGATCTCGCTCTCCGAGCGCGAGATGATCGAAATCCCACGCCTCGCGGATTTCCATGACCCGCATGGCTACATGTCCTTACGTTTGTTTGCGATCAGCAGATGTTGCAGTTTTCCCGCGCTTTGTCGAGCAGGTCGGTCATCTGCTCATAAGGGATTGCGCCGGGTACGAAGGCGTCGCCGATGATGATCGACGGCGTGCCCGTGATGCCCATGTTACGGCCCAGGCTCAAATTGCCGTTAATCTCCGTCGCGACCTCCGGCTTCTGCATATCGCGCTGCAATTGTTCGACATTGAGGCCGACCTGGCTGGCGACCGCCAGAATAGTCGCCTTGTCCAGCCTGCCTTGATGCTCCATCAAGGCATTGTGGAAGGGTAGGTATTTGCCCTGCTGCTTGGACGCGATCGCGGCGCGGGCGGCGATGTCGGAAACCGGTCCCAGAATGGGGAATTCCTTGAACACGAAACGGACATCAGATTGCTCCTCACGCAATTTGACCACCGCCGCGTGAACCCGTTTGCAATAACCGCATTGATAATCGAAAAACTCGACTACGGGGATATTTCCGGTCTCGTTGATGACGAAATCGGCTTTCGAGGAAAGTAGCGCCGTTCGGTTCCGCCGGATGCTCTGCTCCATGCGTTTCTGCTTGGCCAGCTTCTCGCGACGGTTCAACTCGTCACTCATCTCGCGCAGAATCTCCGGATTTGTCAGCAAGTAGTTCCGCACTACCTGTTCGATCCGCTCATTTCCCGTCGAACTTGCGTCCAACCGGCGGTCGGGCGGACTAGTGAACAGCGCCAAATAAATGCCAACACCGATGAGGAGCAAAGTGACGAAGAGCGGCAGGAAGAAACGGCTTTGACTTGACGTGGACATGGCTGACCCACCCTTGCGGTGACGAACTGACGCGGATCATGCGCAATAACCACCGCTTTCGCAAGGCATTAGCGCTTCACGTTCGCTTGTTGCGACGGCTTAGCGTCGGCGGTTTTTTTCCTGCTGACGCAGATGATAGCGGGCCGCGGAGATAATATCTTGCGCGCGCAAATGGCCGCTGGAGCCGACGGCCAGATGATGCTCGGCGCGCTTGGCTTGGTCGATGGCATCGCGCAGCCGACCGTTCAGTAGATAGCGTTCCGCCGTCGCCAGCGAGGCATTGCCGATATCGCCCTGCCGGCCATAGGCCACCGCGAGCCAACGCCAGGCACTGGCCAATTGTGGGTTGAGCCGGGCCGCGCGGCGCAGGACTTTCGTTGCTTCCCCCACTGCCGTCGTGGCGCTTTCGTCTGCCAGCAGGCTGCGGCCCAAGCCGACGAGAATTTGCGGTGCGTCCGGTTTTAGTTCCGCGGCCCGGCGATAGGATGACGGCGCCTCCGCAACCTTGCCGTGCTCCAACAAGATCTGGCCGCGCAGTTCGTGAAAATAGGCGTCGTCCGGATGCTTTGCCAGCAACCGATCCATCTCCCGCAAGCTATCGGTCATGTTGTTGGCTTTATGATGGGCGATCGCCCGGGCGTAGATGGCCGGCAGCGAGACATCCTCCGCCGGATAGTCGCGTAAGGTTTGTTCCGGCGGGTTCAAGAAGCCCTTCAGCTTCGCCCGCATGCGGGCATGAACAAGCTGCAACTCGGGCGAATCGCTTTTGTTCGAATGCGGCGAGCTGCGGATGTGATTGCGGGCCGTCGCGATCCGGTCGCTCGACATCGGGTGGGTGCGGACATAAGGATCTTGATTGGCCGTGATCAGCGCCTCCTGCGCCCCTAAAATCTGGAAAAACTCCATCATCCCCCGGGACGACTGGCCGGTGGCGTCGAGCATGCGGAAGGCGGCTTGGTCCGCGGCGGCTTCTTGAGTCCGGCTATATTGTAGGAAGCCGCGCTGGGCGACCTGCTGTCCGGCCGATACGATAGCCGCGCCCGCGTCGGCCCCGCCGGCAGCGATCACCGCGGTGCCGAGGACCATGGCCAGGATCGACTGCCAGTTGGCGCGGGCCAATTGGTCATGCATGCGCGAAAGATGGCCACCGGTGATATGTCCGGTTTCGTGCGCGATCACGCCGATTACCTGATTGGCGGTTTCTGCCCGCATCAGCAGGCCGCTATTGAGAAAAATGTTCTGGCCGCCGGCCACAAAGGCGTTTAAACCGGGATCGTTGACGATAAACACGCGGACCGAACGCACGTCCAATCCGGCCATGCCGAACAATGGCGCGCCATACATCCGGATGGTATTTTCGATCTCCGCGTCGCGGATCAGGCTGATCGCGCGCGCGGGTTTCAGGCAAGACGGCGCGATGACCGCGAGCGCGAACAGGATTAGGCTGAATCGAGAAATGTGGCGTTTCATCAAGTTACCAACATTAGCCATTGCTTTAAGTAATTTCCCAATCCGGCGCCGTCAATGGCTGTCGATTGTGGCGCTTTTGGGGCTACTGCCGGCGGCCTGCGGCGATTCCGCCCCAGAGGTCGGCCAACTCGGCGCCGTGGAGGGCTTTGTCGGCGTCGTCGCGGTGGAAGAATCGCGGGCGGCCTTGCTGGCCAAGGACGTATTGTCGACGGGCGGTACGGCGGCGGATGCGGCCACGGCCGCCTTCTTCGCCATGTCCGTGACCTATCCGGTCGGCGTTGGCCTGGGCGGTGGTGGCATTTGCGCGGTCTACGATCCGTTGAGCGATAAGGCGGAGATCCTCGACTTTCTGCCGCGGGCACCGGCCGCGGGCGGCGAGATCGCCTTGCCCACCGCGGTGCGCGGCATCGCCAGTCTGCACGCCCGCTACGGCCGGTTACGCTGGTCTCAGGTGGTTACGCCGGCGGAACGGTTGGCCCGTTTCGGCCACCCGATCAGCCGCGCATTGTTGCGCCGCTTGGCGCCGGTCCAGGGTTTGCTTGACGGCGATTTGATGCTGAAGGCGCATTTTCTCACAAATCTCGGGGAATTGCGGCGCGAAGGCAGCGACCTGGTGCAAGTCGAATTAGCCACGGTGCTGGGACGCATCCGCAGTAAGGGCGTAGCCGATTTCCACGGCGGCGAGAGCGGTAAGCTGTTTATCGAGGATAGCACGAAACTCGGCGGTAAGGTGACGATCGACGAATTGCGGCGTTACATTCCGGCCTGGCATGCCGGCAAGACCTGGGAATTCGGCAATCTGATCGTGCATGGTCCACCCGCCGGCGTTGGCGGCGGCGATTTGCTGGCCCGTCTGATCGATGGCTTTGCCGCCGACGAGGACGATTTGTCGATCGCACGCCGTCTCGCGGTGACGTCCGGTGCCTATGGCGCGGGCGGTACGGCGCGGCCGCTCGGCGACGCCGCGATCGCCATTGTGGATTGGCAGGGCAGTGCCGTGGCGTGTCACTTCACTTTGGGTCGCGAATTGGGCATGGCGCGGATTATGCCGTCGCTGGGTTTTGCGCCGGTGCCGACGGCGGCAGCCGACGCCTATCGCTACGTCGCGCCAGTGGTGGCCAATAACCCGTTTTTGACGGAAGGCTATTTCGCTGCCGCCGCCGGCGGTGGCGCGTTGGCGCCGGCGGCGCTCGCCCCGGCCGTCGTCGATATTCTGGAAGCCGACCGCGGTTTGGAGACGGCAGTGCGGGCGCCGCGAGCGGTCCAACTTGGCACCGGCGGCGAAGCGCTCCAGGAATCCGGCGACAATCGATCGATCGGCCGCGTCCAGGCGGTTTACTGTCCGAAACAACCGACCCGCAATCAGAAAACCTGCGGCGCAATCAGCGACCCGCGCGGCTTCGGTCTCGGTCTAGGCCAGATCAATTGATATATCGGCGGTCATGAAACTGGCGCAAAGCAGAAGCATCCCGCCTTTCATCGTCATGGAGATCATGAAGCAGGCGGCGGACCGCGAGGCGGCGGGCGGCGATGTGCTGCATATGGAGGTCGGCCAACCGTCCACCGGTGCGCCGAAAGGCGTCGTCGCGGCGGCCAAGCGGGCACTCGACGATCAGGTCCTGGGATACACTCTGGCGCTCGGTATTCCGGAACTGCGACAGGCCATCGCCGACTATTATCTGAGCGACTACGGCGTCGAGATCCCGGCAGCGCGGATCGCCGTGACAACCGGCTCCTCCGGCGCATTTCTGTTGACTTTCCTGGCCGCCTTCGATCCCGGCGACCGGGTGGCGATCCTGCGGCCGGGCTATCCCTGTTACCGCAATATTCTGGCGGCCCTCGGAATAGAGCCGGTGGACATTCCGGTGGGACCGGATACCCGATTCCAACCGACCCAGGCGATGCTGGAAGCGGCGGGCGATCTGGACGGTCTATTAATTGCCAGCCCGGCCAATCCCACTGGCACCATGCTGCATGACGACGAATTGCGGATGATCCTGGCCTTCTGCCGGGATCGCGGCATCCGCTATATTTCGGACGAGATCTATCACGGCATCAGCTATATCGGCCGCGCCCGCTCCGCCCTGGAATTCGACGATCAGACCGTCGTCATCAACAGCTTCTCGAAATATTTCTCGATGACCGGATGGCGGCTCGGTTGGACGGTGCTGCCCGACGATATGGTCACGCCGGTGGAGCGGTTGGCGCAGAACCTGTTTATCTCGCCGCCCAGCCTGTCTCAACATGCGGCGGTCGCGGCATTCCAGTGTCGGGAAGAGCTGGACGCCAATGTCGCCCGCTATGCCCGCAACCGCGAGTTGTTGCTGGAGCGCTTGCCGTCCGCCGGCTTCGAACGTCTGGCACCGGCGGAGGGGGCGTTCTATATCTACGCGGACGTCCGTGGGCTAACGAACGATTCCGAACGGTTCTGCGGCGAGATGATGCGGGCGACGGGCGTTGCCGCCACGCCCGGTGTCGATTTCGACCCCGTCGACGGTCAGGCTTATGTCCGGTTTTCCTTCGCCGGCGCGACCGACCATATGGCGGAAGCGGCCAAGCGTTTACGCGATTGGATTACCGACTAGCCCCTAAGACTGCGCTGCCACCAACCGCGTTTCTTCGGCGCGGGCGGTTCCTTGGCGACGCTCTCCGGATTGGCTTGCGGTTCCGGTTCGGCCGTTTCCTCGGCGTCGCCTGCAACGAGTGATGTGACCACGGTATCTTCATGGCGCTGCTCCGGTTCCGGTTCGGGTTCCTCGTCCGACACGGCCTCGACGGCCTCCGGCGCGATTTCGTCCACCGGTTCCTGGGTTTCCACGGCAACGGCGGTATCGATTTCCACGGCATGTTCAGCCGGATCGCCCAGTTCGATCGTTTCGACCGGCGCCGTCGGTTCGCTGTCTTCGACGGCCACGGTCACGGCCGTATCGACAATTGCGGTATCCGAGGGCGCCTCGTCGGCTTGTGCTTCGGCGGGCGCCGCCGCCTCCTTGCGTTTGCGGCCGCCGCGTTTGCCGCGCCTGCGCCGGCGTTTGGTTTTGCCTTCGGGCTCTTCACCGTCCGCGGCCGCATCAGCGGCGGGTGTCTCTTTTTCTTTTTCTTTCTCTTTCTCTTTCCCCTTCGCCTTTGATTCAGTTTCCGCCTCGTCTTTACGACGCCGGCGACGGCGGCGGCGTTTCGGTTTCGGCTCTTCGGCGGCGAGTTCAACAGTCTCGGCGGGCGCCTCGCCACGCTCACGCTGCTCGGTCACGTCGACGGAGAAATTCGGCAGGCGCAGATCGGGATCGCCGAGCACCAGTACGCTGTTCTCGTAACGCGCTTCGATGTCGTTCAGGACTGCACGCTTTTGATTGAGGATATAGAGCGCGACTTCCGTCGGGGCCTTGACCGTTAGCTTTCCGGCCCGGCCCTTGATGCATTCCTCCTCGATGGCGCGTAGGACCTGCAGTGCCGCCGATTCCGTCGACCGGACATAGCCCGACCCGTCGCAATGGGGGCAGGTTATCGAGCTGGCTTCCTGCAGACTCGGGCGCAAGCGTTGCCGGGACATTTCCATCAGGCCGAAGGAGGAGATGCGGCCGACTTGGACACGCGCGCGATCCGACTTCAAGCATTCCCGCAGCTTGCGCTCGACCGAGCGATTGTTGCGGTTTTCGTCCATATCGATGAAGTCGATAACGATCAGCCCGGCCAGGTCGCGCAAGCGCAACTGACGGGCCAATTCCTCCGCCGCCTCCAGATTCGTTCGGACGGCCGTATCCTCGACATTATGACCTTTGGTCGAGCGGCCAGAGTTCACGTCGACCGCGACCAGCGCTTCGGTCGGGTTGATCACCAGATAGCCGCCCGACTTGAGGGTCACGATATTGGAATGCATCGAATCGAGTTGCTGATGCACTTGATAGCGGTTGAAGAGCGGTGCCTTCTCCTTATACGGCTGCACCTTCTTCGAATGGCTTGGCATCAGCATGCGCATGAAGTCTTTCGCCGTGCGATAACCTTCATCGCCTTCGACCAGCACTTCGCCGACATCCTTGGTGTAAAGATCGCGGATGGCGCGCTTGATGATATTGGCTTCCTCGTAAACCAAGGCGGGCGCGGACGATTCGAGAGTGAGATCCCGCACCTTGTCCCAGACCCGGAACAGATATTCGAAGTCGCGCCGTATCTCCGCCTTGGTGCGGCTTTGTCCCGCGGTACGGACGATCACACCCATCCCATCCGGCACCTCTAGGTCCGAGAGGATCTTTTTCAGCTTCTTGCGCACCGATTGATTGGTGATCTTGCGGCTGATGCCGCCGCCCCTGGCCGTGTTCGGCATCAACACGCAGTAGCGGCCCGCGAGGGACAGATAGGTGGTCAGCGCCGCACCTTTGTTGCCGCGCTCTTCCTTCACCACTTGAACCAGCAGGATTTGCCGCTTCTTGATGACCTCTTGAATTTTATAGTTGCGTCGCGGGCGGGAGCGG
>CBDCGJ010000016.1:0-73856 GCA_965216645.1 Alphaproteobacteria bacterium | reverse complement strand
AATGTTTGTATTCGTTTTGCGGGTATTGTTGACTTTCAAATCCTCTTCGATGGAATCGTTACCGGCCCCGGCGCGGGATTTATTGGCGTTGGGTGGCTTTGGGATCGTGGCGGCGCGATGATTTTTGGCCGTCGGAATGGGAATTTTAGCCATGCATTTTTCGGTTTTCCGGATGTTTTTCGTCGCCTTTGCGCTTTGTCTCGCGGTGTTTGCCGGTTCGGGCCGGTTCGTTGCGCCGGCTTCGGCGAGCGAGGCGCGGTTGTTCGTGTTGTTGCTGGACGGGGACACCCTGGACACGGATGTCGAGGCGGTCGAGGACACGGCGGACGATTTGGGGATCGATCCGGAGGGTCTGATCAATGACGGGGACGATCCGTCCAAGGATCCCAACAAGCCCATTCTGTGGAGCAGCCTCTATAGCGGCGGCGAGGTCTGGCTGCCGACCGGGCAGGACGGCGACGAAGGTGTGTTCGCGGTGCCGACGGTCTTGCACAGCAATCAGAGCGGCGCCAACTTCACCCTGCAGCAACTGGTCGACGGCACGGTGTCGCAGGACGATCTTGACAAGGTCGAGGGGATACTGCCGCTGGACAGCGCCGGTCTGCAGGAGCTGATCGGTCATACTTTTGTCGCCGTGGCCCATGCCAGCGACATCTCGATCAACGAGAATAACGGCGAGATCGAGGCCAATCTGCAGGGCGACCGCTATGGTCTGTTCGTCTTCACGGTATTGGACACGCGGCCCAATTCGAACGGCTGGGACGACATTCTGGTGCGGGTCGAGAGCGCCGATCTGCTGGACGGGGCGACCTTGCTGGCGAGCCTGGACGACACGGGCGCGCTGTCCCTGCCGGTGAGCCCGCCCATCGCCGATGCCGGCTTCGACCGGCGCGCGGCGGTGGGCGAGACGGTGGTGCTGGACGGCGGCGGCTCCAGCGATCCGGAGAGCGGGGCGCTGCTGGACTTCGCCTGGAGCCTGGTCTCAGGCCCGGCGGGCTCGACCGCGGCTTTGGTCGATCCGACGGCGGTGACGCCGTCGCTGACGCCGGATCTGCCCGGCGACTATGTGGTGGAACTTGTGGTCAGCCGGCAGGATCCGACCTCCCTCGATCCGGCGGAGCAGACCAGTGCGGCGGATCAGGTGACGATCTCGACGGTGAACGCGGCGCCGGTGGCGCTGGCCGGGCCGGACCGTCTGGTCGCCGTGGGTGCCACGGTGGTGCTGGACGGCAGCGCGTCCTTCGATCTTGACGGCGATGCTCTGAGCTATGCCTGGGTGTCTGAGCGAGCTGCCGGCGGGCTCGACGGCGGCGTTGAGCGACCCGACGG
The DNA here is from genome assembly GCA_965216645.1 of Alphaproteobacteria bacterium. Taxonomy (GTDB): domain Bacteria; phylum Pseudomonadota; class Alphaproteobacteria; genus CBDCGJ01. The sequence goes on along the minus strand of CBDCGJ010000016.1, from coordinate 72,527 downwards.
CGGTACGGCCGAGCCTGAGCATCGACGTGGCGGGCGATTACCAAGCGCAGCTGACCGTGTCCGACGGCACGGCGACGAGCGTGGTGGACAGCGTCACCCTGTCGAGCGAGGCGGTGACGGCGTGGCCGCGGGTGGAGCGCGATCTGCGCGCGGACACTGGCAGCGCGCTGCGGACCCGGGCGGGGGTCTTCCTGCCGGCGCCCGACGCGCCCTCGGAAGGGCAGCTGGGCTGGTGCCTGATCGCGCGGCCGGCGGGCTCGACCGCGGTCTTGAGCGGCACCGGCGATCCGCGCGCCGACCTGACGCCGGATCTGTCGGGCCGCTATGTGGTGCAGCTCAAGCTGCGCGGCGGCCAGGGCGGCGCGGGCGACGAGGTTCTGGTGCATACCCGGTCCATCGATACGGCGAACCTGCCAGCGCGGGCCGATGCGGGGCCGGACCGGTCGGCAACCCTGGGCGAGACGGTAACCCTGGACGCGGCCGGCTCGACGGATCTGGACGGCGACAAAATAACCTACCGCTGGTCCCTGGTCTCGGTGCCGGCGGGTTCGACGGCCAGTCTGGACGATGCCACGGCGCTCAGGCCGAGCTTCACGGTGGATCTGGCCGGGGATTATGTGGTGCAGCTGATCGCGGATGACGGCAGCGGCGAATTGAGCCGGCCGGACACGCTGGTGATCTCGACCTTGAACACGCGGCCGATCGCCGATGCGGGACCGGATCAAACGGTCGCGGCGGGGGCCACGGTGGCGCTGGACGGTTCGGGCTCGAGCGATCCCGACGGCGATCCGCTGAGCCATGCCTGGATCCTGCTGGCGGCGCCGGCGGGCGGCAATAGCCAGCTCAGCGATGCGACAGCGGTGGCGCCGAGCTTCACCGCGGCGGCCGGCGACACGCTGGTGCAGCTGGCGGTGAGTGACGGCAGCCTGACCAGCGCGCCCGACGCGGTGCTGATCAGTACCACCAACAGCCGGCCCCAGGCCGATGCGGGGGCGGACCAGGTGGTGCCGCGACAGGCGCCGGTGAGCCTGACCGGTTCGGGCTCGAGCGATCCGGACGGCGATAGCTTGAGCTATGCCTGGGCGATTATCCATGCCCCGGCGGGCTCGCTGGCCAGCCTGGACGACGCCAGTCTGGCGAACCCGAGCCTGACGCCCGATCTGCCCGGCTATTACGTGCTGCAGCTGATCGTCGACGACGGCCAGGGCGAGGCCTCGCTGCCGGCGACCATGGTGATCGAGGCGACCAATCAGGCGCCGACCGCGGTGGCCACGGCCGACCCGACGAGCGTGACCCAGGGCGGGACGGTGAGCCTGGACGGTTCGGGCTCCTCCGATCCCGAGGGCGATCCCCTGAGCTATGCCTGGAGCGTCGCTTCGGCGCCGGCGGGCTCGAGCGCGGCGATCCAGACGCCGGATGGGGTGACGGCGAGCTTCGTGCCGGATCTGGCCGGCGATTATGTTATCCAGCTGGTGGTCTCCGACGGCTATGCCACCTCGGCGCCGGCCACGGTGACGGTGACGGCCGGGGCCCTGGACCCGACGCCGGTGCTGGACCCGATCGGCCCGCGGACGGTGGCGCTGGGTCAGACCCTGACCATTCAGCTCAATGCCACGGATCCGAACGGCCTGCCGATCGTCTATGGCGTCGGCCCGCAGCCGCTGCCGGCGGGCGCCATGCTGGACGCCCAGACCGGTCTCTTCACCTATACGCCCACCACGCTGGCCGAGGTCGGCGGTTTGAGCCTGATCTTCAGCGCCGGCAACGGGGCTCAATTGACCAGCGAGACGGTGACGGTCACGGTCACGGGGCCGCCGGATCAGACCGGGCCGACGACCTTGAGCGGGCGGCTGCTGGACGCGGACAGTCTGGCCCTGGGCCTCGAGGTGCCGGTGGTCGGCGCCACGGTCAGCCTGGTCGGTCAGACCGGCACGGCGGTCAGCGACGCCAACGGTAACTTCACCCTGGTCAGCACGGCCGGCGGCGATCAGGTGCTGCGGGTCGACGGCGGCACCGCGACCGCGGCGCCGGACGGCAACGGCTATCTCGAGCAGGACTATCCCTACAGCCTGATCGCCGGGGTCGACAATCAGCCGGGCGAGGCGTTCCCGTTGGGCCGCCTCGATGCGGCCAATCACTGTCAGACCGTGGTTGCCGGGCAGGCGACCCAGATCGACCGTACGGACCTGAATGTCAGCCTGACCGTGCCGGCGGACGCGGCCCAGGACGGCAGCGGCCAGCCCTATGCGGGCGATCTCTGCCTCGGCAGTCTGGACCCGCTGCAGGCGCAGCTCCTGCTGCCGCCGCAGATCAGCCCCTGTCAGCTCCTCACCGTGCAGGCCATGGACGCCGCCTTCATCCCCGGCGCCAGCCTGAGCTTCGCCAACCATGACAATCTGGCGCCGGGCAGCCTGGTCGACCTCTACCATCTCGCCGGCGGCGCCAATGCCGGCGCCGGCTGGCGGATCGTCGCCGACGGCACGGTCTCCGCCGACGGCCAAACCGTCACCACCAACACCCCCGGCCTCCCCGCCGCCGGCTACCTCTTCATCGCCCCAAAACCGCCGAGCGTGACGCTGGCGCCCTGGCAGAACGAGGACAATTACGTGCCGACCCCGGCGGCCACGGGCAATGTGGTGACCGGCTTCTCGACGCCGGCCTATGTCTCGCTCGGTCAGCCCCGCAATCTCGGTTTCGTCTATAACTCCGCCACCGCCGCGCCGCTGCCGCAGGTCGCGGTCGACACCACCATCGCCGCCGCCGGCAATATCCCGAACCTGATCGCCGGCACCCTGAGCGTCGGCGGCATCCAGGTGGCGGGACCGATCCACACCACGCCCCAGACCCAGGCCGACGGCAGCCCCGGCGCCCTGAGCGAAAGCCAGGACGAGACGATCCGGCAGATCCTCGCCTTCGACGCCCGAAGCTTCGCCACCGGCCGCTATCCGGCCCGCTTCGAAAGCCGCTTCCAATATGCCTGCAGCACCATCGGCGGCACGGTCGAGACGCAAGTCCTGATCAACAACAAAAGCGACAGCCCCTTCGGCAAGGGCTGGTCCATCGCCGGCCTGCAACGCCTCCATATCCAAGATGACGGCACCGTCGTCCTCGACGAAGGCACAGGTGTCCTGAAAGCGTTCGAAGGCGGCGGCGAACAGCCGGAAGTCGAAGGGGCCATCCTCGCCTTGGACGAACCGCCGTTTTCGGTCGAGGTCAACACCCTGGAAAACGATACCCATATTGTTGTCTTCAACGAGGCGACACGCCGGGAGGTAACCTCGCCTATCCGAATGAACGGTATCATCCCGCGGTTCTATGACAACGTCGCCGAAAATCAGGCCGTTTTCCTACAGCCGGGTACCGTCGTCGACAGCTACTTCGTGCATTTCGATCTCGTCGGCATCAACCAGAATGTATCGAAGAGCGGCACCATCACCATGCCGCGCGATATCATCGGCGTCATCACCCGGCGTATCCATCTCGATCCGAGCGACGCGCCGTTGGGTTCGCCGACAACAATCTATCCGGACCCGAACGGTACGGTTCCAGGCTTCAATAATAATGCCAGGGGTTTGGAGCTGTCGTTCAACACGGACCGGTTCCGGCTGACCGGCGACCTCCGGCAAATTATCCTGACCCATCAAACCGACGTCTCCGCCGATCAGATGCGGATCATCGTCGCCCCGAAAGCGCCACTGCTGTCCGCGAGCGGCTTCGAAACGGGCGACGAAGGCTGGACGATCCTGGGGCCCAGCGAAGCGGTGCAGCATTTTCCGACGGGCGGTTCGCCCGGCGGCCATATCGGCGTGACGTCGGACGCCGCCGGGCAGTGGTTCTGGGCCGCGCCGCAGTCCGTATTGGATGCCGCGGCGCAGGCTTATGGCGGCCGGCTGGCCTACGATCTGAAAATCTCCGCCGACCCGGTCCAGTCCACACAGCGCAATATCCGCCTGACAGGGGCGGGATTGAACCTGACCTATAATGTCATCTACCGCCCGATCAAGACCGAATGGCGGCGCGCCAACGTGCTGCTGCACGAGAATGCCGGGTGGGTTCTCGAAGGCACCAATACGGCGCCGACCCAGGCACAGTTTCAGTCGGTGCTGTCCGCGCTCAGCGGGTTGGAGATCCGCGCCGAGTTCCGGGAAGATCTCATGACCGCCTATCTGGACGACGTTCGGATTCACGGCGCGCCCTATCCCGGCACATACGCCTCACCGCCCGGAGATTTCTCCGAACTCGTCCGCAACGACGACGGCAGCTTCACGCGCTATCTGAAGACCGGCGAACGCATCGAGTTCGACGATAGCGGCCGCATGACCGCCTTCGTCGACGCCAACGGCAATACGACCACCTATAGCTATGACGCGGCCGGCAATCTTATGGGCGTCAGCGACCCGGCGGACCCGAACCGACAGATCGCGCTCGCCTACGCCGCCGGGGCGCTCGCCTCGGTGGTCGACCCCACCGGCCGGCTGACGACGATCACGACCAGCGCGGATCGGGTCGTGACCGCCGTCCAGATGCCCGACCAAACCAATGTGAATTTCGTCTATGACAGCGAAGGCCGCCTGGTTCGGCAAACCGACCAAAACGGCAATCAAGCGGACCTGCAGTACGACACTCACGGCCAGATGACCGGCACCGACCTGCCGGACGGCGCCAGTGTAGCGCTGGAGATCGCCAGCTCCCTCGGATTGGCCGAACTCGGCTTCGGCACCCCGGGCCAACCGCTCGGCTATCTTGCGCCGGAGGATCGGGAGAGCCGCGTCACCGACGGCAACGGCAACCTCACCATCGTCAACCTGAACGAATACGGTGCGCCGATCCAAATCCTCGACCCCCTCGGCCGCCTCACCACCATCACCCGCAACGCCGACAATCTGGCAACCCGGATCGAGAAGCCCTCCGACGGCGAGCTGCCCGACGGCTCGGTGCCGGGCGTGCTGGTGACGGAACTCGACTATGACGACCGCGGCAATGTCATCGCCAAGCGGGAGGCGGTGGGCACCACGGTGCTGCGCCAGATGTTCTGGGAGTATCAGCCCACCTTCAACCGCCTGACCAAAATGACCGACGCGGCCGGCAATGCCACGCTGTGGGAATACGACGCCAAGGGCAATCCGGTGAAGATTACCGACACCGCCGGCGGCGTGCGGACGGCGATTTATGAGCCGACCTATGGCCTGATGACGTCGGAGACCGACGAGCTCGGCAATGTCACCGCTTATTCGTACAACACCTACGGCAATGTGCTGACGCGCACGGATGCGGACGGCACGGTGAGCCGGTTCCTGCGCGATGGCGAGGGCCGGGTGACCCAGGTGATCCGGGCCGAGGGGACGGGTGACGAGGCGACGGTGTCCTATGCCTACGATGCCCTGAACCGCGTCACCCGGATCACCGATCCGCTCGGCGGGCAGATGAATTACGCCTATGACGCCAACGGCAACCTGGCCGGCTTCGCCGACGAGGACGGGGTCAGCATTACCGCGACCTATGACGGCCTGAACCGGCTCGCCACCCTGGCCGACCCGGCCTATGGCAATATCGCCTGGGCCTATGACCTGAACGGCAATCCGGTGAGCTATACCGACGGCCTCAACCGGATCTCGGCATACGCCTATGACACCGTGAACCGCCTGACCACGATCACCGATCCGGCCGGGCAGGTGCAATCTTTGGCTTACGACGCCATGGACAATGTGACCAGCCTCACGAACGCCAACGGCAAGGTCACGGTGTTCGCCCACGATCTCTTCGACCGGGTGATCCGGCGCACCAATCCGGCGTTGGAGACCTTTGCCTACAGCTATGACAGCCGGGATAACCTGACCGGTCTGATCGATCCCAAGGGCCAGGTCTTCGCCTATGCCTATGACGCGCTCAGCCGTCTGACCCAGGTGACCAAGCCCGACGGCACCGTGAACTATGTCTACGACGCCTTCGATAACCTGACGGCGGCGAACGACAACAGTTCGGACCTGGCCTTCACTTACGACGTCATCCACCGGCTCGCCACGGCCGCCACCGGCCCGGCCGGCCTGCAGCCCCAGCATGTGTTGAGCCACAGCTACGACCGGCGGGACAATCGCGCCGGTCTTGCCGGCGGGGCGCTCGGGACCTGGGCCTTCGCCCACGACCTGAACGACCGCATGACCGGCCTGACCCCGCCCACGGGCGGCCCGCTGACGCTGACCTACCGCCCCGGCGGCCAAATGGCGACGATCGCGTTCCCCAACGGCAACGCGGCGGCGTTCCAGTATGGCAGCGCGACGAGCCTGCTGACCGGCCTCGACCACAGCGCCGGCGGCAGCCCCTTCGTGCAGAACGCGCTGAGCCATGACGCCGCCGGCAACATCACCGGCATCACGGGCCTGAGCCGCAGCCGGTCGTACCTGTACGACCAGCTCAACCGCCTCGCCGCCGTCACCGACACGGAAGGCAATGAGAGCTACAGCTACGACGCCGAAGGCAACCGCACGAACTCCCACGCCTCGGTATCCCACAGTCACGACGACGCCAACCGCCTGCTTGAGGACGACGCCTATAGCTACGTCTACGACGCCAACGGCAACCTGACGAGCAAGACCGACAAGGCCAGCGGCGACGTCACCACCTATACCTGGGATAGCCTCGACCGCCTGATCCAGATCACTTTTCCCGACACCACGACGGCAACCTACGCATACGACGCCTTCGGCCGGCGGATCGAGAAAAACGTCAACGGCGTGGTGACCAGATACCTTTATGACGGCTGGGACATCCTCGCCGAGTTCGACGGCACGGGAACTTTGTTGGCCAAATACAGCCACGGCCCCTATGTCGACCACCCCCTGGTCATGGAACGCGCCGGCCAAACCTACTACTTCCACGCCGCCCAGGACGGCTCCATCTCCCACGTCACGGACAGCAGCGGCGCGGTGGTGAACGAATACATCTACGACGCCTTCGGCAACCGCATCTCCGTCACCGAAACCGTCTCAAATCCGTATGGCTTCACCGCCAGAGAATACGACCCCGAATCCGGCCTCTACTTCTACCGCGCCCGCTACTACGACCCGCAGGCCGGCAGGTTCATAAGTTCCGACCCCATCGGCTTCGCCGGCGGCGACAGCAATCTCTACGCGTATGTGTTTAACGATCCGGCGAATCTCGTCGACCCCAAGGGTCTCAGCGCCGCCGGACGTGCTGGAACCGGCGCGGTGGGCGCGACGGCATCCGGCGGGATTTTTAGCACCGGCAACCGCCTCGCCTGTCTGTTCGACAAGATCCTCAGCGGTCTCGATGCGGCCAACGCCGTCATCAACGATCCAATTCTCGACGCCATTGTGTTGGTAAACGACGTCGCCAATCCTTGTAGAAGATTCTCGCCGGCAGGAGTGCGCAAACTCGTCTGCAAGGCCAGGAAACTGATGCGCCGCGCCGGCAAATTCCTCCGCTTCGGCAGCAGTTTCGCGCCGGACACCCTGGTGCAGACCGACCGTGGCCCCGTGGAGATTGCTAAACTGGAACCCGGCGACATGGTCCTGGCCCGCGACGGGCTGACGGGGCAGGAGAGCTACCAGCCGGTCGTCGACATCTTCTTCTCCAACCACGCCGATCAACTGCAACTAAAACTCGCCAAGGGTACAGACAACAATGTTGTCGAGACCTTGGTCACGACCGACGGTCACCCGTTCTATCTGAAGGACAAGGGCTGGGTCGAAGCGTCCGTCTTAAAGATCGGCGACCAAGTTATGACCTCTGGCGGCGGTTGGCTGACGGTTTATCACAGCGAACGACTCGACGGGGTCGCGCCGGCATTTAATTTGGAAGTCGCAGTCGACCACACGTTCTTTGTCGGCAATGAGCAGACCTGGGTGCATAATGCTCGGAGGTTTGATGGTCCAAAGCCTAAATACGAACCGAATCCGGCGCACATTAAAGGCCATCCTGATTTTGATCCAAGGAAAACACCTGAACCAGCCGATGTTGGGGACGTATACAAAAATGCTATTCCGGGAGATAGTAAGAATCCAAGGCATTGGTATGGAAAAAACGCAAACGGCGATATCTATAGATTTTCATACACCGATCAGGGGTGGTATGATCGAAATGCGAGGAAATGGACACGGCATCCGGTTGCACATTTCTCAGGAATCGTTGATCGTACAAAAGTGCCTAGGTACGCGAGGTTGCGGCTTGGATGCTAATTTTTTATGAGTATCTTCTATGATAGTTGGTGATAAATCGGTGTTCGCAATCGAATGGGAGCACAGAAACACAGATAAACTGGGCATATTTGCTGAAATGTACTTTCGGTGGTGGGCAATGAATCAAGAGATTGGGGAGTATGAGTTAGGTGCTTACGTTTTGTCGACTATTAGAGAGACTTACGTATTGAATTCTAAACAGGGTAACAGAGAGTTCTGTTTTGATGAGACAACCGATGCATCTTTTGTTTTTGAGTTACTAGTCGAGTCTTTTCAGGACCCAGATCGTGGGAATAAAGTAATTTTCGAAATCAATAAAGACAATTTGGATAAGCGTGGGGAATCTTTTCGTCCGTTGAAAAGCAGCTTTTTTGATTCATTCGGTGAGGATTACCATATTTCGGATCTTGCGCTTCACTCTTTTGTAGATAGCACGCAAATAGTATTGGTTGAAAACCGTAAATCAAAATCCCAGAGATTGATTTGGAAAAACTTCAAAGATCGGATATTACGTGAAGCTCAGTATGATATAGGCCATATTGAAAAAGTGGCCAGCGAGTTCCTCTTTTTAAGCCGAGATGAATATCAACATCTCTTGTGCCGCGAAATTGACCGCCAACATGAGAAGACTGAACGGGACCCCAAGTATTCGGCATAAACTGTCAGCCTGAGACACGAATTCCGGGGAGAATTCCGAAGACAGTATATATTTTTTCCCAGCTCACAACCGCTATCTTGTCCTTGGAATTGGACAGAGTCCAACTTGCGGGAGCTGCCAAGTTCCTGAAAAACGGCAGAATAACAAGCCACACCAGCTCTCCCTAATCTCCCTCGTGTCCAACCAGATTCGGCAGCAATGCTGACCTTTGTTTCACGTGAAACATAGGTCAATAATGCTGACCTATCAACGAGACCGACGAGCTCGGCAATGTCACCGCCTATACCTACAACACTTACGGCAATGTGCTGACGCGGACCGATGCGGACGGCACGGTGAGCCGGTTCCTGCGCGATGGCGAGGGCCGGGTGACCCAGGTGATCCGGGCCGAGGGGACGGGCGACGAGGCGACGGTGTCCTATGCCTACGATGCCCTGAACCGCGTCACCCGGATCACCGATCCGCTCGGCGGTCAGATGAACTATGGCTATGACGCCAACGGCAATCTGGTGAGCTTCGCCGACGAGGACGGGGTCTCGATTGCCGCGACCTATGACGGCCTGAACCGGCTCGCCACCCTGGCCGACCCGGCCTATGGCAATATCGCCTGGGCCTATGACCTGAACGGCAATCCGGTGAGCTATACCGACGGCCTCAACCGGATCTCGGCATACGCCTATGACACCGTGAACCGCCTGACCACGATCACCGATCCGGCCGGGCAGGTGCAATCTTTGGCTTACGACGCCATGGACAATGTGACGAGCCTGACCAACGCCAACGGCAAGGTCACGGTGTTCGCCCACGATCTCTTCGACCGGGTGATCCGGCGCACCAATCCGGCGTTGGAGACCTTTGCCTACAGCTATGACAGCCGGGACAACCTGACCGGCCTGATCGACCCCAAGGGTCAGGTCTTCGCCTATGCCTATGACGCCTTGAGCCGCCTGACCCAGGTCACGAAACCCGACGGCACGGTCAACTACGTCTATGACGCCTTCGACAATCTCACCGCGGCGAACGACAACAGTTCGGACCTGGCTTTCACCTATGACGTGATCCACCGGCTGGCCACCGCCACCACCGGCCCGGGCGGTCTGCAGCCCCAGCATGTGCTGAGCCACAGTTACGACCGGCGGGACAACCGCGCCGGTCTTGCCGGCGGCGCGCTGGGCAGCTGGGCCTTCGCCCACGACCTGAACGACCGCATGACCGGCCTGACCCCGCCCACGGGCGGCCCGCTGACGCTGACCTACCGCCCCGGCGGCCAAATGGCGACCATCGCGTTCCCCAACGGCAACGCGGCGGCGTTCCAATACGGCGCCGCCAACAGCCTGCTCACCGGCCTCGACCACAGCACCGGCGGCAGCCCCTTCGTCCAGAACGCCCTCAGCCACGACGCCGCCGGCAACATCACCGGCATCACCGGCCTGTCTAGGACGCGCAGCTATCTCTACGACCAACTCAACCGCCTCGCCGCCGTCACCGACACGGAAGGCAACGAAAGCTACGCCTACGACGCCGAGGGCAACCGCACCAACAGCCACGCCAGCGTTGCGCACACCCACGACGACGCCAACCGCCTGCTCGAGGACGACGCCTACAGCTACGTCTACGACGCCAACGGCAACCTCACGAGCAAGACCGACAAGACCACCGGCGACGTCACCACCTACACCTGGGACAGCCTCGACCGCCTGATCCAGATCACTTTCCCGGACACCACAACGGCAACCTACGCCTACGACACCTTCGGAAGACGCATCGAAAAGAACGTCAACGGCACCGTCACCCGCTACCTCTACGACGGCTGGGACATCCTCGCCGAGTTCGACGGCACCGGCACCTTATTGGCCAAATACAGCCACGGCCCGTACGTGGATCACCCTCTCGTGATGGAGAGGGGCGGCCAAACCTACTACTTCCACGCCGCCCAGGACGGCTCCATCAGCCACGTCACCGACGCCTCCGGCGCCGTCGTCAACGACTACATCTACGACGCCTTCGGCAACCGAGTAAGCGTCACCGAAACCGTCGCCAACCCCTACGGCTTCACCGCCCGCGAATACGACCCCGAAAGCGGCCTCTACTTCTACCGCGCAAGATACTACGACCCGAAAGCGGGACGTTTCATCAGTTCCGACCCCATCGGCTTCGCCGGCGGTGACTCAAATCTCTACGCCTACGTCTTCAACGATCCCGTCAACCTAATCGACCCGAGCGGCCTCACCGCCGCCGGCCGCGCCGGCACCGGCGTCATCGGCGGCGCGGCCGCCCCCGGCATCCGCGGCGTCGGCAAGGCGCTCGCCTGCCTCTTCGACGTCATCCTCAGCGGCCTCGACGCCGCCAATGCCGTCATCAACGATCCGAATTTGGATCTCATCGTCGCGATCAACGACGTCGTCAATCCTTGCAGGAAGTTCGCGCCATTCGGCCTGAAGAAAAACAGGTCTTGTCAAGCAAGAAAGCTGATGCGCCGCCTTGGTGCCGCCGCCGGGTTTGGGGCGGGTATCGGATTCGCTTACGGATTTACGAACAACAACAGCTTCGCGCCCGACACTCTGGTGCAAACCGACCGCGGCCCCGTCGAAATCGCCAAACTCGAACCCGGCGACATGGTCCTGGCCCGCGACGAGCTGACGGGTGAGGAGAGCTACCAGCCGGTCTTAGATATTCTTCTCCAACCATGCCGATCAATTGGCACTGAAGTTGGCTAAGGATGCAAACGGCGAAGTTGTCGAGACTCTCACTACGACGGATGGGCATCCATTCTACTTGAAGGACAAGGGGTGGGTTAATGCGTCAGTTTTAAATGTCGGCGACGAAATTATGACGTCTGGCGGTAGCTGGTTCGACCTGCTCCCCAAAAACTGGTTCACGTTGAAAGAGAGTTTTCCGTTAAATTAAGGAACGGAGGACTTTATGAGAAAGCGTTTTAGTGAAGAGCAGATTATTGGCATCCTGAAGGAGCAGGAGGCTGGATTTTCGGTTAAGGAGATTACCCGCCGGCACGGTATCGCCGAGCAGACGTTTTATCGTTGGAAGTCGAAGTTCGGCGGCATGGAAGTGTCGGACGCCAAGCGTTTGCGGGAACTGGAGTCGGAGAACGCCAAGTTGAAGCGTTTGCTGGCGGAGGCGATGTTAGACAATGCGGCCCTGAAGGACGTCGTTGCCCGAAAGTGGTAAGGCCAAGCGGAAAGCGAGCGGTTGTCTCGCATCTGGTCTCCGCGCACGCCTTGTCCGAGCGCCGGGCCTGCCGCTTGGCCAATATCCACCCTTCGACCTATCGCTATCGCGGCCGGCGCCGGGATGACGAAGCTCTGCGTACGCGGATCAAGGCGCTGGCCGCGTTGCGCCGGCGTTTCGGTTATCGCCGGATTTATGTTCTGTTGCGTCGAGAGGGTTGGCTTGTGAACCACAAGAAAGTTCATCGCGTCTATGTCGAGGAAGGCCTGCAAGTACGCCGCCGCAAGCGCAAGCGGATCGCGCGGACGGAACGGTGTCCGATGATCATTCCGACCGCGGTCAATGAGCGTTGGTCGATGGACTTCCAACACGACATGACGGCAACGGGTCAGCGCTTTCGATGTCTCAACATCGTCGACGACTTCAGCCGCGAGTGCCCGGCGATCGAAGTCGACACCTCGCTGACCGGATCCCGGGTGGTGCGAGTTTTGGATCGATTGAAGGCAACGCGCGGCCTGCCGCTGGAGATCATCCTGGACAATGGTCCCGAGATGATCTCGAAAGCGCTCGACGCGTGGGCCTACAAGAATAATGTCCGGCTCAACTTCATTGAGCCCGGCAAGCCGAACCAGAATGCTTTCATCGAAAGCTTCAACGGTCGGTTCCGCGACGAATGTCTGAACGAGCACTGGTTCGCCAACCTGGCCGATGCCCGCCGTATCATCAAGGCCTGGCGGCTCGACTACAATCCTGTTTCATAACACCCATCTCTCTATGCTGTTGATTTGAATAGGTTTTGTTGTTCTGGGCATGGTCCTGTGGGGTGGTTTGGTCGTTTTTTGGCTTGTCCCGCGACGCTTTGACCTGCCGATCCTTGCAATTCCGTGCGTTCGAACAGCCACGGGCCATCGGGCAGTGGATGGATGGCGTTGATCCGGCCTGCTTGGGCCGCCAGTCTAAGGGTCTTTGGCGCGATGCCCAGGAACGCGGCCGCTTTGGTCAGATTGAGCCAAGCTTCCACACCATCGGGGGCGGGGCGGAAGGCTGGAATTTTGCGATGCGAGCGTAGCGAACAGACCCGCTCGCGGGTCCAACGATTACCGTGTCCGGTACGAAGACCGTTGCGATTGAGGATCCCGGCAATCAGATCATCATTGGCAATTAAAGTCAGCTGTGTGATTGCCTCGACAACATCGCCTGGTGTGCTGTTGCGCTGGCCGCGCCGCCGCCGTGGCAGGCGTAGCTCGGTATGGACGCCACCCATCCAATGAATGATCAGCACAATCTCGCCCGAACCGTCTGTTTTTTTGTCGTCAATATCGGCGATGACTTCGTGGATCAGGGTGCGCGTGATACGCTTCTTCAAACGGGCATCGGTTGTCGGCGCCTGCCAAACGGTTTGCAGATTGCCGGCCAAGGTCGCGAAGGTGTCAGGCATGGCGGGCAGGCTTAGAACTTCTGAGGCATCATGGGCATTGATCTTGGCATCAATCTCGCTTTGCCGGATAAGAGCGGCATTCCATCTTGCCTCCAATTCTCCGGCCACCAGCCGGTTGGCCGGGTCCGTGGCATCGTATTGCCGGAAGGCGCGGTCGCTCGCATAGCGCGCCGCTTCCAGATCACGGGCGAGCGCATCGCGGACCTGATCACGCCGGCTCGCCGCTTCAGCTTGCGCTTTGATTGCCGCTTCGATGGCGCCAGGCGCGACCACCGCAAGCAAAACTTCTTCGATAGCGTCATCAACACGCAGGCCGCCAAAGGCGATACAGCGTGGCTCGCCGTTGTCGAGCTGTCCGCGACAACAGGAATAGCGCGGAATATTGTGCTTGGCGCCGGTATAGCGAAGCGACAGTTTGCGCCCGCAACGCCGGCATCGAAGCAATCCGGCAAGCAATGCATCGCCGTGTTTGGCGGCGCCATGGTGCCGGCTTGTTGGAGTATTGTCACTGACCATTTTGCGTATTGCTTCCGCTCGCTCCCAATCAACATAGCCTTCATGCGCTCCAGGCTTTAGCGCCAACCATTCACCACGCGGTATGCGCTGGGCTTTAACGCGCAGGCCCGAGGCGCCGTAACCTGTTACCGCCTTGGTTTTGCCATAGGCGTAGGCGCCACCGTAAACCGGGTTTGCAATCATCCGGTGCAGCGTATGATAACAAGGCCGGCGCCAGATCGTCTCGCCATTCTTCCGTTTTGCCGGTAAATCGATCCCGTGCTCCAAAAACCACAACAGAGCCTGGCGGACACTGCCCAATTCAGCGACTTTGTCGAAAACCAGTTTGATCGCTTCCTGCACCCGGCGGTCAGGGTCTTTCTCCAAGCGGTCGCCGGCTTTTATATAGCCAACCGGGGCGGCAACGATAAGTTCGCCCCGCTTGGCTTTCTCATGGCGCGCGGCAAGTGAGCGCTGGCGTAAAAGGTCAAGTTCATATTCGTTGAGGGAACCCTTCAAACCAAGCAGCAGCCGGTCATTGCTCTGGCGCGGCGCGTAGACCGTCTCCTGGTCGATCAGCACGCAATCCACAACCCGGCACATCTCGATCAATTGCTGCCAGTCCCTGCTGTTGCGGGCAAAGCGGGAGACTTCGCGAGCCGCCACCGCGCCGACCTTGCCGAGACAGACTTCCGCGACCATGCGCTCGAAACCGGCCCGCTCGGCACTGCCGGAGGCCGAGCGGCCAAGGTCTTCATCGACGGTCTCGATATCCCTCCAACCCAACTGGCCGAGCCGTCCGGCCATGGCATATTGCAGTGCCCTGCTCTCACGATTGTGCAGCACCTGATGAAGCGATGATTGGCGAACATACAGGATAGCTTTGCGCGCCAGATGATGGCGTTGGATCTTCTCAGTCATCATTGACCTCCCCGACGTCCTGTCCTTGTCTTCTCGCTGACACTTGGTCGTGCGCCAGCAACAGGTGCGCCATCAGCCCGGTGAGTGTCTCGCGGGTCTGAAACGGAAGGGCCTGCCAACCCGGCATTGTCATCGGTTCGGCTAGGTTTGAAGGATCGAACAAGTTGAACTGGATGGGCGGCTTGCGATGATGGCGCATGAGTATCTCCCCGAATCTGATCACCAGACATCGAGTCTGCGCTCAAATCAGGGACTGTCGTAGGATTCCGGGGGCCGGCCAGAACACTGTCGCCAACTTCACCCAGCAACGCCTGCAAGGCAGCAAGGGCCGCGACATCAACCTCGGGGTAGTCTCCAGATCGAGCCGCCGAGCACACCGATCGCTCCAACATCCAAAGCGGTACTTCAAGGGGAAGGCAAAATCCGCCACCGCCCAGTCGGCACCGAGCGATCAAACCAAAAGACTTCTCAACAACGCTTGTGATCAAGACGGTCCGGCCATACCAAGGATGATGGCGGTAAAAAACCTCCTGCTCACCTGTAATGTGGGCGTTGGAAAACCCTGTTGTACAACACTCAGCGTCCACACAGCGCGCTCGGCTATCGGACGCCAAACGAATTCGCCTCATCACGGCAGGGGTTAACCCCTGCCGTGATGAGGCAAACCGCCCAGTCGGGCATAAATCAAACGGAAGCACTCTCCGTCAAAGTGAGCGGATAATGGGGGCAGGTCGGGTTGACCGTTTACCGTGCTGAACGCCTTGAGCAGATCGCGCCAGCATTTAATCTAGAAGTTGCGACTAATCATACATTCTTTGTCGGAGAATTGGCGGTATGGGTTCACAACACTGCCGGCATCTACGAGTTTCCAGATATGAGAAATGGAGGATTGCCCTATACAGGAGAATCAGGTGACATTGAGAAAAGACTTCGTGATCATGAACGCGCAGGTCGAAAAGACCCTAAAAAAGCGGCATGGACAAAACAGGTAGATGGGGGCAGAACAATGAGACAAGTAGCGGAGTTTTGCCGTGTGCGGAAAAACTCCGGTGGTATTCCAGCAAGATTCAGTGACAAAGTGGCAAATAAGATTGATCCCGTTGGAAAAAGAAGACGCAAAAAGTTAGGCCTAGAAGATTAGCATGAAAAAAGTCAAAGGCCTTCAGATTTATCAAGAGGATGACGGCAGCACAGCAATCGGATTTACACGCGATTGGGATGACACGCTGTATAAAGTCATTGATAAATACAATGTTACTGAATTAAGGTTCTCAGGATATTTTGGGAAGCATCGCCCTAGAAATTTAGGTTTTTTACGAAAACTTAAGCGAATATTGAAGATTTCAATCGATGATTCGTCGATTGAAGACCTTACGCCAATATACGCACTCTCTGATTTACAACAGATTTTCTTAACAGCACCTACGAAGAAAACACCATTTGATTTTACAAAACTTCCATCTTTACGGCGGGTATCAACGGATTGGAGTCCGTGGTTAGATAGTGTTTTTGACTGCGAGAATTTGCAGCAGTTATTCATCGACCGATATCCTGGTACGGATATAGGCGAGTTGTCAAAATTAACTAAACTTGAGCATCTTGAGGTCCGGTCACGTCAACTCAAATGCTTAGACGGTATTGAATCTTTGAGAAATTTAGAAAAACTAAAACTGGTTTACTGCCCAGCTCTACTTTCTTTAGATGGTATAGATTCATTAAAACATCTCAAATATATTGAGTTGTACAGCTGTAAGAAAATTAGAGACATAAATGTGTTGGCCGATGTCAAAACTCTGAATGTTTTGAAGCTTCTTAATTGCGGTCAGATAAATACAGCGCGAGCGTTCTCAGGCCACATAAATCTAAAGGAGTTTATGGCGGCCGGTGAAACTACGACGATTTTGGACGGAGATTTGGAGTTTTTGAGACATATGCCTTCTTTGGAGTATGTTGCCTTGGCAAGAAGACGCCATTATCGGCCGTCTGCGGAGCATTTGATCGCTGAAATCAATCAAACTGATTAATAAGGAAAATGGTTAGGTTTCCAAGTAAAATGCTGGTTTTATTTGCTGAAGCTAGGCCGAATTCAACTTGATTCGATAGCTATGACGCAAAAAAGAACAATTACAAGCCATTTCAGCTCTCCCCCGTGCCCAAATGGAATCGGCATCATTGCTGACCTATCTCCACCGCCGACGACATCGGCAAGGTCACGGTGTTCGCCCACGATCTCATCGACCGCGTAATCCGGCGTTGGAGACCTTTGCCTACAGCTATGACAAAGATCTGTTCCCTGTCGCGCTGACGCGCTCCGCGCCATATCTAGGTTCCCGGTCGCGCTCGCGCGCTCAACGCCTCTTCTGACAATCTGACCGGTCTGATCGATCCCAAGGGGCAGGTCTTCGCCTATGCCTATGACGCGCTCAGCCGTCTGACCCAGGTCACCAAGCCGGGTACCGAGGGCACGGTGACATACGCCTATGACAGCTTCGATAACCTAACCGGGGCAAACGATAACGCGTCGGATCTGGCCTTCACCTATGACGTGATTCACCGCCTGGCCACGGCGACCACCGGTCCGGCCGGCCTGCAGCCCCAGCATGTGCTGAGCCACAGTTACGACCGTCGCGACAACCGCGCCGGTCTCGCCGGCGGGGCGCTCGGGACCTGGGCCTTCGCCCACGACCTGAACGACCGCATGACCGGCCTGACCCCGCCCACCGGAGACCCGCTCACGCTGACCTACCGCCCCGGCGGGCAGATGGCGACCATCGCGTTCCCGAACGGCAACGCCGCCGCGTTCCAGTATGGCAGCGCGACCAGCCTCCTGACCGGCCTCGACCACAGCGCCGGCGGCAGCCCCTTCGTGCAGAACGCGCTGAGCCACGACGCCGCCGGCAATATCACCGGCATCACGGGCCTGAGCCGCAGCCGGTCCTATCTCTACGACCAGCTCAACCGCCTAGCCGCCGTCACCGACACGGAGGGCAATGAAAGCTACGCCTACGACGCCGAGGGCAACCGGACGAACTCCCACGCCAGCGTGTCTCACAGCCACGACGACGCCAACCGCCTGCTCGAGGACGATGCCTATAGCTACGTCTACGACGCCAACGGCAACCTCACGAGCAAGACCGACAAGGCCAGCGGCGACGTCACGACGTATACCTGGGATAGCCTCGACCGCCTGATCCAGATCACCTTCCCGGACACCACCACCGCGACCTACGCCTACGACGCCTTCGGCCGCCGCATCGAGAAAAACGTCAACGGCACCGTCACCAGATACCTCTACGACGGCTGGGACATCCTCGCCGAGTTCGACGGCACGGGCACCCTGTTGGCCAAATACAGCCACGGCCCTTACGTGGACCACCCCCTGGTCATGGAACGCGCCGGCCAAACCTATTACTTCCATGCCGCCCAAGACGGCTCCATCAGCCACGTCACCGACGCCGCCGGTGCCGTCGTCAACGAGTACATCTACGACGCCTTCGGCAACCGCATCTCCGTCACCGAAACCGTCGCCAACCCCTACGGCTTCACCGCCCGTGAATACGACCCCGAATCCGGCCTCTACTTCTACCGCGCCCGCTACTACGACCCGCAGGCCGGCAGGTTCATCTCCAGCGACCCCATCGGCTTCACCGGCGGCGACAGCAATCTCTATGCGTATGTCTTCAATGACCCGGTCAACCTGATCGACCCGAGCGGCCTCAGCGCCGCCGGCCGCGCTGGGACTGGCACGATCGGCGCGGCAGCCGCCGGCAGTATTAACCGCACCGGCAAAGCCCTCGCCTGCCTCTTCGACGTCATCCTCAGCGGCCTCGACGCCGCCAACGCCGTCATCAACGATCCGAATTTGGATCTCATCGTCGCGGCGAACGACGCCCTCAATCCCTGCAGGAAGTTTGTGCCCAAGGGGCTGAAAGGCGGTATGTGCAAGGCCAAGAAGCTAATGCGCCGCCTAGGAGCGGCTGCCGGCATCGGGTTCGCGCTCGGCACAGCAAGCGACAACAGCTTCGCCCCAGACACGTTGGTCCAGACCGACCGGGGACCTGTGGAGATCGCCAAACTCGAACCGGGCGACATGGTCCTGGCTCGTGACGAGTTGACGGGTGAGGAAAGCTATCAGCCGGTCCTAGAGATATTCTTCTCCAACCATGCCGATCAGCTGGAATTGAAACTTGCTAAGGACTCAGACGGTAGCGTCGTTGAAACTCTAACCACCACCGATGGTCATCCCTTCTACTTAAAAGACAAGGGTTGGGTTGACGCGTCGACTCTGAAAGTCGGCGACGAGGTTATGTCGTCCGGTGGCGATTGGTTGACCATGCACCGCAGCGAACGCATAAAACAGGTCGCACCTGCCTTCAATCTAGAAGTGGCTGACGACCACACATTCTTCGTAGGTGGAAACGGAGCTTGGGTGCATAATGGAAGGAGATGGCCGAGAACGAAGAAAGGAATGGAGCGTCGGTTTGGACCAGGCACCGATATGCCAGACGTACCTCCGGGGACTCAAGGAATGCCAGATGGGACACCTGGGCGTGACAAAACGATTTGGAAGACACCTGGAGGAAGAAAAATCACCTGGGAAAACCATGGCTATGAAAGGAAGCCGGGCCCGAAATGGCATAAAGGAACGCACATTCACACGGAAAAGAATGGCATACGCCTCACATTTGTACCAGGTGGCTGTAAAGTCAAGAACGTACAGTATCGGGGACGATGGAAGAGGAAAAGGAAAAAATGACGACATATTAGAGATTTTTATTGGGAGATTTACCAATGAAAATTCGGGTTATATTCATAAATAAAAGTGAATATTAAATGAATAATGATGGCGCAAGCATAAAATACTACGATCTTAAAGATAAGGTAGATTCCTGGATTAATATTCGGCTAGCGAGCAATAATGCTATTTGGATCTCAATTATAAATGGATGGGATTTAGAGTTTCAGCTTGATTATAAATTTTTGAATGATTTAATTGACTTGCTTGAAAAACTACAAATAAGCATAAAAGACGGTAGTTTAGAAAATAATGAATTTGAAGAAAAAATTCAAAGCGGATTCGATTACATTTATAATTCAGAAAAAGTAGATAAACTCCATGTAAGCTATACTTTGTGCATTGAGAGCGATGGGTCTAACTGCTATTTTGACGTCGAAATCTCAGACGAATTAGATTTTGAAACAAACAGCAATGCCACTTTATTTGATTTAGAAACATTAGATCTATTGATAGCAACACTAAAGGAAATATTTTTGATAATCAGACCGGATTAACCTATTTTCAAATAACAGGGATTTTTGAGAGCCTGACTCTATTGAAACTAAGTGACTGTATACAGATTTTTCCGGCAAACTACTATTCTCTCGCATATAAAATTAGGCTGCTGTTTAACGAGGACAGCATATAACTTTTTCAAGTAAAATTGTTAGAATGTTGATAAAACTGGACAGAGTCCAGTTTGCAGCCGCAACCAAATTCCCAATAAAGTGAGAAGATATAGCCACTTCAGCGCTCGCTAATCTCCCCCAAGTCCAACCCGAATTGGCAGCATTGCTGACCTTTGTTTCACGTGAAACATAGGTCAGCCATACTGACCTACCGCCGTCGACGACGAGTTCGGCAAGGTCACGGTGTTCGCCCACGATCTGTTCGACCGTGTGATCCGGCGCACCAATCCGGCGTTGGAGACCTTTGCCTACAGTTACGACGAAGTTTCGTTCCCTGTCGCGCTCACGCGCTCCGCGCCTCTTCTGACAATCTGACCGGTCTGATCGATCCCAAGGGGCAGGTCTTCGCCTATGCCTATGACGCGCTCAGCCGGCTGACCCAAGTGACCAAGCCCGGCACCGAGGGCACGGTGAGTTACGCCTATGACAAAGATTTGTTCCCGGTCGCGCTCGCGCGCTCCGCGCCTCTTGCGATAACCTGACCGCGGCGAACGACAACAGTTCGGACCTGGCCTTCACCTACGATGTCATCCACCGGCTGGCCACCGCCACCACCGGCCCGGCCGGTCTGCAGCCCCAGCATGTGCTGAGCCACAGCTACGACCGCCGCGATAACCGCGCCGGTCTCGCCGGCGGCGCGCTCGGGACCTGGGCCTTCGCCCACGACCTGAACGACCGCATGACCGGCCTGACCCCGCCCACCGGCGGCCCGCTGACCCTGACCTACCGCCCCGGCGGCCAAATGGCGACCCGCGGCCCTTCGGCCCGCTCCCTCCATTTCCCTGTCGCGGCCCGGCAGACCCTTTCGGTTGAGGCAGACACGGTGTCCGAGGCCGCTCCTCGCCTCTTGTACCTTCCCGAACGGCAACGCCGCCGCGTTCCAGTATGGCAGCGCGACCAGCCTCCTGACCGGCCTCGACCACAGCGCCGGCGGCAGCCCCTTCGTGCAGAACGCCCTCAGCCACGACGCCGCCGGCAATATCACCGGCATCACCGGCCTGAGCCGCAGCCGGTCGTACCTCTACGACCAGCTCAACCGCCTGGCCGCCGTCACGGACACGGAAGGCAATGAGAGCTATGGCTACGACGCCGAGGGCAACCGGACGAACTCCCACGCCAGCGTCAGCCACAGTCACGACGACGCCAACCGCCTCCTGGAAGACGACGCCTACAGCTACGTCTACGACGCCAACGGCAACCTCACCAGCAAGACCGACAAGACCACCGGCGACGTCACCACCTACACCTGGGATAGCCTCGACCGCCTGATCCAGATCACCTTCCCGGATACGTCCACGGCGACCTACGCCTACGACACCTTCGGCCGCCGCATCGAGAAAAACGTCAACGGCACGGTCACAAGATATCTGTATGACGGCTGGGACATCCTCGCCGAATTCGACGGCACGGGGAATTTGTTGGCCAAATACAGCCACGGTCCATACGTCGACCACCCCCTGGTCATGGAACGCGCCGGCCAAACCTACTACTTCCACGCCGCCCAGGACGGCTCCATCAGCCATGTGACAGACGCCGCCGGCGCCGTCGTCAACGACTACATCTACGACGCCTTCGGCAACCGCATTTCCGTGACGGAGACCGTCGCTAACCCCTACGGCTTCACCGCCAGAGAATACGACCCCGAATCCGGCCTCTACTTCTACCGCGCCCGCTACTACGACCCGCAGGCCGGCAGGTTCATAAGTTCCGACCCCATCGGCTTCGCCGGCGGCGACAGCAACCTCTATGCGTATGTCTTCAACGACCCCGTCAACCTGATCGACCCGAGCGGCCTCTCCGCCGCCGGCCGAGCCGGGACGGGCTCGATCGGGGCGGCAGCCGCCAGCAGAATCGACCGCGTGGGCCAGGCCCTCGCCTGTCTGTTCGACGTCATCCTCAGCGGTCTAGACGCCGCCAACGCTGTCATCGACGATCCAAATCTCGACCTCATCATCGCAGTGAACGATGCCGTTAATCCCTGCCGAAGATTCGCCCCGCTCGGTATGAAGAAGAGTAGGTCTTGCCGAGCAAACAAGCTGATGCATCGCCTCCGTGGATTTTTGGGCTTCGGCAACAGCTTTGCGCCGGACACCCTGGTGCAGACAGACCGGGGGCCTGTGGAGATCTCTAAACTAGAACCCGGCGACATGGTCCTGGCCCGCGATGAGCTGACGGGACAAGAGACCTACCAACCGGTCATCGACATCTTCTTCTCAAACCACGCCGATCAGTTGGAACTGAAGCTCGCAAAAAGCCTGAACGGCGAAGTTGTCGAGACTCTTATTACAACGGACGGTCATCCGTTCTACCTGAAGGACACGGGGTGGGTCGATGCGTCGGTTCTAAAAGTTGGCGACAAGATAATGACGTCTGGTGGTAATTGGCTGTCGGTTTACCACACCGAGCGCCTTGAGCAAATCGCACCGGCCTTTAACATTGAAGTGACTCAAGCTCATACGTATTTCGTCGGCGCGGAGAAAACTTGGGTTCACAATGGAAAGAAACCCAACACGCTTGAAGTCGGACCGTTCGGGAAAAAATCCATCCCTGCTCGAGGACCTGGAAGAGGTTTTAGGACAAAAGAGCGCAAAACTATGAACAAGATCGGCAACAAATACGGTTGTCATTCTTGTGGGACAAAGAATCCTGGAACCAAGACGCTTAACTGGATTCTTGATCACCAGCCCGCAAGCGCTTTTTGTCCTATCATTCAAAGGTTGTTTCCGCATTGCCAATCTTGTAGTCGTAGGCAAGGTGGGCAAGTTACCCAAGCTTTGAGAAAGCTGAAAGAGAAACTGAAAGATCTTCGTTAGACAGAGGTGCTAAATATTGACCCAAGTATTCAGAAAATCATTATCGAGTCCAACAAGAAACTAAACTTCTATCGAGTTTATCCAGAATCGATGACAATATTTCAGAACAATAAAGCCATGCGAAACATCATCGATCGACAGAAGGAATGCTGTTTGCATTTTGATGAGGGTTTTTTTCCCGTAGATAAAAAGCAATTAGTCGTAGTTTCTGATGGCATTCTGAATAATGTTAGTCCTGTAGAGGGCGTTCGATATCCGTCTCCTAAACACATGAGCGGATGGTGGTTAACCACAGATGATTACAATGGAGATGTCAACACCTTGAAGACAGAACATTTTTATCATATATGCGATCATCGACCTGAAGTTGCTGTATACATGGCATTACCGTTCGGATATCGGTTTTTACTTGATTGGATAGATAATCATGTTTGGTACGATGAAAAAGTTGCAAATAATATAGAATAATTTGTTGAGTTATGAATTCCGGGGACTTGGCGTAATTGAAGTCGGGTCCTCCTCTTTATGGCCCAAAGCCGGTCCAATGGACCGCTTCAATAAGGAGGATGACCCTATGAGCGAAGTCTATGCCGGTTTGGACGTTTCTGACAAGAAGACGCATATTTGCCTGATGGATCGGGAGGGTAAAGTGCACTGGCGCGGTGCCGTGGCGAGCGATCCGGTGGTTCTGGCCGCGACCTTGCGGCGCCAAGCGGTGAATATTGTACCTGGAATTGGACAGAGTCCATTTTGCAGCCGCTGCATAATTCCCGAAAAACGGCAGAAAGTCAGGCTATTTGAGCAACTCCTAATCTCCCCCGTGTCCAACTCGAATCGGCAGTAATGCTGACCTTTGTTTCACGTGAAACATAGGTCAATAATGCTGACCTAATTGCCTGACCAACGCCAACGGCAAGGTCACGACCTTCGCCCACGACCTGTTCGACCGGGTGATCCGGCGCACCAATCCGGCGCTGGAGACCTTTGCCTACAGCTATGATGAAGTTTCGTTCCCGGTCGCGCTCCAGCGCTCCTCGCCTCTTCCGACAATCTGACCGGCCTGATCGATCCCAGGGGCCAGGTATTCGCCTATGCCTATGACGCGCTGAGCCGTCTGACCCAGGTGACCAAGCCCGACGGCACCGTGAACTACGTCTATGACGCGTTCGACAATCTGACAGCGGCGAACGACAATCACTCGGACCTGGCCTTCACCTACGACGTCATCCACCGGCTGGCGACGGCCGCCACCGGTCCGGCCGGCCTGCAGCCCCAGCACACGCTGAGCCACAGCTACGACCGCCGGGACAACCGATCGGCGCTTGCCGGCGGCACGTTGGGCAGCTGGGCCTTCGCCCACGACCTCAACGACCGCATGACCGGCCTGACCCCACCCGCCGGCGGCCCGCTCACGCTCACCTACCGCCCCGGCGGCCAGATGGCGACGATCGCGTTCCCGAACGGCAACGCAGCCGCGTTCCAATATGGCAGCGCGACCAGCCTCCTCACCGGCCTCGACCACAGCGCCGGCGGCAGCCCCTTCGTCCAGAACGCGCTGAGCCACGACGCCGCCGGCAACATCACCGGCATTACGGGCCAGACGCGGACGCGCTCCTACCTCTACGACCAGCTCAACCGCCTGGCCGCCGTCACCGACACGGAGGGCAATGAAAGCTACGCCACGACGCCGAGGGCAACCGGACGAACTCCCACGCCAGCGTGTCTCACAGCCACGACGACGCCAACCGCCTGCTCGAGGACGATGCCTATAGCTACGTCTACGACGCCAACGGCAACCTCACGAGCAAGACCGACAAGGCCAGCGGCGACGTCACGACGTATACCTGGGATAGCCTCGACCGCCTGATCCAGATCACCTTCCCGGACACCACCACCGCGACCTACGCCTACGACGCCTTCGGCCGCCGCATCGAGAAAAACGTCAACGGCACCGTCACCAGATACCTCTACGACGGCTGGGACATCCTCGCCGAGTTCGACGCCAGCGGCGCCTTATTGGCCAAATACAGCCACGGCCCCTACGTGGATCACCCGCTCGTGATGGAGAGAGGCGGCCAGACCTACTACTTCCACGCCGCCCAGGACGGCTCCATCAGCCACGTCACTGACGCCGCCGGCGCCGTCGTCAACGACTACATCTACGACGCCTTCGGCAACCGGATAAGCGTCACCGAAACCGTCGCCAACCCCTACGGCTTCACCGCCCGCGAATACGACCCCGAAAGCGGCCTCTACTTCTACCGCGCAAGATACTACGACCCGAAAGCGGGACGTTTCATCAGTTCCGACCCCATCGGCTTCGCCGGCGGTGACTCAAATCTCTACGCCTACGTCTTCAACGATCCCGTCAACCTAATCGACCCGAGCGGCCTCACCGCCGCCGGCCGCGCCGGCACCGGCGTCATCGGCGGCGCGGCCGCCCCCGGCATCCGCGGCGTCGGCAAGGCGCTCGCCTGCCTCTTCACCAGCGTCCTCGGCGCGATAGTAACGGCGACCGAAGTGATCGAAGATCCAAATCTCGCCCTCATCGTCGAAGTCGCCGACGCCCTCAATCCCTGCGATCCCTTTAAGCCGCTGAAGGTTGCGAAATTGGCGGCGAAGGGTAAGAAGCTACTAAAAAAGCGGAAAAAACCGGATGATAGCTGCCCAATTGAGTTCGATAATGATAGCAGTTTTTCGCCCGACACTTTAGTGCATACAGATCAGGGCCCTATCGAAATTGCAAATCTCGAACCTGGCGACATGGTCCTTGCGCGTGATGAGTTATCGGGACAGGAAACCTACCAGCGAGTCGTCGACGTCTTGTTCTCTAACCACTCCGATCAGTTACAGCTAAAGTTAATCGGTAACGCTGGCGAAAGCTCTATCAATACCCTTATCACGACTGATGGACATCCCTTCTATCTGAAAAACAAAGGCTGGGCCGAAGCTTCGACCTTGCGGGTTGGCGACCAGTTGATGACTTCCGGTGGAGAATGGTCGACCGTAGTGCACAGCGAACGCATGAAGCAAATTGCGCCAGCATTCAATTTGGAGATTGACAACTTTCACACATTTTTTGTCGGCACCGAGAAGGTTTGGGTGCATAATGCACGTGGTGTAGGGGGTAGTGGAAAACCGAGGCGTCATTTTCCCAAATTCTCGACAAAAAAACGCGCAAAAGAAGCAGCGAAGAAGAGCGGCAAAGGCCCCGTTATGAAACATCCAAACACGAAGTCCTTTCCAGATTCGGAGCCGCACTTTCATAGTACAGATGCCAGAGGTCGAAAGATGTCAGACGGTGTACACTATAACTATCCAAGAAAGGGATTTCCAAAACCAAAATGCAAAAAGAAAAAATAGCAGGCGAACTAAAATAAAATGTCAAATCTTATTTGGGTAGGTATGTTCGATATAGCACCGACAACACCCGGTAATTGGAGAAAATTGTCAACTGAACTTGACGTGCTGGAAGATAATTGGAGCACCTCTGTAGGTATCATTACTAACGTCATAGGAATTGCTAATTCCATGAGAGGTTTTGTAGACAATGTAGAAAAATACTTAGCTAATTTTGATGCAGTTATTTTGGAATATGAAGATGTGGAACTTTTGTATGATAGATTTGAGGACAGTGAGATCAGTGATGAGTTCAAACAGATGCTTCCTTATTTGAACGAAGAATGCACAGTCGTGGTCTGTAACTTGTATGGGTACGAATCTAGCGAAGAATGAGAAGTCGGGGAACACTATATAAATTCTCCGATACACGACCGTTGTTCAGTAATTGAAGTTGGACAGAGTCCAACTTGCATTCGCCGCCAAATTCTCGAAAAACGGCAGAATAACAAACCACTTCAGTGGTCTCTAATCTCCCCCGTGTCCAACCCGAATCGGCAGCATTGCTGACCTTTGTTTCACGTGGACACCTCTAATACATCCCATACAAAAGGAAAGTTGCTGCTCCCCGATTGAGGGCCGAAACTCTCATTTGGGAAATTATGAAAGGAGAGCAGCGATGCCATTTTATGCAGGTTTGGACATTGGCAACAAGACGACGTCTGTTTGTGTGATTGACGATGATGAGAGGATTGTCTGGCGCGGTGTGGTGGACACGCATCCGGAGATGATCTCCCAGGCGCTGTCGCGTGTTGTCGCGCGGGCGGGGCGGGGCCGGCTTGCTTTGGTGGGTCTTGAGAGCGGTTCGCTGACGCCCTGGCTCTATTGGTCTCTCGAAGGGCTTGGCATTCCGGTTGTCTGCATGGACGCCCGGGCCTGCGCCAACGCGGTCAAGGATCGCCTGGTGAAGTCGGACCGGGCCGATGCGCTGGCCTTGGCGCAGATGCTGCGGGCCGGCTGGTACCGACCGGTTCATGTCAAGTCGTGGGACAGTCATCGTCTGAAAGCTTTGCTGGGCGCGCGCGATCAGTTGGTCCGGGTGAAGCGGCAGATGAACGGTCAGATCCGCGGCCTGTTGAAGCCGTTCGGCATCCGGCTGGGGGCTGCACGCGGCTACAAGCGGTTTGCCGAAGCGGCGCGGGCGGCGGTGCGTCGGGACGGTTTGCTCTACGCTTGCGTCGATAGTTTGCTGGAGACCCTGGCCTCGGTGGAGGGCCAACTCGCCCGGCTTGACGGCGAGGTCCGCCGGATCACGTCTGCAAACGAGGTCTGTTGGCGCTTGATGAGCGTGCCGGGGGTGGGGCCGATCACGGCGCTGGCCTTTTACGCCACGATTGAGGATATCGACCGTTTTGGGCGGATGCGGGATATCGGCGCCTATTTGGGCCTGACGCCGAAGCGCTATCAATCGGGGGATCGTGATGTCACGCTTGGCATCTCCAAGCAAGGCGATCACATGGCCCGGCATTACCTCTACGAGGCGGCCAATGTGCTGCTGAGCACGGTGCGTTCGAGCTCGGACCTGAAGAGCTGGGGGCTGCGGGTGATGAAGCGGCGCGGGGCGAAGAAAGCCCGGGTCGCGGTGGCGCGCCGGCTGGCGGTGATCCTGGGCCGAATGTGGAAAGAGCAAAGCCACTTTCAAGCGCATGTGGGGGAAGCGACCGGTTAACCCAGCGGTGCAATATGTGCGGTATGTAACGAAGTGAGGCAAAGAGGACGTTGATGATCGGCTGGCGGGGCGAGCACGGGACGACTTGGTTGCAGGCAAAGAGCCGAAGCGCTCATGACACTGCGCTTAATACAGTGTGCCGCCCCACCGCTTCAAACAGGTCAGCCCAGGATAGTGACGCGGACCAACTCCGACGTCGGATAGAACCATGACCCTGTTGATCGACGATCAAAAACCCTTGGGATGAACTTGACGCAGCAGCTTTTTGTATAGAACCAACGGCAAAATTTTCTGACTCTGTTGGGATTCCCTTATCGGTCTGTCTGTGATTCAAGTGTGGCGAAGGAGATTCGCCATGTCAGTGAGTATTGTTTTGCGAGATGATTACGATGGTCGGGAACTTCGCCGTTTGGCCAAGCGCAGTGGCGATCCGCGTCAGGTTCGCCGGCTGTTGGCCTTGGCGGCGGTCTATGACGGGATGAGCCGCGCGGCGGCGGCGAAAGTCGGCGGCATGGACCGGCAGACGCTGCGGGATTGGGCCCACCGCTTCAATGACGAGGGTCCGGACGGCTTGAAGAACCGGGCCGGCGCGGGCCGGCCGCGGCGGTTAAGCGACGAACAGATGGCCGAGCTGTCTGCGATCGTCGCGCGCGGCCCCGATCCGGCGGTCGACGGCGTGGTGCGCTGGCGCCGGATCGATCTGGTGCGGGTGATCGAGGATCGCTTCGGTGTCCGCTATAGCGAGCGGGCGATCTCGGAATTGCTGAAGGCGCTGTGCTTCTCCCGCATCTCGGGCCGCCCGCAGCACCCGAAACAGGACCCGCGGGTGCTCGCGGCGTTCAAAAAAACTTCCCCCGCACCCTAGCCGCCCACATCGCCGGCCTGCCCGCAGGCGTGCGGATCGAGATCTGGTTTCAAGACGAAGCCAGACTGGGGCAGAAGAACGGCCGCACGCGGATCTGGGCGAAGAAGGGCAGCCGGCCGCGTCTGCCCGCCGATCAGCGCTACGCCAACGCCTATCTGTTCGGCGCCATCTGTCCCCTGGCCGCCAAGGGCGCCGCGCTGATGCTACCGTTCGCCAACACCGACGCCATGCAGCTGCATCTCGAGGAGATCAGCCGCAGCGTCGCCGCCAAGGCGCACGGCGTCGTGCTGATGGACCGCGCCGGCTGGCACTGTAGCGGCAAGCTCAAGGTGCCGAAAAACCTGACCATTATCCTGCTGCCGTCGCGCTCGCCCGAGTTGAACCCGGTCGAGAATATCTGGCAATACATGCGGCAAAACTGGCTCTCGAACAGCGTCTTCGAAGATTACGACGCCATCATCGAAGCTGGATGCGAAGCCTGGAACAAACTCATTGCCGAACCCGAGACAATCATGTCAATCGGCATGAGAGAATGGGCCATCACAAGTCAATAATTTATGCCGTTAGTATAAGGAGACCTGTGCGCGGGTCAGCTATCCCTTTGTTTTTCTGATGATATTTGATAGGCGAGAGAGATTTTCCGTGGCCATCCGGCTTTGTTGTCGGTTTGACCGCCGATTGTCAGCAGACGGGGCCTCGTCGGTCCCATTTGCTCATGCTCTTTGCAGATTGAGGGCCCGCTTCAGGTTGTAGGCGATGGCGGTGAAGAGGACCTGGAGCGTTGCCTTGTCAAGGCCGATACCGGTCATGGCGCGTAGGCCATAATGACGCTTGGCCGTGCCGAAGATCTTTTCGATCCGCCCGCGCACTTTGTGGATCGGTCCGTTAACAGCCTTCAGTTTCGCCGCCGCATCTTCGTGCCTGCGCGCCCAAACGCCGGTCACCACCACCCGGGCTCGACCGCCTCGCGCCTCTACGGCCTTGCGGAAGCGTTCGCCTCGATAGGCACTGTCCGCGTAAACCTCGCCCGGGTCGTCCGGGATAATATTGCAGCCGGCCTTGCCATCGTTGACATTGGCCGGCGTCACCGCCACCCGTTCGATCAACGCCGTGTCCTCGTCGCAAGCCACATGCGCCTTATAACCGTGTGCGGCCTTGAGGTTCTTGTGCTTGACCCAACGGGCCTCACCGTCTTTCTTGGAGGCCGAAGCGATGATCGTCGCGTCGACCAGGGTGCCGCGCTTCACTTCGACATGTTGGCGGTAAAGTTGTTCGGTGATGACATCGAACAACCTGTCGCCGAGACCGAGGCGGACCAGGGTTCGGCGAAAGCGCACGAAGGCAGTGCGTTCCGGTGTCGCTTCGTTGCGAGAAAAGCCGCAAAAGCGGCGGAAGGAAGCCCGGTCATCCAGCGCCTCGGCCAGCTTCACATCGCTCAGATCATACCAGCGCGCCAGCAGCAGAGCCTTTAGCAAACAGAGCGGCGGCCAGCCCTGCTCGCCCTTTGCCCCAGCCGAGATCGGCATCATCAAAGTGTCGGCGGCAGACCAATCGATCAGGTGCGCAAGCGCGTCCAGATCCGAAGCTCTACTCCCCGACATAAAGGAAAAGCCTTCCTGTCCAATCGTCCGCCGAGCCATCACATCGCCTCCCGTTCACTTCGATAAAACGAGAGAATCAAAACTATCAAATCATGTAAACCCTTACCCGCGCACAGGTCTCATAAGAACGCTTGAATTTGCCGGATATTGTCGGCGGATTGGGGAGTTTGTGGCGGTGTTGCTTGAGGCGGCCGGGATTGTCGCCGTTTTGCGGCGGTTTGTTGTGTGTTTTCCGGTGGTTTTCCGGCTTTTTCCGGTTATCCGGGCGCGGCTCGGCTCTCGAGCCAGAGGTAGCGCTGGAAGTTGTAGACCAGGTTGGCCAGGCCGATCCGGGTCTCGGCCCGGGCCAGGCCGATCGAGCGGATCGTGAGCCGCATCGGCCCCTTCAGCCGGGCGAAGGGATGCTCGACCAGGGCGCGTATCTTCGATCGCTTGCCATTGGCGGCGGCGGCGCGCCGGCTCATCGGTTTGCCCGGCGGCTTTTTGGTGTGGATGTGGGAGCGGAAGCCGTGCCGCGCCAGCCAGGTCTCGTTCTTCTTCGAGCGATAGGCGGTGTCCGCCCAGACCCCGGAAGCGGTATTGTTGCGGTCCAGCAAATCGGCCAGTTGCGCGCCGTCATAGCGGGCCGCGTCGGTGACTTTGTAGCGCCGGATCAGGCCGTGCTCGCGGTCGATACAAATGTGGCTGCGCGGGCTTATGCCGCGCCACCGGCGCGACATTCCTGCTCGCTTATAACCGAATACCGGGATCGCGAGGTCGGTCTTGTGTTTGCCGCCGTCGGCCTGGGTCTTGGCCTTGGTCTGCTTCACCGTCCAGCGCGCCTGTGTGTCCTTCTGCGCCGCCTTGTGGGGATCGTCCGGCCAGATCTCGGCGGCGGTCTTGCCGTCCTTGATCTGCCGCTTCTCGCCGTCCGTGTTGCGCGGCCGGGGTGCGGCCACCAGGCTGGCGTCGACGATCTGGCCGCCCATCGCCAGATAACCCGCCTTTTCGAGATGGCGCTCGAAGCGGGCGAACAGCTTCTCCACCGCGCCGGCCCGGCTCAATTGTTCGCGGAACAGCCAGATCGTCTTCGCGTCCGGCACCTTGTCGCCCAGCGAGAGGCCGAGAAAGCGCTGAAACGACAGCCGGTCGTTGATGACATATTCCGCCTGATCGTCCGACAGATCGTAGAGCGCCTGCAAAATCAGGATCTTGAACATCATGATCGGATCGAACGGCGGCCGCCCGCCCTTGGCCCGGTTCGAGCGCTTGAGCGCCTTCGCCAGCGGCTTGCGGAACACCCGCCAAGGCACCACCCCAGCCAACCGCTCCAACGGATCGCCAGCCGCGCTCAACAACCGATACCGATCCTCCAAATCCCAAAACCCGATCTGACCAGACATCGCAACACCTCAACGAATCAATACTGCGATTGAATCAGATCAGGCCAAAAAGGGGTAGGTTTTTAGAGGTGTCCACGTGGACACCTCTAAGAACGCTTGAATTTGCCGGATATTGTCGGCGGATTGGGGAGTTTGTGGCGGTGTTGCTTGAGGCGGCCGGGATTGTCGCCGTTTTGCGGCGGTTTGTTGTGTGTTTTCCGGTGGTTTTCCGGCTTTTTCCGGTTATCCGGGCGCGGCTCGGCTCTCGAGCCAGAGGTAGCGCTGGAAGTTGTAGACCAGGTTGGCCAGGCCGATCCGGGTCTCGGCCCGGGCCGATCGAGCGGACCGTGAGCCGCATCGGCCCCTTCAGCCGGGCGAAGGGATGCTCGACCAGGGCGCGTATCTTCGATCGCTTGGGTAGCGTCAAGAATCTTGCGCACTTTTGGTGTTCAGGCGGTGGCTGTCTCGGTTTCGGTTTCTCTCTGTTTCAATAAATCCATGTCCATATAGCGCCTTGTGCTCCACTTGGTGCCGGCGATGTGCCTCAACCTGGCCGCGGCCAGGTTGAGGCAGCTTTGGGCGTCCGGGAAGGCACCGACGACGCGGGTGCGGCGGCGGATCTCGCGCATCAGCCGCTCGAGCGGGTTGTTGGTCTTCAACTTGATCCAGTGCTGGTCGGGGAAGGCATAGTAGGCGAAAGTCTCTTGCACGCTCTCCGAGACCAGCTCGGCCGCTTTTGAAAGCCTTAAACCTTTCAGCTTGGCGATCACGTCGGCGGCCTTGGCTTCGGCCGCCGCCCGATCCTCCGAGGCGTGGATCGCCTTCAGCATATGCGCCACCTCGCGCACCTTGGCAGACGGCACATGGCTGAAGACATTGCGGTAAAAGTGTACGACGCAGCGTTGCCAGCGGGCCTCGGGGTAATACTCGGCGGCGCTCTCGACCAGACCCAGGCAGGCGTCCGATATGATCAGCTCGACATCCTTCAGACCGCGCTGCTTCAGATGCGTCAAAAACCCCGACCAGCCGGCCTTGTCCTCCTTGGCGCCTTCGCTGATGCCCAGGATCTCCCGGTAACCATCGGCATTGACGCCGATCGCCACCAGCAGCGAGACATTGCGCACCTCACCGGCCCAGCTCCGCTTCAGCACGATGCCGTCGAGATAGACATAAGGATGCCTCCCGAGGATCGGCTTGTTGCGCCAAGCCTCGATCTTCCCGTAAATCTTCTTGTTCAGATTGGAGACCGTGCCGGCTGAGACCCGGGTGCCCCATAGAGCCTCCGTGATGTCCTCCACCCGGCGCACCGACACGCCGGCGAGATACATCTCCATCAACGCCTCCTCGACCGAGGCTTCCCGCCGCCGATAACGCTCGATAATCGCCGTCTCGAAGGCTTGCTTACGCAGCTTCGGCACCTGCAGGGTCACTTCGCCGGCTTTGGTGTGCAGCTTGCGCTGCCGCGTCCCGGCCCGGTAATCCCGGCGACCCTCGGAACGCTCGTAGCGACCGGCGCCGGCCAACGCATCGGCTTCCGCCTCCAACAGCGCGTTCAACGTCTCCTCCACGCTGCCGCGGACCAGGCGATCCAAATGGCCCTGTATCCGCTCGTCATCAATGGAAATGACGTTGTTCAAATCCGTGGTCTTGTTATCATCCATATTGGTGGTTCCTTTCCTTTGGTGAAGGTTGATTCGCTGAAAACCAATCCTAACCAGAGACGGAACCACCGCCTCATCTAAATCTGCGCAACTTTCTTTACGTTATCGGACTTTTGCCTACAGCTATGACGAAGTTTCGTTCCCTGTCGCGCTCGCGCGCTCCGCGCCTCTTGCGACAATCTGACCGCGGCGAACGACAACGCGTCGGACCTGGCCTTTACCTATGATGTCATCCACCGCCTGGCCACGGCGGCCACCGGCCCGGCCGGTCTGCAGCCCCAGCATGTGTTGAGCCACAGCTACGACCGCCGGAGCCTGCCCCGGACTTGATCCGGGGACAACCGCCGCCGGTCTCGCCGGCGGCGCGCTCGGGACCTGGGCCTTCGCCCATGACCTGAACGACCGCATGACCGGCCTGACCCCGCCCACGGGCGGCCCGCTGACGCTGACCTACCGCCCCGGCGGCCAAATGGCGACGATCGCGTTCCCCAACGGCAACGCCGCCGCCTTCCAATACGGCGCCACCAACAGCCTCCTCACCGGCCTCGACCACAGCACCGGCGGCAGCCCCTTCGTCCAGAACGCGCTGAGCCACGACGCCGCCGGCAATATCACCGGCATCACGGGCCTGAGCCGCAGCCGGTCCTATCTCTACGACCAGCTCAACCGCCTAGCCGCCGTCACCGACACGGAGGGCAATGAAAGCTACGCCTACGACGCCGAGGGCAACCGGACGAACTCCCACGCCAGCGTGTCTCACAGCCACGACGACGCCAACCGCCTGCTCGAGGACGATGCCTATAGCTACGTCTACGACGCCAACGGCAACCTCACGAGCAAGACCGACAAGGCCAGCGGCGACGTCACGACGTATACCTGGGATAGCCTCGACCGCCTGATCCAGATCACCTTCCCGGACACCACCACCGCGACCTACGCCTACGACGCCTTCGGCCGCCGCATCGAGAAAAACGTCAACGGCACCGTCACCAGATACCTCTACGACGGCTGGGACATCCTCGCCGAGTTCGACGGCACGGGCACCCTGTTGGCCAAATACAGCCACGGCCCTTACGTGGACCACCCCCTGGTCATGGAACGCGCCGGCCAAACCTATTACTTCCATGCCGCCCAAGACGGCTCCATCAGCCACGTCACCGACGCCGCCGGTGCCGTCGTCAACGAGTACATCTACGACGCCTTCGGCAACCGCATCTCCGTCACCGAAACCGTCGCCAACCCCTACGGCTTCACCGCCCGTGAATACGACCCCGAATCCGGCCTCTACTTCTACCGCGCCCGCTACTACGACCCGCAGGCCGGCAGGTTCATCTCCAGCGACCCCATCGGCTTCACCGGCGGCGACAGCAATCTCTATGCGTATGTCTTCAATGACCCGGTCAACCTGATCGACCCGAGCGGCCTCAGCGCCGCCGGCCGCGCTGGGACTGGCACGATCGGCGCGGCAGCCGCCGGCAGTATTAACCGCACCGGCAAAGCCCTCGCCTGCCTCTTCGACGTCATCCTCAGCGGCCTCGACGCCGCCAACGCCGTCATCAACGATCCGAATTTGGATCTCATCGTCGCGATCAACGACGTCGTCAATCCCTGTCGGAGATTCGCGCCGTTCGGCATGAAGAAAAACAGGTCTTGCCGAGCAAAAAAGCTGATGCACCGCCTCCGTGGTTTCTTTGGCTTCGGCAACAGCTTTGCGCCGGACACCTTGGTGCAAACCGACCGAGGCCCCGTGGAAATCGCCAAACTGGAACCCGGCGACATGGTCCTGGCCCGCGACGAGCTGACGGGTGAGGAGAGCTACCGGCCTGTACTAGAAATTTTCTTTTCCAATCATGCCGACCAGCTAGAACTGAAACTCGCTAAAGACCCAGACGGCAGTGTCGTTGAAACCTTAACAACAACCGACAGCCACCCTTTCTATCTTAAGGACAAAGGCTGGGTCGAAGCTTCCGTCCTAAAGGTCGGCGACCAAGTTATGGCGTCGGACAGCAAGTGGTTGATCGTGCACCACTCGGAACGCCGCGAGCAAATCGCGCCAGCCTTCAACCTCGAAGTATCGGAAGATCATACATTCTTCGTCGGTAGGTCAAAGCTCTGGGTCCATAATCAGTTCAAGATTGACCGCCCAACTCTTAAGGGTGACATTGACGGTCACAAAGAACACCTTACCGATAGGGATGTCGATGCAGCTCGACGAGAGTCAAGAGGCGAAGTCGTAGCTCGGAAAAAGGATGGAACACCATATGATCACCAAAAGGAAGTTCGACATTCAAAACGGGGGCTTAAGAATGGTATCCGGAGAATGCGCAAACTCCTAGGTCATCCTGGTCTAAGTCAATGTGATCGACAATTTCTTATCGACTTGATTGGTGAAGCGAGCAGAATAATTGACAGAGTGAACAGAAGACTAAAGTGAGAGCGAATATGCCCGAAAAAATAAATGACTATGACGATCTTCTGTCAAGAGCAAAATGGGATTCTATTTCAAATGAGGAGAAAGATGAAATATTACGGCAACTTGGTGACGAGAATTACAAAAACCACTGGTACAAATTGCTTTACGCTCTTTGTCGTGGCGGTGATAAAAGGCATTTACCGGTAATACTTAGTTACTTAGATCGAACTGACGTACCTAATTTAACTAGATTAGCATTACAACAACTTAATCTAGGCTGGAATGTTAATGCGGAGCTCACACCATATATTACTAGATTTATTAAAGGATTAGATTGGGATGAATCTGAAGGCGTACGGCTTATGGCTATTATGCTAGCGGGAACTTGCTTACGTGAGATTGCATCTCAAGAAATGTTGCAAGCATTATGGGACGTCTATGAGAATGATCGATCGGATGATCCATTGGATAATTGTTTCTACTTAGACGCATATCGAAGTTTAGCGAACGCGGTTGGGATTGACGACGAAGATTTGCCGCCTGATTACTGGGATGAGGAACAACCTGAAAACGTTGTCAATGCCGAGATTCTGGCCAAAATAAAAACACGAATAGATATAGGCCAAGGTTAAGGAAATCGGGATTCTGTAGACAGTATATTCTGGGACAGAACTCGGCAGACAGTAAATATCTTTCCGGGTGTTACATTCTCAACATCGAATAATTTGTAGCGTAATCTCTCGCATAGTAGGCCAGTTCAACAACTCATCCAGTCTCAAAAAAATTAGCTTTGATGCTTGGCAGCCGGACACCTCGAAAAACGCATGATTTGCTGAGTTTCGGCGGTGATTTGGCGGATTTAGTGGCGGCCTCGCTGGTGGCGGCCGGGATTGTCGCCGTTTTGCGGCGGTTTGTTGTGTGTTTTTCGGTCCTTTTCCGGCTTTTTCCGGTTATCCGGGCGCGGCTCGGCTCTCGAGCCAGAGGTAGCGCTGGAAGTTGTAGACCAGGTTGGCCAGGCCGATCCGGGTCTCGGCCCGGGCCAGGCCGATCGAGCGGACCGTGAGCCGCATCGGGCCCTTCAGCCGGGCGAAGGGATGCTCGACCAGGGCGCGTATCTTCGATCGTTTGCCATTGGCGGCGGCGGCGCGCCGGCTCATCGCCTTGCCCGGCGGTTTCTTGCTGTGGATGTGGGAGCGGAAGCCGTGCCGCGCCAGCCAGGTCTCGTTCTTCTTCGAGCGATAGGCGGTATCGGCCCAGACCCCCGACGCGGTGTTGTTGCGGTCCAGCAGATCGGCCAGTTGCGCGCCGTCATAGCGAGCCGCGTCGGTGACTTTGTAGCGTCGGATCAGGCCGTGCTCGCGGTCGATACAAATGTGGCTGCGCGGGCTTATGCCGCGCCACCGGCGCGACATTCCTGCTCGCTTATAACCGAATACCGGGATCGCGAGGTCGGTCTTGTGTTTGCCGCCGTCGGCCCGGGTCTTGGCCTTGGTCTGCTTCACCGTCCAGCGCGCCTGTGTGTCCTTCTGCGCCGCCTTGTGGGGATCGTCCGGCCAGATCTCGGCGGCGGTCTTGCCGTCCTTGATCTGCCGCTTCTCGCCGTCCGTGTTGCGCGGCCGGGGTGCGGCCACCAGGCTGGCGTCGACGATCTGGCCGCCCATCGCCAGATAGCCGGCCTTCTCGAGATGGCGCTCGAAGCGGGCGAACAGCTTCTCCACCGCGCCGGCCCGGCTCAATTGTTCGCGGAACAGCCAGATCGTCTTCGCGTCCGGCACCTTGTCGCCCAGCGAGAGGCCGAGAAAGCGCTGAAACGACAGCCGGTCGTTGATGACATATTCCGCCTGATCGTCCGACAGATCGTAGAGCGCCTGCAGCACCAGAATCTTGAACACCGAGAGCGTGCGCGCCATCGGTCCGAGCGAGCGCTCGAGGCACAGGCTCGAACGGCGGCCGCCCGCCCTTGGCCCGGGTCGAGCGCCGAAGCGCTTTCGCCAGCGGCTTGCGAAACACCCGCCACGGCACCACCCCAGCCAACCGCTCCAACGGATCGCCAGCCGCGCTCAACAACCGATAACGATCCTCCAAATCCCAAAACCCGATCTGACCAGACATCGCAACACCTCAACGAATCAATACAACGATTGAATCAGATCAGAGCGAAAAAGGGGAGGTTTTTAGAGATGTCCAGCGGATAAAAAAAGCAATACTGACAAATGCCAGAATGACCCTAGATATTTCCGTGGCGATTTGAGGCAAAGAATTATTGACAAATCACGTGATTCTTCAGGAGTTCCGCGTTGTGGATACTGTGGACAGGAAATGACTGAGAATCCAAATCAAGACAATTCTATACATATAGATCATATTATCGCTAAAATACTCGGCGGAAGAACTACAGAAGAAAATGGACTGGCTGCGTGTAGAAGGTGCAACCTTAGAAAAGGTTGCATGACAATAAAAGACTGGTTGAAAAGAATTGGCAAAAAAATGTCAGACATTAGGTAAAGGTAGTATTTATGAAATTACCCCGGAATTTGGGTGTGATTGTATGCTCACATGTATTTGAGAATAACCGCCCTTTGTTGTACGTTGTCTGCGACGAAGATAACTATTATCATTTTATGTGCGGTGGTCACGATCACTTGGATGAAAACGACGCACACTACGTGGGATTGGGACATGTGATTGCAAAGGACTCCTCGTTGGAGGGATTATTGCCAAAACTCGGCTTAAGCTGCGAAGCGGAAAGAAAAGACGAATCGTCGGAATGGACCATATCTAAAATATCGGATCGTGATTGAGCTGTTTACCTTAGAAGAATTCAGTCAACAGATAGGATAATTGTGTGACACAGTCGACGGCAGCATCGCCGAGCTGACTCGAACACGTTTCGTACCTTTACGATCAACTCAACCGCCTCGCCGCCGTCACCGACACGGAGGGCAATGAGAGCCACGCCTACGACGCCGAAGGTAACCGCACCAACTCCCACGCCAGCGTGTCGCACAGCCACGACGACGCCAACCGTCTCCTGGAGGACGACGCCTATAGCTACGTCTACGACGCCAACGGCAACCTCGTCACGAAGACCGACAAGGCCACCGGCGACGTCACCACCTACACCTGGGACAGCCTCGACCGCCTGATCCAGATCACTTTCCCCGACACCACGACGGCGACCTACGCCTACGACGCCTTCGGCCGACGCATCGAGAAAAACGTCAACGGCACGGTCACCAGATACCTCTACGACGGCTGGGACATCCTCGCTGAATTCGACGGCACGGGGACTTTGTTGGCCAAATACAGCCACGGCCCTTACGTGGACCACCCCCTGGTCATGGAGCGCGCCGGCCAAACCTACTACTTCCACGCCGGCCAGGACGGCTCCATCAGCCACGTCACCGACGCGTCCGGCGCCGTCGTCAACGAATACATCTACGACGCCTTCGGCAACCGCATCTCCGTCACCGAAACCGTCTCAAATCCGTATGGCTTCACCGCCAGAGAATACGACTCCGAAAGCGGCCTCTACTTCTACCGCGCCCGCTACTACGACCCAAAGGCCGGCCGCTTCATCTCCAGCGACCCCATCGGCTTCGCGGGAGGGGACAGCAATCTCTATGCCTATGTCTTCAACGACCCAGCAAATTTGGTTGACCCGAGTGGGTTGGCCGACGAACCGCCTGACTGGCGAGACAAAGTCAAAAAAGCAGGTTTACGCGGATTCGCAATTTGCAATTGGCTAAGAATTTCCACAGCGTTAGCGGCTGCTGCATTTGCAGCTGAAGACCGCCAAAACCGAGGCTTAGAAGAAACAGGTTTCTATTGCGCGCCAGTGAAGCCAACCATACGCTGTTCCAACGAAAGCGCTTCCACGAAGCCGCCGATCATTATTGGAGAAAGAATGGGCCGTGTGCAAGAGTTGGCAGATGCTTTAGGGGCAGACGTGTACAAACCTTGGCCAAACCACCCCTGGGATCCAGAATTGGGAATGAAAAGAAATGAAAGGTGGATTAAGGATAAGATTAGAGAAGGTCGAGATATTTGGGATGTTGGTCCGGATTTTCCGAGGCGAAGGGGAGAATATGGTGATCCTTTTGTAAGCCCATTTTATGAAATGGAGCGCAGGGTTGTTGAAGGATATTGCAACTATAGAAAGTTGTTTGAGAGGGAAGGAAACAGTGGAAATGTGCCGGAACTTGAAAGCAGAAAATAGCAATCTCGACTTTGGTGGTATCAATTGAAGTACGTAGATACGATTGTAGAGGAATTTAATTTTCTCCAAGATTTCGGATTTTCACCAGCTACGCGTAAAGTTGACGCGTTCTGTGCGGAAATATACTGGAAAGACAATTCACTAGGTATCAAACTAATTCTGGATTGGAGAGATCTATTTACTGAAATTTATTTTCTTAGTTTGATTGACGGCGATTTTCCGAAAGGAATTGAGTTTTCAATTGTGGACGGGAAGCGATGCCGATACCAACTTTCTGAGGTTGTAGAATCTATCGGTATTATGAACGATAACTCTGTTTACATGAATTTGCTAAAAAATGTGAAAATTCCTAAAAAAAGAAACAATGAAAACGATTTCAATTACCTCTTAAATAGAATAAAAATACAAAAAAACTACCTGTATTCAAATATTGAAAAAATACTAAAAAATAGGGATCAAATATTTAATAATGACGATATCGATCGTAAACAACCAATGTCACCGACTGAAAGGCGTCAAAAAGCTGAAGAAGCTTGGATAAGAAGGGATTACTTAAAATATGTTCTTCTTTCGGTTCCAATTGAAGGTTTGCTTGAAAAAAAAGAAATAGAGAGATTGGAGTATTCAAAGAGAAAACTGGGACTGCGTCGATAGCTGGGGAATTCCCGTGACTTGGCGTAACTGGTAAATCCCGGGCAGTGTATTTCCGGGGACATGGCCGTAATCCAAAATTCGGGGACAGGGGCCAAAATTCGGGGACTTGGCGTAATTGAAGTAGGGTCATCCTCTTTGGGTATTCTGAGGATAGTTTATAGTTTCTCATGGCTCACGACCGCTGTCTTGTCCTTGGGATTGGACAGAGTCCAACTTGCGGGTGCTGTAAAATTCCTGAATAACGGCAGAATAACAAGCCACTTCACCGATCCCTAATCTCGCTCGTGTCCAACTAGAATCGGCAGCATTGCTGACCTTTGTTTCACGTGAAACATAGGTCAATAGTCCTGACCTATAGCCGCCGGCATTGAGTTCGGCAAGGTCACCACCTTCGCCCATGACCTCTTCGACCGGGTGATCCGGCGCAGCAATCCGGCGTTGGAGACTTTTGCCTACAGCTATGACAGAGATCTGTTCCCTGTCGCGCTCGCGCGCTCCTCGCCATATCTAGGTTCCCTGTCGCGCTGACGCGCACCGCGCCATTTCTAGGTTCCCTGTCGCGCTGACGCGCTCCGCGCCTCTTCTGACAATCTGACCGGTCTGATCGACCCCAAGGGTCAGGTCTTCGCCTATGCCTATGACGCCTTGAGCCGGCTGACCCAGGTCACCAAGCCCGGCACCGAGGGCACGGTGACATACGCCTATGACAGCTTCGACAATCTGACCGCGGCGAACGATAACAGTTCGGACCTGGCTTTCACCTATGACGTGATCCACCGGCTGGCCACGGCCGCCACCGGCCCGGCCGGCCTGCAGCCCCAGCATGTGTTGAGCCATAGCTATGACCGTCGCGACAACCGCGCCGGTCTCGCCGGCGGCGCGCTCGGGACCTGGGCCTTCGCCCATGATCTGAACGACCGCATGACCGGCCTGACCCCGCCCACCGGCGGCCCGCTGACGCTGACCTACCGCCCCGGCGGCCAGATGGCGACGATTGCGTTCCCCAATGGCAACGCGGCGGCGTTCCAGTATGGCAGCGCGACGAGCCTGCTGACCGGCCTCGACCACAGCGCCGGCGGCAGCCCCTTCGTGCAGAACGCGCTCAGCCATGACGCGGCCGGCAACATCACCGGCATCACGGGCCTGAGCCGCAGCCGCTCCTATCTCTACGACCAGCTTAACCGCCTAGCCGCCGTCACCGACACGGAGGGCAATGAGAGCTACGCCTACGACGCCGAAGGCAACCGCACGAACTCCCACGCCAGCGTCAGTCACAGCCACGACGACGCCAACCGCCTGCTCGAGGACGACGCCTATCGCTACGTCTATGACGCCAGAAGGGTCGCTCGAAGCCCCGGCGGCGCTATCATAAAGCGCAAGACGGGGCGCTGTTGCCACATATTCAAGCCCTGGTGGCAAAACGCCCGAACTATGCGCCGGATTACGGCGGTATTGAACCGGGAATTGGCGGAACAGGGACAAGAACCGGTCAACCACAAGCGGGCCTACCGGATCGTGCAAGCCAATAATCTGTTGCCGGCCCGCAAATATACGATCCGCCCCGAGCATGTGCATGACGGCGAGGTCATCGTCATGCGCTCCAACATACGTTGGTGTTCGGATGGCTTCGAGTTCACCTGCTGGAATGGCGACGTTGTCCGTGGCGGCTTCATCATCGATGCCCATGATCGCGAGGTCATCGCCTGGCGCGGCGTTGTCGGCGCCGGCATCTCCGGTTCCGACGTTCGGGATATGATGCTGGAAGCTGTCGAAAAACGTTTTGGCGCGATCCGGGCGCCGGAGCAGATCGAGATGCTGAGCGACAACGGCGCCTGCTACACCGCCAAGGACACGAAAACCTTTGCCAGACAACTGAACTTGAAACCCTGCTTCACGCCGGTCGCCAGTCCGCAATCAAACGGCATGTCAGAAGCCTTCGTGAATACGCTGAAGCGGGATTACGTCCGCGTGACGCCGTTGCCGGATGCCGAAACCGCTTTGAAATTGATCGCCGGATGGATCGAAGATTACAATGAGAACCATCCACATTCCGGGTTGAAGATGAAATCTCCGCGCGAGTTCATCAAAACCCAAAAACTGACCGCCTAGATGTCCGCCGAAACGGGGGCAAGATCACGCGCCGACTTGACGCTATGACATGATTTCGAAGAAAAGGCCGATATTGAATCTAGGAATATTGCCCACGGCCCTAAAATTTCCATCACATCAAATATCAATGTAACTTTCTCGGTACATGTGAAAACTCGAGACCAAGTATGCCCCTGAACGAAAACATCGATACGTGGGCGGAGATCCGCAGTCTCTTAGAAAATGATAATGGTGCAGGTCTCCGAGACTGTATCGACTCGTTGTCGCCGAGCGAGGCCATTCGCGCGATCTATCACCTCTCCTCTGAAGAACGCGAAAAGATTCTGACGACGCTTGCCCCTGAAGATGCCGCGGAATTGGTCGAAGAGATGCCCGACGAGCATGCCGCGGACCTCATTGAGCAACTCGATCCAGCGGATGCTGCCGCCATCCTATCGGAAATGCACAGTGACGATCAGGCGGACGTACTTGGCAACATGGTCGACACCGATGCGGAAGCAATCCTGTCGGAAATGGATGCAGTTGAAGCCGAGGAAGCCCGGAAGCTCGCATCCTATGAACCGGATACCGCCGGCGGACTAATGCAAACAGAGTTTCTCCGTTTTTTCGGTGACGACAAAATCGGAGATGTGGTTCAGGAGCTCAGACACAACTCGGAACATTATCAGGGTTTCGAAATTCGGTATCTTTACGTTGTTTCCCGTACCGGAGAGTTGATCGGCGTCGTCCCGTTGAACCGCTTGATTTTCACTTACAGGGAGCGGCCTCTATCGGAGGTGATGCTTTCGCCGGAATCTCTGAGGGATGACACGCCGCAGAATGACATCGTCGAGTTTTTCGAAAAGCATAACTGGCTTGGCGTTCCAGTAGTGGACGATCGCCGGCGGTTGATCGGCGTGGTGGTTCGGACGGCAATCGAGACCGCAACATTGGAGCGGGCCGAAGCGGATCTTATGAAAACTCAGGGGATCGTTTCGGGAGACGAAATCCGCTCAATGCCCACACTAACCCGTTCATGGCGGCGGCTGTCGTGGCTTAGTATCAATATTTTCCTAAACCTATTGGCGGCTAGCGTGATCGCTCTCTATGAAGAAACCATAGCTGCTGTTATTGCTCTCGCCGTATTCTTACCCATCGTTTCCGACATGAGCGGATGTTCCGGCAACCAAGCTGTTGCCGTGAGCCTTCGTGAACTGACTCTCGGCTACGTCAAACCACGCGAGATTTTCCGGGTG
The DNA here is from genome assembly GCA_965216645.1 of Alphaproteobacteria bacterium. Taxonomy (GTDB): domain Bacteria; phylum Pseudomonadota; class Alphaproteobacteria; genus CBDCGJ01. The sequence goes on along the minus strand of CBDCGJ010000016.1, from coordinate 28,169 downwards.
TTGCTCAAGGAGTTTTGGATCGGCGTCATTAATGGGGTGGCTTTGGGAGTATTCTTAGGGATTGCCGCGTATTTTTGGAAAGGCAATGCCGTACTCGGCCTTGTGGTAGGTGGCGCCCTGGCGCTTAATACTTTGCTCGCCGTTTCGATTGGTGGGACGGTACCGTTACTGCTGAAGCGCTTTCGTGTCGACCCGGCTGTAGCTTCCAGTCCGATCCTGACGACACTCACCGACATGATGGGATTTTTTTTGGTGCTGAGCTTCGCCACTTTGGGCTTGGCGTATTTGAAGTAAGCAGGAATGCCTCCAAAGTTGATAGTTTTGCAAGTTGGACTGAGGTGTTCCTACATTGTTGGACAGCTTGACGGCGTTGCTAAGGTGTATTCGGTTTTCTGATTATGCCGCCAATTGCTTTTTCACATTGCTTTCATCTTTTAGCTGTTGTTGGGCCTGTGGGGAAGTGGTCAAGCCGGCGGAGCCGGTTGTCCACGTATCCACAGGGCGCGCCGCTGCGTAGATTTCCGCCGGGGTTTTACCGTCCAAGGATGAATGTGGACGCAGCTCGTTGTAAAAAGTTATCCAGTCGGAAATCACCCGTTCGGCGACGAAGCCGTCGCTCATCTCGTGCAGATAGACCGCCTCGTATTTTAAGCTGCGCCACAGCCGCTCGATGAAGATATTGTCTATGCAGCGGCCCCGGCCGTCCATGGAGATGCGGATATCGGCGTCTTTCAGCACCTCGGTAAAGACGGCGGACGTGAACTGGCTGCCCTGGTCGGTATTGAAGATGGCGGGCTTGGGGTATCGTGACAAAGCCTCGCGGAGAACATCGACGCAGAAAGCCGCATCCAGGGTATTCGACAGCCGCCAGGACAACACATGCCGCGTCGCCCAGTCCATCACCGCCACCAGGTAAAGGAAACCGTGTTGAACCGGGAGGTAGGTGATATCGGCACACCAGACCTGGTTCGCGTCGGTGATCGTCAGATCCCGCAAAAGATAGGGATGGATGCGATGTTCGGGATGGCGATCGCTGGTTCGCGGTTTCTGGAAGAGCGCCTCCAGGCCCATCAGCCGCATCAAGCGACGCACCCGATGACGGCCGACCGTCTCGGCCTCGCGCTGCAGATGCCGGGTCATCTGACGGCTGCCCTAGAACAGGTACCTCATGAACAACTCGTCGATCCGCCGCATCAGCGCCAGATTGGCTTCGCTCTCGTCCTTGGCCCGGTAATAGAACGTGGAGCGCGGCAGCGACAACAGCCGGCATTGCCGGGCGATACTCAAGGTCGGGTTGGCGCGCTCGATCATCGTTTTACGTTCCGGGCAGGAACGCGCGCCAACCGGCGTGCCAACTGAGCAGGACCGTGGCGCCGGGGGCGCCGCGTAAGCCCGCGCAAGCCCGTTCCACGGTCAGCTCGCCGATCTTGGCGTGCAGGTCATGGACCTCGGCCGCGTGATCCGAACCGGCCTTGTCGGCGCCGTTGGCAAAGACCGCGCCCAAACCTTCCATCGCCTGACGTTTCCAGGTGCTCACCTGGTTCGGACGCACCTTGTGGCGCGCCGCGATCTGCTGGATGGTCCGATCGCCACGCAGCGCCTCAAGCGCCACCTTCGCCTTGAATTCAGCCGTAAAGCGGCGTCGTTTCGTCATCTGCGCATTCCTCCTCAAAAGTCGGAATACACCTTAACCCACTGTCCGATCTTCCGGGACCATCTCACTGAAAAGCGTCTTGATGCCAGGCTTATCATGCTCTCAACAAAAGGACCCAGACGTTGAATGTGATAATGGCAAGGATGGTAGATGTTAGAATGCAACTGGATACCAATTCGGGTTCGCTGTTAAATCGCATGGCAATGATGAAAGCATTGTTTGCGATCGGCAAGGCCGCCAGCAAAGTTGCCGCCACAACAATTTCGTAGGGCAATCCCAATATCATTGAGGTCATGACATAAATTGCAGCAGGATGCACAATGAGTTTCAATGTGCACAATGCGGTTACATTCACCCAAACAGCGCTAAGTGGTTGCCCGTAGAGCATCACACCTATCGCAAACAATCCTGTGGGTACGGCCGCCATACTGAGGATGCGGAGAAAGTCGTCAATTCCCTTTGGAAATTCAAATTCGATCAAAGACAGCGCTAAACCGAGAAATATCGAGATCACAAACGGATTGGCGATAAGCGCAAGAACAACATTCTTGAAGGTCTCTTTGGCTGATCTATTGTTATCAGAAAAGAATTCAAGCAAAGCAATCGTGACAGGGATAACAAGAACAAGATCAACAATAATTGCCATCGACACCGGCGCTATCGCTTTGTCGCCCAAAAGACTGATCACCAGCGTTAGACCTAGGAGGCCGGTATTCCCAAGACTGGCCGAGGCGGCTTGAATAATCGCCTTTGCGCCACTGTGCTTGAATACGAGCAACACAATGATAGCTGTCAACGCAAACAGAGCCGTCGATACAACTGTCCAAGCTAACAAGAACTTTGGTTCAAGTAATTGGCTTGTCGGAAGCGCGGCCAGCGTGCGAATGAGTAGAGCCGGAAGCGCAAAATATAGCACATAATTGGTTAGGACTTTTGCAGAGCCGTCTCCCATGACGCCAAACCAACGGGCGACATAGCCACAAATAATGAGAGCGAAAAATGGTAATGTTGTGCCAAAGGTTTCAAGCAAATTGAACTCCTCGACGCTAAATCATTAGACCAAGTACGTTCTTCATCAATAAAAGGCTCCTTAGTGGGTATAGTTCAAGCAAATCAGAACAGCCATTAAAACAGGCAGGACTCGTAAATCAATAGAGAATTACTAGGGCCCATTGACAATTAGGGTATCCCCAAACCGAGCAAAAAGTGATTCCAGGTAATCCTTGTTGTTTGTTCGGAGTTTATCATGACCGAGTTGCGATTTGTCATCACGGACAGGGTTTGGGAAAAAATTGCGCCGTATCTGCCGGGCAAGGTTAGCGATTGCGGGGTGACGGCGGCGGACAATCGGTTGTTTCTGGAAGCGGTTCTCTGGCGGGGGCGTACCGGCGCGCCGTGGCGCGATCTGCCACCGGGCTTGGGCAACTGGAACAGCTGCTTCCAACGTTTCCGCCGCTGGGCCAAGAAAGGCGTGTTTGAGCGGCTGTTCGAGACTTTGTCGGAGGAACCGGATCTGGAATACGCCCTGATCGACGGCACCATCGTCTCCGTGCATCAGAAGGCGAGCGGCGCAAAAAGGGGGACTCAAAATCAGGCCATCGGCCGCTCGAAAGGCGGATTGACCACGAAAATCGTCGCTCTCGTCGATGCCTTGGGCGCCTTGCTCCGCTTTGTCCTGCTGCCCGGCCAACGCCATGATATGATCGGCGTCGCGACGGTAAGAGGACATCGACTTCGATGCTCTGCTGGGCGACAAGGCGTTCGATGCGGATTGGGTGCGGGCCGATCTCGACCGGCCCGGTGCCGCCGCCGTGATCCCGCCCAAAGCCAACCGCAAGCAGCAATAGGCTTATGACGAAGAAATCTACAAATGGCGCCACCTGGTCGACGCGACAATCATCGCTTCGGCTTCCAAGGTGGTCGGGCCCGGGTCGTGGTGAACCGCGTTTGGGCACGCAAGGGCGACGACGCAGCGCCGCACAGCAACAATCGGCCGCAAAATCGGCCACAACGCCAGATCGCCGCGGAACACATATCCCGCATGACAATAATCATCAGAAAAACAACAGCATAACCGACCCGCGCTCAGCTCTCATAACACCAACTTTCGATGATAGAAAGTTGGTATAAGTCATTGAAATCAAACACTTAAATAAATCTCCTCAAGATTGATACGGATATTGGCCGAAGCTTGTTCCGTCCGTAAGGTATCTAATCACGCCGTAACGTGATCAGGATACGGCGGCCAACAGACTCGCATTGCCGCCGCTGGCGGTGGTGTCGATGCAGACATGCCGTTCGAGATGAAGATCGGGTGCCAGGTCGCGCTCGGTGAGAAGCGTCAGGATCGGTCCGTCCCGTGCCGCCAAAGCTCGTCGCGCGGCGCGTTGATCATCCGGATTGCTCCATAGAGCGACGGCATCGAAACCCATCAATGATGTGAGATGTTCGCGGTCGAGATATCTCGCGATCCCTTGCTCGTCCGTCAACCCCGGCGCCACCGCCAAAACGGCGCAACCGAGCGCTTCCGCTTGCCGGCGTTGTTCCAGGGCGCTTTCCGCGTCCGGCCCCAAACACAGAACGGTGCCGCGCGGATAGGTGGAAAGGCGGTTCGATTCGCCAGTCGGCCCCGGCAATTCCTCGGATGACGAGGGATGTGAATTTGGCGACAGTTTCGACAATTCGGATTGGATGTCCGATAAGTCCGCGATCGGTGTCATTTCGACTTCGATCTCGTCCGCCGCGTCCGGGGCGACGGAGAATTTTGGCAGGTACCTTGGCCCGCCGGCTTTGGGTCCGGTGCCGGACAGGCCTTCGCCACCGAAGGGTTGGGAGCCGACAACGGCGCCGATTTGGTTGCGGTTTATGTACATGTTACCGACCTTGAGCCGTTGGGTAATCTGCTCGATCCGATCGTCGATGCGGCTGTGCAGGCCGAAGGTCAAACCGAAGCCGCGGGCGTTGATTTCGTCCACCACGTCGTCGATCCGCGCCGCATCGAAGCGGGCGACATGCAGGATGGGGCCGAAAACCTCCCGCGCCAAATCGGCGATCCCGCCGAGCTCGATCACCGCGGGTCCGACAAAATGCCCGTTTGCCGGTATGGCCAGTTGTTTCAACAGGCGGCCCTCGGACTTGGCGATTTCGACATGTCCGTTGACATCCTTCCGGGCGTCGGCGTCGATGAGGGGCCCGATGTCAGTGGAAAAAGTCCACGGATCGTCGACGACCAATTCCTCCATCGCGCCGAACAGGAGGTCCAGGAAGCCGTCGGCGATATCGTCCTGCAAATAAAGCAGGCGCAATGCCGAACAACGCTGCCCGGCGGATTGAAAGGCGGAAGCGATGATGTCTTTTACCGCCTGCTCCGGCAGGGCCGTGGAATCGACGATCATCGCATTTAGTCCGCCGGTCTCGGCAATCAATGGTGCATTCGGCGCCAGATGGTCGGCCATCGCGCGGTGAATGATCTGCGCCGTGTCCGTCGAACCGGTAAAGCAGATGCCAGCTATGCGCGGGTCTCGAGTCAGCGGCCCGCCGACGGTTGGGCCGTCTCCCGGTAGAAGCTGCAGCGCTGTCGGCGGGACCCCCACTACGTGCAACAGCCGGACGGCGACGGCGGCGGTGAGGGGGGTCTGCTCCGCCGGCTTGGCCAGAACCCCATTGCCCGCGGCAAGGGCCGCTGCCAATTGTCCGGTAAAAATCGCCAGCGGAAAGTTCCAGGGCGAAATGCAGGCGAACAGACCTCGAGCCCTTTGCCCGCCGAGGCTATCGATGCGGCTGCCATAGTAGCGCAGGAAGTCGACGGCTTCCCGTAGTTCGGCAATGGCGTCGTCCGGCGTTTTACCGGCTTCCCGCGTCAGCACCGCGAAGATTTCGCCAAAATTCTCTTCGTAAAGATCGGCGGCTCGATTGAGGGTTTCGGCCCGTTCTTCGGCGCCGACGGTCCAAGGCCGCGCTGCGTCGATGGCCGCGGCAACGTCGGCTTCTGTCGCCTCGATGACGTCGCCGACATAATCGTCAGGCTTGGCCGGATTCGATATCGCTCGGATATCGGTTCTGGCGGTCGGTGCGGCGATGATCGGACCGGCCCGCCAACGGTGATGTTTGAACGCCGCACGCCCCGCGTCGATGTCGGTCAGGTCCCGCCTGTTATGCAGGTCCCAACCGTGCGAATTCCGCCGGGCCGGTTGAAAGAGATCAGCTGGTTTAAGGACCTGGCCTGCCAGCCGCCCCTCGCGTTCGGCATAGGTTTCGAACGGGTCCTGGGTAATCTCCGCCGGTGTCAATCGGGTATCGACGATCTGATTGACGAAAGAGGAGTTGGCGCCGTTTTCCAGCAAACGTCGAACCAGATAGGCCAGCAGATCGCGATGGGCGCCGACTGGCGCATAGATCCGGCACCGCGTCCGCTCAGCGATGTGGACGTGGCGGTGCAACGCCTCGCCCATGCCGTGCAGGCGCTGAAACTCGAAACACTCCTTGTCCGCCATCAAATCGAGCACCGCCGCCACCGTATGGGCATTGTGGGTCGCGAATTGCGGATAGATACGGTCGGTCATGCCGCTAAGTTTGGCGGCACAGCAAAGATAGGAGATATCCGTGGCCGCTTTGCGGGTGAAGACCGGGAAGTCGCTTAGGCCGGCAACCTGCGCCCATTTGATCTCACTATCCCAATATGCGCCCTTGACCAACCGAACCATGATCCGGCGGTCGAGTTTCCCGGCCGTTGCGTAAAGCCAATCCAACACGGGTCCGGCCCGCTTGCCATAGGCTTGGACGACCACGCCGAAGCCGTCCCAACCGGCGAGCCGCGGGTCCGCCAAGACGGTTTCGATCAAATCCAGGGAGAGGTCGAGGCGGTCGGCCTCTTCCGCATCGATGTTCAGGCCAAGGCGTGCTGCCTTTGCCGCCAGCGCCAGTTCCAGAATGCGCGCCGAAAGCTCCGTCATCACGCGGTCCCGTTGCCCCAGTTCGTAACGGGGATGAAGGGCGGAAAGTTTGATCGAGATACCCGGATTGTCGCGTATGTCGTCCGATCCGGCGCGTGCCGCCAGCTTTTCGATCGCCGTCAGATAAGCCGCATGGAAGGTGGCTGCGGCTTCCGCCGTCAATGCCGCTTCGCCGAGCATGTCGTAGGAATAGCTGTAGCCCAGCCGTTCCAGTTCGCGAGCGCGGCCGATCGCCTCGTCGATGGTTTCGCCAAGAATGAACTGATTGCCCATCTCCTTGATCGCCTGCGTCACGGCGAGGCGGATGACGGGTTCGCCAAGTCTCTTCACTGCTGAATGCAATGTCGCGGCGATGCCGGTGGAAGCGTCGTTGTCGAGCACCTTGCCGGTCAACATCAGGGCCCAGGTCGACGCATTGACCAGAGACGAACTGGACCGACCCAAATGTTCGCCCCACGAGGAGGGGGCGATTTTATCCTCGATCAGGTCGTCAACGGTTTCCGCATCGGGCACGCGGAGGAGCGCTTCGGCCAGACACATGAGGGCCACGCCCTCATCGGTCGATAAGCCATATTCGGCCAGGAAGACTTCCATCAAGCCCGGCTGGTCTTCGTCGCGTAGTGCTTGCACCATGGCCGTGGCATGCGCCGCCGCTTTCGCGCGCCGGGCGGCCGACAAGCCGGCTTGTTCGCTCAAACGCCCGATGAGAATATCCTCATCCATCAAATGGTGATCGCGGATTTGTACCCGCAGGTCGTCGGGATTGTTCTGCGTCATAGCCATACAAATTCGGACAATGAGATCGATGAATGGTGGAATTATCGGCTGTCCTGACGGTAAGGGGAAGCTCAAACCGGAATTCCGGTTTCACCGGCTTGTGAACGTATAACCGCCACAGAAGATTGCATGAACGGTTCGACCCGCGCGAAAATCCAAATAATGACGATCAGAGAAACGAAATACGGTTGGTTGTCTCGGCGTGCTGTTCTTCTCGGACTGGCGTCGCTGCCCTTAACGCGCGCCCGCGCCGCGACACCGGCGCTTCATACCCGCAAGATACCGTCCAGCGGAGAGGTGATCCCGGCCATCGGCATGGGTACCTGGATCACCTTCAATGTCGGCAAGAGCATCTCGCTGCGCCGGCGCCGTCTTGAGGTGTTGCGGAAGTTTTTCGAGCTGGGCGGCGGGATGATCGACAGCTCGCCCATGTATGGCAGCGCGCAGTCGGTGCTGGGCTGGTGCTTCGAACAAGCGCCGCCGCCAACCGGCTTGTTTTCCGCGACCAAGGTTTGGACGCCCTATGGCGGCGATGGAAATACTCAAATCGCTGAAGCGTTGGGTCTTTGGGGCCTGGAGCGCTTCGACCTGATGCAAGTGCATAATCTCGTAGACTGGGAAGAGCATTTGGTGACCTTACGCGCCGCCAAGGCGGCGGGGCGCATTCGCTATATCGGCATCACCACGTCCCATGGCAGCCGCCACGAGGAGATGGAACGGATCATGCGGTCCGAGAAGCTGGACTTCGTCCAATTCACCTACAACGTCCTGGATCGCGAAGCGGAACGGCGCTTGCTGCCGCTGGCGCGCGACCGCGGGATCGCGGTGATCGTCAATCGCCCATTTCGCCGTGGCGGTCTTTTCCGCCAAGTCGCCGGCAAGTCGCTGCCGGAGTGGGCGGGCGAGATGGAAGCCGATAACTGGGCGCAGTTTTTCCTGAAGTTCATCATCTCCCATCCGGCGGTGACTTGCGCTATTCCGGCGACATCGCAAGTTGCTCATATGCGGGAGAATATGGGCGCGCTTCGGGGGCGTTTGCCCGATCAGCCGATGCGGCAGCTGATGGCCGACTATGTGGCCTCGCTCTAGCGCGGATGACGGAGCTTCCCTATTCGGCCGCGGTCTATGCCGAGATACTGACCGACTATAACCGAACTTGGTGGCCGGTCGTGATACTAGCTTGGGTCTTCCTGGCCGCGTCGCCATGGCTTGCGGCGAAATGGCCGCGTCTGAGCTATGTCGGCCTGGCCGGACTCTGGCTATGGGTTGGCGCGGTTCATCAATTCGTCACCATGGCGCCGCTCAACTTCATGGCGCCGGTCTACGCCTTGCTTTGGATCCTTCAAGCGATCCTGTTTGCCGGGCAGGCATGGCGGTCCACGACAATTGCCGAACCTTCCGTTACGCCGCGGCGCGCTATCGGCATTGTCGCGTTGGCCTTCGCCCTCATTGTCCACCCGTTTGGACTAGCCGCGACCGGTTGGGACATTGTAGCCCTTCCGCTTGCCGGCGCTGCACCGGATGCAACCGTCGTCGCCACGGTTGGGCTTTTGACTTGGATCTATCGACCGCCGTGGTTTCTGTACGTTCTTCCGATCGTTTGGGCAATCGTGGCGGCTGCGACAGGGTATTTCTTGCACCTCACGATCGGATACGCAACGGCAGTTGTGATTTTGGTCGGCGCGCTTGCCGGAATTTCTCGGGATCGTCGCTGACATTCTCCGATCACCAGACCGATTCTGTGCCGGTTCGCTTTGGTTCGTGCCGTCAGCTCCAACAATACGTGAAAAAATAGAATAGGGCGGATAAAGTTTTCGAAATCGTACTAATATAATAAATTTTAAGTAAAATTGGAATTGAAATTTACTTACGCCCGTAGGCCTCAAAAACGCCGGAATATATGGGTAATAACAATGGTATTAAATATTTGTTAACTATAACCCAAGGTGATTTTAATACATCGAATATTGCAATGCCTAAAATACATAATGTATTAACGCTTACTTTGTATACAAATTGGTATCTGCAGATTGATATCCAACGCCGTATTGGAGCGCTGAAATGACTGTATTGAGTAACTTAATTGCAACGAATTCACATTTTTTGACCGAGTCCACCGGACATAGAGAGCAGGATAATCAGAATGCCGGCGGGTCCGCTGACATTCAGACTGTTACAGATACCGTCGCCAGAACGATCGACGCACGCGAAACACCGACGATCTATCTGGGTCGGATCGAAAACATCGACCAAATTCGGGCGGAAGACGAGGCGTTTTTGATCGAATTCAAGGACGGGAATGCGATACGGGTCGTCGGTTTGGATGATGTTGTCTACGCGGATGATCTGGCTTTCCTCGAGTTTTCCGATGGCACAAAGATCGCCCGCGACATCGTCGCGGAAATCCTCGGCGAAGAAACCAATGGCAGTGTTACTGGGTCCGATTTGGCATCGGCTGCAGAGGCAGTGGCCCCAAGTAGCGGCGTCAACAAGTTTTCCGGCGATCAGGGCGCGGCGATCACCGGCTTGATCGCCGAGGATCCCATCGGCCCGACGCCTTTTCCTGTCGCCCTGAGAGAGTTCAACGAGCGTATCGTCGGATTGGAGAGCGACGGCGGCATTGCTCCCGGATTTGACGGAGATCGTCTAGGAGGACTGATCTCCGATACGGACAGCGAGACGCCGGCCCAACCGAATGCGCCCGGCCCCGTTGCCGTGGTGCTGACACCTGCAGCGCCCGCTCCGACCGAGCCGACAGAGCCGACCGCCGAACCGGCACCCGAGCCGGCCGGCCCCAAGCTCCGTGCCAGCGCGGTGTCTTTGGATGAATCGGACGGTCTGGGCGCCGTCGCCGGTCAAATTTCCTACGATGGCGGCGATCTCGATTACGACAGCTTCACTCTGTCGGCTTCGGGTGCGACGTGGGATGCCGAGACGAAGACCCTGACCGAGGACAACGGTGTTTGGCAGATCGAACTGCAGCCGGACGGTTCCTACGTCTTCACGCAATTGTTGGTCGGAATGCACGAGGATGCGGACGATCACGACGACCATAACCGTTGGCGGGTCACCGTCGAAGGTGAAACGGTCGACGGCGAACCGGTCCAAACGAAATTCCTGGCCGAAGTTCTCGACGACGGACCGTCCATCGATTCGAGTCTGAATCCTATGATCGTCGTTGACGAAGATGATTTACCAGAGCTGTACAGCTATTCGGGTCCGGAGCAACCTGGTGACGACGATCAATCCCTGAGCTTGAGCGGGACGTTGGACTTTGATCCCGGTGCGGATGGCGCTGGGGGACTATATTTGACGGATTCCGGCGCTCCCAATGGTTTCGACTACACCCTAGCCGGCGATGTTTTGACGGTGACGCAAAATGGGACCACCGTATTGGAAGTCGAATTGACCGACCCCGTTACGGGTGCCTTTGACGTGCGGCTCATCAATCCGGTCGCGCATGATGGCAACGACCCGGGTTACGAAAACGATGTCGATTTCACCTTCACATACGGTGTGGAAGACGGTGACGGGGATACGGCGTTCGGCACCTTTGGCGTCAAGGTTGACGACGATATGCCGGTCTTTAGGTTCGCCGAAATCGACAACCCGACCTTTGATGAGACGGATGGATTGGCATCTGGCGATACTGTCTGGGAGGCGGATTTAGGCAACGCCTTTGTCTTCAAGGCCGGCGCCGATGGCATGGCCGATTACGAGTTGGTTGCGCCGGGCGCGGTTTGGGATAGCGAGGCCATGACTTTGACGCACGAAGATTATGTCCTCACCGTGGAGAAAATGGATGTTTTTTCCAAAGACGCCTTCGCTTTCTATTCCTACATAAATCAGATCAACCCGATCGATCATGCGGACTCCGACGATCCTAATGACGTGCACGATTTGTCGATCGTGTTGAAGGTCACGGATGGCGACGGCGATGTCTGGACGAAGGACTTAGGGGTCACAATCGTCGATGACGGCCCGACCGCGGGTGAATCGGAAGGCGATGGAATAGCCTTAAGCCAGGTAGGCGGTCTGAAGACAGTGCAAACTATCGAGGTATTCGACTATGGGACCGACGGAATGGGATCCCTGGTACTATCGGCGGACGGCGCGACTTGGGATGATGCGACGAACACGCTCATCGACGACAATGGCGTTTGGCAGATAACGGAAGTCGACATTCTCGAATCCGACGGCAGTACATCTCATACCTACGAGGTCACGCAACTGCAACCCATCGATCCGAATACGGATCTGAATGTCGAAATCACATGGACGCTAACGGACGGAGACGGGGATACCACGACACAGGTGGAGACGTTGGTGATCGAGGGCGGCGGCGATCAGGTCGTGGTTGGGACAGATGGCGACGACCTGTTGACTGACAACGGTACTGCCAATACCTTCTACGGCCTGGGCGGCAACGACACGATTATCGGCGGCGGCGAAGCGGACACGATCTTCGGCGGCGACGGCGACGACTATATCGAGGGTGCCGCCGGCAACGATGTCATCGATCCCGGTGACGGTGCGGACACGATTTACATTAATGGCGACGCTTCCGGCGACGAAGACGTGATCAACTTCTTCGACGTGATCGACGACTCGGTCGACCTCTCCGGCCTGCTCGACAATATCGGCGGCAGCGAAAGCGATGTGGAAGTCACGCAAGACGGTGACGACGTGGTCATTTCCGTTGGCCCCGCCGAATATAACGTGACGTTGGATGATGTCCTTGTCGGCGTCGACCCAGGCGACATCAACAATCTACTGGGCGACATCAATCTCATCATGAACGATCCCGGCGGACATCCCGGTGGATTCTAGCATTGGCCCTGCCCGGTCCCGTTCGGATAGCCGAAGGTCCTGCGCGCTATACCGGGCACTACCCTGGCCGCGGTCGGTAGAGTTCCCGGCACAAAAGCCCGCCGTCGATCGCCTCGATCAGATCGATGTCCTTCCGCAGACGCTCGCGGCATAAGTCGGGGCTCGGAATTACGGCCAGTCCGGTTTCGTTAGCCCTGTCGACATCCAGAAACCGGCGGGCGCTGTCGAGATAACGGCCTTTTCGTCCATACGCCACCCTGTATCTTCGAAAGCGAGGTGGTAATCGCCGCTCAGGACGACATAAGACGGATCCACGTCGGAGGCCGTTTCCCCGACGGCGACATCGAGACCGGACGGTCGGAAATCACCGTGAAGACCATCCGCCCCTTCGGACGCAGCACGCGGCGGCATTCCCGTAGGACCCGGCGCGCGCCCGGCAGGCAACAGAGAACATCGGCCTGATTGCGGCGGTAGGATTGCGCGAACTGCGCTCGCAGCTCTTCCTCGGCCGACGTTCGCTCGATGACGCCGGTCCATGACGTTGTCCCCGACCCCCATTCGTTGCAATATTAGCGGATATCGACGCATTTGCCAGACAGCTGGCGTGCCGAAACTTGGGGGAGGAGACGTCATGAAGCTCGGCCTGTTCACCATGCCCTTGCACCCACCAGGGGCGAATTTCACGGAAACCTTGAAATCGGATCTGGCGCAGATCGTCGCCCTCGACGAGCTCGGCTATGCGGAGGCCTGGATCGGAGAGCATTTCACGTCGGAGTGGGAAAACATCCCGTCGCCGGAACTGTTCATAGCCCAGGCTTTGGCGCTGACGAAGAATATCCGCCTCGGCACCGGCGTCAGCTGCATGCCGAACCACAATCCCTTCGTCCTGGCGAACCGCATCGCGCAGCTCGATCACATGGCCGAAGGTCGCTTCAACTGGGGTATCGGGACCGGCAGTTTTCCGGGCGATATGCAGGTCTTCGGCTATTTCGGGGAAAACGCGACGGTGGATAACGGCGCCTATACACGCGCCTCCCTGGATACGATCCTGAAGCTCTGGGCCGATCCCGCGCCCGGCGACTATGAAACCGAGTGGTGGAAGTTCACCATTCCCGAGACCCAGACGGATATCGGATTGCGGGCCCATGTCCGGCCCTATCAGACACCCCATCCGCCGATCGGGGTGGCCGGCGTCTCGCCCCATTCCGGTACTTTGAAAATGGCGGGCAGTCGCGGCTGGATCCCCATGTCGATCAATCTGATTCCGCCGGTGCTGCTGAAAACCCATTGGGACGCGATCGAGGCGGGTGCCGTCGAAGCGGGTCGCACCGCCGACCGCAACGACTGGCGCGTGGCGCGGGAGGTTTTCGTCGCGGAAACGAGCGCCGAGGCCCGCCGTCAGGCGGCCGAAGGGGTCATGGCGCGGGACTTCGAAAACTACTTCTTCCGTTTGCTTCCGAAGGTCGGCATGCTGAAACTGTTGAAGAACGATCCGGACATGGCCGACGCCGACGTCACTATCGATTACCTGATCGATAACGTCTTCATTGTCGGCAGCGTCGACGAGGTGGCCCAGAAACTCAACGACCTGCGCGGAGAAATCGGCGACTTCGGCACCCTGCTCGCCATGGGGCATGAATGGACGCCCTACGACGCCTGGCATCAATCCATGGCATTATTGAAAAACGAGGTACTGCCGAAGATCGCTTAAGCCCGCGATTGTCGAACGATTTCGACATGTACGTTGTTGAAGTCGGGGTCGTCGAAATCTCCCCGGTGCCGGCAGACATAACCTTCTGGCATGCCTTCCATGACGATGCTCTGCCCTTCCTCGATGATCGCGCCCGCAGCTTGAATTCGGATGAATCGATCGATCATCTTTACCGCCGTCTCCCTCATGTTCTTTGGGACACCATGAATGCTGAGATCCGGCCGACCGAATTTGATCATGCCGCGCGTGTGAAGCCACGTCCCGTCATTGTCATCAGACGATAATATGATGACATGCTTCTCAGGGGCGAAGGCTTCCCGGTCGAACACCTCTTCCCGCCATTGAGTGCGGCTCCACCAACGGAAGCCGAATGGGTCGTAGACAGCTGAGCCCCCCGAAGCCAAAAGAAACTCAATGATGCCAATAATGTCGCGGAAGTAATTCAAGTTGCCTGGGTCCGGCACGACGCCTTGGATGACGCAACATTCGGATCGATTCATGAACAATATCGGCAACGCTGGGATACTCGTCGCAGAAGCTCTCCCAAAGATAACCCTCTCGAAATCTATCGACTATTTCCGGATGTGCTTGGCTGTCGAAGCTTCTTAGGTCGATGCCGGACGGCACGCCGTCGCAGCGGTAAGTCGATCTCGACACGTTGAAATCCGCCGGTGCCGGGCCATACACGACATAAAACAAATTCGGATCGCCGCCACCCGCTGAATACAATTCGCGTGGCCAACTCGGTATGGGTTCACGCATGTAAATCTCTTTCTGAATAGGGATCGATCAAAACATGCAGCGCAACGAAAATTTTGAATATCCTCCTCGACTTTATTCAGTCGGTCCATCGTAGAAAAACGCGAGATAGCTCATGGCGAGGAAGGCGAGGAGGAACAGCGAGCGGCACCAGCGGTCGATCCGGCGGGCCAGCGCGACGCGGTCAGCCTGGGCGAGCAGCGATGTGGTCACGGCCTGCAGCAATGTCACGAAGACGATGAACGTCGCGCCGAATATGAAGTTGTCCATGCGGGTCATGTAGGACACTTTCGGCACCAGGCCGTCGATGGTGAAGCGATAGGCGATCAGCGTCAACATGGCCGTGGTCGACACGCCGATTTGGGTGCCGGCTTGGGTCGGGTCGAGCCAGAACACGATGCCGGACATGCAGACGATCAAGATCAAAGGGATGATCACTTTGTAAACGAAATAGGCGCTGCGCCGCTTGGCCGCGAACGACAGCGAGAAACTCGGCACGCCTTCTAGTTTTTCGTTGATGCGGTAAACCGTCGCCGCCGTCTCAATCGCGGACACATCCCAATCCGGCAACGATAGCGTGCTGGCGATCGCGGAGGGGCGGTCGGGGTCGGCGATCAGAGCGACTTCGTCGACCCCGTAGTCCGCTGCCGTCAGCGTGATCGAGAAGTTCTGGCTGTCGAAAGGGAAATCTCTGAGGACGAGCGGTTGGGAGAAGGAGCCCCAGACGCGTTGGCGTTGCGTGACCGTGCCGTCGCCGCTGACCTCAACGGTGGTCGGAAAGGCGGACCAAGTTCTTTGGGCGTTGACGATGAAAAGCCTCGGATGCCAGACCTCGTTCAGGCTATAGGACCGCTCCTCCGGTCCGCCATGGGCGAGGCGCGGGTCGTGCCAGCGCGCTTCCGCATAGACGCTGGCATCGAAACTTTGCGCGGCTCCGTCTATTTCGTCGACATCGAGGATTGACATGGTGATGCTGACCTGGGTCGGTTTGCCGGGATTGCCCGGCCGACTGACATCGTTTGCCCGAGCGGCGGTCGTGGCGACAAGTGCAACCAGAAAGGCAACAACCACGCCGCGCATGACTTAATCCTTTGCTGCGCGACGGAGCGCCCGCCAAATCTTTTCGCTGGTGGCCGGCATGTCCACCATGTCCGCACCTGCCTGCGCCAGGGCGTCAGCGACCGCGTTGGTCAGACTGGGCATGCCGCCGACCGTACCGGCTTCGCCCGCGCCTTTGACACCGAGTGCGTTGCGGCCGGTCGGCACCCCATCCAGGGTGACGCGAAGGTCCGGCAATAGATCGGCGCGCGGCAGGGCGTAGTCCATCAGCGAACCTGTGATCAATTGCCCGGTATCGTCGTCCCAGCGCATCTCCTCAACCAGGATCTGGCCGATGCCCTGGACCACGCCGCCATGGATTTGCCCTTCGACGATCAATGGGTTCAAGGCATTGCCGACGTCGCAGACGACGTGATAGCGCTCGGTCTCGATCTTGCCGGTCTCCGGGTCCAATTCGACCTCGCAAACATGGCAGGCATTCGGGAATGTCGGTCCAGGCGGTGTGAAAGTGGCGAAGGCGCGCAGACCGGCGTCCATCCCCGGTGGCCGAACCGCCGGGTTCAATGCCGCCGCGGCGACGTCCGCCAGCGACATGGCTTTGTCGGTGCCGGCGACCTGGAAGCTACCGTCCTCGAACTCGATATCTTCCGTCGCCGCTTCCAGAACATGAGCTGCGATGGACGTGCCTTGTTCGACGATCATTTCCGACGCCCGAACTAGCGCGCTGCCGCCCAGCACCGCGCTGCGGGAGCCGAAGGTGCCATGTCCGTGGCTTACGACATCGGTATCGCCTTGCTGGAAGCGGATTTGTTCGAATTCCAGCCCCAGTTTGTCGGCTAAAAGCTGGCGGAACACGGTCTCATGACCCTGTCCATGGGAATGCGTCCCCATCATCAAGGTCGCCCGGCCCGCGGCGTCGAACCGCAGTTCCGCGCCTTCGTCGAACAGGCCGGCGGATTGTTCGATGGCGTTGACGACGCCAAGACCGCGGATCCTGCCTCGGGCTTCGCTTTCCGACCGCCGTGCGGCGTAGCCGGCATAGTCCGCCTGCGCCATGGCAGCGTCCATGTTCCGTTCGAAGGCGCCGCAATCGTAGAGATAGGTGAGGCCGGTTTGAAACGGCATGTCTTCCGGCGCGATCATATTGCGACGGCGCAGTTCGACCCGGTCGATGTCGAGCTGCCGCGCGGCCACGTCGATCGCCCGTTCGATCGCCAGGATCGCTTCCGGCCGGCCGGCGCCGCGATAGGGGCCGATCGGCGTGGTGTTGGTGAACACGCCGGTGACGTCGGCGGCGATATGCGGCGTCCGGTAGACCCCGGCGAGCCCACCCATATTGCCGAAGGCCGGGAAGGGGCCGAAGACCGAGAGATATGCGCCCATATTCGCCACATTGCGCAGCCGGATGGCGTCGAACATGCCGTCGGCGGAGAGCGCCAGTTCGACCGACAGGCGCATATCGCGGCCGTGGTCGTCAGAGAGGAACGCCTCGCTTCGGTCGCTGACCCATTTGACCGGCCGGCCAAGTTCTTTCGCCGCCCACATCACCAGCGCGAGCTCCGGGAACGTATTGCTGCGCATGCCGAAGGCGCCGCCCATATCGGGGCTGACCACCCGCATATCCGTGCTTGGTATCTTGAAGACATGGTCGCACAGCAATTGACGCAGATCGTGCGGGTTCTGGTTGCCGGAATAGAGGATATAGCGATCCGCCTGCCGGTCATAGTCGCCCAGGGCGGCGCGCGGTTCCATCGGATTTTGGGCGATCCGCGATACCGGGATCTCTGTGTTGACGATATGGGCCGCGTTCTCGAAGGCGGCATTCACCGCCGCCATGTCGCCCATTTCGATGCGGAAGCAGATATTGTCGGGACAATCGGCCCATACCGCAGGCCCTTCCAACGCCCTGGCGGTATCCGTATTGGTTGGCAGCTCGTCATAATCGACGTCGATCAGCTCCGCCGCGTCTTTGGCTTGGGCCAGGCTGTCGGCCACGACAAAGGCGACGTAATCGCCGGCGAAGGCGACCTGATACTTCGCCAGGATAGCGCGCGGCGGCACGTGGATGGGACTGCCGTCGGGCCGGCTTAGCGGTACCATGCTGGTGGCCAGACAAGGCAATGTGCCAAATCCGGCCGTCGCCGCGTCCGCGCCGGTATAGATCGCGTGGACGCCTGGCGAGTTCTGCGCCGCGTCTTTGTCGATACCGCCGATCTTGGCATTGGCGTAAGGCGAGCGGAGGACATAGCCGTAAAGCTGATCCGGCAGGTTGATATCGTCCGTATAGCGCCCGCGGCCGGTCAGAAAGCGGGCGTCTTCCACCCGGATCGCCCGTTGGCCCATACCGAATTTCATCTGCGGTCCTCTTTGTTTTCCGAATATTTGTTGCGTAGATTTAGCGGGCGATCGCGCCCATGCGGCCGGACTGATAGTCCTCGACGGCGGTGATCAATTCCTCCCGCGTGTTCATGACGAAGGGTCCGTAGCGGGCCACGGGTTCCCTAATCGGCCGGCCGGCGAGCAGGAGGAAACGGCCGCCGTCAGCGTCGGCCGCCGAAACTTGTAAGCTGTCGCCCGGACCGAACTTGGCCAACTGTCCCCGCTCGATCACGTTGCTTTCCGGGCCCAGCGCAACTTTCCCCTCGAAACAATAAGCGGCGACGTCGAAATCGGCCGGAACGTCGATCGCGGCGGAGGCGTCGGCGCCGACCCGCCAATCCTGCAGCCAAATCGGCGTATGGGTGCCGATCTTGGCGCTTACGCCGAAAGCTTCGCCGGCGATCACCGTGACCTCGATCTTACCCGCCGATCCGACGGCGGTGGGGATATCGCCCGCGGGCAGAAACTGATAGCCGGGTTTGGTCATCTTGTCCGCGGCCGGCAAATTCACCCAGATCTGAAAGCCGTGAACGGTGCCGCCGTCGCGCAAAATGGCCTCCGACGGCATTTCGGAATGCACGATACCGGCGCCGGCGGTCATCCACTGCACGTCGCCCGGGCGGATGAATTGACGTTCGCCGTTGGTGTCCTCATGCAACTGCTCGCCGGCCAGCAAGTAGGACACGGTTTCGAAGCCCCGATGCGGATGATCCGGCGCGCCGACGGCTTCACCAGGCTCATAAGTCATGGGGCCGAACTCATCCAACATAAGAAACGGGTCCACCTGCTCCAAGCCGTGAGTCGGAAAGGGTCGCCGCACTATGAATCCGGCGCCTTCGCGCTGTTGATGCGCGGTGACGATCTGAACCACCGAACGGGCGTTGGTCATTTCTGGATGTCCTAATATGCGTGTCGGCTTAAGTCTAACCGAAAACCCGCCGCCGCGTGAACGAAAACGCGCGATCCGAACTCGTTTCGGCCCTGGTGGGCCCGGTTCAGAACCGCCCGCGGTCGAGAAAACGGGTAATCGCGTCGTGGCATGTCCGGTCGTTGAGGATGAAACTATGGCTGCGGTGGATAGTCAATTGATCGGTTGCGCCAGGCAGCCGGGCGTTTTCGACCTCGACGGTGCCGTCGCTCGCCTGTCCCGCGCCCCAGATCTTCATGGCGACGGTCGCCGGCGCCAAGACATTGTCGTCGCGGGTGCAGAGGATGACCCCGGTTTCCCGTTCCGGCGCCGGCAGGTTCGCCAACCAGGTCGCACCCTTACGTAGATGCGGCAGGGCGGGGATCGCCTTGTCAAGGGGGCGGGTCAGTGTCGCCGGCATTCGGACGAGCAAATCGCTTCCTTGGTTCGGTGTGGCGATCAAGACCACGCGTCCCGGCGGCAGGGGCAGGAGGGGGTCCGCGAGCGCCGCGCGGATCAGAATGCCGCCCAGCGAATGACCGATCAGATGCAATTCTTCCGTGTCCGCAGCCCATTCCGTAAGCGCGCGGCGTAGATCGCGGGTCATCGTTTCCAGATCCCTGGCGAAGGCGACGTAATACCAATAGCGAAGGTCATAATCCGCCGCCGCAAGCCGACGCGCCAGCGGCCACATCGCCGCCGGTGTTCGGCCGAGGCCATGGACTAATACAACCCGCCGGCGTCGACCTGCGCCGGAAGGCTCGGTCTCTGGCGTTCGTTGTCTGACATCGCCGCTGTTTTGCATGCTCGGTATCCAGGCACTAAGAGTAAGTGATTGTTTACATAGGATCACGCAATCTTGGTTCAAGGTGTTTTTGACATATAGCGCACTAGGACGCGTTGTTCGCTCGAGGACCAGCTGACAAAGTCGATTGCCTAAGGTATTGAAAATACGCCGAATATAGGTGAAAGACGAAATCAAAGGGTCTGACCCTTTGATTTCCGACACACATGCGCTCAGAGTCCGCACGCAATGTCGACGCGCGGACAGGCAGGTGGATCATGCTTATTTGTGCGTCGCCGCCGGGCCTATTTCTTCAGCCAGAGGAAATCGACCGGATGCTGGCGCTTGCCCGCGTCTTCCGCGATCAGCAGGGCGCCGGAGGATAGGGACAGGATATTGTCCGGACTGGCGATATTCTCGAGATCGCAGCCCTGTTTATTGCCCAGGTCCCGACCGACCACATAGGGTTCCAGCCGTTTCAGATCGTAGGCACCGTCCACCGGTCCGCGATAGACAGCGCCGCAAGCCTCCTTGTCGAGGGCAATGTCGCCGGGCTTGCTCTCGTCCTTCACGCCGGTGGACCAATGGACGTCGCCCCAGGCCTTATCCATGGTCTCGGTGATGTTGGAGGCGGCGAGGTAGACATATTTGCCGTCGGTCGCCACGCCTTCCATCTTGTTCCAGTCGTTGGCGGCGCCGAGCACGGCGGCGGCTTTACGGCTTTCCAGGAAGGCCACCCGGTCGTCCTTAGCGCTTTCGACCTTGCCGTTGCCGTTCAGATCCTTGCCCGTCTTGCCTTCGGCCCAAGCGTAGATTTCGGCATCGGAGATGTAATTCGTCTCGCCTTCCTTATAGTCTTTGGTCGAGAATCCTTCATATTCCGCCACCCACTTTTCGACCTGCGCATTGGTCCCATGGGCCAGTTCGATCCAAGTGACGGTGAAGCCCGTCTTGCGGGGATCGCTGCCGGCGTCCTGGGTCAGGTCGGCGGCGTAGAGCGTGCCGGCGCTGAGATCGTCCGGCTTGTCGGCAACGAATTTGAAGAATACGCCGCCGGAATTGGAATTGTATTTCTTGTTGTTGTATTTGGCGGAATCGTCGTCCGACTGGTAGATCGTCTTGCGGTCCGGCATCACCACCACATTCTCGTGGCTGAAGCGGCCATGCACATAGTGACGGACGAACTGCACCTTGTCACCGCGCGGGTTCTTGATCTCGATATTGTAGCCGTAGCGGTATGGGTTCGACGGCCGGCCGAGATATTCGTTCATCCGCTTGGCCTGGTGGTAGGAGATATCGTTGCCTTTTTTGAAACTCGGCCGCTCGTCCTCATCATGGTCGTTCGGATGGTTCCAAAGGCGGGTGGCGTAGAAATAATATTCCTCGGACAAGATCGGCGTGCCCCAGGGGGAGACGGTGCCGAAGCACAACACCCAGGCGCCGTCGATGCTCTGCAAATCCAGCATCTTGGACTGCGCCAGGTCCGCCTGCCACTTGCCGTCCG
The DNA here is from genome assembly GCA_965216645.1 of Alphaproteobacteria bacterium. GTDB lineage: Bacteria > Pseudomonadota > Alphaproteobacteria > CBDCGJ01. Next base: position 6,853 of record CBDCGJ010000016.1, on the reverse strand, counting down.
TGCGGTTCAATTTCAATCGGCTGACGCCGGAAACGCCGCGCCGGCCCGCGCCTTCGAACGCGGTATAGAGATAGGCTTCGTTGTCGCCCAGCGGGATGAAAGCGTTGAAATCCACGTCGTTGCTGACGAACATCAGCTTACCGGCATGGTCGTACACGCCGCCGACGACTTGTCCGTTGCCGAGTTTGTCGCCGGATTTCGCCAGGATGACATATTCGCCGGCGGCGACATGGACGCGCGCGCGTTCCGCTTCCGCCGGTATGGCGACATGGCCGCCCGAATAGGTGTTGATATCGACGCCATGCATGTAGCCGATCTCGGCCGCCGGTCCGCCTTCTTTATAGGCCGCTTTGTTGCCCGGATGTTGGGCATTGAAGAACAATTCGCCCTGGGCATTGACGGCCAAGCCGGCGACTTCGGCACCGGCCGGTACCGTGGCGATGCGTACCAGAGTACCATCCGCAGCAAATGTTGAAGATGCGCCTAATGCCAGCGTCAATCCGAGTGCGGTTGTGCGCAGGAATTTCCTGAAATTCATTGTCTTACCCCCGTTCGCAAGGTCGATGTTACGACATTGAATATTGCGATAAGTCTGCCATGCCCGCCCGTATCGGCGCAAAGCAAAAGCGTTCTGAGGGTTGTCGCTTAGTCCGATAAAGTCAGCGCGACGCCGCTGCGGCCGGCCAGGTCTTGCACGAATTGCCAGGCGACCCGGCCGTTGCGGGCACCGCGGGTCATCGACCATTCGATGGCCTGCGCCCGCAAGTCGTCCGCATCGATGGCGATGCCGAAATGGTTGCAATAGCCGCGGATCATCTCGAGGAACTCGTCCTGACTGCAATTGTGGAAGCCGAGCCAAAGGCCGAACCGGTCGGACAGGGAGACTTTCTCCTCCACCGCCTCGGACGGATTGATCGCGGTCGAGCGTTCGTTCTCCATCATGTCGCGGGGCATCAGATGGCGCCGGTTGGAGGTCGCGTAAAACAGCACATTGTCCGGCCGGCCTTCGATGCCGCCTTCCAGGATCGCTTTCAGACTTTTGTAACTCGCATCGTCATGGTCGAAGGACAGGTCGTCGCAGAATAGCAGAAACCGCTCGCCCCGGCCGCGCAAGGCGTTGAGTAGACGCGGTAGGGTCGGGATATCCTCCCGATGGATTTCGACGAGCTTTAGATTACCTTCGACCATCGCGGAAATTTCCGCGTGTAACGCTTTGACAAGGCTTGATTTCCCCATACCCCGCGCCCCCCACAGCAAGGCGTTGTTGGCGGGAAGCCCGGTGGCGAACCGGCGGGTGTTTTCCGACAGCGTGTCGATGTTCCGGTCGATGCCTTTCAGCAGTGCGAGGGGGATCCGGCTGACCTGGTGGACCGGTGCGAGATGAGAACGCTCGGCATGCCAAACGAAGGCATCGGCGCTCGACATATCGGTTTCGTCCGCCGGCGGCGGCGCCAACCGTTCCAGCGCGGCCGCGATGCGGCGCAACAGATCGTCGGTGGATTGGTCGGGCGCGCTCATCTTCATCCCCTCCCTGAACGGCGGCGCAAGGTAACATGTTGGCATCCCCGGTCAACCGCCCCTTGCATCTCTCGGCGTGATCGCCACGTGATAATGATCGGGAGTTAGCGGTCGAAAACGGAAGTTCGACGTTGCATTACTGGGCCGGCAGACTATAGTCCGGCGAAAATTAGACTGATCGGAGAATTCTCATGTGGATTTCGACCGCCTATGCGCAGGCCGCCGGTGGCGATGGCGGCGGCATGCTGGTGCAGCTGATGCCGTTATTGCTGATTTTCGTCGTGTTCTGGTTCTTCCTGATCAGGCCGCAGCAGAAAAAGGCGAAAGCGCACCGGGAAATGGTCGCCAGCGTCCGCCGCGGCGATCAGGTGGTCACCGCCGGCGGGATGTTCGGCAAAGTCACGAAGGTGATCGACGAAAGCACCGTGCAGGTCGAAATCGCGGATGGCGTGCGCATCAAACTGTTGAGCGCAACCCTGAGCGACGTGCTCTCCCGCGGCGACGGTCCGGCCAAGACGATCGAAAAGAAAGAGCCGAAAGGCGAGAAATCGGGGAAATCCGATAAATCCGACAGATCGGATGGCGACGACGCCGGAGGCGACGGTGACAGCGGCGAAGGCGGCGAGGAGAAGAAGCCGCTGTTCAGCTTCGGCTCCAAGAAATAACCATAGCCGGCGCGTCCGATGCTCTATTTCGCCCCTTGGAAGATGGTCGCGGTAGTTATTGTCTGCCTCGCCGGTCTGCTTTTCACGGCCCCAAATTTCATCAGCGAAAAAAGCCTCGAGGGCGTTCCCGATTGGCTCCCCAACAAACATATCAGCCTCGGCCTCGATCTACAGGGCGGGGCGCGTCTGTTGTATCAGGTCGATGTGGAAAGCGTCGTGCGGAAGCGGCAGGAGGATCTGGTTCAAGGCATTCGCGGCACGTTACGCGAAGACAGGATCGGTTACACGGGCCTCGGCATCGACAAGGAAAAGGTTCAGGTCAGGATCCGGAAACCGGAACATTTCGATCAAGCCCTTGAAAAAATACGCGGATTGGCCACAACCCTGCCGGTTAACGTACTCTCCGGCACCGGCGGGGGGCAGGACATCAACGTCGACGTTGAAGACGGCAATCGGATTGTCATCACCTTGACGGAAGAGGCCATTCAAGAACGGAAGCAGTCGTCCCTTGAACAAACCGTCGAGATCATCCGCATACGAATAGACGAATTCGGCGTGCGCGAGGCGTCGATCCAGCGCCAAGGTGACGATCGCATTCTGATTCAGCTTCCGGGGGTCGGCGACAAAGAATTGTCTCGGATCAAGGAGTTGATCGACAATACGGCGCAGATGGACTTCCGTATGGTCAACATATCCACCACCGTGGCGGAAGCGCGGGCCAACCGGGTGCCGCCAGGGTCCGAGATTGTACCGTCCGTCGAAGAAGACGAGCAGGGGAATCCGGAACGATTTTGGGTTGTCCATAAGCGTGTTCTGGTCAGCGGCGAAAATCTTGTCGATGCGCAGCCGACCTACGATCAAGGCGCGCCGGTGGTGAGTTTCCGCTTCGATACGGTTGGCGCGAAAAAATTCGGCGATGTGACTTCCAAAAATGTCGGCCGGCCCTTCGCGATCGTTTTGGATGGTAAGGTTATCAGTGCGCCCGTGATCCGCTCTCCCATCTTGGGCGGGGCCGGGATCATTACCGGCGGCTTCACGCCACAGGCCGCGGCGGACTTGGCGCTGTTATTACGTGCCGGCGCACTGCCGGCCGACATCAATATTCTGGAAGAACGCACGGTCGGTCCGACGCTTGGTGCGGATTCGATCGAGGCCGGTAAATATGCAAGCATCCTGGCCTTCGTCCTGGTCATGATCTTCATGGTGTTGACCTATGGCAGCTTCGGCCTCGCGGCGGATGTTGCCCTGATCTTCAACATCTTCCTGATCGCCGGCGCGCTTTCGGCGCTGCAGGCGACTCTGACCCTACCCGGCATCGCCGGTATCGTGTTGACCATCGGCATGGCGGTGGACGCGAATGTATTGGTGTTCGAGCGGATCAAGGAGGAGGTGCGGACGGGCAAGACCCCGTTCGCGGCCATGGAGGCGGGTTACAGACGTGCTGTGGGTACCATCCTGGATGCCAATATCACCACCTTTATCGCCGCGGCGATCCTGTTCGCCATGGGGTCGGGGCCGGTGAAGGGCTTCGCCGTGACCTTGGGGATCGGCATCGTCACGTCCGTCTTCACGGCGGTGGTGGTGACCCGGATGCTGCTGGTCATCTGGCTGCGGCGGACGAGGCCCAATGCCCTGCCGATTGCGGAGGGGGGCTAGTCCATGGCGTTCCGTTTGAAACTGGTGCCGGCCAAAACCAATTATCCCTTCATGTCCTGGCGCAAGATCACCATGGCGGTTTCCGCCGTGTTGGTCGTGCTGTCCATCGCCATGGCCTTCGTGCCCGGACTGAATTTCGGCATCGATTTCCGCGGCGGCACCTTGATCGAGGTCCGACTGGCGCAGCCCGCCGACCTCGGCCAGCTACGTGGCGCGCTGAGCGGCCTCGGCCTTGGCCAGGTCACGTTGCAGGAATTTGGCGAGGCCACCGATGTCCTGATCAGCGTGCAACGCCAGGCCGCGGGGGAAGGCGATGCCCAGCAGGCGGTTAACGCCGTGCGCGAGGCGCTGGCCAAGACCGTGGACGGGGAGATCGAGTACCGCCGGGTCGAAACCGTCGGGCCGGTGGTCAGTTCGGAACTGGTGGAAGCCGGCGCCATCGCCATGCTGTTGGCTGTGGCGATGATGCTGGTCTATATCTGGTTCCGATTCGAATGGCATTTCGGCGTCGGCGCGGTCGTCGCGTTGGTCCACGACGTGGCCCTGAGCATCGGCATGTTCGCGATCACGCAATTGGAGTTCAATCTATCCACCATCGCCGCCCTGCTGACCATCGTGGGTTACTCAATCAACGATACAGTGGTGGTCTACGACCGGGTTCGGGAGAACTTGCGCCGTTATAAAACAAAGCCTTTGCTCGAACTCCTCAACATCTCTGTGAACGATACCCTGTCCCGGACGACCATGACCTCGGTCACCACCTTATTGGCCTTGGTGGCGCTGTATCTGTTCGGCGGCGAGAACATCAAGGGTTTCGTGGCGGCGATGATCTGGGGTGTGATAGTCGGCACCTATTCCTCGATCTTCATCGCCTCGCCCTTGCTGCTTTATCTCGGTCTCGAGAAACAGCGCCGGCGGGAGGCCGAGGCGGAAAACGAAGACGACCCCGCGGGCGAAGCCGCATAACCGACGAAGATGGATATCACCCCGCCGATCCACGCCGGACGACAGGTTATCCAAGGCTATGGCGGCGGCGGCTTCCGGATCAGCGAGCAGCGCTGGACCGGCCCTGTCATCGTGTTACCTGAACAAACCCATGCTTGGCCGGTGGAATCGCTGGAAAAAATGTCATCCGAGACCCTGTCCGTCCTGCAATCCCATGAGCCGGCGATCGAACTGTTGTTGCTCGGCTGCGGCGCGCGCATCGCTCAGATTGACGCGGGCCTGAGGCAATCCGTGCGGGATTGGGGCATCGTCATCGAGACCATGGATACGGGTGCGGCTTGCCGAACCTTTAACGTTTTGCTATCGGAAGAGCGTCGAGTCGCCGCGGCTTTGTTGCCGGTGGCCTGACCCGTCCGGTCGAACGCCCAAGCCTGACATTTGTACGTGATGTCTAAGAAACCTGTTGATTACTGCTTGTCGGAACTGCGTCAAAATGACCGGGATCATTATGTCACCTTGATGTTTGCGCCGGACGAGCGGCGACCGGGTATCGCCGGGCTATACTGTTTCGGCGTGGAGCTGCGGCGTATTCCATTCCTCGTTAACGAACTCACATTGGGTGAAATCCGTCTGCAATGGTGGCGCGACGCGATCGCCGGCCTCTATGCGCGCGAGCCGGCGAAGCATCCGGTGCTGGAGGTTTTGTCGTCGGCGATGACCGACACGCCCCTGTCGCGTATCTTCTTCGAGCGGATGATCGACAGCCAGAGCCACGACCTCCGGAACGAGGGTTTCGAGGATACGGATAAACTGCTGCGCTATGCCGAGGCGCGGGGGGCGAGCCTGCTGATGCTGGCGCTCGAGGCACTGGGGCATGGCGAGGACGAAGCGGCGCGGCGCGCGGCCCTGAATGTGGGCATCGCCTGGTCCCTGATGGAGACGGTGCGCGATCTGCCGCTCTGGGCGGGGCGGCGGCGGGTCTTGCTGCCGCGGACCCTGCTCGCCCGCTTCGACTTGAACGAGGAAGATGTGATCCGCGGGCGCCGAACCGACTTCGTCGGCCATGCCTGCGCCGACATCTTGCGTCTAGCGGAAAAGCATCTCGCCCTGGCGCGGGAACTGCACCGGGAGATACCGAAGACCGCCCATGCCCCCCTGATGTTCGCCGGCCTGGCCGAACAATATATCGCCCGCATGCTGGCCACGGGCGGTTATCCGCACACGGAAGTCATCCGCCTGAACCCGCTGAAGCGCCCGCTTAGCCTGTGGCTGCGATCCTTGCGCGGGGCCTATTGAGCGGCCTATTCTGCCGCCATGAAGAAACAGGACGGCGAAACCGACGAGGAGCTTTACGGCCGCCTCAACCAGGTCCATGTGCGGCAGTATGACCGCCTGCAATACAATGCCCGGCGTATCTTGGAAGTGCTGCGCGAATATGTGCGGCCGAACAGCCTGATCGATCTCGGCTGCGGCGCCGGCCATATTCTGGACGCGGCCCATAACCATTTCGGCATGGATGTGATGGGCATCGACGCCGATTACCCGACCGAGCTGCCGAACCAGACCATCCATAAGTTCCTGCGCCGCCACGACCTGTCCGATCCGGCGCAGCTGGAGTTGGTGCGGGAATATGGCCGCTTCGACGTCTGCTTCAGTCTGGAGACGGCGGAACATCTGCCGGAAAGCGTGGCCGACACCTTCGTCGACACCTTGATCAGCCTGTCCGACGTCATTGTCTTCTCCGCCGCCATTCCGGGCCAGACCGGTACCGGCCATATCAACGAACGCTGGGCCGCCTATTGGATCGAGAAATTCGGCGCCCGGGATTACCTGGCCTACGACGTCTTCAAGCTCGCATTGCTCCACGACGAGGAGATTTCCTGGTGGCTGAAGCAGAACATGATGCTGCTCGCCAAACCCGGCCTGATCGACGCGACGCCCGGCTTCTACCAATTCGTCCACCCCCGGGTCTACAAAAACATGATCCGCCAAGCCCAATACAGCCGCCGCTACGAACAACTGGTGGAGCGGCTGAAGAAAGAGGGCCAGGTGACGCTGAGGTTGGGGGA
>CBDCGJ010000015.1:0-55991 GCA_965216645.1 Alphaproteobacteria bacterium | reverse complement strand
GAGGGCGACGAAGATCATACCGAGCAGAACGGAGCAGGCCATCATGACGCCATAGGCCGCGAGGCCGACGCCGTTCGGATCGCCCATCTGCCAGGCCAGCAAGGCGCCGGCGCTGCCGTAACCGACGCCGACGGCGATGGCGAGAATGGCCAGATGACCGAGCGCCTTACCGGCGAGATATTGCCAGCGGGCCAAGGGATAGCTGAGCAGCAGGAACAGGGTCCCCCGCTCGCCCTCGCCGACGATGCTGTCGTAGGACAGCAGCAGCCCCAAAAGCGGCAGCAGGAACACGGTCAAACTCGACAGGCTGACCACGGCGACGGCCAAGGGATCGACCCCGACGCTGCCCACGGGTGCGCTGCCCAGATAGGCGATCGACAGGGCGAAGCCGATCAGCAGCAGGGCGGCCGACAGCAGCCATTTGTTCCGCAGGGCATCGCGCAGTTCCTGCCCGGCGATGATCGATACCGCCTTCATGTTCCCGCCTCACGATCGTTGGTGAAGTGACGATAGATATGCTCGAGATCCGGCGGCAGGACCTGCAGATCTTGGATGGCCGGCGCCGCCGCGGCGGCCCAGCGGATAACCTCCAGCTTGCGGGCCGGCGGGCAACTCAATTCCACCGTGCGGCCGTTCAGCCGGCGAACCCCGATATCCGTCGGCCGCGCCGCGATCAGGGCATCCGGCTCGCCGTCCGCCAGGACCCGAATACGCACCGGCAGGCCGGTTTGGACGCGTAAGGCCGCCATGCTGCCGTCGGCGACGAGGCGGCCCCGGTTCATCACCAGGACCCGGTCGACATACGCTTCCAGCTCGCTGAGCGCATGGGACGACAGCAGGATGGCCGTGCCGGCCGCGCGCCGGTCGTCGAGGATGCGGTAAAACCGCCGCCGCAGGTCGGGGTCGAGACCCGTGGTCGGCTCGTCCAGGATCAACAATTCCGGTTCGCCGAGCAGCGCCTGAGCCAGGCCAAGGCGTTGGCGCATGCCTTTGGAATAGGTGCGGATGGGGCGTCTGGCCGCCTCCGTCAGGCCGACTTCGGCCAACAGGCGTGGGCAATCGGCGATCTTGACGCTTTTCAAACGGGCGAAGAAGGTCAGCGCTTCCAGGCCGCTCATCTGCGCCTGGAAGCCGATCGCTTCCGGTAGAAAGCCGAGACGCCGGGCTTGGCGGCCACCCGGCCGCGATCCGAATAGCGCGATTTGACCCCGGCTCGGCCGCGCCAGGCCGAGGATCATCTTGATCAACGTGGTCTTGCCGGCGCCGTTATGCCCGACCAGCGCCGCGCACTCGCCGGCCTTCAGGGCGAAGCTCGCCTCGGCAACGGCGTCGACGCCGCGGTAGCTCTTGCCGACCTTGTCGAGCCGCAGGATGGGGTCGCCGGTCATGGCATCGCTCCCGCCGCTGGCGGCCGCATCAAGGGGGCGCTGTCGATGACGCCGCCCGGATGCAGGCTCGGGAATTGCCGCTGCGCCAGCCGGATCATGCGCAGGGCCGGGCTGTTCAACAGCAGCTTGGCCCGGGGATGGGCCCAGACCACCTGATCCACGAGATCGTTGGGCCGGAAGACGCTGTCGGCGATACCGTCGCCGTTCAGATCGAAAGCGGTATGGTCGCTCCAATAATTGCCGCGGCCGTCATGGGACCAATCGAGATGACGGGTGCCGACATACTTCACCTGTGTCCGATTGCCGACAAAAGCGTTGCCGTGGATCTTGTTGGCTTCGGAGCCGGCGGTGAAATGGATGCCGATATCGCACCCTTCGAAACGATTGCCTCGGAACAGGTTGCGGGAGGAATTGTAGATGAAGACGCATTTTTCCAAACCGTCGCGCACGCTGTTGCCGGCGATTGTCGAGCGGTTGGCGAAGTTCAGCAGGATGCCGTGATGACGATCGCCAACCGACCGGTTGCCGCGAACTTGAAGATTCCGCGAATACATCAAGGCGAAGCCGACATAATTGCCTTCGGAGATATTGTCCGCGACCTCGCTGTGATTGGCATACATATAGTGGACCGCGATCCGCAGGTCGCGGAAGCGGTTGCCGACGAAGCGGTTGCGTTTGCTAGAGGTGATGAAAATGCCGTCCCGGCCATAGCGGAAGTTGTTGCCGATCACGGCCGCCCCCGGCGCGTTCCAGACGGAGACGCCGTTACCCCGTTCGTTGACCCGAAGATCCCGCCGGCCGACGATCTCATTGTTCCGGACCACCGCATCCTTCGAGCCCCAGAGATAGACGCCGAACAGATTGTCGATCAGCCGGTTGTCTTCGATCCGGGCGCCGGCGCCTGACTTGTCGACGAAGATACCTGCGTCCATCTTCTCCAGGCTGAGCCCGGAGCCGGTGATCGTCAGGCCTTCGATCCGGACCCCGGGTGCGGAAATCCGAATTGCCGATCCGGCCCCGCCGCCGTCGAGTACCGCGCCCGGTTGACCGCGTAGGGCGATCGGCTTGTCGAGGACAAGCGGGCCGCGATGCCGGCCCGGCGCCAGATGCAGAACGTCGCCGGGCCGGGCGTGCGACAACGCGCCCACGAGCGCACCGCCGCCGGCCGGCACGGTCAGATCCCGGGCGCCGGCGATGGCCGCGGGCCAGGCCGCAACCATCGCCATCGACACCAGTATCCAGGCTGGACTGGCCATGCCGCCGCCTCGCCGCCTAGGCCTTCTCGACCAACATCCGGCCCCGCATCTCCATATGCAGGGCGTGACAGAACCATTGGCAATAGAACCAATGCACGCCCGGCAGGTCTGCGGTGAAGGTCACCGAGGCGGTGGCTTGCGGCGCCACTTCGATGCAAACGCCGTAATTGGCCATGGTCAGGCCATGGGTGAGATCGTCGAGATCGTCCATATTGGTGACGATCAACGTGACCTCGTCGCCCTGTTTCACCTTGAAGGATTCGAGACTGAAGCTCGGCGCGATCGAATGCATATAGACCCGCACCTTGTTGCCGTCGCGGATCACGTCGGCGGCTTCCTCCAGATCGACGCCGTCCTTGGCCGCCATCTCGCGAGCCTCGGCCCAGACCGGGTCGTTGCGGTCCCAGACATTTTTCGGATTGACCACGGAGCGATGGACGATGATGCAGTCATGGGGCTCACCGAAGGTCGGGCCGTCATGAACGATCTTCATCTTGTCGCCGGAAATGTCGATCAGCTGCTCGTTCTCCGGTTTCAGGGGACCGACATTGATGTAGCGGTCCTTGGAGAACTTGTTCAGCGACACCAACCATTTGCCATCCGCCCCCTTGGTCTCGCCCATGGAGGTATGGTTGTGGCCGGGCTGATACTGGACGTCGATCTTCTCCAGGATCGGCTCGACCTTCTCGCCCTTGAAGGCGGCGATGGCCTTGTCCATGCTCCATTTGGCGACCTGACTGTCCAGGAACAGGGTGGTGTAACAATTGCCGCGATTGTCGAAGGCGGTGTGCAGGGGGCCCAGGCCCAATTCCGGCTCCGCCACCACCGCGTCGCGGGGTTTGATCTTGTCCGCGAACAGGTCCGGGAACCGGTCGACGTCGAGCACCGTCACGGTCGGCGAGAGTTTGCCGTTGATCACGATATGCTTGCCGTCGGGCGCCGTATTGACGCCATGCGGGCTGTTCGAGACCGGGATATAGCGGGTGTATTTCGACCCCTTGCGGCCGTCGAGCACCGGCACGCCGCCGTCATAGGTCTTGAAGTCGCCCGCCTTGACGCCGGCTTCGATCGCCTTGATGTCGAAGATGACGGCCCAATCCTGCTCGGCCGAGGTCATCGCCTCGAGATTGACCCCTTCCTCGCCGTTATAGCAGGAGGAGACGGCGTAGAGGCCTTGATAGTCGGCGTCGACATTGTCGAGATTGCCATCGACCATGACTTGCCAGGCCACTTTCATGCTGTCGCCGTCGATGGCGGAGAAGATGGCGTGATACTTGGTCGGATCCTCGAGATCGCGGCCGTCGTTGGGCAGCGGCACCCGATGCTCGCCATTGGCGAAGACATAGCCCGTGCGCGGGAACTTCTGCGGCCTGAGACCGTGAATGTCCGCCGCGTTGGGCACGGTAACGATCTTGTCCACCTTCATCACGTCGCAGCGAATGCGGGCAACGCGCGTATTGGCCTTGTCGTTGACGAAGATATAGCGGCCGTCATAGGTGCCGTCGGTGAACGACATATGGGGATGGTGGGTGTCGCCGTTGGCGAAAACCAGGCCCTTGTTGGCCAGGAACGCCTTTTCCTGCGGCGTCTGATGTTCGGTCAGGATCTTAATACTCTCCCGGCTTTGTCCCCAGCCGGTGGCGCTGCAGCGGTTGAAGACCGGGATCCGCATGAGCTCGCGCATGGACGGCAAGCCGAGCACGCGGACCTCGCCCGACTGACCACCGGACCAGAAGCCGTAATACTCGTCCAGATCGCCGGGCTTGACCTCGCCGGTGGCGGCTTGTGCCGCGCGCGGCGCCAGGGTGCCGCCGGCCGTCGCGCCCAGACCGCCGGCCAAAGCCAATCCGGTCAAGGTCGCCGCGGTGGCGGTGCCGCCCAATAACTGACGGCGGGATACGTTGGTTCCATTCTCGCTCTTGTCGACCATGAGATCTCTCCTTTACTTGCGGTCGGTCGAAATCGGCTAGGCGGCCGGTTTCTCGGTGGTTCGAACGGCGACCACGCTCGGATTCGATGACAGGGCGGCCCGCCGCTCGCGGCGTTGCCGGCGCTGAATCATCACCGGGCATCTTTGGTCGTCGTAATAGAGGGTTTGGCAATGCAGGCATTGCAGGCATTCGTTGGGATTGATCTGACCTTCGGGATGGATCGCCTGCACCATGCATTCGCCGGCGCAGCGCTGGCAGGGCGCACCGCAATCCTTGTAACGGCGCAACCAATCGTTCATGCGCAAGCGTGCGGGAATGCCGAGGGCGCCGCCGAGCGGGCAGAGATAGCGGCAATAGAAGCGTTCGACGAACAGACCGGCGGCGAGCAAACCGACGGCAAACAGCACGAAGGGCCAGGCGCGGGCGAATTTGAGAATGATCGCGGTCTTGAAGGGTTCGACCTCGGCGGCCCGCTCCGCCAGTTCGAAGGAATAGAGCGAGAGGCCGAGGATGACCAGAAAGATGATATACTTCAACGGCCACAACCGCTCATGCAGCGGCCAGGGCAGCGACAATTGCGGTACCCGCAGAAAACGGGCGGCCTTGTTCAGGAGTTCCTGCAGGGCCCCGAAAGGACAGAGCCAGCCGCAATAGACGCCGCGTCCCCAAAACAGCAGCGACGCCGCCACCGATCCCCAGAGAATGAAGATCAGCGGTTCCATCAGGAAAAACTCCCAACGGAATCCGGACAGCAGTGCGTCGACAAAGGTCAGGACATTTACGACGGAAAGCTGCGCATTGGCATAGAGCCCGATCCAGAGCAGGGTGAACAGCAGGAAGCCGATCCGCACCCGCTCCGTCAGCCGCGGCCGTTTCACCAGCCAATCCTGGAAAAAGAAGATCAAGGTCAACACGCCGAGGGCGGTCGCCAGGATCGCGACATCGACGAGTTTGCTTTGCCAAATTTTTTGCCAGAGCGCCGGCTCGGCATTATCTGTGTCCGGCGTCGCCACGGCCGCCGCGGCGGCTTGGCTTGGCGCCGGTGCGGCCGTTCGTTGCAAGTAGCGTTCAGGCGGCCGATAGGCCAGCTCGAACGTCGTGAAGGCTTTCTTGATCGCGCCGATCGGCCGCTGCACCAGCAATTGCAAGCGCCAGGGCCGGGCCGGATCGAAGTCGCTGTCCCGTGGGATTAGGAACCAGCCGATCTCGTCGAAACGGCCGGCGCCGGGGGCGGCGATCTCGCCCAAACGCTTATGCAGCTTATCGCGGAAGCGGACCGAGATATCGCCTTGGATGAGTTGGATGCGGTCGAAGATCCCGCCGCGGACATAACCCGAACCCTTGAAGGAATAGGGTCCCCGGCCGGCGATCAACAGCGCCGATTGGCCCGGTTCCAATGCCGCCTGCAGATTGCGGTATTCGCGCGGGCCCAGCAGACTGAGACCGACCGTCGGGATCGTCGCCAGGCCGACGAACAGATCGATGAAGGTATCTTCCGGCGGTCCTTTTTCTGGCCGCGCGGCGGCCGCGGCATTGCCGCTGTCGGCGAAGGATTGGTTGACGTCGGCGTTGCTGAGGCGCAGACGGCGGAAGGATCCGTCGCCGATCAAATCCAACCAATCGCGGGCTTCCGCCGGTCCTTGTTTCAACGCGACCTGTTCCCGGGGCGTCCGCGCGCCGCCGCCGCCGGCCAGAACGCCGCGCTGCCGCAGCACTTTGATCGCCGATCGGATGATGCTGTCGTCGATCACCATCACCGTCACCGTGGCGCCCGAGACGATGTCGATCTGCCGGGGCGTCTCCGCTCGAACCACAAAGTCGCCGACATTCAAACCGACATACTTTTCGATGAAAGCGTGGATGCGCTTGACCGGAATGCCGACTAGGACGATCGGCTCGTGATGCTTGACCATGCGGGCGCCGGTGATGACGCCTTTGGTGTCGACGCCGATCACGACATGGATCGGCTTACCCGAATAACCGATCGAGCTGACGGCGGTGGAGTTGAGGAAGACGTAACCGAGAGCTTCATCCCCGCGATAGGCGACGGCCGATGGCGGCGTGCCCTCGACCGGCCCCAACCGGTCGGCGCCGGGCATGACCAGACTGAGATCGTATTTGTCGGCCGCGTCGGTCAAATCGTAGCCCGCCGCGATGGCTGGCCACGTCAACCAAATCAGGCAAACGAAGACCCAAATCCGAGGTCCGATCATTTTGTCGTCAACTGATGTCACCCGTCGTCGTTCCCTTGTTGCTGTTGATCTTCGGGAAACGATTCGATTATGGCCGGCTTACTTTGGGTGCGATTGACCCAGGTCAAGGGGCCGGTGCGACATATTGGCCTAGGGCCGTTCGGCCGCGGCCGCGGCGTCGGACTGCGACAATCGGTCCGATTGTCGGCGCGCGAAAAGACGCCATGTCTAAGAGAGAAATTAGAGGAGATAGCCATGCATGCCATCGACGTCATGACCGCGCCGGTAATTACCGCCGGACCCGACAGCCGGATCGACGAAATCGCCAATCTTTTGCTCCGCCATCACATCAGCGCCGTGCCCATTGTCGACGACGGCAAGCTGCTGGGCATTGTCAGCGAGGGCGACCTGATCCGTCAGCTCGAACCCGAGAGTGGCGGACGCGGGTCCTGGTGGCTGTCGCTGCTGAGCGAGGACAGCGAGAAGTTGCGCGACTATGTGAAGTCCCACGGCAAATGCGCCCGCGATATCATGACCCGCGACCTGATCACGGTGCAGGAGGAGACGCCGATCGGCGAAATCGCGCTGTTGCTGGAGAAGAACCGCATCAAGCGGGTCCTGGTCCTGCGCGATGGTGCCTTGGCCGGCGTCGTTAGCCGCGCCAACCTGCTGCATGGCCTCGCCGCCGCCGCGCCGGCGGCCAACGTCGATGTCGACGATCGGGCGCTGCGCGAACACCTGGAAGCCGAGATCGACAAGGCCGGAATCCACAAGAGCTACATTAACGTGGTGGTCAGCGAGGGCACCGGTAACATCTACGGCACCGTCCCGTCGGAGGACGACCGCAAAGCCCTGGCCGTGGCGTGCGACAATGTCCCCGGCCTGAAAGCCGCCAATGTCGAGGTCGGTATCTTGAACCTGCCGGGATATGGGGTCTGACGGTTCGCGACCTGCCGGATTAATCCAGCCATGAAATCAACCTGTCATCCTGGAATCGCGTAGCGATATCCAGGATCTCGGGTAGTATTGGAGTAAGTTTTAGGTATGGCGCTCGATACAGGCCGAGATGCCGGATAACGGCTACGCCGTTTCCGACATGACGTTGAAGAATTTGAGCCGGTGACGATTTACCTAGCTGGCCGCTAACCGCCGTCAGTCTATTCGCTTCCGCAGCGCCAGCCGTTGCGAGGGCGCGAATCCCTGGCGGTGCAGGAATCCCATTAGGTCGAGATTGTCGAGGCTGAGCGTCGTCTCGATCCGCTCCACCTGCAGGGCATGCAGGTTCATCATCAACTGTGAGATCAGCGCCTCACCGACATGGCGGCCGGCAAAGCCGGGGTCGACGCCGATGGTATCGAGCACGGCGATGGGTTCGGTATGGCCGTAGTCGCCGAAGTCGATGCGGGCCATCAGATAGCCGGCCAGGCTGTCCTCCAACCGGGCGGTCACCGAGACCCGGACGCCCGATTGATGCAGCGCCTCGTCCATCTTGCGCTGGAGATAGTCGGCCCGGTCATGACCCGCCAAGCGTCGGTCGAGCCGGCGGATCTCCTCGAAGTCGCTGGCCTGTAGGGAGCGGACGGTCATCCGGTCATGGCCGCGCGGATCGAAGTCGTTCGCCGGCAGCTCGCTGTAGTCGGTTTCGTTCTCCGCGTCGGCCGGCCGGGGTATATGCAATTTCTCGCGGGACATCAGATCTCCTCTCTTGGTTCCGCCAGGTCTTGCGTCACCGCCGCGGCGAGAATCTGCCTGGGCGCGATCTCGAAACCCTGCCGGTCCAGGAAGGTCAACAAGCGATGGTTCGTCCAACGCACCTCGGTTTCGAGCTCCGCGATCCCGATACGGCGCATCTCGGTCTCCAGCGCATCCATCAATACATCGCCGACGCCTTGTCCGGCATAGTCGGGATCGACGCCGATGACCTCCATGGCCAGGCTGACTTCGTCCTGGCCGTACTCGCCGGCGCGTATATTGGCCAACACCATGCCGACCAATTTGTCGTCAAGGGTGACGCCGATCTGCACATAGGCATCCGGATTGCGCAGGGCCGCCGCCAAACGACTTTCGAAGTAACCTCTGCGCGGCCGCGCTTCGTAATGGCCGTCGATCTCGATGGCCCGTTGCAGATCGCCTTTGGTCAGACGCCGTGTCGCGAATTCGCTCATCTCCGCATCTCCGTCAGAAAAATATTCCGGCTTCCAGGCGCGCCGCCTCGGTCATGAAGCCGGGGCGCCAGAACGGATCCCAGACCACCTCGACCTCGGCCGTGCCGACACCCTCGACGCCTTCCACGGCGGTCTTGACCCAGCCGGGCATGACCTCGGCGACAGGGCAGGCGGGCGCGGTCAGGGTCATGGTGATTTTCGCCGACGCCGGTTCGTCGTCGCTCAGTTCCACGTCATAGATCAGACCCAGCTCGACGATGGAGACCGGCAGTTCCGGGTCGTACACGGTTCTCAGTGCGTCCATCACCGCGGATTCCAGCGGGTGCGGCCGGTCGCCCTCCATATAGGGCACGCCCAACTCTTCGTCGCTATCGTTCAGGTTCTGATACATGGCGGCGGCTCAGCCGTGCAGCATCTCGTATTTTTCCATCAGTTCGTCTTCCGACTCGACGAATTCCGGGTCCTGCACGATGCAGTCGTCCGGGCAGACCAACCGGCATTGCGGCTCGTCCTCGGCGCCGACGCATTCGGTGCATTTGAAGGCGTCGATGATGTAGATTGGGTCGCCGACGCTGATCGCGTCGTTCGGGCAGACCGGTTCGCAAGCGTCGCAGGCGGTGCAGTCGTCGTTGATCAGCAGGGCCATATCCGTTCTCCTCCTAGCTCGCCAAGGCCATGTCTTCGAGGGCTTTCAGTTTCTCGTGCCGGAAGGCACCCCAAATGGCGGCGCCGATGGCGCCGGCATAGATGCTGTCCGGGCTGTTATGGGCTTCTACCTTGACCTTCTGGGCCGCCATCTCCTCCCGCATCGCGGCCAACATGCCGGAATCGTGGGCCAGGCCGCCGGTCAGCAACACGTCGCCGTCGGCGCGGATCGCTTTCAAGAGTTTCACCAGCCGACCGGCCATGGAGAGATGGATGCCTTTCAGAATGTTGGCGGTGGAGATGCCGCGGGACACCATGTTGATCACGTCCGTCTCCGCCAGCACGGCACAGATGCCGCTGACCTGTTCCGGGTCGTCGCCCTGTTGCGACAGCTCGCCGACCTCGTCCAGCGAGACGCCGAGATAGCGGGCGATGTTTTCGAGAAACTGGCCGGAGCCCGAGGCGCATTGGCTGGTCATCTTGTAGGACAGGACCTTACCCTTGTCGTCGATCCGAATGGCGCGGCCGTGCAAGGCGCCGATGTCGAGCACGGCGCGACTGCCGGGATTGAGGAAGATGGCACCCCGCGCATGGGTGGTCATGGAATAGAAGTGGCCGGTGCGGAAGGGCACGTTTTCTCCTTCGCCGGTGGTCGCCACATAAGCGATGTCGTCCGGTTCCAGACCCGCGTCAGCCAGCATGGCGCGGTAGCTCGTCTCGGCCAGGGCCAACGGATCGCGGCGGCGGATGCGCTCGACCCGGCGGCCGAGCCATGTCTCCTCGCCGTCCGCGATCTCGAACAGGGCGGTTTTCACCGCGCCGGTGCCGATGTCGATGCCGATCGAATAGGTCATGTCATGCCTCCACCGCCCGGCGGGCGAATGTCGCGGCGCCAAGCGCGCCGGTATAGATGGATTCCGGGTCGATATTGATCTGCATTTCGCCGTAGTTTTCCCGGATCAGTTCCTTCAGCGCCTTCACCGCCGCCTCGTTGTTGGCGACGCCGCCGGTGAAGGTGAACTGATCGTCGATCCCGCCGGAACGGCTGAGGATCGACATGGCGCGCAGGATGATGGCCCGGTGCAGACCGGCCAGGATATCCTCCCGCTTCTCGCCCAGGGCCAGACGGTCGCGCAGCTCGGCGCCGGCGAAGACGGTGCAGGTGGAATTGATGCGCACGTTGCGGGTCGCCTTCATGGCGATCGGCCCCAGTTCGTGCAGGCCCACATTCATCTCATCGGCGATATAGCCGAGATAGCGGCCGCAACCGGCGGCGCAGCGGTCGTTCATCTGGAAGTTGGTGACGATGCCGTCGCCGTCGACCTGGATCGCCTTGGTATCCTGGCCGCCGATATCCAGCACCGTCCGCGTCTCGGGATACATGACATGGGCGCCGAGGCCGTGGCAGAGGATTTCGGAGCGGATATGCTCCTTCGGGAACGGCAGGCGGGCGCGGCCATAGCCGGTGCCGACCACGTAAGCCTCGTTCATCGGCGTGTTCAGGGCCGCCGCGACCTTGCCCTCGACCTCCGTCTTCAGATCGGCCAACTCGGGGAAGGCGTCGAGGGTGCGGGTCAAGGCGCGGGTCAACTGATCCTGCTCCGCCTCCTGCCAAAGTAGATTTTCGACCTCAATGATCGAGCGGTCATAGACGTTGAGCAGCAGGTCGAAGGGCAAGTCCGCGTCCTGCGCCAGGGCTTCGCCGACGGCGAGATATTGGGAGCCGGCGATATCGCGGAAGAAGTCCGACTTGCGGGCGGCACCCGGTTCGTAGAGCGCCGGCGCATCGTCGGCGAGTTTGTCGAACAGCGCGTCAAGCACCTGCCGCAGATCCGCCCCGACCTCGGCGAAGCGGTCGTCGCCCGCATAGTCGAGACAGATGCGTTTCAGCGCACCCAGTTGATCGAGATATTGTTCCAGCCGGAAATTCAGGCCGAGCCGTTCGACGAAAGCCTCGCCGCGTTCCCCCATATCGCCCAGCGCACCGCGGAACAGTTGGAAGCGACTGGCGACCAGCGCTTCCTGCTTCGCCACCGCGGCGGCGACGTCGTAGTTGGAGCGGGAATTGGTGATGCCCCGGCCCAGCACGTTGAATTCCGGGTCCATGACCACGGCCTTGGTGGTGGTGGAGCCCAAATCGATGCCGATGAAACAGTCCATATGCCGTCTCCTCCCCCTCAGGCCGCCAGGCCGCGTTTTTGCTGCACCATTTGGAAATAGCTTTCGATCCGGTTCTTCACGTTGGCGGCGGAGAAATAGCGCGGATCGACCAGGTCGGTTTCGATGAAGGCGGCGGGCTTGCCGGTGCGCGCCTCCACCTCCCGCATCATCATCAACTGCCCGGCGGAGAAGCTGTTGCAGCTCTTGATCGAATTGATCAGCAGGCCGTCAGCGTTATAGTCCTCGACATAGCGCGACAGCATGTCGACCCGGGTCGGCAGGTTCAGGTTGGTGTAGCAAGTCATGCAGTAGTCGGCGAGGCTTTCCAGCGGATGGTCCGGGTCGTGCCGGAAGCCCTGATCGTAGCTGCCGCCGACCTTGGTATAGGTGGAGGCGACGACCACTGCGCCTTCGTCATAGAACATCTTCCAGAACTCGCGGAAATGGGTCCAGTTCGGCGGCCCCTCGACGACGAGGCGATAGCGTTCCTCCCCCATTTCGCCTTCCGGCGTGATCGGGCCCAGGCCTTGGTCCATCCGCTCCTGCACTTCCGCGCGCAGGGTTTGATAGTATGCGGACGCCTCCGGCGTGCCGCGGAAGGCGGTGAAGATCGGGCCGATATAGTAGACGCCGCCGAAATAGGCGTCGATCGGCGACGGCGTATGCTTGGCGCTTTCCAGCACCCAGACCAGATCGTCCTCCGCCTTGGCGCTCTCGGCCATGTACTCGCGCAGGCGGTCGATGTCGAACTTGACGCCGCTGACCCGCTCCAGGGTCGGGATCACATCTTCCTTCAGCTGCTTGACCACATAGTCGCGCATATTGTCCGTGATCACGCCGTCGCCCTGATAGGGCACATGCAGCATGGCGGTCTCGCAATTATATTCCTGACGCACCAGCTCGAACCACTTCATGAAGGTGAAGCAGCCGGTATAGGACAACAGCAGCACGTCGGGCTGGGGCAGCGGATCGCCGGTCGGGCCGACGCCCTTCTTCATCATGCCCAGGTCGGCCTTCACATAGGTGCAGACGTCTTCCGAATGGCCGCCGCGCTCTGCCTCCATGATGAAGCGGCCGCTTTTCTTGCGCAGACCGTTCTGCAGGGCATTGGTTTCCGGCAGGTTACGGGCGAAGTCGAAGCACATCAGCAGTTCGTTTAGATTGCCCGGCACGAAGGTGGAGGCGATCTTGCGCCCGGTTTCATGCGCGGTGGCGAGCTGATGATAATTGGCGTTGATCATCTCCTTCTGCCGCCACATGGAGTCTTCTTTTTGCGGGGGTTCGACGGTTTTCGCGGGCATATCAAGCGCTCCAGAGTTTGATCGAATCGGCGAAGGTGCCGGCCTGTTCGCGGATCGGCTGCATCTGGCCGGAGTTTTCGGCGTATTTGAACGCCGTATAGGGGATCCCGGCCTCGGCCAGGGCGTCCTGCATCATCGGCCGGTCCAGCAGGGCCGGGTCGCAGAAGCTGGGGGCGGCGAAGATCACGCCTTCCGCCGCGCGTTTGGCGACATTGTCGATCAGGAAGGCGCCCTTCTTCTCGGCGCAGGGTTGGTATTTGGCGGAGGTCTCGGTGGAATGATGCAGGAAGGCCTGCGCCAAATTCTGCATCGGATCCCCGTCCTCCGGCACGTCTTGCAGCATCCAGCGGGTGATCAGCAGCAGATCGTCGTCGACGATATAGCAGCCGGCCATCTCGATCGACTTGATCAGGGACAGGGGCGGCTGTTCGCAGAAGCTGCCATGCAGGATGACCCGGCAATTGTCCCGCTTCGGCCGCGCTTCGGCTTCGGCGGCGGCGATATATTCCTCGAGCAGCGCGGTATGCGTCTCCACCGGCAACAACATGCCGGCACGCAGCAGCAGGAACACATCGGACGCCCGGACCCGCCACGGCTCGCTCGAGCGGAGGTCGTAGAGCCGGCCGATGGCACGTCGGTTCTCGTTGTAAACCTTGATCGAGGCGGTCAGCGCCGCGTCGGTAATATCGTGCCCCGCCAATGCGGCCAGATCGTCGCGCAGCTGTTGCAGTTCGTGCAGGTAGTAGTCGCCGCCGACGGAGTCGGAGAAGTTCTGCGGCACGTCGAAGTAGCGAGCGTATTTCTCCGGATACATCATCTGCCACATGCCGGACAGGTTGCGGATGACGTCGCAGATGCTGGGGAACAACATGCCGTCCAGGCAATCGAGCCGGCCGGTCACCCCCAGTTCGACGGTGGAGCGGGGAATGCGGCATATATAGCTTTGGTAAAAGGCGTCGCCGTGGATCACCTCGAGCCGGTCGCCGCCGCCCAGGACTCCGACCGGCAGCATGCCGGCGGCGTGAATGATTTCCCGCGGCACGTAGATCGGCATATAACCGATGGCTTTGCGACCGGACGCTTGCGCCTTCCAGTCGCTGACCGCCTGAAAATCGAGATCTTCGTAAAGGGCTTCGGCTTTCGCCACCACGTCTTGGACCGTCATCACCAGCTCCCGTCCGGATGCGACATCCCGACGCAGACAGCCCCTGCATGCTTTGGATCGGCCTATCGAGGCATTACTTTTGCCTTGACCCCATGGCCAGATCCAGGTATTTAAGTATTAAAGTACCAGAATACGAATTTAGGGTCAAGGGGAAAATTTTCCGAGCTTCCGCCGCGATGGGGCGCGGTCGAGGCGCAGCGCTTACGGAGCCGCCATGTCCGTTGCCAGCCCTGTTATAGATCACTCGCTCGAAGTGGTGTCGTCTATGTCCCTCGCCCTGGCTGGATCAGGTGGTGCGGGGGTCGTTACGGCAGCGGAATTATTATTACAGGCCGCAGCCAGGGCCGGTTGGTACGGCCGCCTGTCAAAATCCTTCGGGCCGCAAATCCGCGGCGGCGAAACCTGCGCTTATCTCACCTTCGCCGACCGGCCGGTGGACTATGACCCGGACCGGTTCGATCTCTTTCTGGCGCTCGACTGGCTGAATGTCGAGCGCTATGTCGGCGATATCTCCCTCGACGAAAACAGCCTGGTGATCGCCGCCGGCCGCGACGGCGACCTGCCGGCGGCGTTGGCGGGCCGCACCGGCTGCCATCTCGATCTCGAGGCGCTGGCGAAGTCCGAACCCGGCCTGCGCCCGAATATGTTGGCCCTGGGCTTGCTGGCCGAGATGCTGGCGCTGCCCGAAGCGGCGGTGGGGGAGGTGCTGGCCGCACGTTTCCACAGCAAAGGCGCGGACGCGGTGACCTTGAGCCAGCGCGCCGTCGATCTGGGCCGGGCGGAGGCCGCCGCCATCGGGCGCAGCATCGGTTCGATCCAACAATCGGAAAACAAGCGCTGGCTGATCAGCGGCAATCAGGCGGTCGGCCTTGGCGCTTTGCGCGGTGGCGTCCGCTTCGTCGCCGCCTATCCGATCACGCCGGCGACCGAAATCCTGGAATGGATGGCGCCGCGTCTGCCGGATTTGGGCGGTCTGCTGGTGCAGGCGGAAGACGAGCTGGCCTCCATCAACATGACCATTGGCGCGGCCTACGCGGGCAAGGTTTCGATGACCGCGACTTCCGGTCCCGGACTGGCCCTGATGTCGGAGGCCATTGGCCTCGCGGTCGCCGCCGAGGTGCCGCTGGTCGTCGCCAATGTCATGCGCGGCGGTCCCTCCACCGGCATCCCCACCAAGTCGGAGCAAAGCGATCTGAACCTGGCCGTCTACGGCCTACATGGCGATGCGCCCCATATCGTGCTGGCGCCGCTCGGCATCCGCGACGCGGTGCGAACGGCGGAACTGGCCGTGGCGGCGGCGGAAAACCGGCAGACGCCGGTCATTTTGTTGAGCGATCAGTATATCGGTCAGGGCATGGCCATCGTCGACGCGCCGCCGCCGGCGTTGGCGCCGGTGAGCCGCAAGTTGGCGGAGCCGCCGACCGACGGCTATCACCGCTACGCCGTCACCGAGGATGGCGTCTCGCCCATGAGCCTGCCGGGCATGCCGGGTGGGCAATACACCGCCGACGGTTTGGAACATACGCCGCGCGGGTTGCCGTCCTCCACCGCCGCGCATCATTTGAGCCAAATGGACAAACGGGCAGCCAAGATCGCCGGCTACGACGCGGGCGAGGACTGGATTGAACTCGATGGCGAGACCGAGGCGCCGGTTCTGCTGCTGACCTGGGGGTCGAGCTACGCGCCGGCCCTGGCGGCGGCGCGGCGGCTGGATCCGGATGGCGCCCAAATCCGGGTCGCCGGTCTGCGTCAACTGGCACCGGCGCGGCCGGACCTGTTGGCGCCCCTGCTGGCGCCGACGGTCATAACATTGGAGCAGAGCCATAGCGGCCAGTTTCACCAATATCTCCGCGCCGCTTGGGACTTGCTATCGACGGCGAAGTCGGTCCACCGGGCCGGGCCAATCCCGTTCCGTGTCGGCGAACTGACCGCGCAACTGGAGGACATGTTGTCATGAATATCGCCGAGACCGCGCCCCGGCATAAGGCCGGCGACTTCCGTTCCGACTATCGTCCGGTTTGGTGCCCGGGCTGCGGCGATCACACGGTGCTCTTATCCCTGACCAAGGCCCTGGCCGCGGCCGGCGCGGCGCCGGAGGAGACGGTGGTGGTCTCGGGCATCGGCTGTTCCTCGCGATTGCCGGCCTATACCAACTGTTACGGTTTCCACGGCGTCCATGGCCGCGCCCTGCCGGTGGCGACGGGGGTCAAGCTGGCGCGGCCGGAGCTGACGGTACTGGCGGTCGGCGGCGACGGTGACGGCTATTCCATCGGCGGCAATCACTTCCTGCACGCGGCCCGGCGCAATGTCGACATCACCTATATCGTCATGGACAACCAGGTCTATGGCATGACCAAGGGGCAGCCGTCGCCCACCACCCTGCCGGATTGGGACAGCAAGCTGGCCCCGGGCGGCACCGGTATGCGGCCGTTCCATCCCCTGGTGATCGCGCTCGCCGCTGGCGCCAATTTCGTCGGCCGCGGCTTCTCCGGCGATCCCCGCGGCACCATGGACCTGATCGTCGCGGCGATCCATCATCCCGGCTTCTCCTTCGTCGAGCTGTTGAGCCCCTGCGTCACCTTCCGCCCAGAACAACGGGACTGGAAACAGCAGATCCATGGCGCCGCGGTCGAGCCGACCGACGACTTGGCCCAGGCCAGCCGCCGCATCCTGACCGACGACGGCTTCAATATCGGCATCCTCTACCGCGGCGAGCGGGCGCCGTTTCAACCGCAGCCGGCGTCGAACGGCGGCGATCTGTCGGCGATCGAGGAGGCCTTCGCGATATGAGCCTGGACGTCGTCGCCCTGTTACAGCGGGCCTATGCCATGGAGGTCGAGGCCGCCGAACGTTACAGCGGACTGACCGAGCAGATGCGGGCCGTCAATAACGACGCGGTGGCCACGGTGTTCGAGAAACTGGCCTTCGTCGAGGGCCGCCATGGCGCCGAGATCGCCGAGCAGTTGATCGCCAAAGGCGCCACGCCCGACCCGGATACGGTCTACGACTGGCAAAGTCCGGAAGGGCCGGAAACCGCCGCCTTCGAAGACATCCATTATCTCATGACCGCCGAGCAGGCCTTGCGCCTGGCGCTGCATAATGAACGCCGCGCCGCCGACTATTTCGCCGATCTCTGCGCCCTCGACCTCGACGACGAAACCCGCGCTCTGGCGGAAGAGTTCGCCGACGAAGAACGCGCCCATGTCGCACTCGTCGAGGACCTGCTCGCCAAAACCGCCCCCACCCCCACCGACTGGTCCGACGACCCGGACCCGCCGGCGATGCAGTGACGGTCCGTCTGTTGCTTAACCTCGTCGGCAACAACGCCGGTTCCTAAAGTCAGTCAGCGGGTTACAGATACCATCGGCCTATGTTTTAGTAGGCGCTGACCGGTCGCGCTTTTCGCCATGGCCAGAATCGGACAAATCCATTCCTTTGCGTGATTTCTCGATACGACATGAATAAGCCATCAAACCTGACTGCACTCGCGACGTTCTTGGCGGCAGCGCACAAAACCACTTATGCCGACGCCACGGCGAAGAAAGTTCAGCCTAGTCGATTGCGATCACATGATTACCGGTATACCGAGGGTGCATGGCTGTATCACGACACCTATTTCGGCGCCCGCAATTTCATCGGCTCGGAAATCGTTTACAAAGACCGCGTGCCGGTTTGGGGTATGAACTATCAGGGCTATCTGTGCGACGGCGGCCAGGATCAAGGCTCCGTCTATCGTTTCCTTCGACAAGCGCTGCTGCAGGACTGCGAACCACTTATTCCGGCCCGCGGACCGGCGGACTTCACCGAGGGTGAATGGTGTTACCGCGCTCGGATTAAGGGCGAGTTAGGACGGTTTACCGGGAGCGAAGAAATTCTGTATGCGGGTAAGCAGGTCTATTTCGGCGATTTTCACGGTGGCGGCGTCGGCTAGCGTGCAAAGCACCCCCAATGAACCTTCGAGTTAATCCGGCGAACATGTCGCGCCCGGGCTCGTCACCGCAAACATCGCCGCCAGTCGCGGCGTGTGGCGGGCGGACTGGGTTTGGCCGGGCTGCCACCAGTCGTTGATGGAGCCGTCGAGATAGAGCATATGGCGAATTGGGCCGGGGCGGGCGGCGCGGTCGACCAGGGCGGCGAAGGAGCTGGCCCAGCGGGAATGGACGAAGCCGAGCCGGCCGTCGCGGTAGATGACCACGGCGCTGCGGCTATAGCCGTTGGCGCTCGCGCGACCGGCGCTGGTGCGCTTGCCATTTAAAACCAATAACGGGCCGGATTGGGTGGCCAGGCTGACGCCGGCGGCACCGCGCCAGGTCGACCGCGGTACGATTTCCGGTTTGCCGCGCCGGATCGCGAAGACGCCGCTCTGCCAGAAGAAGTTGCCGGTGCCCTTGCTGCGATTCAGCCCTTTCAGCACCTTGCCCGCTTCCACATGCAGACCGAGGGGCGCGCCATTGGTGCCGTAAATACCTGCGTTGGAAAGAAACAACGGACACCGCCCCTGCCGGAGCAGGTCGGCGCGTAGGGCATCCAGTGTCCCGTAGGGCCGCCCGCCCCGACGCCAATGCAGCGATAACGCTTGCGTGCTTGGCGAAAAAACGTAAAGTGCGTGCTCCATCGCCGGCCGCGAGACGTGAACCTTTTGCGCCAATGCGGGCGGGCCTGCAAGGCCGAAAGCGCAAACCGCGATGAGAAAAGTCCAAACAGCTTTCATCAAGACAGCGAGGTAGCCTATCTTTGGGGTGGAATTATGGCGCAACGGCGAGGCGCCGAAACGTTTATCCGATCGAGGGGACGAAGCCGAATGTCGACGCCTTTCATCGCACCGGACGGACAAGCCCGCTGCCGTTGGGCCGGTACCGCGCCGGAATTTCTGGATTATCATGACCGGGAATGGGGCTTCCCCGTCGCCGACGACCGGCGGCTATTCGAGAAGCTTTGCCTCGAAAGCTTCCAGTCCGGCCTCAGTTGGCGCACCATCCTGGCCAAGCGGGAGAACTTCCGCCGCGCCTTCGCCAATTTCGAGATCGACCAGGTCGCCGCCTTCACCGAGCGCGACGTCGAACGACTATTGACCGATGCCGGCATCGTCCGCCACCGCGGCAAGATCGAGGCCGCCATCAACAATGCCCGACGCGCCCAGGAACTGATCGCGCGGGAAGGCAGCCTGGCCGCCTATGTCTGGCGCTTCGAACCGGACCCGGCAACCCTGCCGTCACCGCAGTCGCAAACCACCTCGGAGGCTTCGACAGCCCTATCGAAAGCGCTCAAGAAAGCCGGCTGGAAATTCGTCGGCCCCACCACCGTCTACGCCTTCATCCAAGCCATGGGCCTGATCAACGACCATACGGAAGACTGCGTCATCCGGCAGCAGGCAGCGGAGGCGCGGGCCGGATTCCAAAGGCCCGGGAGATAACACCCGCCATTCTTCATAAATCTGGTTGTCTAAGTCCAACCAGCAAATCAGTATGTTGGTTGAAAAGAGGCTAAAATTGGAATACACTAAAAAGAAGATCAAAATAGTTTCATATCTACCAATTCAAATATATGCCGAATGCAATATTAGTTCGCTTGGTTTCAATCTCAGTTTTCGCACTGACTTTAAGCGCCTGCGCCCCGCGGCAAACGGCGCCACCAGCTAATTTGGGTCCAGCGCCGAAGCGCCCATCAGCGGAAAGCCTTGAAGCCGAGATCCGAAAACTACAGCTCATGAACAAGGGTATGAGCGGGGGATTGATAGGCATATATGCCGGTGTACTGCGCTTGTGCGGTCGCCATTCGGAGGCGGATTACTATGTCGAAGCATTGGCTCGAACGACCAAGTCAGTCGCCCATGCCGCAATGTTTCTCAAGGGCGCGGAGTTAGCCAGCAAACTCGTAAGTGACCAAAACCGTGCTTATTCGGAAAAGGAATGCGCAGAGGCGTCGCGTGGTGCGTCCAAGGAAATGGATCGGCAGATTGCCAAAATCCCTGCCCAAAAGAAATTTTTCCCGATTGGCAGGTTTGCGGGCAAAAGAAGTTTCGGCGCAACAGGCTCGATTGCTTGGGCGCCGGTAAGGCGGCCGCTGTAAAGATCAGAGACGACGGTTGGCTAATGGGGAAATGGGTAGTAATTCGGGACTCTCGCTCAGCCGACAAAATCTCTTATGCGGCAGCCGGCAACGCCGTCGGCGAGTTATTCGACGAGAGAACGGGCAAGCCGAAAAAGCTTTTCATCTCCTGTATGCAACACAAAACTAGGCGCTGCATCTTGAAGCCAAAGGGCCATATTCAGTTTTCGAGCCGCTCGACATCGCCGTCGACGGGAGAGAATACCGCACCTGTGTTCTGGCAGAAAATCGGTGACAATTACTTGCATTGGCGACAGACGAAGTGCCTTTGGTACCGTTCTTAAAGCGTTTGATCGCCACACGAGCCAAAACGCTAACGCTGCAGGCGATATCGACAAGGGGTATCGGCTTGTTCGTCGATGTCGAAGATCTAAGGTGGGCGTTGACTCCGGTAGCTCAAGATTGCGATTGGGAGTAGATCACAGTCGGCTAGCAAATCCGTACGCCAACCCTCACTCTTCAAACACCTCGCCCCAGCGGCGGCCCGGTTGGCGGCCTTGTTGGATTTGATGATGGGAATTGAACACGCCGTAGGCCGCCCGCAGCGGGCGCAGTCGACGTCATTGCCGTAGCAGCAGAAAGTGCGCTCGAACTTACCCGCCGTCTGCCCATATAGAGGGGCAGCATGCGTTTTCAGGGAGCAATGTTCGCCCCTCGGCGCCCGTGTATTGTAACGCGACGTCCGATTTCATCAGCTCCAGCGCGCCGATATTGCTTTTGATCAGGGCCGGGTATTTCCGTTTCAAGGCGATCAGGCGGTCGACCACCGGGTCCGCGGTCCTTCAGATCGTCCCAGGCCTGGCCGCTGTCGTCATCTTTCGTCGGCACGTAGAAGGTGAAGGCGAGGCCGCTGATCGGCCAGTCCTTGACTTCCTCCACGAAATCCTCCAGCCCGCGGCCTCGTTCTGGCGGGTGATGGCCATCTGCAGGATCACCGTGGTGCCGTCGCTCGGGTCGCGCTCGAACACCGCTTTCTTGACCTTTTGGAAGACACCGGCTCCGCGGATCGGATCGTTCAGAGCTTCCGGCCCGTCGAGGGAGACGGTGACCACTTGGCCCGGAACGGACGGAATGCCATAGGTGCCGTTGGTGACGATGGAGCAGGCGTCGAACAGCTTCATCGCCTCGAACACCAGGGCCTTGCGGATCATCGGCTCCCCACCCATGAACAGCATGGAGCGGATCTTATGCTTGTCGCGCAACGCCTTCAGCTCCCCGCAACATGGTCGTATCGTCCATCTTGTCCATGGGCTTATTCGGATTGCTGGCCCGGAAGACGAAACAATGGGTGCAGTCCAGATTGCAAACATTGGTGACGTTGACCAGGGCGGCGGGATACTCGACATCGCCAAAATCGGTCATTGGGGTCGCGGGTGTGGAAACGGTCATCTGAAAAATCTTTCGTGATTATGAATTGGGGCGTTTCACAGGAACGCTCATTATACGAACGACCGTTAGTATCGCCAAAAACCAACACTGGAATCCAACCAGTAAGGACGTTTCCTTTCCACCGATCTCTTTTGTCACGACCGGTTTTTGGATTATTCCTTTTGCGTTTGTCCGCCCCCAACTTTTGGTGTCTGGGTTTTTCTTGAGCCGGCCTGCTTAAATCGTCTGTGTTCAAAGAGTGGTTCTATATGACAAAAGTCGGAAAACGCCTCGCGCAATTGAGCGATAGTCTCCGATGTCCCCTCGACAATAACGCGCCGGGTATTCCAAGTAGGATGGACGACGAGGCCCTCTATGTTCGACAACCCCGCCATCCAATCCTTCGTGATATCTCGCGCTCGTTCGCGCTTAACAGCTACGGCGTATTTTTTCACCTATCATCCCGCACTAGTTAAATGAACGGCATGCCTGAACCTTGGAAAACTGAGTCTAAGCCGATACTACGGCAAATGTCGTCGAACTTGCGGCGCGCATGCTCGGTACGCAAACTATTGCGCGGCAAGTTCTTGTATTCTTTGTCACCGGCCAGCGCTGCCGCGAGAGCACCGCAAGCAATCGGACTGGCCATTGACGTTCCATCCATTACACCATAAGGCCGCTCAAGCCCATGACGTTCAGGCACCGTGGATATTATGCCAACGCCCGGTGCCGCACCAGAAATTTCAGGGCCGAAGCAACTGAAATTGGCGTGAAACAAATTGTGGTCGCCGATCCGCGCAAAGTCGTTTGGCATCCTGAGTGAAGCCAGAGAACCCGTCGGACCCCAACCTTCCAATCCAATAGCGGAAATCGCCAGGGTTTCCGGAAACGCGGCCGGGAATCCAACTGGTCCGTTGGAGTTACCGGCGGCGCAAACACAAAGGGTTCCCCGTTCCACGGCATCGACAATCGCATCCTGTTCGATAATTGACGGATTGTCGCTGCCAAGGCTCAGGTTAATCAGATCAACCTCATGCGTCCGCGACAATTCATCTATGGCGTTGGCGATGTCGGCCTGATTGGCACCCCGACCGGGCGGAAACACGCGAGCGGAGAACAGCTTCACGCCCGGTGCGATCCCGCCGAACCGGCTCTGCGCTGTTGGTCTGGCACCGATCGAGCCGCTGACATGGCTGCCATGGGCATCCACGTCGGCGCCACCGTTCGGCAGGAAGTCTCCGTCGATGAAGGCGCCAATGTCCTGGACGTGATCGAGTTCGTCATGCGGGCCAAGGCCGGTGTCCGCAACGCCGACCTTGATGCCCCGGCCCCGCGTTTTTGCATATCGGGTAATACCCAATCGCTCGTGCCACCAGCCCAGATGCTTGTCCGCCGGCGGCAATTGCGGGCAATCGATTTCATCGTTGTTCGCCGGATTAGGCGCGACCATGGTCCAAAAATTACCCGCAGGCACGACCACAGCTGCCGAAACGTTGAAGATGCTGGAGAAACGAAACTCTACGCGGCCGTTCTGATCACTAATCGCGCTGCCTTGCCGTCGAATCGAACCAAACGCTATTAAGTTGAAAATAACCTCAGCATGGGCAAGCGGGGCCCCGTCGCCTGTGATCCGCAATCGCAATGTACGTGTCGTACCAAAATCGAATGGCGCGTCCAACTCCGTCCGAAGCGCATCCTGGAACCCTTGAGTGCGAACGCTTTCAGCATAATGCAGGATCTCTGGCTCGACCATCACATCTGCTGGTAGCTCGGCGGCTTTCGCAGCCATCTCGCCAGAATTGGCCTCAAATACGACAACGTGCCGAGCGGTCTCTTGTTTCGGCGTGTTTTGCGCAACGATTGATGCGCCGGTCATAAAGGAACCCGCCATCACTGTCGCCATCGCGTCCCGCGAAGATATTTTTTCGGCGTCGTCGAACTTGCCCGCTCGACGGTTCGCCATCACAAATCGTGCCATAGTTACCCCCTATATAATATGCAACCTAATGTGAGTAGCGTATGCCCATATACGATCAATTTTGGTTGCTAGTATAAGAAGTATGTATTCTCGGAATAATTTCAATGTTAAGTTTTATGATAGCCGGTGCTAACGCTCGAAAATTTCTCATTTGCCAAGTTGTAATCGGCCAAAAAAAGACCCCGGCCGCCGCCGGGGTCCTAAGCTTGGTTTTGGTTCGACTTACTGCACGATTTCGATAAGCCCGCTGTCGTCGCTGGGATAGAAACGGACCTGCATCAGTTTCAGGCCGTCATTGTCGTATTCCCACCAATAGGAATCGAAGACGTCGATATTGAAGACCCAGATACGCTTGAAGCGCAGGTCGCCGCTATTGCAGCTGCCGTCCGCCGCATTCGGGTCGCCGAAACCGTCGATGCAACCGGAGGCGCGGAAGACATTGGTGATGTCCACCGTTTTCGGCTTGTTGCTGCCGCCATTGGTGCGCGCGATATCGAAGGACCCGAGCAACAACGTGTCGGTGCAACTGCCGGCTATCAAGCCGTCCTTGTCGATGACCTGGAAGCCATCGGTATCGGTATCGTCGACAAATACGCATTCCGCGTCGGTATGGGAACTGCCGCCTGGTTTGCCGAGACCCGTCGCATAGACGTCATAGGCGATTAAATCGGTGCATTGATTATTGTTGGCATCGTAATCGCAAAGTTCGTACGGCACCGCCACGGTCGCTTCCCCGTCGTCGGTGGCATTGCCGTCCAGAACGTGGAAATTGCCGTCGTCGCTGCGCACATAGTTGATCTTCACATGACCGTCGACCAGGCCGCTGGTATCCAGCGGAACGAAAATCGTGTGCCGCTCGCTGCCGGTCATATCGGCCACGGTTTTGTCGTGGGGCACGCCGATGACATTCAAATTGAAATGCCAGCCCTTGGCCAACAGATTGCCGTCTTCATCCTTTGGCGCGGTTTGCCCCCATGCGGCGGTACCGCCGAGCAGCAGACTAAAACTGACGATTGCGCCGAACGCTGAACTGAGTTTCATCGGACCCTCCCGAGTGATGGACATAATAAAGTTAATATTCAACTAATATTAACGCCACCATCGCTCGGTAAGTCAAACTATAAGGGTATGAAAAATATACAAAATATCGCGTATTTTAGGTAATACACGACCGTTGAAAAGGCGGTGCCGGACTGTTTCTTGCTGTCGGCGCGGTGACAGAGCAGCCGCGGCCGTTCGGCCAATTCGTAACGCACTTGCCCGCAAAGGCAGCCGCCGGTGATCGTGTCGCTCATGCAATAACTCCAGTCATCAAACACGTCATGCCGGAATCCGCGTCACGGATATCCAGCATCCATTCCGCCGAACTTCGCACCGCCAATGTCGGTTCGAAGTTGGTCGGTATGGGTCCCGGGTCTTCATTTCGCCGCGCCCGGACAGCGTGTAGTTGGATCGTCACCCTGCCCTCACCAAAGCCCCGCTGCCGCCAGCGCGTCGTTGATCCACCGCATCTGCCAGGATTTCCAGCGCCGAGACCGTGCGCGGCCAGTCGAGGCAGCCGTCGGTGATGCTTTGACCGTAGGTCAAGGGCGCGCCCGGGACCAGATCCTGGCGGCCGCCGACCAGATTGCTTTCGATCATGACGCCGAAGATGCGGGTTTCGCCGCCGGCGACCTGGGCCGCGATCTCGTCGACCACCGCCGGCTGCTTTTCGGGGTCCTTGCCGCTATTGGCGTGGCTGGCATCGATCATCAGGGCCGGCGCGACGGCGTTCTTTTCCGCCACCTCGCAGGCAGCCTGGACGCTGTCGGCATCGTAGTTCGGCTTGTCGCCGCCGCGTAGGATGATATGACCGTCACGATTACCGGCGGTTTTGGCGATGGCGGCGCGACCGGCCTTGGTTACGGCCAGGAAGTGATGGCTGGCGGCGGCGGCGCGCACGGCGGCGGCGGCGATGGCGACGTCGCCATGGGTGCCGTTCTTGAAGCCGACCGGGCAGGACAGACCGGATGCCAACTCCCGATGGATCTGGCTTTCCGTGGTCCGCGCACCGATCGCCGCCCAGGCGGTCAGATCGGTGAAATATTGCGGCACGATCATGTCCAGGAATTCGGAGCCCGCCGGCAGACCCAGATTGTTGATCGCCAACAGTAACGTCCGCGCCAGGCGCAAACCGCGCTCGATCTCGAAGCTGTCGTCCAGACCCGGATCGTTGATCAGGCCCTTCCAACCGATGGAGGTGCGCGGTTTGGCGAAGTAGACCCGCATGACGACTTCGAGGCGGTCGTCCAGCTTTCGCCGAACCTCCGCCAGCCGGTTGGCGTAATCGATAGCCGCTTCGGGATCGTGGATGGAACAGGGGCCGACAATCACCGCCAGGCGATCGTCGCGGCCATGCAGGATATTTTGCAAGGCCTCCCGCGACCGGGTCACGGTATCGCGGGGCGGCGGCGGAGAGGGGAATGGATCGGATCAACGCCGCCGGCGGGTCCAGGGTCTGCATCTCCTCAATGCGGAGATCGTCGAGGGGGTCGAGCATGGTTTGGCTTCCTTCGCTTATGGGGCCAAACCGGCGGCCAAGAAAAAACCGCCGGTCCGGCGGTTTGTCTTGGGTCTTTGGTCGCTTTCGCTTCTGTCTTAAGGCACGCGCACCGATCCACCGCCGATTCTATGCGGTCGATAAAGTAATAGAATGTCCAGGCTTGCGCGTTCATGGGGGACAGGTTATAGGCGAGATCGCCGCCGCTGTCACGGATTGAATCGCGTGACGATGGATGGTATGAGTAAGTACTACCTTTGACTACTTGGAAATTTCATGCCCACGTCACTGAAAATCGACGACGAACTAAAATCCCGCGTCAAGACATTGGCGACGAGGCAGGACCGGTCGGCACATTGGATCATGCTACAGGCGATCCGTGAGTATGTCGAACGCGAGGAAGCGCATGAGAGCTTCAAACAGGACGCATTGGCGTCCTGGGCCGCCTACCGCGAAACCGGCCGCCATCTCACTGGCGAAGAAGTCGACAAATGGTTGGCGAGTTGGGGGACCGATGACGAATATCCTGTGCCGCCGTGCCACGAATAGCCGTCGCCGAAAACGCGACCTTTGACATCGAGCGCTGCCGGCGGTTTCTCGTCGAGAAAAACCCGGTCGCGGCGGTACGCGCGGGAAAGGTGATCCGAGAATCCTTCGATCGTTTGAAAGCCACACCAAATATGGGCAGACCGTATCGGGACGTTCCGGGACTCCGGGAGTTGGTGATTCGGTTCGGCGATACCGGTTATGTTGCATTATATCGATACGACGTCGAAAACGATGAGGTCGTGATTGTAGCTTTTCGCCACCAGCGGGAAATCGGTTACGGCGGCGAATGGAATTTCTTGTAGCTGCCTGAAAGGAACTCGTTCATGACCCTCGAATTCCTCCTTACCTCCATGATCGTCATCCTGCTGCCGGGGACCGGGGTGATCTATACCCTGGCGGTCGGCTTGGGACGGGGGTTTCGGGCCAGCGTGGCAGCGGCGGCCGGTTGTACCTTCGGCATCGTGCCGGCGGCTTTGGCCAGCATCGTCGGTCTGGCGGCGATCTTCCATGCCAGCGCCTTGGCGTTTCAGATCGTCAAATATGCCGGCGTCGCCTATCTGCTCTATATGGCCTGGAGCATGCTGCAGGCCGGCGGCGCCCTCGACGTGCGGGCGGACCGGGCCCGCGTTTCCTATTTTCGGACGGCGCTGCATGGCACCCTGATCAATGTTTTGAACCCGAAGCTGTCGCTGTTCTTCCTGGCCTTCCTGCCCCAGTTCGTGCCGGCGGGTGCGCCCGGCGCGGTTGCCCAAATGTGTCTGCTGGCTGGCGTCTTCATGGCCCTGACCTTCGTCGTTTTCGTCGGTTACGGCGCCGGCGCGGCGCTGGCGCGGGATTATGTGATCTCCCGCCCGGCGGTGATGGCCTGGCTGAAACGCGGTTCGCCGCCGCCTTCGCTATTCTGAGCCTGCGACTGGCCTTGGCGGAACGCTGAGCCGATGGAAGCAGACGAGACCGCGGTACTGCGTGCGCTCGAAGAAAGCCTATGGCGGCCCGAGACGCGTTATGATCTGGAATATTTCGGCGACTTATTAGCGTCGGACTTCGTCGAGTTCGGTAAGTCGGGCCGCGTCTATACGCGAGCGGATATGCTGCAATCCGGTTCATTCGAGCCTTTCCAAGCAGCACTCTCCGAATGGCAGCTCCGCGATGTCGCTGACGGCGTGGTTCTGACGACTTATGTCAGCGAGCTGGCGCGGGGCGCCACGATCGAACGTGCCAATCGGTCCTCCCCTCTGGCGGTGGCGTTGTTCTAGCTGGGAGCTGGTCTTTCATCAAGGAACGCCAATCTAGAATTCTCGCATTCGGTTGGCATCTCTTGGTCGACCGAACCGCGACCACCCGCCGCAATTGCGTGGGCCGGGTAAAATGTTGATAATCGGCGCCACGGGTTAACCATCGCGGTTGAGGGAGGCGGATGCGTCATGAGCGAGATTGAAACCATTGCGGTACCGGGCGATTGGGCCAGCCGGGCCCATGTCGATGCGGACAAGTATCAGGAGATGTACGACGCGTCGGTCGCCGATCCGGAGGGCTTCTGGGCCGAGCATGGCAAGCGCATCGACTGGATCACGCCCTATAGCAAGGTCAAGGATGTCAGCTACGACGCCGACGACCTGCATGTGAAATGGTTTTGCGACGGTACCCTGAACGCCTCGGTCAATTGCCTGGACCGGCACTTGGAAGCGCGCGGCGACCAGACCGCGATCATCTGGGAAGGCGACGATCCCGCCGTCGACAAGAAGATCACTTACCGCGAGCTGCATGAGGAAGTCTGCAAGTTCGCCAACTGCCTGAAGGGTCTGGGCGCCAAGAAGGGCGACCGCATCACCATCTATATGCCGATGATACCGGAAGCGGCGGTCGCCATGCTGGCCTGCGCCCGCATCGGCGCGGTGCATTCCATCGTCTTCGGCGGTTTCTCGCCGGATGCGCTGGCCGGCCGCATTCAGGACTGCGACTGCAACCTGATCATCACCGCCGACGAGGGCCTGCGCGGCGGCCGTCCGGTATCGTTGAAGAACAACACGGATGAGGCGTTGAAGACCTGCCCCGGCATCCAAGCCTGTGTCGTCGTCAAGCGCACCGGCGGCGACATCGCCATGCAGGACGGCCGCGACCACTGGTATCACGACTTGATGGCCGATGCCTCCGCCGACTGCCCGGCGGAGGAGATGGCGGCGGAAGACCCGCTGTTCATCCTCTACACGTCCGGCTCCACCGGCAAGCCCAAGGGCGTGCTGCACACCACCGGCGGCTATATGGTTTATGCCTCCATGACCCACCAATATGTCTTCGACTATCACGACGGCGACGTCTATTGGTGCACGGCGGATGTCGGCTGGGTCACGGGGCACAGCTATATCGTCTACGGTCCGCTCGCCAACGGGGCCCAGGACCCTGATGTTCGAAGGGGTGCCGAACTATCCGGACAGCTCCCGCTTCTGGCAGGTCTGCGACAAGCATCAGGTGAATATCTTCTACACCGCGCCGACGGCCCTGCGCGCCCTGATGCGGGAAGGCGACGGCCCGGTGACCGCCACCTCGCGGTCAAGCCTACGCCTGCTCGGCACGGTGGGCGAGCCGATCAATCCGGAAGCCTGGCGCTGGTACTACCACGTGGTCGGCGAAGACCGCTGCCCGATCGTCGACACCTGGTGGCAGACGGAAACCGGCGGCATTCTGATCACGCCGCTGCCGGGCGCCATCGCCATGAAGCCGGGCAGCGCCACCAAACCCTTCTTCGGCATCCAGCCGGCGGTGGTCGATACCGACGGCAATATTCTTGAGGGCGAGACCGAGGGCAATCTGGTGATTTTGGACAGCTGGCCGGGCCAGATGCGCACGGTCTATGGCGATCATCAGCGCTTCGTCGACACCTATTTCAAGCCACCTATCCGGGGCAATGCTATTTCTCCGGCGACGGCTGCCGGCGCGATGCCGACGGCTATTACTGGATCACCGGTCGGGTCGACGACGTCATCAATGTCTCCGGCCACCGCATGGGCACGGCGGAGGTGGAAAGCTCTCTGGTGCTGCACGACGCGGTCTCGGAAGCCGCCGTGGTCGGCTATCCCCATGACATCAAGGGGCAAGGCATCTACGCCTATGTCACCCTGAAGCTGGGCATCGACCCGAGCGAGGATCTGCGCAAGGAACTGGTGCAATGGGTCAGGAAGGACATCGGCCCCATCGCCAGCCCGGATTTGATCCAATGGGCCCCCGGCCTGCCGAAAACCCGCAGTGGTAAAATCATGCGCCGCATCCTCCGCAAAATCGCCGAAAACGACTACGGCAACCTCGGCGACACCAGTACGCTCGCGGAACCGGCGGTGGTGGACGATTTGGTTGAGAATAGGATGAATCGTTAGATCGCACCCGCGCGCGATCGGGTGTCTAAACGAAAACGGCGCGGCCGGGGCCGCGCCGTTTGTCGTGATGTCGGCGTTCGATCAGTAGGTCAGGACCGCCGGCAGTTCCTTGGCCTGGGCGACCCATTTTTCGACCATGCTGGCGCTCGGCACCTGGCGGGTGAGTTTCTTTTCTTCGTTCACCTCGGCCATCTTGGCGGCGAGGTTTTCCGGCACTCGGTGCTTCAGTTCCTTCACCGTGTCGACGCCGGCGGCTTCGAGCAGTTCGGAATATTCCTCGCCGACGCCGGAGATGCGCATCAGGTCGGCCATGTTGGCCCATTTCAGAATATGCTTGTCCGACAGGCCGGTCTTCTCGGCCATGTCCTTGCGCCCGGCCGGGCTGGCGCAGGCCTTCAGCAGGTCGTCGGTGGTCTGAATGTCCGCCGCGCGCAGTTTTTCGCCATAGACGGGGCCAATGCCTTCGATTTCCTCGATCTTGTAGGACATGAAAACGCTCCAATGATGTTTAAAGGTCTGATGATCCTGCGGATTACAATGGTGCGAAAGTGACGCGAGGACGGCTTGGAATCAACCGGTATTTCGCGCGGAAGACGAGAATCGTGGTTAACGCGGAAAAACCGTTGAACTCGCGGGCCGGGCTTTCTACAAAACCCTGGTGTTACGCATCACCAGCGGGGAGCGCGCCCAATGACCGAGCAGCCGTCGATTTTCCTCGGCAAGAGCCATAAGCCGGAAGTCCTGAGACTGAAATTGGCGAATCGCCACGGCCTGATCGCCGGCGCCACCGGCACCGGCAAGACCGTCAGCCTGCAGATCATGGCGGAAGCGTTCTCCGATGCCGGCGTGCCGGTCTTCGCCGCCGACATCAAGGGCGACCTGTCCGGCATTTCGCAGGCCGGCAAGTCGAAACCGTTTCTGCATAAGCGGGCCGCCGACGTGGATCTCGATCCCTACGAGTTCAAGGCCAATCCGGTGATCTTCTGGGACCTGTTCGGCAAGCAGGGGCATCCGATCCGCGCCACCATCAGCGAGATGGGGCCGGTGCTGCTGTCCCGCATGCTGGAACTGAACGACACTCAGGAAGGGGTGTTGACCATCGCCTTCCGCCTGGCCGACGAGCAGGACCTGTTGCTGATCGACTTGAAGGATCTGCGCTCCCTGTTGCTGTGGGTCGGCGAGAACGCGAAGCAAATCAGCCTCGAATACGGCAATATTTCCACCGCTTCCGTCGGTGCTATTCAGCGCCGGCTGCTGACCCTGGAGGAACAGGGCGCCAACAAGTTCTTCGGTGAGCCGGCGCTGGAACTGCGCGACATGATGCGCACCACCCGCAATGGCCGCGGCTATATCAACATCCTGGCCGCCGACCAGCTGATGTCGACGCCGCGGCTCTACGCCACTTTCCTGCTCTGGCTGCTGTCGGAGCTGTTCGAGGAGCTGCCGGAGACGGGCGATCCCGACAAGCCGAAGCTGGTCTTCTTTTTTGACGAAGCGCATCTGCTGTTCAAGAACGCCCCGGACGGCCTGATCGAGAAGGTGGAGCAGGTGGTACGGCTGATCCGCTCCAAAGGCGTCGGCGTCTATTTCGTGACGCAGAATCCGGCCGACCTGCCGGACACGGTGTTGGGTCAACTGGGCAACCGGGTGCAGCATGCGCTGCGCGCCTTCACACCCAGGGAGGCCCGGGCGGTCAAGGCGGCGGCGGAGACATTCCGGCCCAATAAGAACTTCAAGGTCACCGAGGCGATTACGGAACTCGGCATCGGCGAGGCCCTGGTCTCCACCCTGATGGGCAAGGGCACGCCGTCGATCGTCCAACGCACCTTGATCCGGCCGCCCAATTCCCGCATCGGCCCGGCGACCAAGGCGGAGCGCCAAGCCGTGATCGACGCCAGTCCGCTGGCGGGCCGCTATGACGAAACCCTGGATCGGGAATCCGCCTATGAGATCCTGGAGAAGCGGCGGCAGAAGCGGGCCCGCCAGCAGGCCAAAGCGGAGGCCGACGCGGCCGCGGCGAAAGCCGCCGCCAAGGAAGCCAAGGCGAAAAGCTCAAGCGGCGGCCGTAAACGGCAAAGTTACGCCGAAAGCTTCCTCAAATCCGCTCTCCGCACAGCCGGCCGCACCATCGTCCGCGAACTCATGCGCGGCGTCCTCGGCTCGCTTCGGCGGTAACATCGAAAATTGGCGCTTGCGACCAAGCCCATTTCGTCCGGCGGACAAAGCTTGCGATCGCGAATCCAAACTTGGAAAGCCGTCCGACCGTGCCTATAGTTAGACGATAACTATACGCATATAATTAGAGGTGGACATGGGTCCGTGGATCGGATTGGCGATATTGGGTGGCTTGATCCTGTTCAGCGTTTACTTCCTCGGATGGGGCGGTAGGCGCCGGAAACCGGGCCACGAGTCCCGGCGCGACCACGGCTCATATGTGCCGCATCGCGATGGTCTCGGCGGCCACGAAGATTAACGCCGGTTGACGTCACGTCGTCGCGGCGCCCCGCCGTCATCCTGCCGCATTCGTTTGCGAAATTGCCGGGATGATGAAGCCACTTGTTTTCTTTGGATGGTTGAGTTTGTCGATCGTCGGCGCGTGGCCGGCGATGGCAACGTCTTTTGCCGAGCGTCTGGTCGCGGCGGCGATGGAGCGGACACGGCATCAGGTCACCTATGACGGCAGCTACCAACGCCTCGCCTATCCCATGGGTGACGTGGCGCCGGACCGGGGCGTCTGCACGGATGTGGTGATCCGCAGCTACCGCGCGCTCGGCATCGATCTGCAGCGTCTGGTCCATGAGGATATGCGGCGACATTTCGGCGCCTATCCGAAAAACTGGGGCTTGGAGCGGCCGGACCGGAACATCGACCATCGCCGGGTACCGAACCTGCGCCGCTACTTCACCCGTCGAGGCGCGGCGTTGCCGGTTGGTACCCGGGCCGAAAAATACCGCCCGGGCGACCTGGTTACCTGGATGCTGCCGGGCAACCTGCCCCATATCGGTTTGGTGGTCAGCCGGCGCAGCGTCGACGGCATGAGACCGATGATCGTCCACAATATCGGCGCCGGCCCGCGTTTGGAGGATTTCCTCTTCGGTGCGCCGATCACCGGTCATTACCGTTTCCATCCGATGCGGCGTTTGCGACCCTAAGACTTTGACTCGAAACTAATTGTCCAAAGTCAAAGACTTAGCAAATGGAGAAGACATAGTCCCCATCATTCCCGCGCGCACGAAATGGGGCGGGAATGACGGTGTTTGTATCGATTTTGTCCGTATAAGGCATTGAAAATATTAGCGTTGTTTTGGGCCGGACTCTAAGCGCCGTCGAGCTCGCGGGCTTCGTCGGCCAGCATGATGGGGATGCCGTCGCGGATCGGATAGGCCAGGCCGGCCCGGTCCGAAATCAGCTCCTGCGCCTCGGCGTCGTAGCGCAGCGGCCCCTTGGTCAGCGGGCAAACCAAAATCTCGAGCAGTTTCGGGTCGACTTGCCGTTGGTTCATGCGCCGGTCTCCGGCTAATTCAAGGGCGAGTTTTCGCCGTCGGCTTCGTCGGTGCCGACCGGGCGAGCCATATCCATCAAGGTCACGATGATCTGAACCCGTGTCGAAAAATCCTTGGCTTCCAGCAGCGCCTGACGTTCGGCCGGCGTGAAGGGGCAACCCATGGAGAGGAAATTGACCAGCTCCTCGCCGCGCGACGCTTCGATCTTGCGCCAATCCGGCTTGACGCCGATCGCGTCGAAATAATGATGCAAGCGCTCGAGGAATCCCTCGCGGCCCTGGATCAATTCGGTCACCGGTTGGAAATCGTCGGCGAAGGCCTGCCAGTCCGGCTGGATCTGGCGGTAGCGGGTGAGCGCATTCAGCTCATGCTTGATCCGGAAGCGGCAGACGCCGACGAGGGTCAAAAGGAATCGGCCGTCGATATTTTCCCTATATTCCTTGATCATGCCGGCGCAGCCGATGTCGAAAACTTCCGGATGGGTCAGGTCCGCATGGGCGTCGCGGGGCTGTATCATGCCGATCAGCCGCGCGCCGGCCAAAGCGTCGCGGATCATGTCCAGATAGCGCGGCTCGAAAATATGCAGGGGCATGCGCGCACGGGGCAACAGCAAGGCCCCCGGCAACGGAAAGATGGCCAGGGTATCCGGCAGATCTTCTACGGTTTCGTAATTGATCGGCATTGCCCGGACCGTCCCTCGCTTAGGAGAACAGGATGGCGCTGAGCCGCCGGCGGGCGTCCATGGTCAACGGATCGGTCAGACCGAACGCCTCGAACAGGGTCAACAGATGTTTACGCGCCGCCTCGTCGTTCCAATTGCGGTCGCGACGGATGATTTCCAGCAGGTGATCCACCGCTTCCTCCCGCTTGCCCATGGCGGCCAGGCCTTGGGCCAATTCGTAGCGGGCCTCGTGATCGTTGGGGTCGGCGTCGATGCGCGTCTGAAACGGTGCCATGTCGCCGACATTTTCCGCCTGCTCCGCCAGATCGAGCGCGGCCAGGGCCGAGGCGATCTCCGCCTTGCCCTTCAGCTCGTCGCTTAAGCCCTCGAGCATTTGCCGGGCATGGTCGTGTTCGCCGTCCTGGATCAGGCATTGCGCCAGGCCGCCGATCGCCGCGACATTCTCCTCGTCCACCTGCAGCACCTGGGCATAGATCTGACTGGCGCCGGTGAAGTCGCCGGCGTCGAAGGCCGCCTGCGCCTGCTCCAGCGCGTCGTCGAGAGGGGAGCCGCCGGTGCGTTGGGTCAGCCGGCGGACGAACTCCTTGAGCTGACTTTCCGGCAGGGCGCCGGCGAAGCC
Source organism: Alphaproteobacteria bacterium (assembly GCA_965216645.1). Lineage (GTDB taxonomy): Bacteria > Pseudomonadota > Alphaproteobacteria > CBDCGJ01. The sequence continues at coordinate 21,071 of CBDCGJ010000015.1, read as the reverse complement.
GTCCACCGGTTGGCCTTGGTAAAAGGCGAAGACGGCGGGGATAGACTGCACCCGGAGCTGCGCCGCCAGTTCCTGGTTCTGATCGACGTCGATCTTCACCAGCTTGACCGCGCCGCCGGCCTGCTGCACGACTTTCTCCAGCGCCGGACCCAGGGTCTTGCAGGGGCCGCACCAGGGTGCCCAGAAGTCGACGATCACCGGCAAGTCCCGGCTGGCGTCCAGCACGTCGGCGGCGAAATTGGCGGTATCGCTGTCTTTGATCAGATCGGCGCCGGCCGCTTGACCGATGAGGGGTTCCATATTCTGTCCGTACTCGTTTCGTTTGCGTCTCGGTTCTATGTAATGTCTTCCGGGCCTCGGATACAAGCCTATATGCGCACGCGCAGGGGCCGGTGGCCGCAGGCATCGATGAAACGCAGCAGGTCGTCGCGCCGGATCGTCGTCGTCGCCGTGTTCTCCAGCGGATGATAGTTGAGGACTTCGTGGTCCAGCATGTCGTCGTCGAGGACGACCTGGACCTGCCCGTCCGGATCGTTGATCAGGGCGAAGGGGGTGACCGAACCCGGCTTGACGCCAAGGAATTCCATCAAGCGGTCGGCGCTGGCGAAGCTCAGCCGGCCGGCGCCGATCTTCTCGGGTAGCGCCTTCAGATCGACCGGCTTATCCTCCAGCGTGACCACCAACCAGTTGCGCTTCTTCTTGTCGCGCAGCAGCAGGTTCTTGCAATGGCCGCCGGGCAGCTCCCCGCGCAGGGCCTGGCTCTCCGCCACCGTGTGCAGCGGCGGATGCTCCACCGTCTCCGTGGCGATGCCTAGATCGCTCAAGCGTCGAAACAAATCTTCCCGGCTCGCCGGCATACTGGCCCCGTTTTCCTCGAATTTCGCAGCGCGCAGCATAGCCGACCCGGCGATTTTGCAAAGCCCCAACTTGCCTCTTGCATCCCCCGGCGATTTTCCCCTATATAGCCACGCCCGCCGCCCCTCTGCGGCCGGCCTACCCATGTCATGTGAGCGGGCGTAGCTCAGGGGTAGAGCGCAACCTTGCCAAGGTTGAAGTCGTGAGTTCGAATCTCATCGCCCGCTCCAATTATTTCAATAACTTAGCGGTCAGAGACGAATGGCGCGGAACTGCTGGGGCACCTATAGGGCACCCGACGCGAAGAAATTGCCACCTTCGGGTCGTTCAAGTTTTTCAAGCAATTGTTGACGGCAGATAACCCGAAACCAAAGAGGGGAGCCCCGTGGATACTGCTCAGTATTTCGAGGTAGTTGAATATCGAATTAGCGAATGGATGGGAGCGATCATCTTGCGTCATTACACCCACGCATAACTCCAACCAATTTTCTAGTCCTGTGCTCGCTTGGCAATTGTCGACTGCCTAAATACTAATCGTTAACCGATGTGTGCATTGCATGGCCTGTTTCGTAGCGAGTCAGTCGGTATTCGCGTTTGCTGGCTTGACCTTCGTTTGAAAGCGTACATCGAATAATTATTCTTCTATCGTAACCCGCCAAGCCAAGAACTAGACGCACGATTACCTCTTCAGTATCCAGTTTTAACAAATTCAAATTTATTCCAAAATCAACACAAACCTCACCTGGCCCGTTAACGATCAAATTATGTCGTGAAGCAAGTAAATTGGGTGATGTATCACGACCTCCTCCGTATTTTAGCGATTCTGGTCTAAAGGTAATGAGCCCAAGTACCGGCCGCTCAGTTATATCGATGTTCTCAGCGACAGCAATATGAGATAGATGACCCGCCACAACAAAGCTCATATTTGTTTTTGGGACTATGAAGACTGTCAAGGTTCCAGCCCAATGAGGAGCATTGGTCAGCAAAGTAGGTGTTTCGTTGTGCAAAGCCAGTTTTGCACCTAAAATCTGCACTTCAGGTAGCGTCTGGAGAGGCAAGAGCAACCTGAGCAATTCCTCGCGTTTTGCACTGCGAACACGGGTCCCCTCACGCCACGGAACTTCAAGCTCCACTGGCCCGCAACCCTGTTCGTTTCGAACAGGGTTCTTGATTACGAAGGGGATGCCGTCAGTCGAAAACACAAGTACTAGAACACTTTTTTCACCATAGCTGATGATTAGGTCGTGTAATTCAGGGGCTGAGCTGTCAAATTCTCGCCGAACTTGGGGCCACCACTCAGCTAGATCGCCGTCTCTCCCTAGATAACCGATCACACCAGTGTCTTCGTCTACCCCGATCAACCAAAAAACTGGCTCTCCGCGAGAAGCATTTGCATGAGCGGCAATTCGGCGAGCGGCTTTAACAGCATTTTTTGGTAATTCAGCCTTTAATTCTATTCGTGAGTCCTCCACGCGGTGGCTTGGTATGCGGTCAAGAACGTTGTAAGCCAGCCTTTCAATGTCCATTCGCTTCATTTTTGCGCTTCTGCGATGATTGAAGAATCACTTCATATTAGCAAAACCCCCACGGCGAACCACGGGACTTTGTTGCTGGCGGTACGTGCCGCCCCAGGGGGGCACCCCCAGGACGGGCCACCTTTCCGGCGGTGGCTTACCGGCGGCGTCGTTTGTCGGGAGGCGGTAGCTTGTCAGTCTCCAAGTTGACGAGGATTCGCACGGTACACGCCGTTAGCCCAACTCCCCGCGCGAACGCAAAGGCGCCTTCGAGCACTTTCCCGAACGCATATTCGTCGTCGCGGTCATCGGACAGCTTGCTTAGGACTTCCTGTATGGCGGCGTAATGGGTGCCGCCAATGTATTTGCTTTCGCGCTTGTGTCGGAGCATGCGGCCCAGGGAATTCCGTCTGATTGCCGTCTCGCGTTCGGTATTCAGTTCGGCGGCGCGTTCTTTGAAGTCGATGATTTCAGCCATTGCGTTTGCTCGCTTTCGCCTTCTCAGCGTCGGCGGGCGCCGCTGGATCATGCCGCGATCGCAGACGTTCCTGTAGCCGTTTCACTATTGGCTCGTCTCTAATCTCCCAAGCTGAAACGTCTATGATTTCTATCGCCTCATACCCGGTGTCATCCGGCGGGGCGAACCGGCATGTGCGTTTCGGCTTCTTGCTCATGCCGCCTCGCTTTCGTCTGCCCGGTGGCGGTGCGGGTCAAGATCATGGCTCATGTAGTATTCGCCGCCAAACTCTGCCCGATCCAATTCGAACTCCCGTTCAAGGACAGCGGCGGCGCTATACAGCGCCGACACCGCGCGTTTGAGGTATTGGGTGGTGTTGCAGTCAATGCAGACGTGCAGGTCGTTGGCGGCAAAGAGTATGCTGGTAAGCGCCCCCTCTGGCGTCGTCGCCAGCGTGTGCGGAACGATTTCATCCACGGCAAGGATGCGAGCGTTTATTGCTTCGGCTTTGCTTTCAAGCTTCCGGCGTTTTGGCCCATCGCCGGCATGCTTCGCTTTGAAACTCGCCGTCTCAGCCTTGTCTAGCGCCGGCCAAAGTCTGGCCATTTCGCGGCCCCATTCGGCTACCGGGTCGGTTTTCTTGCCGGTCATGACGCACGCCCTTTCGCGTCCCAGGCCGCGTCGAACTGGGCATTCAGCAAGCCGGCTTTGTCCATTAAGACACTGATCATGGCAAAGACCTCGCCGAAATCGGTAAAGAAGTTGAATTGCTTGTCGGTTGGAGGGCTGTCTTTGAAATGTTTCAGCATGTTGATTTGATCGTGTTGACGTTCGACGGTCATATCTAGAACCCGTAGCAATCGCGGCAGGTCGCGGATAATGTCTTCAAGGTCGGCAAAGCAGGCTTGGTCCTTGGTCTTGCCGCCGGCTGGCTTCGTGTCTACATTCGTCATGTCTCAAATCCTTTCTTGCAGAAGTTGGGCGAGAGATTGGGGGCCGCGAAGTTGCCGCTTCGACGGCCCCGCTTCATTCAGGCGGCGATCAACGCGACCTTGTTGGCGGCAACGCGGATCGTCGTCACGTTGGACGGCTTTGAATGCCGGTCGACCCAATTCGCGCCCATCGCTTCCTTGATCGTCTTGCCGTCCAGCGACCAGCGCACGCTATCCGAACGAGTGATGACGAACCTGTCGCCGATGGCTTTGGCGATGTTGCGCCGCTTGAATTCAGCCTTGGCCGCGTCCAGGCGCGCTTTCAGGGTTTTCGCCTTTGTGTCCAGCGTGCCGACTTCGTCGGCCAATTGGTGATCGGTGAAGTTGTCGAAAGTGGTTGTGGTCATGGTTGGCTCCTTTGCCTTGAACGAACTCTATAAATAATATATAGTCTAATGAGACACAAAAGTCTACTAATTTTTTGTAGAGTTGCGAATGACCCTTAGACCAGAACAATGCCGAGCGGCGCGTGGGCTTGCCGGAATATCACAAGGCGAACTTTGCTCGGCGGCGGGCGTCACGCTGAAAACGTTATCTGATTTTGAGAGTGGCAAAACCCGCCCATACGAAACGACGATCAACGCGTTATTGAGCGCCTTACAGTCCGCAGGCGTCGAATTCATCCCCGAGAACGGCGGCGGGCCAGGGGTGCGGCTGCGGAAAGAGTAGTGTATGCCTCTCAAGTTCTATCCGAGGGCCGGCCAGATATTTATCTGCGATTTCTCAGGCTTCAAAGAGCCGGAAATGATAAAGCCGCGTCCCGTTATCGTCGTGTCGCCACGTCTACCCTACCGTTCCGAGATTGCTACAGTTGTGCCGATTAGCCTTACGCCACCGAGGCACAACTTGCCCTTCAATTACAAGCTTTCCCGGAATTATCATCCAGACGAGCCGGACAGCTTGGATTGTTGGGCCAAGGCAGACATGGTCATGAACCTGGGCACCTACCGGCTGTCGGCGATCAAAGTCGGTCGCCGGAAGTATGCTTATCCGACGCTCACACCCGAAGATTTGGCCGCCGTCCGGGTGGCGGTTATTCATGGCTTGGGGCAAGGTCACTTGTTACCAGAACAGTAATTTGCTATATATGATTTGTACCCCGGTCATCGGGCGTTAAGACCTAGATTACTAGGCAGGCTGCCAACCGGCGATGACAAGCCACCGGTAGTCTAGATACTGTCAAACCGTCCGAACCCCGCTCCGGCGGGGTTTCGTTATGATGACTGTCGTCACTAGCAATGTTACAAGTGAACGCAGGATCGACGACGTTTGGGAATATCAATAAACAAAACCCGGCCGAAGCGAGGTTAGGTTGCGCTCTCACGCCCTATCTTGGCGAAACCAAGAACGCACACCCTACGGTGACAGTTCGGCGCGCGCGAGCGACTTGGCGAGTCATAGGTAGGGCTAAAATGTCCTAATTGCAATTCTACGTCTCTGGCCGACCCCGATCACAAGGAGGCGGTCTCATATTGAACGTAGGCCGTGCATATCGACCCCACAGCGCCGATCACGCCATGCCGGCTCCCCACCCTACCTGAAAACCTATATCGCCCGCCCTGAGTCCATATCGCGCCAGGAAACGGCATTCTGTGCACGGCATTAACTCGATTCAAGTTAAGTTCGCTTGATGTTCTCATATGTCGCTACTATAATACGTTAAATTGCAGTGACGGGGACAGCGATGAAGCGGATCACCATGCACAAGCGGATCAATCTGGCGGCCACGGAAGGTCTGTTGGCGCAAATTCATTTGGCAGCCGAGAAAGCTGGGATGACGCCCGCCGAGTTCATGCGAGACGCCATTCGCCGCCGGATCGAACAGGTTGTGCGGAAGCAGCGGCATGCGAATTGACACCCAGGACAGCGATTGCCGGGAAACAGCCCCCCACACCAAGGACCGTTCCGAGAATGATTGGTGTCTCGACGCCCTACGTAATCTCGCCCTGTGCGGAGACGAAGCTGCTCAACTAGGCCTGGGCGAAGCTTACCTAAATGGCAGGCACGGCTTATTTCCCGATCAATATGCGGCCCAAGCTTGGCTTATGAAAGCCGTCGCGCAGGGCAACACCACGGCCATGTTGCGTCTGTCCGGCATGTATCTCGCCACGGCGGTAGAGGCCTTGAAACCCGATGGGCTCTACTGGCTGGCGCAAGCGTTTCTGCATGGCGGCGACGCGGAAACGGCGGCCTGGGACGCCATGTCGGATATCGAGTGCGGCGACTTCATGGCGGCAGCGTTCGACCGCGCCTTAGACGAACCAATCCTAATCGAGCATTGAGGTAGAGGGTATGAGTAAGAGTATCAATCTCGCATTGGCGCAAGCGTTGATCGGCAACGCACATCGCCCGAAACAGCGTAGCCATTGGTTGCAGGCGCTCGGCGATCTGGCCCAAGCCGGGCTCGGCTACCACATGCTCAACGAACACGAGCAAGGCGAGACAGCGAAGACGACGGCAATGCAAGACGCGTTGGGGAAGGCCCTGCGCGGCGAAAACTGGCGGGGCCATGTGCCGGCGATGGGGCTGGATCAGGCCAGCAAGCTCGCCATGTTGGCAAAGGCGCTATCGCCAGAGCCGAAGTTTCAGACCATGACGCCTGAACAGGTGCAACAGGCGGGCTACGCGCCGGGCTCTGTTGTGCAGATCGGCCCGCGTGGTGGGCACCATGTTCGCCAATCCGCGCAGGCGCCCAAGCCGCCGACCGTGCGTCGTTTCCTTGAGGGTAACAGATTTGTGGAAAAGCAGTTCGACCCGCAGACCAACCAATGGACGCCGGTTTCTTCGGGTCCGCGCTACAAGCCCGGTTCCGGCTTGCCCCGCCGGCGGCAGATCATGGCGGATGCGGAGGGATACCGACGCTATGTAGACACGGGCGAACGGGTCTTTCCCGGTGTGGAGAAGCCCGCGACCGGCGGCGGGCGCGGTCTGACCCCGGTACAGCAGCGCGGGAACCAGGAGATCGACGCGGCCCGCAAAGCCTTGGCCAGCCGGGGTCTGACGCAGGACCAAATCAAGCGCGCCAGTCAGAAGATGACGGATACCGGCCGCGATAACCCGCACCATGACCCGTCGCTCGAAAGGCTCGTCAGCAAGGCACTGCGGCGCAAGATCGGCGACGATCCCGAATATGACACGCTCTATCAGAGTTATCGGGGCAAGCCGCAACCGGCAGGCGCGCCGGCCCAAACGCAAGCAAGACCGATCACCGAACCGCAGGCCGGCGCGATGCTGCGCCCCGACGTGCAATACAAGGCTGACACCAACGCCTTTACCGAACAAGAACTTGTCGCGCTGAAACGGAGCGACCCTGAACAGTTCGAAGCACTGCGTAAGTATCTCGAGGGCGGCCAGCAATGACGTCCACGCTCGAGCTGATGAACAAGATCGACGGTCGCCCGAGCGGTGCCGGCACGATCTTGGAAATGATGGATCGGATCGACGCCAAGAACCCGACCCTGGCCATAATGGATGAGGTCGAGGGCCGCGACCAGGATCGCTCGACGGCCGGCGGCGACGTGCGGGCGGGCTTTCTGCAGTTGCAGTCGGCCCAAGCCGGTGCCGATCTGTCCGTCCTCAATGACATGATCTCCAAAGACGGCAAGATCATGCAAGACGAGCTGCTGGATATCCGGGCGCGCAAGGCCAAGATCGAGAACCGTATGGCGGCAGGCGGCGTCGATCCGTCCCGCTCGCCGGGTTGGGTCAAATTGAACCACATGGAGAAAGAGCGGGTCGACCAACTCGCGTCCATGCGCAAGGAGTTGGTCCGGCGGACAGGCAGGATTGCCGACCTGTCGACACAGCAGGCGGAAATCCCGATTAATCAAGCCGCGCGGCGGATGTTCGAAGCCGGCGATTGGGCGGGCGCCTGGCAAGCCTTCAAGTCCGATCCCGCCGGCGCCTCCCGAACCGTCTTGCTTCGGTCGCTGCCGGCCAGTGCGCCGGCCTTGGTCCTGGGCGCCATCGGATCGGTCCTGGGTCCGGTTGGCGCAGCGGTCGGTAGTGGGGCCGGTGAGGGCGCGGTCGAGTTCGGTGGCGTCTGGGGCGAACGCTTGGCGCGCGCCGGTATAGACCTATCTGACCCGAAGGCGGTCGAAAACTACCTGGCTCAGCACGGCAAGCAAATCCACGATGACGCAGTGCGGCGTGGCTTGATTATCGGCGGTACCAGCGCATTGAGCGGCGCCGTCGCCGGCAAATTGGCGGGCATGGGCCAACGGGCCGGGCAGAAGGTGGCGGCGACCGGCGGCGCGGTGGCTGCGTCCGGTGCGGGCGGTGCCGGCGGCGAAGCGCTGGCGCAAGAGGCTGAAGGCACATTCCGCCCAGGTGAAATTTTGGCCGAAGCCGTCGGCACGGTGATCGCACAGACCCCGGCGACGGCGACGGGACTCATGAAGGCTCGCCGTGGTGGGGCTGAGGCGGCTCAGGAGGGGCAGTCAGACGCACCGAGCAGTCAGACGCCTGGGCAGAGCGAAGCGCCCGCCACAGAGCCGGCTATGGCGCCGGTCATGGCGCGCATCCGGGACTTGGTGCGGGTGGCGAAAGAAGGGCGGGCGACCCGGCATACCCGACAACAGGAACGGGTCTATGTCGGTTATGTCACGCCGGAGCGAGCGGCGGAGATTTCGGCCGAGATCAGGAAGGTCACGGGCCAGGAAATCGACGTTGAAGGTTTTGGCCATGTGGTCGACGAGGACGCGATCAACAAGACCCTGCGGGATCATGGCGACCCGGCCACCGAGGCCCCACGCGGCAATATCGCCGTCACCGCGCAGGACTTCGAGTTCATCCCGGAAATCATCGCCCATGGCCGGATCGTCGACAGCGAACGCACCGGCAGCGGCCATGTTGGTGTCGTCTATGAATATGAGAAGGGGGACGTTTTCTACTATGTCGAGGCGGTGCGCCGGAAGCGCAATCGCCTTGCCATGCAAACGATGTGGAAGCGGCCACGCGGCTCTGACAAGTCGGCTATCCAGGAAACTGGCCCAGAGCAATTCACCGAGGTTCAGCGTGGCTCTGACGAAAATATAGACCCGACCGCGAAAAATCGCAACGACACCTTGGATCTCATGCACAAGGTCGATGCCATGTCGCCGGGCGATTTGTATGTCGGCATGGTCGATGACAGCAAGGTCGAGACCGCGCCGCGAACCGATGGCAAGCCCTTGCGCCGAGAAGACGTGATCGGACCATTACTGAAAGCGTTCGACGTGCCGCTCTATCAGGGCCGGATCAAAGGTAAGGCCCGTCTGGGCTTCTTCCGGCACAATGTTGAAGAGGTGCGGATCAAAAAAGCCAATGATCTCGAGGTGGTTACCCACGAAATGGCACACTTGCTGGATAGCCGGGTGCCGGAGATCAAGCAGGCCTATCGATCCAAGGCGTTCCGCAAGGAAATGCAGGACGTTTCCTACGATAAGACGAAGTTGCATGAGGGTTTCGCGGAATTCGTCCGTCTCTGGACGACGCAACCCCAGGAAGCCTATGCCCGCGCGCCGAATTTCGCCGCCTGGTTCGACGACTTTGTGGCCAAGTCCGAATACGGTCCGGCGCTGCGGCATTCTCAGGAGCAAGCGCAGGCCTGGTTGACGCAAGACGCCCTGGACCGGGCCCGCTCCAAGATCGGCGGCGACAAGGACGTCAACGAACATCTATCCGGGCATTGGGGTAATTTCCGCCAGTCGGCGACGGACGATCTGCACGGCATTTACCGCATGGAACGCCAGCTCGAGGGCGGCACGCAAAGCGTCGGCGCCTATGAGGTTGCCCGGCTGACCCGCGCGGCCCACTCGATTGCTGAGGGCGCGCTAACGATTGGCGCCCTGAAGGTGCTGCCGGACGGCTCCCATAAGTTCGTCGGCAAGGGGTTGAAGCAAATTCTCGACCCGGTGGCGCGCGATTTGGAAAACTTCCTGCTCTACGCCGTTGGCCGATCCGCCAACGAGCTCATGCAGCAAGGCCGGGAGAACCTTTTCACCAAGACGGAAATCGCCGCCATGCGCGGGCTCGAGCGGCCGGAGTTCAAGCAGGCCTTCGACGAATACCAGGCCTGGAACAAGTCCATTCTCGACTTCGCCCAAAAGAAGGGCCTGATCAGCGGCGAGGATCGCGCGAAGTGGCGGCGGACCCAGTATCTCCCCTTTCACCGGGTTGGCCAGAAGGCGAGCGGCAAGACGGCGACGGCGGGCGAATGGAATGGCGTCAAGCGCCTGACCGGCGGCAGCGAGAATATACGCGATGTGCTGGGCAACATGATCCAGAATTCGGTGATGCTGATTGACGCGGCGTTGAAGAACGAAGCCCGGCTCGAGGTGATCAAACTGGCCAACAAGCATCGCGGCGCCAAGTTCATGGCCCGCATTCCAACCGACAGCAAGATGGTCGGGGTCGCCATGAAGGAAGTCCGCAAAGGGCTCTGGCACGCGTTGAGGGTCGATCCGGCGTTGATCCCGGACGAAATCCGCTATGGCTACGAAGGCATGATGAATGCCATGGCGCCGTTTGCCCGCTTCATGGTCCATAACCAGAGCCCGCGCGGCGACAATGTGGTCGCGGCCATGGTCAGGGGCAAGCCGGTGTTCTACGAGGTCGCCGACCCGATCCTGTTGCGCTCGCTGACGGCGCTGAACCGGCCCGGCAAAAATTGGCTGATGAAGCTGCTTTCGGCGCCGCGCCGAATATCCCAGGCGTCCATCACGCTGTCGTTCGACTTTCTCGCCGCCAACCTGGCGCGGGATACTTTGATGGCCGGGGTCATGACCAATCACGGCTTCAAGCCGTTCGTCGACAGCCTTCGCGGCATGGCCTCGCGCATCAAGTCAGACGAAAACTACCGCGACTTCATCGCCAATGGCGGCGGCTTTTCGTCTTACTTTGTCGACGAGAACGCGTTTCGGACGCATTTGGAGAAGTTCTATACCAAGAAGGGGATCGACTACCGCACGGTGCTCGACAGCCCGGCAAGGGTCCTCTTCGCCGTCGAACGGATCGCCGACGCCTTCGAAATGTCCGCGCGCTTAGGTGAGTTTCGCCGGGCGCGGAAACGGGGCGAACATGCCCGCCACGCCGCCTATAACGCCCGCGAAGTATCGACCGACTTCGCCATGCGGGGAGACAACGAATATCTCGGCTTCTTGTATGACACGGTGATCTTCCTGAAAGCCGGCGTGAATGGCCTGGACCGGTCCTATCGCGGCTTCGCGCATGACAAGAACCGTCTGGCGATTGCCGGCAAGACGGCCATGCTGGCGGCTGTCTCGGCCGCGCTCTACGCCGTCAATCGCGACAATCCGCTTTATGACGATCTTGAGGACTGGGACAAGGATACCCACTGGCATCTGTTCGTACCGGATGGGGAGGGCGGGCAATTGCATTTCCGCTATCCGAAGATTTGGGAAATCGGCGCCGTGTCGTCTGTCGCCGAACGCCAATTGGAAGGCATCTTGAAAGGCCAGCCGCTCGAGGCGCAGGCGCATACCCTGCGGGTCTTCAAAGACCTGTTCAAGTTGAACGTCATGCCGCAGATCGTCGCCCCCTTGTACGAGCAGGCGATCAACCGCAATACCTTCACCGACAGGCCGATCGAAACTCTGAGCATGCAGGGGCGGGCGCCTTATGCCCGCTATGGCCCCTATACCTCGCGGACCCTGCGCACCGCCGGTGAAGCGACCCGGGATATGCCGCGCGCCATGCAGATCAATCCCGCTCGCGCCGAAGCTCTATTGCGGGGCTATCTGAACACCTGGGCAATGTATGGGCTCACCCTTGCCGACGCGGCTCTGTTCGACGACATGCCCGACCTGCGGGTCGATCAGTATCCGGTGGTTCGCCGCTTCTACCGGCAACAGCCGGGCCGGCATAGCCGCTATGTCAGTAAGCTCTATGACGCGATCCGCGAGGCGACGGAAGCCCGCCGGACGCTTCGGTTCATGGATCGGGTCAATCGACCCGAATTGGCCGACGAACTCGAGAACAAGTTCGCCAACCGCGTTTACAGCCAAATGAGCCGGGCGCAACGGCACCTGCGGGCGATCAATCAGGAAATGCGGAAAGTCGTCTATGCCGACAATTTGGAGAAGGTGCGGGAGATCGCATGGGAGCGCGGCGGGATGACCAATCGCCCACGGCTGGGCAACGCCTTGGCCCGCCGCCCGATGTGGAACGATATCGGCGCGCTGAAGCGATGGTTGCTCGACGACATGGCGAAGGAACGCAACACGTTCGCGAAATCGGTCATGCGCGACGTGGAGCAACGTAAGTTGGTGGATCGATGAAGCCAAATCCGGCGTTGAGGTAGATCAGAGGATTAATGAAGTTCACACCGAAAAAAAGAGAGAAATTCCTGGAGACCCTTGCGGCAACTTGCAACGTCAGCAAGTCGGCCCAAGCCGTGGGAATTTCAACCGTTACTGTGTACAAAACTCGGCGCAAGGACGAAGCCTTTGCCATGGAATGGGAGCAGGCAATAGAAGCCGGCACCGCCACCCTGGAAGCGGAAGCCATGCGGCGCGCCTTTGATGGCGTCGACGAGCCGGTTTTCTATCAGGGCGAGATTGTTGGCCACATCCGAAAGTATTCCGACAATCTAGCCATGTTTCTGCTCAAGGCCCATGCGCCGGAAAAATACCGCGAGCGCAGCGACGTGAATATGACTCATTCCGGCGAAGCGAAATTCGTGATGTATGCGGTAGAGACCGCGAAGGACGCGGATGAATGGCGGAAACAGCACGCACCGAAGTAATCCCGGTTTGGGCGCCACAGCCGGGACCTCAGACCGCCTATCTCGCCTGCCCGATCTTCGAGGTTTGCTACGGCGGCGCGCGCGGTGGCGGAAAAACCGACGGGGCGTTGGGCGATTGGGCCAAGCACGCACAGGAATTCGGCGAACATGCGTCGGGCGTCTTTTTTCGTCGCGAGCTGGTGCAATTGGATGACGTAATCGGGCGCTCGAAAGTGCTGTTCACACCGCTTGGCGCGCGGTACCAGGATCAGAAGAAGACTTGGATTTTCCCCAACGGTGCCGTGCTGAGGTTTCGTCCGTTGGAGCGGGACGGGGATGCGGAGAAATATCAAGGTCACTCCTACACCCGGGTGTATATCGAAGAATTGACCAACTATCCCGACCCCGGTCCGGTGATGAAGTTGAAAGCGACGCTGCGGTCAGGGGTTGGCGTGCCGGTCGGTTTTCGCGCCACCTGCAATCCCGGCGGCCCCGGCCACCATTGGGTCAAGGCCCGCTACATCGACCCCGCACCCGGCGGCTATGAAGTCCTTGCCGACGAAGACGGTCTTGAACGGGTCTTCATACCGGCCAAGCTGCAAGACAATTCGTTGCTGCTGGACAACGACCCGACTTACGTCAGCCGCTTGAAACAGGCCGGTAGCGAAGCCTTGGTACGCGCTTGGCTGAACGGCGACTGGGATGTGATCGAGGGCGCGTATTTCGATTGCTGGCGTGCCGACCAACATGTCATAGAGCCTTTCGCCATACCCGATTGGTGGACAAGGTTTCGGTCGTTGGATTGGGGGTCCGCCGCGCCGTTCTCGGTCGGTTGGTGGGCGGTATCGGACGGAACGCAGGTCAATGGCCGCAGTTATCCTCCGGGGGCGATGATCCGCTATCGCGAATGGTATGGCGCCAAGAAGCCGAATGTCGGATTGAAAATGACCGCCGAGCAGGTCGCGAGGGGCATTGTTCAACGCACGCCGAAAGGCGAGAAGATCATGTACACCGTGGCCGATACGTCAGTCTTCGACTGGGACGGTGGCCCGTCTATTGGCGAGCGCATGCATGGGGCCGGCTTGAAGAGGTTGCGAAAGTCCGACAAGCGCCGCGAACCCGGTTGGGACCAAATGCGTCAGCGCCTGCTCGGCGCAGACCGGCCCATGCTCTATGTCTTCAAAACCTGCACGGATTTCATACGCACGATCCCTGCGTTGCAGCACGACGAGATCAAGGTTGAAGACGTGGACACCAACGGGGAAGATCATGTAGCGGACGAAACGCGATATGCCTGCATGTCGCGCCCGTGGATGAAGGGAAAACCACCGCCACCGCACGATCCGCTGAAGCCTGTTCCGATTACGCTGAAGAGACCTGTGCGCGGGTAAGGGTTTACATGATTTGATAGTTTTGATTCTCTCGTTTTATCGAAGTGAACGGGAGGCGATGTGATGGCTCGGCGGACGATTGGACAGGAAGGCTTTTCCTTTATGTCGGGGAGTAGAGCTTCGGATCTGGACGCGCTTGCGCACCTGATCGATTGGTCTGCCGCCGACACTTTGATGATGCCGATCTCGGCTGGGGCAAAGGGCGAGCAGGGCTGGCCGCCGCTCTGTTTGCTAAAGGCTCTGCTGCTGGCGCGCTGGTATGATCTGAGCGATGTGAAGCTGGCCGAGGCGCTGGATGACCGGGCTTCCTTCCGCCGCTTTTGCGGCTTTTCTCGCAACGAAGCGACACCGGAACGCACTGCCTTCGTGCGCTTTCGCCGAACCCTGGTCCGCCTCGGTCTCGGCGACAGGTTGTTCGATGTCATCACCGAACAACTTTACCGCCAACATGTCGAAGTGAAGCGCGGCACCCTGGTCGACGCGACGATCATCGCTTCGGCCTCCAAGGAAGACGATGAGGCCCGTTGGGTCAAGCACAAGAACCGCAAGGCCGTACACGGTTATAAGGCGCATGTGGCTTGCGACGAGGACACGGCGTTGATCGAACGGGTGGCGGTGACGCCGGCCAATGTCAACGATGGCAAGGCCGGCTGCAATATTATCCCGGACGACCCGGGCGAGGTTTACGCGGACAGTGCCTATCGAGGCGAACGCTTCCGCAAGGCCGTAGAGGCGCGAGGCGGTCGAGCCCGGGTGGTGGTGACCGGCGTTTGGGCGCGCAGGCACGAAGATGCGGCGGCGAAACTGAAGGCTGTTAACGGACCGATCCACAAAGTGCGCGGGCGGATCGAAAAGATCTTCGGCACGGCCAAGCGTCATTATGGCCTACGCGCCATGACCGGTATCGGCCTTGACAAGGCAACGCTCCAGGTCCTCTTCACCGCCATCGCCTACAACCTGAAGCGGGCCCTCAATCTGCAAAGAGCATGAGCAAATGGGACCGACGAGGCCCCGTCTGCTGACAATCGGCGGTCAAACCGACAACAAAGCCGGATGGCCACGGAAAATCTCTCTCGCCTATCAAATATCATCAGAAAAACAAAGGGATAGCTGACCCGCGCACAGGTCTCCTGAACCAACTTTGGGAGATAGAAGGACGATGAGTAACAATGACGATTTCGGTGACCCGGAACCCTACGACCCCGATTCCGACGACACGTGGCATATGGAAGTTTCGTTCAAGCCGAGAGAGCATGTCAGCGGCGAACCGTGGCTTTACCTCGAGCCTTTCAGTGGCCCCGACTTGCCGATCCTACATGAGCAAGGCTTTCTTGGAATCGAGTTTGAAAACGGGACCGATTTGGAAACGGTCGTAGAGATTGGCCGATTACTGCGGAAACACGCCACAATGATCACCTATACCGGCCCGATTGAAGAACGGTTTGGCGGCCAGCTGGGGCGTGGCGGCATGCGGAGGTTTTGGGACAGGGAAGTTGTCGAGAAAATTCAGAAGAAGAAGGGGTAGGGTGTGGCAGATACAGCCGCTCACGGCTTGCGAGAATCCATTTGGCTGTATGAAGGTCAGGTTCTCGACGGGCGCAACCGCTACCGCGCCTGTCTTTCGGCGGACGTTGCAAAGCTTACGGATATTTTGCCCTCCGTAGTCAGAGTTTTTGGGCGATTAATTGTTTATGGACTTCGTTGAGGACATTGCTTTCCTCAGCAGCGGTTTTGATCCGTATTTTAAGATTGTTTGAAAGCTCGCCAACAATCCGAAGACTTGATTTCTCTGTGTCGCCCATCGCCATGATTTTTGAGGCATCGACGAATGAATCTCTGGACAAACATGATAGCTCGAATTCTTTGATTTCGACCTGATCGTTGGGTGCAAGTCGCCGTGGGTTCGAGTTTATGAAAAGAAACCAAAATTTTTCTGGGCAAACACATACCCAAAGTTTTTCCTTAGGGGGATCTACTATCAGGCTACGCGCAACAACAACGTGCCCGGATTTAAGCATTACACGACAGCGTAGGCGGCGTTTTCGCGAATCTCGTCGATTAGATTTTCGGCATCTTCTACCCCATCAAACATGTCCGCGTAGTCGATCCACCCGTTTGGAAATGCATTTTTCCAAGCCTTCTCCGTGTGGCTTACGTCGCTGAGAGCCCCGAAATCTAAATGTGCATATTTGCTGTAAGCTTGCTCGAGGCAATCGATATCTGAATCTGACAGCAATTCCGACTTGTGCTGCCTTTTTGCAGCCATCTCGCGAAATTTTCCTTCCCGCTCGATCACAAGAGCATCATGTAAGGCGCTCGAAACATGGTCGGGGATAAAGGCATCTTGGTTAATCATGTTCCGCACGCTTGACGGAACAGGGCCAAACTTCATTGCAACATAGGTATCGCCGATAATCGGCCGACCAAATTTAAGCAAGTGTTGCTTATCTGCGTAATAGAGGATTTTCGCGACGTAAAACTGAGAAATTCCCGGCTTCTTGTTTGCCAACCAAACAAGCACTTCGACGGTTTTTTCCCAATTCATTTCGAACCTGATGGGCCGATTGCTCATGAATCTTCCGACTTCATATTACCCATATATTCCGGCCGACAGAGATTTGATACGGCAAATATGTACAAAGTGTCAATTTTCAAGAGCCATTGGCGAAACCTATACCCAGGCGATTGATGTGACGGATAAAAGCTACTCAATGCTTTCGACGGCTAAATCAATTGCAAGCAAATTCGAATCTTGCCGCCGGCGGCAAAATCTGTCTTTCGCGCACCACCGCGAAGTCGCCGCATTAGAACCTGACCAGCAAGACGAGCTGTTAGACGCGGTGGAAAGCAAGGGTGGTCACGGCCTGAATAGCCCTTTGCCGGCTGTAAACCTGCTCATGTGGCGGTTTATTCGACTACCCCGCGTTTTTTGGTATCTACCTACCTGAAATGCCGGCGTTGCCGTTCAAACGGCCTCCTGGTCGCCGTACTGCACAGTAGCGGCGATATTTTGGGGGTGATATCGACTTTCTGCCGCCGGCATGACGATTTCCGCCCCTAAACTACCGGAAATCCGCTATCGCTAATCCTGGGGCCATTCCACAGCAGCAATCGCCCATCTTTGGGCGGGCGACGGCGGTCAAGTTTCGGGGTCTTCGCATACCCAATCTAGAAATCTGGCTTGCTCTGCTTGGGTAGCTTTCGACCACGCGCGACACAGGGCCTTGAATTGGTCCGGTTGCCTAACCTCGTCAGGTGAAGTCTTAAACTTGCTGGATAATTTGTATGGGGTGCATCCTGTTGATGCGAATCTTTAACCGAGGATGGCGCTGCCGTCCTCAGCATCAGGAGGACACCCCATGGGGAAGAGAGTACCGGCAAAGCCTGCCCCGGACTTGATCCGGGGATGGCGACGCGGCAACAGTTATCGGACTTGATCGAGGGCCGTCTGTCGACGCCGTCGGAGAAGACGGCGCTGCTCAAGCTGGCGACGCAATTGATCATCGAGGAAGCCCTTGAGGCGGAGGCCGGCGATGCGCTGGGCCGGGACTATTACGAGCATGGCGGCGATCCGGCACGGGGCTACCGCAACGGCAACCGGCGGGGTCGTTTGAAGACCGCCGAGGGGTTCGTGGCATTCTCCGCCCCGCAGATCGCCGGCCGCGACGCGCCGTTCCGCTCCGAGATCCGGGATCATCTGAAGGGCCATAGCCAGGCGCTTGAGGATCTGACCGTGGAGATGCTGGCCCGCGGCCTGTCGGTCAGGGACATCGAGGACGCCTTCCGGGACGAAAGCGGCCGCTTGCTGCTCTCCAAGACGGCGGCGTCGGAGATGGGCGAACGGCTGTGGGCCGACTATCAGGCCTTCATCCGCCGCGATCTCGCCAAGTATGACATTCAATATCTCTATGTCGACGGCGTCGCCGAGCGGCTGCGGCCGGGTCAGCGGCGCGAGCCGGTTTTGGCGGCCTGGGGCTTTGGCGCCAATGGCAAGCGGATACTGCTGCATCTGATGGCCGGCTCGAAAGAGGATCATGAGACGGTCAGCGCTTTCTTTCAGGATATGCGGGCACGCGGTCTGGGCGATCCGCTGCTGGCGGTCTCGGACGGCGCCGGCGGCATCATCAAGGCGATCGAGACCTGCTTCCCCCGCTCGGCCCGGCAACGCTGCCTGGCGCATCGGATGCGCAATCTGGCGGCGAAGCTGCCGGAGGACGTCTGGCCCGAGTTCAAGGCCCGGGCCAAGGCCAGTTACGAGGCGCCGAGCCGGGCCATCGCCCGCGACCTGGCGGGCGGCCTGGTGGCCGATTACCAGCGCGACTATCCGAGCGCCGTGGCCTGCTTCATGGAAGACTTCGAAGCCTGCATCGCCCATCTCCGGACGCCGATCACCCACCGCCGCGCGACGCGGACCACCAACCTGCTTGAACGCCTGTTCGTCGAAGAACGCCGGCGCCTGAAAATCATCCCCAACGCCTGGGGCGAGAAAGCGGTCTTGAAGCTGATGTTCGCGGCCATGATCCGGGCCGCCGAACGCTGGCGGGCGATCAAGATCACCGACTTCGAACGACGCCAGATGACGGCGCTCAGAGAAGAACTCGACACCGAATACGAGACCCAAACCGGCCTCGTCAAACAAGCATCAACCAAAACCGCCGCAGAGAATTTATCCAGCAGAAATCAGACTTGACCACCTCGTCAGGATAGGCAAGCTTCAACGCGGCCGAGATTTTAAGTTCACCTCGCTCCACACACTCACATAAGTCTTGTCTGCCGGATCGCCTTAACTTCTTGGCATAATAGACGCTTCTTTCCGACACGTTCATGAGTTGCGCGGCTTGCTTCACAGTTAACGTCTATATCAGGTTTGGCGGTAACCGATTTAGTTCAGTGTTAAGAAGCGGTTTTTAGGGTTGAATTTGGGATCCTTCCGGCCAGGATGGCGGTGATGATTTGGCGCAAGAGATGGCGCAGCCATCTCAGGATGAGGCGGAAGTTGTAACCGACGGCGCTCATGATGGCGTTGATCTGGTCGCCTTGGCGGCCCTTCAGATAGTTGCGGCCCAGGTGGCCGTCAGTCTTGCAGTGACCGATCACCGCCTCGATGGCGCTACGCCGCCTGAGTTCCTTCCTGATCTGACCATGCACGCCGCGTTTCTGGCCGGATTTGAAGACCCGGAGCGGTCGCGGCGCGTCGTGGCCTTGATACCCCTTGTCGACATAGGCGCGCTCGATCTCCCGCCCGGTCAGGGCCTCGGTCTTCTCGAGCACCTCTTTCAATGTGTGGCCGTCATAAGGATTGCCCGGCAGGGCCTTGGCGTGGAGGATGAATTGGCCGCCCTTACAGGTCTTATTGGTGGCGGTCAGCGAGACTTTGACGCCGAACTCGTACGGCGCCTGGGCCTTGCCCTTGCCGATGCATTCGGTCTCCGGCGCGTGCCAGGAATAGAGCTTCCAGCCGCGCTGGCGTTGTTTCTGGCTCTTGATCTGACGGACCTTGGCCAGGGGGCCGGCGAAGACCTGTTTCAGGTCCGCATCGTTTTCGATCTTGTTGGCGATGTCGCGGATCAGCCGGCCGAGCCGGGTCTTCAGAAACTTCAGCCGATTGTTCATGCGCTTGTACTGCTTGGCATGGGCGTAGCGCCCGGCCTTGATCGCCGCCCGCTTGGCCACCCGGGTATAGGATTGCCGCAGCTTGACATCGTGCCGCTTGGCCAGCTTGCCCAGTTCCTGGATCGCCTTGTTGAGGAGCTTGGCGTCGGTCGGGAAAGTGACGTTCTTGGGCTGCACCGTGGTATCGACCGTGACCCGGGCCAGATCGCGTTTCTTGAGGGCGCCGGTGTCGTGCGCGATGCGCAGGCTTTCGGCCAACAGGATCTCCAACTTGTCGCCGATCCGCTTGCGCCAGTGGCTCATGCCGGAGCGCTCGTGCACCAGCCGGTGCTGGAAGAACTCCTCGCCGGTGAAGTACTGGTAATAGGGGTTCTCGACCCAGCGTGCCCAGACCTGCTCGTCCGACAGGTTGTAGCTATGCTTCAACAGAAACATCCCGATCATGAACCGCACCGGCTCCGCCGGCCGGCCCTGGTCGGAGAAATAGGGCGCCAGTTCCTCGTCGAGCCAGTCCCAATCGATCTTGTCGGCCAGCTGTACCAACTCGTGGCGCGGGTTCAAAAGGCCGTCGAGACGGACCAGGAACAGGTCGTCATGATCGGCTTTGGGCCGCTTCCCTCGGACGCATGGAATTCCTCCAAATCACTCACTCGAAGGAATCACAAACGGCTCAAAAAGGGAATCGAAATCGCAAGAAAACGGCGCCAACCAAGCCAAATTCTTGCAATCTCAAAACCGAAAAAACACGAACTTACGAAGCAGCCACAAGGGCTTGGGAATTGTTAACGGTGAACTACGCTGCCCCCACCAAATAACTCGTGCGCATCCTGCCCTTGCCCTTCACCTCGATCTCGTCTCTCGCTTCGAAGCGGTAGCGGTCGGCAATTGCCTCGGCGAAGTCGGCGGGTATTAGAAGTTGTCCATCCGCCTCTCCAGATTGTTGCGGATCACCATCCGTCCTAATTGGTCAAGTCGTGCATTCTGCTTTAGCCGTAATCTTCATTCTCGGCCCGGGCGCCATCGATATGGATTTCTTGAGTTAGCGCGGGCGGACAAGAGAGCTGGTCAAGGCCGTAGACCGACTTGCGAAAATGTTGCTTTGACGGGCAATAGCAATGTTAATTGCTCTGACATCAGAGGCTTTTCCGATTTCCTTAAGTACGTATTGGCCTGCTTCAAACCCTGGAGAAATTGCAACATCTGTTGCTAAAGGTAGCCAATTTTCTACAGATGGATCTGTAATGTTTGGCTTTCTAGGGTGCGTTAGTTTGGCAACAGGATAACTACCGACAACGAAGCATTTCTCAGGCCAAGGAATCTTTATTATGCAAAGACCTTTCGTGCTGAGGAATTTTACTACCTCGCTGCCGTCGACAGTAATGGCGTGAACATTTGCGTTGTGCCTGATGCGTTTGCGTACCTCGTTGTTATCTAGGTCCTCTCGCTCCTCATTAGTCAATGGGCGAACAACTTGTTCGAATTCGTTTATTTTTGCATCTAGCAAGTTTTCGAATTCGCAGTCGG